>NZ_JAJAUZ010000047.1 GCF_020532645.1 Streptomyces bambusae
GTTGCAGTTGTTGGGGCTCCGCCCCAAACCCCGCTCCTCAAGCGCCGGAGGGGCTGGATTTCGGGGCTCCGCCCCAAACCCCGCTCCTCAAGCGCCGGAGGGGCTGGATTTCGGGGCTCCGCCCCAAGAACGAGACGAGGAGGGGACGCGATGCTCGACCACGTGATCCGGGGGGCCACCGTCGTGGACGGGACGGGAAGCCCGGGGTACGCGGCGGACGTGGGGATCCGGGCCGGCCGGATCGCCGTGATCACGCGGCACCCACAGCGGGTGAGCGAGGAGACCCGGAGCAGCGAGGACGCGCAGGGCCTCGTCCTCTGCCCCGGCTTCGTGGACCCCCACACCCACTACGACGCCCAGCTGTTCTGGGACCCGTACGCCACCCCGTCCATGAACCACGGCGTCACCACCATCGCCGGCGGCAACTGCGGCTTCACCCTCGCCCCCCTCAACCCCGCCCGCCCCGAAGACGCCGACTACACCCGCCGCATGATGAGCAAGGTCGAGGGCATGGCCCTCAAGGCGCTCGAAGACGGCGTGGACTGGACCTGGCACACCTTCGCCGAGTACCTCGACGCCCTGGAAGGGCGGATCGCCGTGAACGCCGGCTTCATGGTCGGCCACTGCGCCCTCCGCCGCCACGTCATGGGCGAGGACGCCACCGGCGGCCGTCCCACCCCCGACCAGCTCGCCGAGATGGTCGGCCTGCTCCACGACGCCATGGCCGCCGGCGCCTGGGGCCTGTCCACCACCCAGTCCTCGACCCACTCCGACGGCGCCGGTGCCCCCGTCGCCTCCCGGCACGCCGCCCCCGACGAACTCCTCGCCCTCTCCCGTGCCGTCGGCGAACACGAGGGCACCCAGCTGGAGGCGATCGTCGCCGGCTGCCTGGACCGGTTCTCGGACGACGAGATCGACCTGTTCGTGGAGATGTCCGCCGCCGCCGGCCGGCCCCTGAACTGGAACGTCCTCACCATCGATGCCGCCGTCCCCGACCGCGTGCCCCGCCAGCTCGTCCCCAGCGAACGCGCCCGCAAGGCCGGCGGCCGGATCGTCGCCCTCACCATGCCGATCCTCACCCCCATGAACATGTCCCTCGGCACGTTCTGCGCCCTCAACCTCATCCCCGGCTGGGGCGAGGTCCTGGCCCTGCCCGTGCCCGAGCGCATCGCCCGGCTGCGCGACCCCGGCGTCCGCGCCGAGCTGCTGCGCCGCGCCGACAGCAAGGAGGCCGGCGTCTTCCGGCGGCTCGCCGACTTCGCCCGCTACGTCATCGGCGACACGTACAGCAAGGAGAACGAGGGCCTGTCCGGCCGCGTCGTCCGGGACATCGCGGCCGAGCGCGGCCAGGACCCGTTCCAGTGCCTGGTGGAGATCTGCGCCAACGACGACCTGCGCACCGTCCTGTGGCCGATGCCCACCGACAACGACCCGGACAGCTGGGCCCTGCGCGCCCGGACCTGGCAGCACGAGGACGTCATGCTCGGCGGCTCCGACGCCGGCGCGCACCTGGACCGGATGTGCGGGGCGCCGTACACGACGCGGTTCCTCGGCGACTGCCTGCGCGGCCGCCGCCTGGTGCCGCTGGAGCAGGCGGTGAAGATGCTGACCGACGACCCGGCCCGCCTGTTCGGCCTGCGCGACCGCGGCCGGATCGCCGAGGGCTGGCACGCCGACCTGGTGCTGTTCGACCCCGAGCGGATCGAGGCCGGACCGGCCACCCTGGTCCACGACCTGCCCGGCGACAGCCCCCGCCTCGACTCCCGGGCCGTCGGCATCGTGTCCGTACGCGTCAACGGCGTCGAGACGATCCGCGACGACCAGGTCACCGGCGCCGTGCCCGGCCGGGTGCTGCGCTCGGGCCGCGACACGAAGACGGTGAGCACCCGATGACCGGCTACGACCGCACCGCACCCCAGGACCTGTACATCGGCGGCGCCTGGACCGCCCCCGACCACGGCCACTACGAGGTGGTGGACCCGGCCGACGAATCCGTGGTCGGGCTGGCCCCCGAGGCCTCGCGCGCCCAGGTGCACGCGGCTGCCGCGGCCGCCCGCGAGGCCTTCGACAGCTGGTCGCGGACCCGCCCCGAGGAGCGCGCCGCGATCCTGGACCGGGCCGCCGACATCATCCAGCGGCACTACGAGCCCTGGGCGGAGCTGGCCCGCGCCGAGACCGGCGCCCCGGCCGGGATCGCCCGCGGCATGCAGGTCGGGGTGGGCGTGAGCCGGTTCCGGCGGTACGCGAAGGGTGCCCTGGAGCCGGTCGAACGCGGGCTGCCCCCGCAGGTCACCGAGGCCGGCCCGATGGGGAAGGCGAGCGTGCTCGGCGCGCTGGAGGTGCGCCAGCCGGTCGGTGTGGTCACCTGCATCACCTCGTACAACAACCCGTGGGCGAATCCGGCGGGCAAGGTCGCCCCGGCCCTCGCCATGGGCAACACGGTGGTGGTGAAGCCGGCCCCGCAGGACCCGCTGTCGGTGTACCGGATGGCGCAGGCGCTGCACGAGGCCGGGGCGCCGCCCGGGGTGGTGAACGTGGTGTCCGGCCGGGACCCGGCCGTCGGCGAGGCCGCGGTGGACTCCCCGGACGTGGACATGGTCAGCTTCACCGGCTCCACGGCCGTCGGCCAGGCCATCGCCGAGGTGTGCGGCCGCTCGATGAAGCGGCAGCTGATGGAGCTGGGCGGCAAGGGCGCCGCGGTCGTCTTCGACGACGCCGACCTGGACGCGGCGATGATGGGCATCGGCACCACGTTCTCCTTCTACAGCGGCCAGATCTGCACCGCCCCCACCCGGGTGCTCGCCCAGCGCGGGATCTACGAGCAGCTGCTCGCCAAGCTCACCGGCTACCTCGGCTTCATGAAGGTCGGCGACCCGCGCGAGCAGGGCACGGTGGTCGGCCCGGTGATCTCCGCCGCGCACCGCGACCGCGTCGAGTCGTACGTGGAACTCGGCCGCAAGGAGGGCGCGCGGGTGGTGGCGGGCGGCGACCGCCCGGTGGTCGGCGACGGCCGCGGCTTCTACGTGGCCCCCACCCTGCTCGCGGACTGCACCAACGACATGCGCGCGGTCCGGGAGGAGATCTTCGGCCCGGTGGTGGCGGTGGTGCCGTTCGACGACGAGGAGGAGGCGGTACGGCTCGCCAACGACAGCGAGTACGGGCTGCTGAGCTACGTCTGGTCGGGGGACGTGGCCCGGGCGTTCCGGGTCGCGCGGCGGCTGCGGGCCGGCGGGGTGGGCGTGAACACCATCGGCCGGAACATGGAGGCGCCGTTCGGCGGCTTCAAGCGGAGCGGGGTCGGCCGCGACGTCGGCTCGTACGCGCTGCACGCGTACAGCGAAATCCAGTCGATCGTCTGGCCGGGCTGATTCCGGCCGGGTCCGGCGGGGCCGCCCGAACCCGCCGGACCCGTGCGGGACAAGGGCCGGGCGGCTCCCCGGTGGCCTTCGAAAAGTTCCGCGGGAAAGTTTTGAACCGGGCAAAACGGGCACTCGTGCGGTTTCCGTTATCCGGAAGCGGAGGTCCAGGCTCACCGAAACGATGATCGGCGGGCCCGCGAACCTTTCATTGCAGGTTCGTGAAGTCTCGGGCCTCAGGATTCGAAGGGGATTTGGCTGTCCGTTATCCGGACTTCAAGCCTCCGGATGCTGAATGCGCAGCATCTAACGTCCTCTTCCATGACTCAGCTGGACGTGCGGCCCCAGGCCGGAGACACGGTAAGCGGCGTCGCCGAGGGCGGCGACATCCGCGGCAAGGGACTCGGCAAGGGTTCCGTCGGTCTGCTCGGCAGTGCCGTCATCGGCATCTCGACCGTCGCCCCCGTGTACTGCCTCACCTCGACCCTCGGCTCCACCGCGGGAGAGGTCGGTCTCCAGATGCCCGCCGTGTTCCTCGCGGGCTTCCTCCCGATGCTCCTGGTGGCCTTCGCCTACCGCGAGCTCAACAAGGCCATGCCGGACTGCGGCACCTCCTTCACCTGGACGGTCAAGGCCTTCGGCCCCCGGATCGGCTGGATGTGCGGCTGGGGCCTGGTGATCGCCACGATCATCGTGCTGTCGAACCTGGCGGGCGTGGCGACCTCGTACTTCTGGCTGCTCGCCGGTGAGATCACCGGCAGCCCCTCGGTCGCGGCCCTCGACGACAACAAGTTCGTCCACATCGCGACCTGCCTCACCCTGATCGCTGTCGCCACCGCCATCAGCTACCGCGGCATGACCGCCACCAAGGGCGTCCAGTACGCCCTGGTAGGCCTCCAGCTCGTCGTGCTCGCCGTCTTCGTGGCCATGGCCTTCCAGAAGGCGTCCGCCGGCAGCTTCGACACCGGGCTCGACTTCTCCTGGCAGTGGATGAACCCGTTCGCCGTCGAGTCGATGGCGGCCTTCACCGCCGGCCTCTCCCTCTCGATCTTCATGTACTGGGGCTGGGACGCCTGTCTCGCCACCAACGAGGAGACCACCGGCTCCGCCAAGACCCCGGGCCGCGCCTCGCTGATCGCCATGGTCGTCCTGGTCGGCTCCTACCTGGCCACCGGCGTCGCCGCCCAGATGGCCGTCGGCTCCGGCGACAAGGGCCTCGGCCTCGCCAACCCGGAGACCTCCGACAACGTCTTCGCCGCGCTCGCCGGCCCGGTCATGGGACCGCTGCTGGGCATCGCGCTCTTCGTCGCGGTGCTGGCCTCCGCCGCCGCCTCGCTCCAGACCACCTTCATCCCGGTGGCCCGCACGGTCCTCGCGATGTCCACGTACGAGGCGCTGCCGCCCGCGTACGCCAAGGTCCACCCGAAGTTCAAGACCCCCGGCCGCGCCACCGTCATGGCGGGCGTCGCGACCGGCGCGTTCTACACGGTCATGACCCTGGTCAGCGAGAACGTCCTCACGGACACGATCTTCGCGCTCGGCCTGATGATCTGCTTCTACTACTCGCTGACGGCCTTCGCCTGCGCCTGGTACTTCCGCAAGGAGCTCACCCGCTCCGGCCGCGACCTGCTCTTCAAGGGCGTCTTCCCGGTCCTCGGCGGCATCCTGCTGGCGGCCGTCTTCGCCAAGACCCTCTTCGACATGTGGGACCCGGCCTACGGATCCGGCTCCACCGTCCTCGGCGTCGGCTCCGTCTTCGTCATCGGCGTCGGCCTGCTGCTCCTGGGCGTGGTCATCATGATCGTCACCGAGCGCCGCAGCCCCGCGTTCTTCCGCGGCGAGGTGCTCACCAAGGAGACCCCGTCGCTGGTGGTGGCCGACTGACCCGGACCTGAACCGGGCCCGGCCCGCCCGTCCTGCTGAGCTGCACGATGCCCGCCCCGTCCGTTCCTCCGGACGGCGGCGGGCATCGGTGCGTTCGGGCAGGTGTGCGCACGGGGGTTGCCGCGCCGGTGTTGACCGGGGGTGACCTGCGGCGATCCGGGTCGTTGAGTCCGGCATGAAGCCGATGACCCACATGAAGCGCACCCTGGCCGCCCTCGGCCTGGCCGGTGCCGCCCTGGCCCTCGCCCCCGCCGCGCACGCCGCCGGCACCACCGAGGAGTCCGTGCCCGGCGCCGACGCCGTCAGCCAGATCATGGAGCTGACCGACGACCCGAACCAGACCCTCGCGGAGGCCCAGACCGCCTTCGTCGCCGCCGACGAGAGCATCGGCACCGCCGCCGAGGGCGCGTTCCCGGCGGTCGCCGGCCCGCTGGGCGCCGTCGCCGAGTCACTGCACCTGGCCGGCTGACGCAACGATCCGCACGCGCGGGGGCGCAGGGGTACGCAGGTGTCGCTCTGGCTGCTGAACCACCTCGGTACGTTCGCGCTGTCCGTGCTGCTCGTGGGCGCGATCGTGGTGACGGCGGTGGCCGGCAGCCTGGCCGCCCGCAGGGCGCACCCGCAGCTGGCCGAGGGCGAGCACAACGAGATGGTCGGCGTCGTGCTCGGCATGTTCGGCGCGATCTACGGGATCATCCTCGCGTTCGTCGTCGTCACCCTGTGGACCCAGCTCGACCACACCCAGGCGGTGGTCTCCAAGGAGGCCACCGACCTGGCGCTCGTCGTCCGCAGCTCCGACGTCTTCCCGCCGGCCGACCGGGACCGGGTACAGGCGGCGGTCGGGGCGTACGTGCACGCCGTCGTCGAGATCCAATGGCCGATGATGCGCGAGGGCGAGCCCAGCCACGAGGCCACCGCGCAGCACGTCGAGGGCATGTACCGGGCGCTCCAGGCGTACGAACCCACCGACGGGCGCACCCAGACGTTCTACGACCAGGCCGCCGCGAGCCTGAACGACGCGGCCGGGCAGCGGCGCGAGCGGATCGACCTCGCGACGACCGAGCTGCCGACGCTGCTGCAGGTGCTCGTCTTCGGCGGCGCGCTGGTGATCATCCCGCTGACCTTCCTGTACGGATTGCGCAGCCTGCGGATGCAACTGCTGTTCGTGGCCTCGGTGGCCGCGCTGATCGGCTTCAGCCTGCTGCTGGTACTCGTACTGGACCGGCCGTTCGCCGGTGAGCTGAGCGTGGATCCGTCGGCGTACCAGGAGGGGGCGCTGGTGCGGTTCTGGGTGCGGGGGGCGGTCGGCTGAGCCGGCCGTGGTTGCGGGCGTGAAGGGGGTCCGTGGGGTCGTGTCGTACCCCTGTGCGAGGATTCCGGCACGTTATCGGTGTGCTTCTGACCAACCGCACCCGTTTTTCCGCATGTATCAGGGGGGCTTTTCCATGACCTTCGTCCTGCGCGGGCGCGCCGCCAAGCGCGTGCTCGTCACCACTGCCGCCGCCGTCGCGCTGGCCGCCACGGCCGGTACGGCCACCGCGGCCGGGAACCCGGCGGACGCCGCTGCCGCGGCCGTCCGCGCCGACGCGCCGCGCGCGTCCTTCGCCGCCCCGGCGCCGGGTGACGTGACCGCGCCGACCTTCACGATGTGGGCCACCGACGGCATGTGGCTGACCTTCTTCGACCCGGACGGCAAGGGCGGCTTCCAGCCGCGCCGCGACACCGCGATCGACTACAGCTGGGCCGTCTCCGTGGCCCAGGCCGACCACGACAAGGACGGCATCTCCGACGGCACCTGGAACCGTGCCAAGGACGGCCGCATGATCTACTCCTCGCGTGCCGGCGGCGGCGCCAAGGAGATCGGCAAGGGCTGGCAGATCTACCGCAAGGTGATCTCGCCCGGCGACCTGGCCGGCGGCAAGGCGGCGGACCTGCTCGCCGTCGACAAGGCGGGCGTGCTGTGGCTGTACACCGCCTACGCCGACGGCAAGGTCACCGCGCGGGTGAAGGTCGGGGCCGGCTGGGGTGCCATGACCGAGATCGCCGGCCAGGGCGACCTGACCGGTGACGGCCGTGCGGACATCGTGGCCCGCGACTCGGCCGGCGTGCTGTGGCTGTACCCGGGCACGGGCAACTACAAGGCCCCGTTCGGTGCCCGCAAGAAGGTCGGCGCCGGCTGGAACGGCTACAACCGCATCCTGAGCATCGGCGACCTCGACTCCGACGGCGTCTCGGACCTGGTGGCCCGCACCAAGGGCGGCGACGTGTACCGCTACTCGGGCACCGGCAAGGCGGCCGCTCCGTTCAAGAAGCCGGCCAAGATCGGCTTCGGCTTCAAGAACCTGAACCTGCTCTGACGGCCGGTCCGGGACACACGCGAGCGCCGGGCAGTCGGGGGTGACTGCCCGGCGCACGTGCACGTACGGGCGGGTGCGCCCTGCCGCCCCGAGCCGCTCGGGGTGGGGCCGACTCGGTCGCGGCGACAGTGCCTGAGGCGCACTCACCTGTACGTGGTTCCCCACGGCCCCGACCACCCCATGCGGCCGGAACCGCCTTCATCCTCCGACCCCCCGCTGACGTCCTGCTGACGCTCCGCTCACGTATCGGGACATGTCCTGGATGTACATCTGTGGCAAGCAGTACATTCCTGGTGGGAGCGAGCCCGTGATCGAGTCCATGGCCGAGCAGGCCGAGGATGCGTGGCTCAACCGCCTGGCCGACGAGGCGGAGGCGGACGGTCTCGAAGGCTCCGTCTCCCTGGAGGAGATGGCCGCGGCTCTCCGAGAGCTCCACGGCTGAGCGCGATGGGATTCGTCACGCGCTTCACCGCGCACGCACAGCGGGACCTGCTCAAGATCCCCCGCCCGGACGCACTCCGGATCCTCTACCGGCTCACCGAACTCCAGCGGGCACTCGACTCCGGCGACACGTCGGCCTTCGACGTCAAGGCGCTGCAAGGCCACGCGTCCCGCTGGCGCCTGCGGGTCGGGGACTACCGCGTCCTCTACACGGTCGAGAGTGGCCGCCTGATCGTCTGGATCCTGGCCGCGTGCCACCGGCCCGAGGTGTACCGGGCGCAGTAGGTCGCTTGATGATCCTTTTGCTCTGGTATGCGGTCATGGGGTACGTATGGGGGGTTCTTTACCTTCTCTTTAGTGGTGGTGTGCGGCGTGCGTGCGGTTCGTTTTGGTCGGGGAGTGGCCGGTCTCGTGGGTGCGGGGCTGCTCGTCGCCTCCGTGGCGGGCTGCGGTGCGCAGGAGGACGTCAAGGAGATCAAGGACGAGACGAAGAAGCTGGAGGAGAAGACCAAGCAGCTGGAGAAGGAGACGGACCAGATGGTCAACGGCACCTTCGAGGTCGTCTACAAGGTCACCGGCTCCGGCAAGGTCTCCGAGATCGGCTGGTTCGAGGGCTCCGGCGGCCAGACCTCGTCCAAGACGGCCAAGGACCAGACCGTCCCGTGGGAGAAGAAGCTCACCATGAAGGGCGTCACCTCGATCCCGTCCCTCACCGTGATCCTCGGCGAGCAGGGCGGCACGGCCGACTGCGTCATCCTCGTCAACGGCAAGGAAGCCAAGCGCGCCACCGCGAAGGGCGAGTTCGGCATGGCGAGCTGCATCGCCGACCCGGGCGTGGGCACGGAAGCGGGCTGACGCCCGGGCCGGCGGGCCGTACGTCGGCTACGCGGTCGCGTAGCCGACGAAGGCGGTCCAGGCGGTGGGGGTGAGGGCGAGCTGTGGACCGTCCTGCACCTTGGAGTCACGGACGTGGACGGTGTCGCAGGGGCAGGTGGCGACCTCTACGCAGTCGTCGCCATCGCCGCTGCTGTACGTGGACTTGTGCCAGGAGAGGGCTACCTCGATGCAGTTGTCGCCGTCGCTGCTGCTGTAGCTGCTCTTGAACCAGCGCAACTCCGAGTTGCTCATAGCGTTCCTCGCATTCGCTCCAACAGGCCTCGGGACTGTGCCGGGTTGAGTGCCTGTGAGCGCAGTTTGGCATAACGCTGGTGGAGGGCGCTGACGTCTTTCGCCCGGGAAATCATCTGCCCCATCCTCTGCCCCTCGCTGTACCCCACCCACTTGTTGTCCTCGGTTTCGAGGAGGCAGATGGGGCCGCCCGTGCCTGCGTGCTCAGGCTGGATGGTAGGCATGATCTGGAGCTCGACGTTCGTCAGCGTGGAGATCTCCAGCAGGTGCTCGATGAGCTGGTTGGTCACCTCCGACCCGCCCGTCTGCCGTTCGATCACCACTTGGTCGAGGATGAAGCTGAAGTTCGTGAGCGGTACGCGGTGCAGGAGTTTCTGCCGTTCAAGTCGCATCTTGACTCGTGCCTCTACCTGATCGGCCGTCGGCGGGGGCGGCACATTGCGAATCAAAGCCCTGGCGTATGACTCCGGCTGGAGCAGCCCAGGTACCACCCGGCACTCGTACGTGTTCAGAGCTACCGCGATGTCCTCCAGCTCTGCCCATGGCTGGAACCAGGACGCAATGCCCCGCTGCCGTGTCAGCTGTTTGGCGGCCATCCGCAGGATCCCGAAAGCGTCCAGCGCATCCTCGGCCCGCTCCACGAACCGGTCCGACGGATACCGTCGCCCCTGCTCGATCGAACCGATGTACTGGACGGAATAGCGAAGCCGATCCGCCGCCTGCTCCTGTGTCAGGCCCGCGCGCTTGCGAAAGGCCTTCGCCATCTCACCGAAGTCCAGCAGGCTGCTGTTGGGCTGGACCTCGGATTCACCGTCGTGGTCGACGTTCGTCATGCCCGTCACCTCCCCGAGCGGAATCATCACGGGCTGTAACTGCGCCTGTCCAGAGCGGAAACTCGTACAACTCGATCTGTACGAGTTCCGTTGCTGCCGAATCCCCTGTGACCAGGGGAACTTGGGAACATGAACGCACTGGCCCCCACCCTCGCCGCACCCGTACGCATGTTCACGCAGCGTTTCAGTCCGATCCGTCGCGGCGCCCGCCTGGCCCGGCATCTCGCCGTGTTGCAGCTGCACGACTGGGGGGTTCCGCTCGACGGGGAGGACTCGTACGCGGCGTCCGTGGTCATCGCGGAGCTGGCGGCGAACGCCATCACGCACGGGCGGGTCGCCGGGCGGGACTTCGAGCTGCGGATGGTGCTGCTGCCCGCCACCCGCACGCTCCGCGTCGAGGTGTCGGACGCCCGCGGGGAGCGCATGCCGGAGGCCCGCGGGTACGGCCTGACGCTGGTTCAGGCGTACGCGCGGGACTGGGGCGTTGCGGGACGCCGGGTCGGGAAGACCGTCTGGGCCGAACTCGGCGTGCGCGCCGGGGCGGGGCTCTGGGCCGGGCCCGTCACTCCAGGGTGCCGCTGAAGAGCGCGGCCGTGGAGCACTTGGTCGGGGCCGGGCCCGACGGCGGGCGGCCGGCCGTGCGGCAGGTGACCGTGATGGTGATCTCCTGCTTGGAGGCGACCAGGATGGCCGAGGCCCAGTGGAAGTCCTGCTCGCGGAAGTTCTCCAGGGCCGGCGCGAGCAGCGGCTTGCCGGCGACGGACAGGGTGACCGTGCCGGTGTCGCCCTGGGGGTTCTCCAGCACCAGGTCGGTCAGCCGCAGGACCTTGTCGTCGGGGACCTGGTAGGTGGCGGACTCGGTGCCGCCCGCCGGTGCGCCCGCCGTCAGGCGGTGCGAGAACAGGGCCGCCTGCGGCTGCGGCTGCGGGCCTTCGCCCGGCTTGCCCGACGTACCGGGCGACGGGCTCGGGCCCGGCTTGCCGCCGTTCTTGCCGTCGTTGCCGCCCGAGGCCGCCTTCTTCGCCTCCTCGGCGGCCTTCTTCGCCTCGTCCGCCTTCTGCTCGGCCGCCTGCACCGGCCCCTTCACCGCCTCCTTGGCCGCACTGCGCACCACCGGCCGCAGCACCGCGAACCACAGCCCGGCCAGCAGCGCCAGCAGTGCGAGCAGCAGGAGCAGGGCCCGGACCAGGCCGGGGGTGACGAACGGGCGCTGGAGCAGCGAGCCGTCCAGCGGCACCGGGTCCACCTCGGGCGCGCCGTCCGGGCCGGGCGCCGGCGCGGCGGTGACCTGGAAGACGTGCGGGACGGGGGCCCCGCGCCACAGCAGCCGCTTCGGCTTCACGGGCAGCTTCACGAACGCGGCCCGGCCGGGCTCCACCACCGTGGCCGCGGCCGGCGTGCCGAAGGTCAGCAGCTCGCCCGCGTCCTTGCCTGAAAGGGCAACGGTGAGCGGGTAGTTGCCCCGGTTGTCCAGCGCCACCTGGTACGCGGCACCCCGGCGGCCCTGTCCCATCCGCGGGGTCAGCTCGGCGCCGAAGTCCGCGTACGGCCGGATGTGGAGGGTGCCCTCGGGGACGGTGGCGTGCTGCGGCTCCTCCTGGGGCAGCACCCGTACCCCGTACGTCAGTTCACCAGGGGGGACGGTCGTGTCATGCGGTGGCGTGACGACCAGCTCGACCTGGCCCGACGTGCCCGGATAGACGGACAGCGTGGCGGGTTCGACCACGGTCCAGCGGGCGGCGGGGCCCAGCACCTCGAAGGTGTAGTGCTCGACGACGTTGCCGCTGTTGCGCAGGTCGAGCGGAATCCGGGCCTCTTCGCCGGGCAGGACCGACACCGGCGCGGCGTCCAGATGAGCGGAAGTGGTCATGAAGCGACGGTAGGGACCGTGGCGGAAGGGCCGCCGCTCCCGTAGGGACACGGGGCGGGGCATGCTGCGTTGCCCGTTGAGTCCGTGTGGAGTGCCTGCTGACTGCCCGGGTGTTCACTGGCCGTGGTACGTGCGGAGAGGTGGGGCTCTCCGCCGAACAGGGGGTGTCGCGATGCGTTACCACGGTGAAAGCGGAGCAGAGCGGATTCCGGTGCGGCTGACCGCCCAGGACCCGGTCTCACAGGCCGGGCTGGCCGGGCAGCTGCGCAACTGTCCGGAGGTGCAACTGCTCGGGGACGATGAGGACTACGAGGGCAAGGGGCGACCGCTGGTGGCGGTCGTCTCCGCGGACCGGGTGGGCGATGCGGAGCTGCAGACGCTGCGCCGCTACCAGCGGTCCGGGGACAGCCGGATCGTGCTGGTGGCGACCGACATCGACGACGCCGGGCTGGTCGCGGCCGTCGAGTGCGGGGTGGTGGGCGTGATCCGGCGGGCGGAGGCCACGCCGCAGCGGCTGGTGCAGGTGATCGCGGCGGCGGCGCGCGGCGAGGGCAGTGTGCCGGCGGACCTGCTGGGGCGGCTGCTGGATCAGGTGGGGCGGCTCCAGCGGCAGGTGCTGGACCCGCGGGGGCTGGCGTTCACGGGGCTGGCGCCGCGGGAGGTCGACGTGCTGCGGCTGGTGGCGGAGGGCAGCGACACTGCGGAGATCGCCCGCACGCTGGCCTTCTCCGAGCGGACGGTGAAGAACATCCTCCACGACGTCACGACCCGCCTCCAGTTGCGCAACCGCTCGCACGCGGTGGCGTACGCGATGCGGCAGGGGTTCATCTAGGTCCTCGTGGCGGGCGGGCGGGCGGGCCGGGCGGGTGCCGCCCGCGGTTTCACAGGCCGCGGGCGGTGATGTCGCCGAACGAGGTGGTGGCGCGGATCGCCAGGTCGGCGGTGCCCTCGGTGTTGTTGAGAGAGTTGTGGATCCGGCCGTAGCTGGTGCCGGCGAACAGTGCGGCGGACACCCCGCGGGCGGCGCCGACCGAGATTTCGCCCTGCTGGGTGCTCAGGACGACGGAACCGTGCACGGCCTCGGCGATGCGGATGGCGCCGCGCTGGGTGGTGATCTCCGCGGAACCGCCGAGGCGGACCACCGAGATGTCGCCGTCCAGCAGGGTCAGGCGGGCGGCGGCGACCTCGTCGAGGGTGATGCTGCCCTGGGCGCCGTCGAAGGTGACGTCGCCGAGCGGCCCGACGGCCTGGAACTCGCCTGCGGCCGCCTTCGCTTCGACGCCGGAGCCGGCGGGCAGCTGCACGGTCACCTCGACCGTGCCGGAGTCGCCGACGAAGCGGTTCTTGGCCTCCGGGGTCTCGATGCGCAGCACGCCGTCCGCGAAGTCGACGGCGACGGCCTCGGCGGCGGCCACGTCGGCGCTCTTCCCGGCGTTCGCGGGCCGGACCTCGACGGTGGCGTCGGCGCGGTCGGAGGCGATGAAGCGGATGCGGCCGGCGGGGACGTCGACGAGGGCGGAGACCGGGGCGGTGGCGGGGAACTTCTGCATGGTTCTCTCCTGCTTCTGCGTGGGGCGCGGCGAGGCACGGGCCGCGGTGGACCGGCCGCCGGACCGCTGCGGCCCGGCTGCTTTCTGACATTGGAAACGCTACGTTGCATTCGAGGATCTGGCAACGTGATCGTTGCGCAAAACCCTTGTCGTTGCAGGTGAATGGCGGGAAATCGTTGCAACGGTTCTCTCGCCTAATGCAACACACGGCTGCGTCTTCATTGCAATGGAATGGAGGTGAACGCTACTGGGGACACCCCGGGCTGCCCTTAGGGGCACCGGGCGCCACCCGGACCGCTGCCCCCGCCGCGATGCTGCGGCGCTCCGGGGCGGGCAAGGGTTCTCCCGAGGGGAGGGCCGCCGTGGCAGAAGTCCTACGGGTGTGGCGGAAAGCGCGGCGCGGGCTGGGGCTGGCCCTGGCACTGGTGCTGGTCGCCGCCGTGCCCGCGGTCGCACCCGCACCCGTGCAGGCCGTCCCGGCCGCCGCGGCCGCCCCCGGCGATCCGCCGCCGCCCGACCCCGGCCGGATCGCGTACATCGGCGACGGCGAGCACCGCAGCCTGGTCCTCGCCGGGCCCGGCGCCGGCGTGACCCCGCTGCTGCCCGTCGGACGGGCCGGCAACGACTGCCAGGCCCGGGCCCGCGGCGACGACCTGGTCTGGGTCAGCGACCGCGACGGCACCGGCGAGGGCCTCTACCGGCGGACCGGCGACGGACCCGCCGTCAAGGTGTGGGCCGAGAAGGGCCGCCGGATCCTCCACCCCGTCCTGTCCCCCGACCGCCGGTGGATCGCCTTCGTGGCCAAGGACGGCGACGGCGACGACCTCGACCGGCGCTCCGGATACCGGTGCGACGACACCGGAACCGGCGAGGCCGGGGACGGCGACCCCGCCGTGTGGGTGATCCGTACCGACGGCACCGGACTGCGCCGCGCCGTCGCGGACGCCGACTGGGTGGACTGGTCTCCGGACGGCACCGAGTTCGTCTTCACCCGCGGCGGCCGCGCCTTCCGCCGCACCGTCGCCGACGGCGGCACCGAGAAGCCCGTCACCCCGCCCAACTCGCCCGCCGCCAAACCCGTGTGGGAACCGTCCGCACCCGGTACGAAGGACCGCATCGCGTACGTCACCCTCGTCAGCCGCGACACCGGCGACGGCACCGTCACCGAACAGGTGCTGGCCACTGTGCCCGCGTCCGGCGGCGGCAGCACCGCGCCCGTCCTGCTGGCCTCCGGCCGGTACGAATGGGCCCGGCACGGCGTCGCCTGGGCGCCCGACGGATCCACGCTGCTGTTCCTGTCGTTCGAGCCCTACCTCGTGCCGCCCGAGCCCCGCCCCTGCGGACTGTGCCGCGGCGAACCCGTCTTCGACGAGGAGCAGGACGAACCGCTCTCCACCGAACAGGTCGGCTGGTACACACCCGCCGGCGGCACCCCGCGGATCATGCTCTCCGGCACCGACCCCGAGTCGTTCAACATCGAGAGCTCCCGCCCGCACGTGCCCCTGGACCGGCTCCAACTGCGCGCCGCCCAGGGCGAGGAGAGCGACCTCGCCGACCCCGCGTACGCGCCCGACGGCCGCCGCCTGGCCTTCGTCTCCGTCACCGGACAGCCCGAACGGCCCGCCACCGAGCGGATCCTCGTCGGCGCCGCCGACGCCCTGGCCGCCGCCGTGCCGCTCACGTACCCCGGCATGCTCCCCGGCGAACACCAGGGCCGGCCCGCCTGGTCCCCCGACGGCACCCGGCTCGCCTTCGCCCGCTGGGCCGCACCCGACCCGGACCGGCCACGGCCCCACGCCCAGATCGCCGTGGTCGACATCGCCGCCGGACCCGACCGCGGCACCCTGCTCCACACCCTGCCCGGCGTGCCCCCGCGCGGCTCCGGCACCTGCGACACCGACGACCGCGACCCGGCCTGGTCGCCTGACGGGCGCACCCTTGCGTTCTCCCGCTGGTACTACTGCAACCCGGGGCCGATCGACCCCGGATCGGTCGACTCCGCCGCACCGGCCCGCCGGACCCCGCGCGTCCTGCCCGCCCTCACTCCCACCGCCGTCCCGGACGAGCGCGACCGGCACATCTGGACCGCGCCCGCCGCCGCCTCCGGCGTGCAGACCGACCTCACCCAGAAGCAGTGCGCCGCAAACGACCCCTGCCGGGTCGTCGACGTACGGCCCGCCTACCGGCCCGGCGACACCACCGAGATCGCCTTCGTCCGGCAGACCACCACCTACCGGCCGCCCCGCCTCACCAGCCTGCGCTCCGGCTACGACGGCGACCGCCAAGTCCTCGTCATGGCCGCCGACGGCACCTCCTGCCGGTCCGTCGTACCGCCCGCCGCGGGCTGTCCGCTGCGCGTCGACTGGCCCGAACTGCTGCGGTACGACCGGCCCGACAACCCGGCCTGGTCGCCCACCGGCGGCCGGCTCGCCGTCGACGTGCGCCAGTCCTACGGCGACGGCGGGCGCGTCACCCGGCTCATGGTCCTCGATCCCACCGGCGCCAACCAGGACGTACTCGTCGGCAAGACCGGCAACAACCAGTCCCAGCCCACCTGGGAGCCCAGCGCAGACCTGCGGCTCTCCCTCACCACCGAGGACTCCCCGCTGCTGCTCGGCGCCACCGCCCGGGTCACGGTGACCCTGTGGAACCAGGGCATCGCCGACGCGCCCGGCACCGCCGTCCGGATCAGGCTGCCCGCCGGCCTCACCCCGGGCAGCCCGCTGCCCGCGGGCTGCGCGCCCGACCCCGCTCCGGGCGAACTCGTCTGCACGGCAGGGGTGCTGAAGACCGGCACGAAGGCCGAGTGGGTGCTCCCGCTGACCGGCGCCGCCCTCGGCGACCAGCCGGTCTCCGCCACCGCCACGACCCTGCTGCCCGACCACGCGCCCGCCGACAACGAGGCCCGGCTCGTCGTGATCGTCGTCGCCGCCGACCTGGCCGTCACGGCCACCGCCACCCCACCCGTGGTCCGCATCAACGAGCCCTCGCAGATCACCTTCACCGTCCGCAACACCGGCACCGCGGCCGCCACCGAAGCCGTCCTCAAGCTCACCCTGCCGCCCGGCCTGACCGTCGTCACCGGCACGCCCTGCCCGCCCGCCGGCTGCCCGCTCGGCACCCTGGCACCCGGCGCCTCCGCGGCCCTCACCCTCGGGGTCACCGCACCCGGTGCGTTCACCGGCAGCATCGAGGGCACCGCCACCACCGCCACCGTCGACCCGGACTCCGCGAACGACACCGCGGCCGTGGACCTGACCGTGGTCGACCCGCGGATGCCCGACGCGGCCGTCACCGTCACCGCCACCCCCGACCGGATCCGCACCGGCGAGCAGTCCACGCTGGTGTGGACGGTGCGCAACCGCGGCGACGCCACCGCCAGGGGCGTCGTCCTCACCCCGCTGCTGCCCGACCGGGTGACCGTCGTGACCGCCGACCCGGCCTGCCCGCCGGCCGGCTGCACCCTCGGCGAGCTCGCGCCCGGCGCCTCCGTCCGGGTCGAACGGTCGGTCACGGCCGCCGCACCCCTCAGCGGAGCCGTCGTCGGCGTGGTCACCGCGGACGCCGACGCCGACCCCACCAACAACGTGGCCTCCGCCGTCCTCACCGTCGACCGGCAGCCCCCGCCGCCCGGCGTCCGGCCCGCCGACCCCGCCGTCGCCGTCACCGCAGGCCCCCGGACCGCGTACACCGGCGGCCGGATCACCGCCGAAGTCACCGTCCGCAACGGCGGGCCCGCCAAGGCCACCGGGCTGCGGCTGAAGGTCGCCGCGCCGGCCGGCATGCGGGTGCTGTCCACGACCCGCCCGGCCTGCCTGGCCCCCGCCGGATGCGCCGTACCCGACCTCGGACCGGGCGCCCGGCAGCCCTACGTACGACTGGTGCTCGCGGCGGACGCGGCCCGGACCGGCACGGTCACCGCCGCCGTCACCACCGGCGGCTCCGATGCCAACCCGGCGAACAACACGGCGAGCGCGGCCGTGACCGTGCGGGCCCCCAAGCTCGTGCTCGACCCGGTGCTCGGGCCGCCCGGCTCGGTGCCGCGGGCGCTCGGCAGCTCCTTCCCGCCGGGCGTGACCGTACGGCTGGTGTGGAGCAAGGGCGTCACCGTGGCGGCCGCGCCGGTGGTGGTGCGTGCCGACGGCACCTTCTCGGCCCCGGTGCTGGTGCTGGTGCAGGACGCGCTCGGCGACCGGGAGCTGACCGCCTCGCACGCACGGGCCGGCCGCCCGCTGTTCCGGCCTGTGCGGGCCCCGTACCTGGTGGTGCCCGGGGTGCTCCAGCCGTCCGACTTCCAGTGGCGGAGGTAGGGGTACGTGATCCACGAGGTGGACGAGGCGCTGCGGGAGCTGGTCCGGGCCGAGGCGGTCGGGGAGGGCGCGGAGATCGACGTGGTCTTCGACGCGCCGACCCGGGACTGGGCGGCCCGGCGCAACACACCGACGGTCAACCTGTACCTGTACGACATCCGCGAGGACCTGCGGCGCCGCTCGCGCGGCCGGCAGAACATCTACGACGAGACGGGCCGGATCACCGACCGGACCCTGCCGCCGCGGTACTTCAAACTCTCGTACCTGATCAGCGCCTGGACGCAGCGGCCCGAGGACGAACACCGGCTGCTGGCCTCGCTGCTGGCCTGCTTCCTGCGGCACGACGCGCTGCCGTCGGACCGGCTCGGGCCGGAGCTGGCCGCCACCAGACTGCCGGTGCCGGTGTCGATCGCGCTGCCGCCGCCGGAGGACCGGGCGTTCGCGGACGTGTGGTCGGCGCTCGGCGGCGAACTCAAGCCCTCGCTGGACGTGGTGGTCAGCGCGCCGGTGGCGACGGCCCCGGTGTGGAAGGCGGGGAAGCCGGTGCGGGACGGGCTGGCGGTCGGGGTGGCGGACCGGAAGACTCCGCCGCCGTCCGCGTCCGGGGCGCCGACCAATGCGGTGGCGCGGCCACGGGCGGCGCGGCGGAGGGCCGGGGGCTGATGGAGTACCTGCTGGGGCGGCTGGCGCGGGTCGAGGCGCGGGTACGGCGGGCGGTCGCGGCCCGGCGGGCGGTGGACCCGGAGGCCGACGACCCGTTCCGCGGGCTGTACCTGTCCGACGAGGCGGTGCAGCGGATCCTCGACGGGCCGGGCGCCGACAGCGTGCCGTGGCCGGAGCCGGTGGACCTGCCGGGTCCCGACGCGTACGGCGGGGCGGAGGCGGAGGAGTCGCGGCTCTACGGCGTACAGCAGGGCTTCGGGCTGCTGGAGCTGGACACCGAACTGCTGCTGATCGCGCTCGCGCCGGACCTCGACCGGCGGTTCGAGCAGCTCTACGGCTACCTCAACGACGACGTGACGCGGCGGCGGCCGACCGTCGGGCTGGCGCTCGGGCTGTGCGGGGTGCCGGCCGTGTCGGCCGCCGCCCGGGCCCGGCTGGCACCGGAAGGGCCGCTGCTGCGGGGCGGGCTGCTGATCGTGGAGGAGGCTGAACGGCCGTTCCTCGGGAGGTCGTTGCGAGTGCCGGACCGGGTGGCCGGGCACCTGCTCGGCGACGACGCGGCGGATCCGGCGCTCATGGACGTCCTGCGGTGGGCGGACGGCAAGCCGCTGCCCGAGGCCGTCGCCGGAGACCTGCCGGCGCGGCTCGGGCGGGCCCTGGTCAATGCCTCCTCGCCGGTCTACCTGCGGGAACCGGCCGGCGGCGCGGCGCGCGAGCTGGCCGCCGACGCCCTGGCCGCCACCGGGCGCGGCGCGCTCCTGCTCGACCTGGGCCGGCTGGCCGGGCGTACGGACGCGGCCGCGCTCGTCGCGGCGGCCGGGCGGGAGGCGGCGCTGGGCGGGGCCGGGCTGGTCGCGGGCCCGGTCGAGGCGCTGCGCGAACACCTCGGTGTGCTGCGGGAGTTGACGGGGCTGCGGGTGCCGGTGCTGCTGACCGGTCAGGCGGGCTGGGACCCCGAGTGGTCCGACCGTACACCGCTGCTCGTCGAGACCGGGCGGATCGGGGCGGCGGCCCGCGCCGAGCTGTGGCGGTCGGTGCTCGGCGGCGGGGTCGGGCCGTCGGTGGCGGCGTTCGTCCTCACCCCCGGGCAGATGCGGCGAGCCGCGAAGGCCGCCCGGCAGCAGGCGCTGCTGGCCGGCGGCACGGTGGGCGAACCGGAGCTGCTGCGCGGGGCCAGGGCCCAGAACACGTCCGGGCTGGAACGGCTGGCCCGGCGGATCCGGCCGTCGGTCGGCTGGGACGACCTGGTGCTGCCGCCGGCGGTGCTCGGGCAGCTGCACGAGCTGGCGGCCCGGGCCCGGCACCGGGACCGGGTGCTCGGCGACTGGGGGATGCGGCCGGGAGGCGGGCGCGGGCGGGGAGTGATGGCACTGTTCGCCGGCGACTCGGGGACCGGCAAGACCATGTCCGCCGAGGTCATCGCGGGGGAGCTGGGGCTGGACCTCTACACGGTGGACCTGGCGACGGTCGTCGACAAGTACGTGGGGGAGACCGAGAAGAACCTGGAGCGGATCTTCACCGAGGCAGCCGGGGTGAACGGTGTGCTGCTCTTCGACGAGGCGGACGCGGTGTTCGGGAAGCGGTCGGAGGTCAAGGACGCGCACGACCGGTACGCGAACGTGGAGAGCGCGTACCTGCTCCAGCGGATGGAGACGTTCGACGGGCTGGCGGTGCTGGCGACGAACCTGCGGGCCAATCTGGACGAGGCGTTCACCCGGCGGCTCGACCTGGTCGTCGACTTCCCGTTGCCCGACGAGGCGCAGCGGCTGGCGCTGTGGGACCGGGCGCTGGGGCGGGTGCTGCCGCGGGGCGACGACCTCGACCTGCCGTTCTGTGCGCGCGCCTTCGACCTGGCCGGCGGTGACATCCGCTCCGCGGCCGTCACCGCCGCCTACCTGTCCGCCGCCGCCTCCCGTCCCCTCACGATGCCGGACCTCGTCACCGCCATCTCCCGCGAATACCGGAAACTGGGCCGCCTCTGCCTGGCCTCGGAATTCGGCCCGTGGCACCCCTGGACCCGCTAGCCCTCCGGACCAGCCGCTCCCGCAACCCCGCCAGGGGCGCGGGGAACTGCGCGACCAGCCACGCCGGCGGGTGAGCCGCCCCACTCCCCTTGGGCCGGCTGCCCGCCGGGCAAATCCAGCCCCTCCGGCGTTTGAGGAGCGGGGTTTGGGGCGGGGCCCCAAGAACGGCAACCCGGCCGGCGCCGGGCACCGGGCTCTGCCCGGACCCGCTCCTCAAGCGCCGGAGGGGCTGCATTTGCCCGGCCGGGTCTCAAGCGCCGGAGGGGCTGGGTTTGCCCGGCCGGGGCTCGAACGCCGGAGGGGCTGGATTTGCCTGGCCGGGGCTCGAGCGCCGGAGGGGCGGGATGCGCCCGCGCAGGGCTGGAGGCGGCGCGGGGGCAGGATTTGCCCGGCCGGGTCGGGAAGGCCTGCTGGCCTGATCAGGCAAGGAGCCATGCCCCGCAGGGGCACCGCGGGGCCCTCCCACCCGGCCCCACCACCCGGCACCGTACAGGCAGCCCACCGCAGGGGGACCAGCATGCACGGACACACGCACGACCACGACGAGGACACCGAGACGGCGGCCACCCGCCGCCCGGAGGGTGCACCCGTTCAAGACCACCTCCTCGCGCAGGCCGCCGCCGCGGGCCGAACCGACGTACTCGGCCCCGCCGGCATGCTCCGCCTCCAGCGCACGCTGGGCAACGCACGGACCGCCTCCGTCCAGCGGAGCTCCGTACACGACGTCGTGGCCACCGGCGGCACCGCTCTGGACCCGGAGGTCCGGGACGACATGGAGTCCCGCCTCGGCCACGACTTCGGCGACGTGCGCGTGCACACCGACGCCGCGGCGCACGACTCGGCGAAGTCCGTGAACGCCCACGCGTACACGGTCGGCTCGCACATCGTCTTCCAGCGTGACGCGTACGACCCCGGGTCCCAGCAGGGCCGCACCACGCTCGCGCACGAGCTGACGCACGTCGTGCAGCAGCGGTCGGGGCCGGTGGACGGGACGGATGCGGGGGGTGGGATCCGGGTGAGCGATCCCGGGGACCGGTTCGAACGGGAGGCGGTGGCCACGGCGGAGCGGGTGATGTCCGCGCCCGCGCCCGCACCCGCGCCCGCTCCCGCCGGTGCCGTGCAGCGGGAGGCGGAGTCCGGGGGCGTGGGCGCGGGCGGGGAGGTGGCCGTGCAGCGGGCCGCAGAGGCGGAGGAGGAAGAGGCGCCGGCGGAGTAGGGCATACGGGGTTCAGGCGCGGGGTGGTGGGCGGTGAAGGCGGGGGCTGAGCGAGGGCGTTCCGGGGCGGGCCGGGTCGAGGCGCAGGCACCGGCCCGGCGGGATGCGGCGCCGGCCGTGCGGGGGCGGGCGCCGCTTGATGCGGGTGCGGTGCAGCGGCTGCAGGGGCGGGCCGGCAACGCGGCCGTGGCGGCGCTCCTGTCCGCCCGCCCCCGGGGCTCCGCCCCGGACCCCGCGCCTCAAACGCCGGCGGGGCTGGATGTTGCCCCCGAGCCGGGGCGGCAGGCCGAGCGGGCTGTCGGTCGAGCCACCCGGGGCTCCGCCCCGGACCCCGCGCCTCAAACGCCGGCGGGGCTGGAGGTTGCCCCGCAGCAGGATGTTGCCGTGCAGCGGGACGTTGCCCCGCAGCGGGACGTTGTCGTGCAGCGGCTGGATGCGGGGGAGTTGCCCGTTGCGCCGGTGGGGTTGGCGCCGGCGGGGGATCCGCGGTTCAGGAAGGTCGTCCTGGACGTGCGGCAGAAGAAGGGGGTGTTGGGGAAGCACGCGTCGGCGGGGGCCGAGGTCAGGGCGGCGCAGGGCGCGGCGGTGGGGCCGGGGGATGACAAGGAGGCCCAGGCCAAGGCGGCGCAGGTGCAGGAGATGGGCGGCGCCAGGCCGGGCGGGTTCGACAAGGCGGGGTTCATCGCCGCGGTGTCGGCGGCCATCGCCGCCAAGGCGCCCAAGACCCTCGACGAGGCCGACAAGTTCGCTCAGTCCGGCAAGGCCGACGAGGTCAAGGACGCGGTCTCCGGCCAGGTCAAGGCCGGCAAGGACGGCTCGGCCAAGGACGTCGCCGAGAAGACCGCGCAGGCCCCGGACGAGTCGAAGGCCGTCGCGAAGCCGGTCACTCCGCTGCCCGGCCGGCCGCCCGTACCCGCGCTCGCCCCGCCCGACCCCAAGGCCGCGTCGGTCGCCAAGGCACCCCCGGAGCAGACCGACCTCAGTACGGGCCCCAAGGAGACCGACGCCATGCTCGCGGAGGCGAAGGTCACCCCGCAGCAGCTGGCACGGTCCAACGAGGAGCAGTTCGACGAGACTCTGAAGGCCAAGCAGGAGTCCGACACGCACGCGGCGACCGCCCCCGCGCAGTACCGGGCCGCGGAGGACGCCCGGGTCGCCGCCGAGCAGGGCGGCGCCGCGGCCGCCGGCCCGGCCGCCCTGCAGGCCATGACCGCCGCCAGGACCGGTGCCAACGGGCAGGTCGCCGCCGGCCAGGGCGCGGCCAAGACCAAGGAGGAGCAGGAGCGGGCCAGGATCGCCGCCGAGATCAAGGGGCTCTTCGACACCACGAAGAAGGACGTCGAAGCCATCCTCGGCGGTCTCGACACCGAGGTGGACAAGGCGTTCGACGACGGTCAGAAGGCGGCCAAGGCCGCGTTCGAGCACGACCACCAGACCAAGATGAAGGCCTGGAAGGACGAGCGGTACGCGGGTGTCACGGGCGCCGCCCGCTGGGTCGCCGACGCCCTGCTCGACCCGCCGCCCCGCGCCGGCCAGATCTTCGCCGAGGCCCGCGTCGTCTACGAGCGCGAGATGCAGGTCTGCATCTCGAACATCGCCGACCTCATCGGCAAACGCCTCGGCGAGGCCACCGCCCGGATCGCCGACGGCAAGGCGAAGATCGCCGCGAAGGTCGCCGAACAGCCCGCGTCCCTGCGGAAGTCCGCCCAGCAGGCGGCCGACGGCATCGGCGGCGAGTTCCAGGCGCTGGAGTCCGCGGTGTCGGAGAAGTCCCAGGGCCTGGTGGACGGCCTCGCCGAGAAGTACGTGGCGGCCCGCGGCGAACTCGACGAGGAGATCAAGAAGCTCCAGGAGGAGAACAAGGGCCTGCTCGGCAAGGCCAAGGACGCCGTCGCCGGCACGATCGAGACCGTCCTCAAGCTCAAGGACATGCTGCTCGGCGTACTGGCCCGCGCGGCCGGCGCGATCGACAAGATCATCGCGGACCCGATCGGCTTCCTCGGCAACCTCGTGAACGCAGTCAAGGGCGGCGTCATGGGCTTCGCCGCGCGCATCGGCGAACACCTCAAGAACGGCCTCAAGCAGTGGCTGTTCGGCCAGCTGTCGGCCGGCGGCATCGAGATCCCGGAGACCTTCGACGCGAGGGGCATCGTCAAGCTGATCCTCTCCATCCTCGGCCTGACCTGGGCGAACATCCGCGCCCGTGTGGTGGCCCGGATCGGCGAGCGGGCGATGGGCGCGCTGGAGACCGGCTTCGAGATGGTGCAGGTCCTGGTCAGCGAGGGCATCGGCGGGCTGTGGAAGTGGGTCGTCGAGAAGCTGTCCGACCTCAAGGACACGGTGATCGGCGCGATCAAGGACTTCGTGATCGAGAAGATCGTCACGGCCGGCATCACGTGGATCGTCTCGCTGCTCAACCCGGCCTCCGCGTTCGTACGGGCCTGCAAGGCGATCTACGACCTGGTCATGTTCTTCGTGAACCGCGCGGCCCAGATCAAGAGCTTCGTGGACTCCGTACTCGACTCGGTCGAGTCGATCGCGGGCGGCGGGGGCGGCGCGGTCACCGGGCTGATCGAGCAGAGTCTGGCGAAGGCCGTCCCGGTCGTCCTCGACTTCCTGGCCAGTCTGCTGGGCCTCGGTGGCATCTCCGCGAAGATCAAGTCGATCCTGGAGAAGGTCCAGGCCCCGGTGCTGAAGGTCGTGGACTGGGTCATCGGCAAGATCGTGGCCGCCGGGAAGAACGTCCTGTCCAAGCTGAAGGCGAAGGTCCGCGGCGGCGACGACTCCCCGGAGGGCAAACAGGCCCGCCTCGACAAGGGCATGGCGGCCGCCCTGCGCGCGGTGAACGCGATGCCCGGCCGCGGGATCGCCAAGGCCGCCATGACGCCGGTGCTGGCGGGCATCCGGGTCCGGTACGGGATGACGAAGCTGGAGGCCGTGCCGGACGGCGGGGTCTGGGCCATCGACGGCCAGGTCAACCCGGGCGTCCGGCGGAAGAGCAGCAAGGGCACGAAGAGCAACGCGGCCACGGTCGAGGCGGCCGCCAAGGACGTACGCGCCCAGGGCGGCACGGCGACCTCCGTCGGGGACCTGAAGGCCCGGATGCCGGCGGTGAAGCAGACGCACGGCCTGGAGGCGGTCGTGGTGCAGCGCGAGGGCGAGAAACGCTGGGTCGAGCTGCGGCTCGGCACCAGCGTGAAGAACCTCGACTTCCGGTGCATCGTCAGCACCGCCGGGCCCGGCAAGGCCGCCGCCGATGCGCCCGGGCTGAAGCGGACCACGGACCCCGGCGACAAGAAGGCCGTGGTCAATGCCCGCGCGAAGATCACCTTCGACCAGCCGTTCGTGCACACGCCCGGCTCGCACCAGAACGCGACCGTCGGCATCGACGCGCCCCAGCACCAGGGCGAGTCGTTCCGCGTCGGGCGCGGCGACACCCAGGGCGGGCACGTGGCCCGCGGCGAAGTCGGCCTGGGTGCCGGCGGGTTCCAGAAGAACGAGGTCATGCTGCGCTCCTGGAACATCGGCAAGGGCAGCAACGCCAACGACCACGCCACGCACGCCGAACGGCAGCTCACGGACTGGCTGGCGGCGGTCACCGAGGGCCGCAACGGCGCGGTGATGAAGGAGATCCACCTGAAGGTCACCGGCACCTTCGAGCCGTGCAAGGGCTGTTCCGGCTCCATGAAGGGAATGCTGATGGCCGCCCGCGACAACGGCCGCACGGTCCGCGCCGTCCTCGACTTCAGCGAGGTCCGGCGCCTCTACCGGGAGGAGGAGGTCGGGCACATCCTCGGCTGGAAGGACGGCCACCAGGGGCACACGGACCGGGCCGCGGCGCACGGCGAGTGGGACGAGGTCATCACGGCCGCCCCCGCGGGCATGAAGGACAGCACCCCGGTCAGCATCCGCTTCACCAACTGAGCCCCACCCGTGCCTGATTTCCGGTACGGAGCGTCACCGGTGGAGCCCGGAGCGTCGGGCAACCTTTCAGGTTAGGGGGCGGAGTCGGCCCGCGGCAGGGAAACCGGTGGACAAAGGGCGTTCTTGCGGCAAACGGTGGGTACGGTGGGCACGACCCGTCACCCGACAGGGACATGCCCAACGCCCTAGGAGAGCCGACAGTGCCCAGCTGGCGCGCCACCCTCACCGCCGCCGAGATCACCGAATCCGACGTACGGGAGGACTACACGGCTGCCGCCCGGCGGGTACTTCGCCGCGAACAGGCCCCGTACCTGGCCCTGCGGCTGCTGGCGGCCCCGCCGTTGGTGCCGTACCTGACGGCCGGGCTGGCGTTCATGAACCTCGTCGACGACACCGCCGAGGGCGAGGAGCCGCTGACCGCGCTCAAGCTGCTCACCGAACGGGTCGGCGACGCCCTGGAGTCGGGCGACAGCGGCGACCCGGTGCTGCGGGCCTACGCGCACGCCGTCGCCGCCCGCGGGCTGCCCGAGCACTGGGTGTACGACTTCCTGGCGGGCGCGGCGAGCGCCGAGGCCGAGTTCGCGGGCTTCGGCACGGAGGCCGACTTCCAGGACTACCTCGACGCGTACGCCTGGCCCGGCATCGTCGTCTTCACCGGCCTCCAGTACCGCGGCGGGCCGGACGAGGAGCAGGCGGCCGGATGGCGGCGGTTCGTGGACGCCGCCCAGCGGGTGGACTTCCTCGCCGACCTGGCCGGCGACCTCGCGGCCGGCCGGCTCTGCCTGCCCCGGGAGCGCCTCGACGCCCTCGGCGTGACCCTCGAGGACCTCGAACAGGGTCGCGACACCGAGCCCGTACGCGCCCTCATCGCCGACGAGTGCACCCGCGCCCGTACCGCCCTCGCCGCGGCCGACGACATCGTCGACCTGGCCGACCCCGGCCTCCGCCCGGTCGGCCGCACCATGATCGACCTCATGAACCACCAGCTCACCCAGGTCGAACAGGCCGGCCCCACCGCCCTCCGCAAGGACATCGGCTACGGCCTCCTGGCCCCCCTCCGCATCCTGAACCAGGCCCGCCGAAAGCCGGCGTAACGTTCCTCCGCTTCCGCCCGCCGGACCGCTCGGGGAGAGGGTGGGCGGTCCGGGCCCGGCGGCTGCGGTTCCGCACGGCCGCAGGTCTGGTACAGGACCTGTACCATCGCTGCATGGCCCTGAAGCGAACCAACGTGTACGCGGATGACGGCGACCTCGCCCTCATCAAGGCTGCGGCTGCCCGCCTGGGCGTGGCCGAGGCGGAGATAATCCGCGAGGGAATCCACCGCATCGCGCTCGCGCACCGCGTGTGGGATGAGCCGTTCGTGACCGACGCGGAGACGTTCGACCTCGGCGGCCCGGTCACCGCCGACGACATCCGTGCGGTGCGGGCGGACCGGAGCGGCAGGTCGGCACGCCGGGACGAGAGCCCGGCCGCGTGATCGTCGTCGCCGACACGTCCGGACTGCTCACCCTCTACAACCGTTCCGATCCCGCGCACGAGGCTGCCCGCAAGGTGGCCGATGCCTGCGGCCTGCTGGTCAGCACTCCCCTGGCACTGACCGAGGCGCACCAGGTCGCCACCAGCCGGGCGGGGCGAGCCGCCGCGGACGCCGTGCTCGCGTCGCTCAGTGCCCGGGTGCGGGAGTCCCGCCTGGTGCTCGCCCCGCTGTCGCCCGAGGTCCTCGACGCCGCCCTCGCGGTCCGGGCCCGCTATGCGGAGCTGGACCTCGACCTGGTCGACGCCGTGAACGTCGCGGTGGCCGCCGAGTACGGCACGGACGCGGTGCTGACGCGGGACCTGCGCGACTTCCGGGTGCTCCGGCCGCTCGGCGGGGTGTACACCCACTTCCGGATCCTGCCCGAAGACGCCTGAGACCGCCGCCCGTGGCCCCGTACCTCCCGGCCGCGGTACCTGCCCCAAGGGGCAGACCGGGGTTCCCTCCGGGGCGTGCGGGAGGTCATGACCTTTGGGTGGGGCGGGGGTGAGGGTGGGGGCGTCCGTCACGTCCCAGGGGAGGGCCAGGATGCCTCAGTACCTGTCGCCAGGCGTCTACGTCGAAGAGGTGGAGGCCGGGTCGCGACCCATCGAGGGGGTCGGGACGGCCGTGGCCGCCTTCGTGGGGATCGCGGCGGACGGGCCCTGCGACACCCCGACGCTGGTGACGAACTGGAGCCAGTTCACGTCCACCTTCGGCGGCTTCCTGACGGGCTCCTACCTCGCCCACGCCGTCTACGCGTACTTCCTCAACGGCGGCGGCACCTGCTACGTGGTCCGCGTCGGCGGCGACCCGGAAGCACCCGCCGGGGAGGAGGCGCGCCCCGCCGCCGGCGGCAAGCGTGCGGGCCGGGCGGTCCTCCCGGCCGGGCCCCGCGGTGCACTCGGCGGGTTCCAGGTCGCTGCCCTGGAGGGCACCGGCGAGGGCCTGAGCGTCGAGGTCTCCGACGCGGCCGGCGAGTCGCCCGCCGAGGACGCCTTCACGCTGACCGTCAAGCGCGGCGACCGCACCGAGGAGACCTGGGAGGTCTCCGCCAAGCGCAGCCAGCGCACGTACGCCGTCACCGTGGTCCGCGACAAGTCCCGCCTGATCACCCTGGAGGACGCCGGCCCCGCGCAGGCCCTCGCCCGCCCCGAGAACCAGACCGTCGCCCTCGCCCCCGCCCCCGCCCCGGCCGCGCTCCCCGCGGTGCGGATCGGCGCGCAGGACTACGTCGGCAGCCCGGACGACCGGACCGGTTTCGCCGGGCTGGAGACCGTGGACGAGGTCACCATGCTGGCCGTGCCCGACCTGATGGGCGCGTACGAGCAGGGCGCCCTGGACGAGGAGGGCGTCAAGGCCGTGCAGCTCGCGATGATCGCCCACTGCGAGCTGATGGGGAACCGGGTCGCGATCATCGACCCGCTGCCCGGCCTGTCGGCGCAGAAGGTCCGCGCCTGGCGGATGACCGGCGCCGGGTACGACTCCAAGTACGCGGCCCTGTACTACCCCTGGATCAAGGTGGCCGACCCGGCGGCCCCGAACCAGACCCGGTTCGTCCCCCCGAGCGGCGCGATGGCCGGCGTCTGGGCCCGCAACGACGAGACCCGCGGCGTCCACAAGGCGCCCGCCAACGAGGTGGTCCGCGGCGCCGTCGACCTGGCAGTGCACCTCACCAAGGCCGAGCAGACGCTCCTCAACCCGGTCGGCGTCAACTGCATCCGCACCTTCCCCGGCCGCGGCATCCGCGTCTGGGGCGCCCGCACCCTGTCCTCCGACCCGGCCTGGCGCTACCTGAACGTACGCCGGCTCTTCAACTACATCGAGGACTCCATCCTGCTCGGCACCCAGTGGGTGGTCTTCGAGCCGAACGACGACGCGCTGTGGGCCCGGATCCGGCGCACCATCTCGGCGTTCCTCGTCAACGAGTGGCGCAAGGGCGCCCTGTTCGGCCTGACGCCCGACGAGGCGTTCTACGTGAAGTGCGACCGCGAGACCAACCCGGCCGAGGGCATCGACGCCGGGCAGGTGGTCTGCGAGATCGGCATCGCGCCCGTGAAGCCGGCCGAGTTCGTGATCTTCCGGCTGGCCCAGTTCTCGGGCGGCACCAGCCTCGTCAACGAGTGAACCGGCTTACCGAGCCAGCGTACTGAGCGAGCGTGAGGAGATTCCGCGGTGGCACTTCCCGACATGGACACCTCGGTCGGCCATTCCTTCGGCCTGGAGATCGACGGCGTCGTGATCAAACAGATCAACGAGGTGACGGGCCTGAAGATGGAGCAGGACGTCATCGAGCTGAAGCAGAACACGGCCGACGGCAAGTACGTCATCAAGAAGCTGCCGGGCCGGCAGAAGGCGGGCGAGGTCACGCTGACCCGCGGCCTCACCGCCGACCAGAGCTTCGAGAAATGGATCAAGGACGCCCGGTTCGGGAAGATGGGCGCCGCGCGCAAGGGCGGCGCGATCATCGTCTTCGACTACGAGGGCGTCGCGATCAAGCGGTACACGCTGGTGAACGCGTGGCCCAAGAGCCTGGAGATCAGCTCGCTGAAGGCGGGCGACACGAGCGTCCTGACCGAGAAGCTCGTCATCACGTACGAGCAGATGGACGTCGAGTGAGCGTGGCGGTGGCGTGATGCGTCGGACGCATGCGGCCCGGGAGGCCGTGGGGGAGAGCCCGGCTCCGGCCCCGGAAGCGGGTGTGGGGACGGCCGCTGCGGAAGGGCGGGACGGCGGGTCGATGCGGACCGAGTTCGCGTTCGAGCTGCCGCGCGGGTACGTCGACGGGGCCGGGCAGGTCCACCGGACCGGGGTGATGCGGCTGGCCACGGCCCGCGACGAACTCGTCCCGCTGCGGGACGACCGGGTGCGGGAGAACCCGGCGTACCTGTCGGTGGTGCTGCTGGGGCGGGTGGTCGAGCGGATCGGCTCGGTGACCGACGTCCACGCGGGCGTGATCGAGGACCTGTTCGCGTCGGACCTGGCGTTCCTGCAGGACTTCTACCGGCGCATCAACGCCGAGGGCCACACCCGCGCCCAGGTGACGTGCCCGGCGTGCGCCACGCCGTTCGCGGTGGACCTGGCGGGCGGTGGGCGCCTGGGGGAATCGTGACGTACGCGACGGACGACCTGTACGGCGAAGTCGCGTACATCGCCTACCACTTCCACTGGCCGATGGACGCCATCCTCGACCTGGAACACCTGGAACGCCGCCGGTACGTCGACCAGATCGCCCGCCTCAACCGGGCGGCCGCGACCGGAGCCGGGGGGCGGTGACGTGTTCGAGGGGGTGCGGGGGTGGCTGCGGGGGGCGGCACGCGAGCCGGTGCGCGCGCCCGGTCCGCCGGATCCTGCGGCGGCTGTGCCGCGGCCCGGGGCGGGCGAGTGGCGGCACCTGCCGGTGCAACGGCTCACGGTGTCGTCGGTGCCGGAACTCCTGACGGATTCAAGGACGTTCGCGGCGTCCCTGACGTCCTGGCAGAGCCCCCTGCTGACGCGCCCGCTGGCACACGAGGTGGGCGACGAGGCGCCCGCGGGGGTGCTGCACGGGGTGCTGGAGGCGGTTCCGGTGGGCCCGGGGGAGCCGGGGGCGGCGGCACCGGCGGCTGCGGGGGTGGCTGCGGGGGCGGTTTCGGGCGGGGCCGGGGCCGGGGCCGGAGTGGACGGGTCGTGGTCCGGGGCGGAAAGGGCCGGGACGGACGGGCCCGGGTCCGGGACGGATGGGGCCGGGGTGGACCGGGCCGGGGTGGACCGGGCCGGGTCCGTGGCGGATGGGTCGGCGTCCGGTGGGGCCGGGGCGTCCGTGCAGCGGGAGTCGGACGGAGGGGCGGGCCCCTCGCTGCCCCGGCTGTCGGAGTTGCGGCCCGGGCCGGCGCCGCTGCCGGTGGTCGGGCTCCAGTGGGCGGGCGCGCCGCCGCTGGACGCGGTTGCGGCGCGGGAGCCGGCTGCGGGGCCGCCGGATGAGTCGCCCGGCGGGTCTCCGGCGGCGGATGGCACGCCGACGGCGGCCGCCCGCCGGGCACCGACCGGCGCCCCGGACGGCGGACCGCTACCCGTACAGCGGTCGACGACCGGCCCCGTGGTCCCGCTCGCACCGGAACGGGCCCTGACGGTGGCCCCGGCCGTGGAACTCCCGCTCCTGCGCGCCCTCCCGGCGACGCCCGATCCGTCCGGCCCGGCCGCCGGGACGCCCGTACGACGACCGGCCGTCCCGGGCCGAGTCCCTGGTGCCGCGGTGCGCGGGCCCGACCCCGGCGGCCTGCCCGGTACGGGCGTACCCGTCCAGCGGGCGGACGGACGCGGGGACGATCCCGTCCGACAGGTCGTCGACCGGCAGCCGTTGCCGGGGTCCGGACCCGGGCTTCCGCCCGCCGTGCGGCGCCCGGGGCTGGGGGCGCCCTTGCCCGGCCTGCCGGAGCGTGCGCCCGCCGGCAGCGGGGCCGGCTCTGCGGGGTCGCCGGACGGCGGGTCGCTGCAGCGGTCGCTTCCGGATGGCGCGACGACGGGGGCCCGGAAGGACGGATCCGCACGACGGAGTCCCGGACAGCGGCCGTTGACGGGCGACCGGTCCGTGGTCGCGGGCTCGGCGGAGCCGGGTGGTCCGGCCGCGGGAAGCGGCGACGATCCGCCCCCCGTGCAGCGTTCCGCCGGAGACACGGGCGCGCCACTGCCCGTCGTAACCCAGCGCCGGACCGGCCCCCGCCGACTCGGCCTGGGCGCCCCCCTCCCGTCGGTACCGGCCCCCCAGCCGACCCCGGGCCACAACTCCGGCCCCGTCCCCGCCCCCGCCCCCGCTTCCGGCCGGGCGCCCGAACCGGGCCCGAGCCCCGAACCCGCCCCGTGGCCCGTGCCCGGCCCCGGCCCCGGCTCGGGCTCGGGCTCTGGTTCCGGTCTCGGCCTCGGCCTCGGCCTCGGCAGGCAATCCGGCTTCGGCCCGGGGGCCGGCCCCGGTTCCGTCTCCGACGTCGGCTCGCTACCCGTGTCCGGTCCCGGCTTCGGCCCGGGGTCCGGTTCGGGCCTGGGGTCCGACGCCGGCTCGGGTGCCGGGCTCGGTCTCGGCCTCAGCCGCGAAGTCGACTCCGGCCCGGGATCCGACCCGGGTTCCGACTCCGACGGCAGCTCCGGTTCGGGCGCCGGGCACTGGCCCGGTCTCGGCCTTGAGGCCGGCTTCGGCCCGGGGGCCGACGGCGACTCCGGCGACGGGATCGGGCCCGGCTCCGACCCCGGCCGGGGTGTCGGGGCCGACATCGGCGACGGCCAAGGGGCTGGCTCCGGCCAGGGCGCCGGTGAGGGGATTGGCCTCGGGGCCGGGCTCGACCTCGACCCCGGCCCGGGATCCGACTCCGGCGACGGGCTCGGGACCGGGACCGGGGCCGCGCTCGCCGGGCCCGGAGCCGATGCCGGGTCGGGGCGTGGGGAACTGCCCGTGGTGCCGGTCGTTGCTCCCGTGCAGCGGGACGTGGTGGGGCGGGCGGTCGGGCTGGTGGGGGAGCGGGCGCTGGGGCCCGCGTTCGGGCAGGTGGCCGGATCGGCGCCGGGCCTCGCCGCCGTCCCGATCACATGGGGACCGGTCGAGCCCGCCCCCTCCGTGCAGTGGGATGCGACCGGCCCTGCGGGAGCCGCCCGCCGGGGCAGCGGTTCCGGCCCGGCAGCGGCCGGCCCGCCCACCGCAGGCGTTCGCGCCGTGCAGCGGCGAGCGGCCGGGCAGGCAGACCCCGCGGCGACAGCGGCCGCCCTGTCCACCACAGCCGCTCACGGCGGACCCGCGCCCGTCGTGCAGCGGTCCGCAGCACCACCGGACTCGCCGTCACGGCCCCTGCCCACCGGCCCGGGCTCCCCGCCCGGACCCCCCACGGCACCCGGCCCCGCCGTCCAGTCCGGGCCATCCGACTTCCCGTCCGGAACCCCGGTCGCCTCCCGGCTCGCGGGCTCACCCGACCTCCCCTCCCCGCCGTCGGCCCGGGGCTCCGGCGCCGAGACCGCCGGGCCCGCCCTCTTCGCGGCGCCCGGCCCGGCGGTCCCGCTGCCGGCTTCCGTCCAGCGGCAGCCGTCGACAGCGTCCGGTCCCGGCCACGCCCCGTTCGCCGCGTCAGGTCTCGCCTCCCCGCAAGTGGCGGCCGTGCAGCCGGGTTCGTCCACGGCCGTCGGCCCCGCCCACCCGTGGGAAGAGTCCCCGCCCTCCGGCCCCGGTTCCGGCTCGGCCCCGTTCACGGCGTCAGGTCTTGCCGTTCCGCTGTCGGCGGCCGTGCAGCGGGAAGCGTCCGGGGCCTCCGGCCTCGGTCACGCGGTCGGTTCCGGCTCGGCCCCGTTCGCCGCGTCGGGTCCCGCCGTCCCGCAGGCAGCGGCCGTGCAGCCGGGATCGTCCACGGCCGCCCACCCGCTGTCGGCGTCCGTGCAGCGCGCGCCGTCCGCGGCCTGGGGCGCCGGCGCTGCGGGCGCCGGCTCCGGCCCCGCCCCCGCGTTCGGCGGGCCCGCCCCGTTCGCCCCCGCCTTCCCCTCGGCCGCGGCCGGGCTGCCCGTGCGGCCCGTGGTGCCCGGCCCTGCCCACCCGCCCCCGGTCTCCGTGCAGGCCGTACGCCTCGCGGACGTCCCGCCCGACCCCCGTCCCGGAGGGCTCGTACCGCCGGCGGCGGCCGCCTTCGTCTTCCCGCCGGCCCCGCCCGCCGAGTCCGCGCAGCGCCAGACCGACCCCGACACCGCCGTCTGGACGGCTCCGGTCCAGCGGGAACCCGACCCGCCGTCACCCCCCGCCCAAGCCGCCGCCCCGCCGGCCCCCGCCGAGTCCACCGACGCCCTCGTCCGCCGCCTCATCGGCCCGCTCAGCCGGCTGCTCCGCGCCGAGCTCCGCCTCGACCGCGAACGGGCCGGCGTCCGCCTCGACCCGCGCCACTGACCAGCACCCCACCCACCCGAAGGACCCCCATGGCCCAGCCCCAGCCCAGCCCCGACCCCGCCGTCAGCGTCTGCTTCATGGTCGAGATCGACGACATCAGCCTCGGGGCGTTCAACAGTTGTGAGGGCCTGGGGTGCGAGGTGGTGATGGAGCAGCGCGAGGAAGGGGGGAACAACGGGCACGTGTGGCAGCTGCCGTCGCGGATCAAGTACTCCAACATCAAGCTCGCGCGGCCCGTGACCAAGGACACCGAGAAGGTCACCGCCTGGCTCGCCGGCATGATCAACGGCGTGCCGCGCAAGACCGCGCACATCAGCGCCATGACCGTGGACGGCACGGTCGTCGCCCGGTGGAGCCTCATGGACGTGGTGCCGGTCCGCTGGACCGGGCCCTCGCTCAACCCCGAGACCGTCAAGGTCGCCACCGAGACGCTGGAGATCGCCCACCACGGGTTCCTCCAGGGCGGGAGCTGAGCCGTGGCCGCCCAGCCCGTCGCGTTCATCGCCGCCGCCCCGCCGGCCCCCGCCGGCGGCGACAAGGGCGGCTCCCGGCCCAAGCTGGAGCACGCCTACCTGGAGCTGCGCCAGCCGCCCGCCGACGGCGGTACGACCACCCCCGGCCCCCGCATGGGCCAGATCGACTTCCAGTTCAACCCGAAGGAACTCACCCTCGCCAAGACCGCCAAGTGGGAGCGGAAGACGGCGAAGGGCGCGAAGAAGGCCGGTCCCGCCGAGTTCAAGGGCGCCGGCCCGTCCAAGCTGACCGTGGAGATGTTCTTCGACGCCAGTGCCAAGCACGACGACGCCGTCGTGAAGGCCGTCGAATCGCTGCTCGCCTGCTGCGTCCCCACCGACCAGACCCACCAGCGCCAGCAGGGCGTACCCCCGTGGGTGATCTTCCACTGGGGCGGTCTCACCGGCTTCGTCGGCTACGTCAGCCAAGTCCAGGCCAAGTACACGCTGTTCACGCCCGGCGGCCTGCCGATCCGCGCCACCTGCCAGGTCACCCTGGAGGAGATCAGCGGCCCGGTGCCCGGCCAGAACCCGACCTCCGGCGCGCTCGCCGCCCGCCGCGTGCACCGCGTGGTCACCGGCGACACCCTCGCCCTGCTCGCCTGGCGGGAGTACGGCGACCCCGCCGCCTGGCGGGAGATCGCCCGCGCGAACGGCATCGACGACCCGATGCGGCTGCTCCCCGGCACGGAGCTGCTGCTGCCCGCCGCCGAGGAACTGGGGGGACCGACCCGTGGCCGGTGAGAGCTTCGCCAACACCCTGACCGTCGAGGTGAACGGGCAGCCGCTGCCCGCCCCCCTCGCCGAACTGCTCGTCTCCGCCTACGTGGACGACAGCACCCAGCTGCCCGACCTGTTCGTCCTGCGCTTCCGGGACCCGCACCACCAGCTCCTCCAGAAGGCCGGCCTGACCATCGGCACCCCGGTCAAGCTGTACGCCCGGGCCGGCGACAGCGCGCAGCGCGAACTGCTGGTGTCCGCCGAGGTCACCGCCGTAGAGATCGACCTCGACAGCACCGGCACGTTCACCGTGGTCCGCGGACTCGACCACGCGCACCGGTTCTTCCGCGGCCGCCGCGTCGCCGGCTACCGCCAGATGACCGCCTCCGACGTGGCCGTCCAGGTCGCCAAGCGGGCCGGCCTGCCGGTCGGCACGGTCGACGCCACCACCACCGTGTACGCGCACCTGGCCCAGCCCGGCATCACCGACTGGGAGTTCCTGCACCGGCTCGCCGACCTGGCCGGTGCCGAAGTCGCCGTGCTCGACGGAAAGTTCGTGTTCCGCAAGCCGGCCCTGGCAGCCGCTGCCCCGGCCACCGCGACCCGCCCGCAAGCCAGCCCGTACGTCCTGGAGTTCGGCCGGAACCTGCTGCGCTGCCAGGCGTCCGTGACCGCCGCCGACCAGGTGCAGCAGGTCGAGGTCCGCGGCTGGGACGTGCAGGCGAAGGCGGCCGTGGTGGGACGCGCCCCGGCCGACCGCAGCGACCGGCTCCGGATCGGCCTCACCCCCGGCCAGGCGGCCCAGCCGTTCGGCAGGGCCGTCTTCCTGGCCACGGACACCCCGTACGGCACCCAGGCCGAGGCCGACCAGGCGGCGAAGGCGCTGGCGTCGGACCTGGCGGCGGCCTTCGCGGAGGTGGACGCCGTCGCCATGGGCATCCCGCAGCTGCGGGCCGGCACCCCGGTGACCCTGGCGAACGTCGGGCAGCCCTTCGAGGGCAAGTACACGATCTCCGCGAGCCGGCACGTCTTCGACCCGGACACCGGGTACCAGACCTGGCTGACCGTCGGCGGCCGCTCCGACCGCTCGCTGTACGGGCTGGCCTCGGGCGGCGGCACCGGCACCGGTGCGGGCGCCGCGGACCGGATCGGCGGCCTGGTCAACGCGACGGTCACCGACACCCGGGACCCGGAGGGCCGCGGCCGGGTGAAGCTGGCGTTCCCGTGGCTGGACGCCGAGTACGTCAGCGACTGGGCGCGCACCGTGCAGGCGGGCGGCAAGGGCGGCGGCGGGATCTTCGGCCCGGAGGTCGGCGACGAGGTGCTCGTCGGCTTCGAACAGGGCCGGGTGGACCATCCGTACGTGCTCGGCGGGCTCTACAACGGGCAGGACAAGCCGTCCGCGCACGAGGGCCCGCTCGTCGACGGGACCAGCGGGGCGACCAACCGGCGCTCCCTGGTGACCCGTACCGGCAACCGGCTGGAGCTGCTGGACGCGCGCGGCGGCCCGCAGGGCGTCCGGCTCGCCACCGGCGACGGAAAGCTCACCCTGCACCTGGACCAGAAGGCCACCAGCATCACCGTGCACAGCGACGGCTCGGTGGAGATCACCGCCAAGGAGAAGGTGACCGTGAAGGCGGACCGCGGGATCAGCATGGACGCCGGCACCGGGAAGCTGGAGCTGGCCGGGCAGTCCGTGCAGGTCAAGGCGCAGACGGGGGTGGAGGTGGACGGCGGCGCCGGCGCGGTCGGCCTCCAGACGAACGGCCAGGTCACCGTGAAGGGCACCACGGTCGCCGTGAACGGGCAGGCGAGCACCGAGATCAAGGGCGGCGCCAGCTGCTCGATCAGCGCGGCGCTGGTCCGCATCAACTAGCCGGACGCTGCCGCCACCAGCCGGTCATCGCCGCGATCAGCCGGACATCGCCGCACCGAAAAGGAGGACCACCGCATGCCGCCTGCCGCACGGGTCACCGACCAGACCGGGCACCCGGGGGTGATCGGGCCGCCCGGGGTGCCCACCGTGCTCATCGCCGGGCTGCCGGCGGCCGTGGTCGGCACCCCGCACATCTGCTCGTTCCCGCCGCCGGCCGTCCACCCGCCGTCGGTGATCGCGCCGCCCGGCTGCCCGACCGTGCTGATCGGCGGGATGCCGGCCGCCCGGATGGGCGACCTCGCCGCGTGCGGGGCGCCGATCATCATCGGCGCGCCGACCGTGCTGATCGGCGGGTGAGCGCGGTGGCCGAGCAGTTCATCGGGGCGGGCTGGGCGTTCCCCGTACGGACGGACCCGACCGGCGGGATGGCCCTGGTCGGCGGGGACCGGGAGATCGAGCAGAGCATGCGGCTGATCCTCGGCACCGCGCCCGGGGAGCGGCCGATGCGCCCGCAGTTCGGCTGTGCCATCCACGACCACGTGTTCGCCCCGGCGGACGCGGCGACGGCGGCGCAGATCGCGTACGAGGTGCGGTGGTCGCTGGAGCGGTGGGAGCCGCGGATCGAGCTGGTCGACGTCGCCGTCACCTTCGACGCGCAGGACGAGGGCACGCTGTACATCGACATCCGGTACACCCTGCGCGGCACCAACGACCCGCGCAACCTGGTCTTCCCGTTCTACGTGATCCCCGCGCACGACGGCGCCGGGCAGGGAGGCGGGGAGTAGTGGCCCTGCCCGAACCGAACCTGGACGACCGCCGCTTCCAGGACCTCGTCGACGAGGCCAAGCGGATGGTCCAGCAGCGCTGCCCGGAGTGGAGCGACCACAACGTCTCCGACCCGGGGATCACGCTGATCGAGGCGTTCGCGCACATGACGGACCAGCTGATCTACCGGCTGAACCGGGTGCCGGAGAAGAACCACATCGCGTTCCTCGACCTGATCGGGCTGCACCTGAACCCGCCGACGGCCGCCCGTACGGACGTCACGTTCTGGCTGTCGGCGCCGCAGCAGCAGACGGTGCAGGTGCGCGCGGGCACCGAGGTGGCGACCCACCGGACCGGCACGGAGGAGGCGGTGGTCTTCTCGACCGTCGAGGAACTCGCGGTCGTGCCGGTCGAGTTGGCTTCGGTGCTGGTGCAGACCGCGGGCGGCGGCGGGGAGGGCGACCCGCGGGCCGGGGGACCGGCGTCCGCCGGTACCGACCGCCGCCCCGAGCTGGCCGACGGCCGCCGCGTGCCCTGCTTCGCGGCCGTGCCCCGCCCCGGCGACGCGCTGCTGTTCGGCCTCTCGCGGGCCGCCCCGCGGTGCGTGGTCGCGCTCCGCCTCGACTTTCCCGTCGCCGGGCACGGCATCGACCCCGAGGACCCGCCGCTGGCCTGGGAGGCGTGGACCGCGGAGGGCTGGACGCCGTGCGAGGTGGACCGGGACGGCACCGGCGGCTTCAACCGGCCCGGCGACGTCCTCGTCCAGCTCCCCGCCGGGCACCTGGCCTCGGTGGAGGCCCGGCAGCGGGCCGGCTGGCTGCGCTGTGCGGTCACCGCCCCGCGCCGCGGGCAGCGGCCGTACTCGGCGACGCCCGAACTGCTCGCCGCGGAGGCCTTCACCGTCGGCGGCACCGCCCCCGCCGTGCACGCCGAGCGGGCCGGCGAGGAGCTGCTCGGCGTCTCGGAGGGCGTGCCCGCGCAGACGTTCCGGCTGGACCGGGCGCCGGTGGTGGCCGGCAGCCCCTTCACGGTGGAGACGGCCCGGCCGGACGGTACGTGGCTGCCGTGGCGGGAGGTCCCGCACTTCGCCGAGTCCGGCCCGCTGGACCGGCACGTCCACCTCGACCGCAGCACCGGCGAGGTGGCGTTCGGCCCGGCGGTGCGGGAGGCCGACGGCAGTCTCCGGCAGTACGGGGCGGTGCCCGGCAAGGGCGTCCCGGTGCGGGTCCGCACGTACCTCGCGGGCGGCGGCCGGGGCGGCAACGTGGCCCGGCGGGCGCTGGCCGTCCTGCGCAGCTCCATCCCGTACGTTGCCCGGGTCGAGAACCGGCGGGCGGCCGGCGGCGGCGTCGACGGCGAGGACGTGGCCAACGCCCGGCTGCGCGGGGCCCTCGCGCTGCGCACCCGGGAGCGGGCGGTCACCGCGGACGACTACGAGTACCTGACCCGGCAGGCGGCGCCCGAGGTGGCGCGGGTGCGGTGCGTGGACGCCGGGGCGGGCGGGGTGCGGGTGCTGCTGGTGCCGGCGGCCGCGGACGACGGCGAGGGCCGGCTGGAGTTCGGGCAGCTGGCCTGCCCGGCGGACCTGCTGGCCGGCGTGACGGCGCACCTGGAGGCCCGCCGGATGCTGGGCGTCCGGCTGCTCGTGGAACCCCCGTACTACCAGGGCGTGACGGTCGTCGCCGACCTGCGGCCCGCCGCCGGGATCGCCCGGGCCAGGGCGGAACGCGCCGCGCTGGCCGCCCTGTACGGCTACCTCAACCCGCTGACGGGCGGCGCCGACGGCACCGGCTGGCCGTTCGGCCGCGACGTCCACAGCGGTGAGGTCTTCGCCCTCCTCCAGCGCGTCCCGGAGGTCGACACGGTGCTCCGCCTCCGCCTCTTCCCCGCCAACCCGGACTCCGGGCGCCGCAGCGAGCAGACCGACCGCATCCCGCTGGCCCCCGGCTCGCTGGCCTTCTCGTACGACCACCAGATCCGCTTCCCGGAGGCGGGCGCGTGAGCCGCCGGCTGGTTCCCGGGCTGGCCGGCCGGTACCCGCTGGGCGGGCAGCTGCCGGCCGTGTACGCCGAGGACGACAACGCCCAGCGGATCACGGAGGGGCTGGACGAAGTGCTGGCGCCGGTGCTCGGGGTGCTGGACAGTCTGGCCGCCTACTTCGATCCGCGGCTCGCGCCCGCGGACTTCGCGGCCCTGCTCGCCGCCTGGGTGGGCGCGGAGTCTCCGGCGGCCGTGCCGGGTGCGGTGGCCGGGCATGCGGCCCGCGGCACCGCGGCCGGGCTGGCGGCGGCGGTCGGGCAGGCCTTCGGGGTGCTGGCGGAGGTGTACGAGAGCGGTGGCAGCGCCTGGTCCGCGACCGCCGGCGCTCCCCTGCCCGGCAGCCCCGACCCCTCCCTGACCGTCCGCCTCCACGTCCCGGACCCCGCCGCCGTCGACCTCCCGGCCCTCGACGCCTTCATCTCCCGCCACCGCCCGGCCCACCTCCCGTACACGGTCGAACTGGCCCGGGACCCGGGGCGGAGCCCTGAGGGGTGACCCTGCTCGGCAGACCGACCCGGCGGGGCAAATTCCAGCCCCGCCAGGGGGTACCTCCCAGCCCCCTGGGGCTGGGGGAGTTTGAGGCGCGGGGTCCGGGGCGGAGCCCCGGTCAGAGGAACTCTGCCAAGGCGTCCAGCGCGCGCAGCACCTCCGCCTCACCCCCGGAGGGGAGCTGCGCCACGACCTCCTCGACCCCCAGATCCGCGTAGTGCGCGAGCTTCCCCGCGCTCGGGTGGATCGCATACGGCACGACCTGAAGCCCCTTCGGGTCGCGGCCCGCCCGCTCCCAGGCCGTGCGCAGCACCGGCAGGGACTCCGTCAGACCGCGCCCCCCGATCGGCATCCACCCGTCCGTGTAGCGCGCGATCTGGGCGAACAGCTTGGGCCCGGCCGCCCCGCCGAGCAGTGTCCGCGGCCCGTGCAGCGGGCTGCCGTCGCCGAGGAGCCGCGGCGCCTGCACCGGCTTCGGGTACGCCGTCGACGCCTGCACCGAGCCGAACGGCCCCTCGTACGCGGTGGGTTCCGGCGCCCACAGCGCCCGCATCAGCGCCGCCCGGTCCTCGACCAGGTCCCGCCGGGTCGCCCAGTCGACGCCGTGGTCGGCGGCCTCCTCCACGTTCCAGCCGTACCCCAGGCCCAGCGTGAACCGCCCGCCGCTGACGTGGTCGAGCGTGGCGATCTGCTTGGCCAGGGCGATCGGATCGTGCTGCCCGAGCAGCGTGATGCCGGTGCCGAGGGCGATCCGCGCGGTCACGGCCGCGGCCTGGCCGAGCGCCACGAACGGGTCGAGGGTCCGCCCGTACTGCTCGGGCAGCTCGCCGCCCATCGGCGCGGCGGTGTCCCGGGTCACCGGGATGTGCGTGTGTTCGGGGAGGTAGAGCCCGTGGAAACCGCGTTCCTCCAGCTCGCGCGCGAGCCGTACGGGCGTGAGGGTGAGGTCCGTCAGGAAGATGGTCGTGGCGATCCGCATGTGCTGGCACCTCCATCGCGTGGGTGCGCCCAACGTACGGGGTACGCGCGCGAAAACCGAGTGCGCCGGAGGGAGTTCAAGGGGGGCGCACGGTGATGGCAGTGCGCTGCCACGTCTGTGTTCGTTCTCTGGATTCGGCCCGTCCGCCCTAGTACCTTCGTGCGCGTGCAGCTCCGCTACGACTACCGTCTGTATCCGGATGGAGAGTGAGCGCCGGCCCCCTGCCCGTCCGGCGGTGGGCGAGGAAGCCTCGACGTCCGCAGCGGTCCGGCCCCCCACCGTGCACGAACGCCTGGTGCCGGGTCTGGCCGCTGGTACGGCCCCGCTCACCCTGCTGATCGCGCCCGCCGGCTACGGCAAGACCACCGTGCTCTCGCAGACGGCCGCGGCGTTCTCGGCCCCGGAGCGCGGCCCGGTGCCCGGCGGGCGGCTGCTGCTGTACTGGCACCCGAGCCGGGACACCCGGGGCGCGCCCGTCCTGCTGGGCCTGCTGGCCCGCCGGCTGGGGCTGCCCGAACCGACCACCGTGGAATCCCTGCTGCTGGCGGTGGAGCGGCGTCCGGAGCGGCCGGTGCTGCTGCTCGTCGACGACGTCCACCTCGTGCACGGCAGCCCCGCCGAGGCCGTCCTGGCGGAGCTGGCCCTGCTGGCGCCGCCGCAGCTGCGGCTGGTGCTCGCCGGCCGCCGGATGCCGGCCCTCAACCTGAACCGGGCCGAACTCGCCCAGACCCGCGTCCTCGCCGCCCCGGAACTCCGCCTGGACGGGGCCGAGATCGCCGAGGTGTTCCCCGACGCGCCGGCCGAGCTGGGCCGCCTCACCGACGGCTGGCCGGGTGTGCTGCGGCTGGCCGGGCCGGCCGTGCTGGCCGGGCGGGACCCGCTGGACGTGGCCGCGCTGCGGACGTACCTGGACCGCGAGGTGCTGGCCGGGCTGCCGGAGCGGCTGGTCCGGCAGCTGGCCCGGCCCGGGCCGCCTTCGCCGGAGCTCGTCGAGGACTGCGCGGAGTTCGGGCTCGCGGCGGACGTCCCGCTGCTGCGCGGCCACCTGAGGCGGGCCGGTCCGGCCGCGCCGCCCGCGCCGGTCCCGTCCGCTGCTCCGGCTGCCGCCGTGGCCGGGCCGCCGCCGGTGGCCGCGCCGCTGTCGCTGCGCTGCTTCCGGCGGTACGAGGCCACCGTGGCGGGGCGGCCGCTGGACTGGAGCCGGACCCGGCCGCGGGTACGGGCGCTGGCCCGGCTGCTGTCCGTGCACGCGGGGCGGCCCGTGCACCGGGAGGAGCTGATGGCCGCGCTGTGGCCGGAGAGCCCGCCGCATTCGGCGGGGCGCGGTCTGCAGGTCGCCGTCTCGGCGCTGCGGACCTTCCTCGAACCGGGGCTCGACCGGGGGCGGGCGCAGGTCCTCGTCCGCTCCGGGGAGGCGTACATGCTGGTGCTGGCGGCGGGTGGCAGCTGCGACGTGCAGCGGTTCGAGGCGGCGGCGGAGGAGGGGCAGCGGGCGGCCGCCCAGGGCGACGCGGTCCGTGCGGTGGCCGCGCTGGAACGGGCGCTTCGCCTGTACACGGGCGAGCTGCTTCCCGAGGACGGGCCGGCGGAGTGGGTCGTCCCCATCCGCGAGCGGTACCGCACGCAGGCGGTCCAGGCGGCCCATACGCTCGCCGTGGTCGAACTGTCCCGAGGCCAGGCGGAGTCCGCGGTCACCGCGGCCTCCCACGCCCTTTCCCTCGACCCCTTCCAGGACGCCGTCTGGCGCCTCCTGATCGCCGCCCACCGCCGGGCCGGCGACCCGGTCGCCGCCCGCCACGCGGAACGCCGCCACGCCCGCATGCTCGACACCCTCGGCGTCCTCCACGACACCTGACGCGTCCCCGCCCCCGCCCGTTGAGGCTCCGCCCCGGACCCGGCGCCGCATCCCAGCCCCTCCGGCGTTTGAGGAGCGGGTCCGGGCAGAGCCCGGTGCCCGGCGCCAGCCGGGTTGCCTTGGGGCTCCGCCCCAAACCCCGCTCCTCAATCGCCGGAGGGGCTGGATTCGGGGCTCCGCCCCAAACCCCGCGCCTCAAACTCCCCCAGCCCCAGGGGGCTGGGAGGTGCCCCCTGGCGAGGCTGAAATTGCCCCATCCGGCCCGCAGGCAAAGTCCGGACAGGGGCTGGAAGTGCCCGCAGTGTCCGGGCAGGGGGGCAAAATCCAGCCCGTCCGGCGTTTGAGGACCGGGGTCCGGGGCGGAGTCCCGAAGTCAGCGGCGCTTGAAGAACTCCAGCTCCGCGAGCGCGAGGTGGCGCCCCGGCCCGGCCCCGTACGCGGCGAGGACCGCCACCCGGACGCGGACCGCGTCACTGACCGGCACGTGAAACGTCTGCTTCCCCGCCGCATCGGCCAGCCGCAAGTCCTTCACGGTCAGCCCCCCATCGGCAGACGTCACCGTCACCCGCAACGCCGCCGGCCGCGCCTGCGTCAGATACTTCTCGGCCACCGGCGAAGCCCCGCCGTACACGACGAGGTCGGTCAACCGCACCGGCCCGCCCAGCACCGCATCGAGGAACTGCCCCTCCCCCGAGGAGACCCCTGCCGGCGCCCAGTACCGGTCCGTCGTCCCGTCCACGGCCAGCCCCCCGGGATGCCCGGCCAGCGCACTGGACGCCGTCACCCGCACCGCGTGCACCTGCTCCGTCTTCCCGGTCCGGTCCCGTACGGCCTCCACCGCCCGCCCCGCCTCCCCGCGCAGCGCGTACCCCACCGCAACCAGCGCGAGCAGCACCAGCACCGGCAGCACGAACCGCGGCCGCCGCCACTGCCGCCGCACCGGCCGCTCCCCGGCCCGCGCCTGCACCTTCGGCTTGCGCGCGAACACCCGCCGCCACCACGGCGGTTGCGGCACGACCACCGCATCGGCGAGCAGTTCCCCGCACCGCCGGCAGTACCGCCGGACCGCCTGGTTCCCCACCCCGCACTGCCCGCACACCAGCTCACCGGGCCGCGGCGCCTCGAACACCGGCTCCACGACCGGCTGCGGCGGCTGCACCCCCGGCCGGCCGGCTCCGATCTGCGGCTGTACGACGTCGGCGGGCGGCCGCTCGGGCCGAGGCGGCACGTTCCGCGGCGCAGGCGCTCCCCCCTCGGGCTGCGCTCCGGCCGCGCCAGGGCGCTCGGCAGGACGGACGGCAGGGGCCGGAGGCCGCGCCCCGGCAGCGGGATCGCCGGGCCGCGCTCCGGCCGCCCCGGCCCCGCCCGCCCCCGCCACAGCCCCGCTCCCGTCGTCCTCCAGGAACGCCCCGCAGGACCCGCAGAACTCCTCGCCGGACCCGCCCCGGGTGCCGCACACGCCGCAGGTGACCATGCGCCCCATGCTCCGCGCACCACCCGCACTGGGCCATGCCCTCCCGGGCACGCACCGGGCCCACCCCTGCCCCTTCGGGCACCCGCTTCCGGGGCTCCGCCCCGCACCCCGCGCCTCAATCGCCGGCGGGGCTGGTTTTCGGGGCTCCGCCCCGTACCCCGGTCCTCAAACGCCGGACGGGCTGGATTTCCCCTGCCCGGACTCTGCCTGCAGGCTGGGGGCTACGGGGCAATATCCAGCCCCGCCGGCGTTTGAGGCGCGGGGTCCGGGGCGGAGCCCCGAATCCTTGAGCTCCGTCGCCCCCTCAGGCCCGGGGATACCGCGTCAGCCAGCCCGGGGAGGACACGGCGGGGCCGTGGAGGGAGGGGCCCTGCGTCATTTCCATGGCGAAGTCGTCGGCCAGTTCGAGGATCGTCGCCCGGCCCTCCAGCTCGGCCAGCCAGGCGGCCGGCAGGGCCGTCTCGCCGTTGAGGGCGCCCAGCAGCGCTCCGCACAGCGCACCGGTGGCCGTGGAGTCGCCGCCGTGGTTGACGGACAGCCGCAGCCCGTGCCGCAGGTCCTCCGCGACCAGCGCGCAGTACACGGCGACCGCGAGCGCGTCCTCCGCGTCCCGTCCGTCCCCGGGGGACAGCGACTCGACGCGCGCGGGCGACGCTCCGCCCGGCCCGGCGGCGGCGCTCAGCGCCCGCTGGAGCGCCTCGCTCACCGCCACCTGCCCAGGCCGCGGCTCCAGCAGTTCCAGCGCCCGCCGGACCGCGTCCTCCAGCGAGTCCCCGCGCGCCAGCCCGTGCACGATCACGGCGAACGCGCCCGCCGACAGGTACGCGGTCGGGTGCCCGTGGCTCTGCGCCGCGCATTCCACCGCCAGCTGGAGCACCAGCGTCGGCTCCCAGCCGACGAGCAGCCCGAACGGCGCCGACCGCACGGTGGCCCCGGCGTCCCGCGCCGTCGGGTTCTTCGGCTTGTCGAGCGTCCCGAGGATCTCGTCGCCGAACCCGGTCATGCACGCCCGGTCCGGCCCGCGCCGCGCGTACAGCCATTCCTCCTGTGCCAGCCAGCCGTTGTCCTTGCGCCGCTCGTCCGGCCCCCAGTCGTGCTGGGTGGCGGCCCACCGCAGGTACGCGCGGTGCACGTCGGTCGGCGGGTGCCAGGCCCCGGTGTCGCGGCGCACGTGTGCCCGTATCAGCCCGTCCACGGTGAACAGCGCGAGCTGCGTGGAGGCGGTCACCGCACCCCGGCGGCCGTAGACCGGCGCCGGCTCGGTGAGCCCTTCCAGACCGTGTTTCTCACGGATGCCCGCGAGCGAGAGCCCCGCGACCGGCGCGCCGAGCGCGTCGCCGATGGCGCTGCCCAGCAGGGCCCCCCGGACCCGGCTGCGGAAGTCCTGCTGCTCGGTACGTCCCCACACCGCCGCACCCGCGACGGCCGTACCCACTGCTGTTGCCGAGCTCACCTGGAACCCCCAATTCCCCTGGCGCAGAACTGTAATGGACACCTTCGGTCGGAACCGGACGATGTCGGCCACGTGGACCGGGAGTGACCGGAGAACGGCTGGAATGCGCCAGCCATCCAGGTGTCGGGCCCCCGGCCTCGGGGAATGCGGCCCGGCCGGTCCCGGGGCGGCCGACGACCGCCCGGGACCGGCCGTCCCTCAGTCCAGCACGGGCAGCAGCTCCGGCAGGTGCCCGTCCGATGCCGCCGCGGCCCGCTGCCGCTCCTCCGGCACCGGCCCGTACAGGGTGGTGCGCGGCCGGGCCGGCCGGCCCGCCGCCTCGGCGATGGCGACCAGGTCGCGGACCGCCTTGTACGAGCCGTAACTCGACCCGGCCATGCGGGAGATGGTCTCCTCCATGAGGGTGCCGCCCAGGTCGTTCGCCCCGGACCGCAGCATCTCCGCCGCGCCCTCCGCGCCCAGCTTCACCCAGCTGGTCTGGATGTTGGTGATGTGCGGGTAGAGCAGGATCCGGGCCATCGCGGTGACCGCCCGGTTGTCCCGCAGCGTCGGGCCGGGCCGGGCGATGCCCGCCAGGTAGACCGGCGCGTTGGTGTGGATGAACGGCAGCGTCACGAACTCCGTGAAGCCGCCGGTCCGCCGCTGGATGTCCACCAGGGTGCGGAAGTGCCCCAGCCAGTGCCGCGGCTGGTCCACGTGCCCGTACATCATCGTGGAGGAAGAGCGCAGCCCCACCTCGTGAGCAGTGCTCACGACGTCGATCCAGTCGGCCGCCGGCAGCTTCCCCTTGGTGAGCACCCAGCGCACCTCGTCGTCGAGGATCTCCGCGGCCGTCCCCGGGATCGAGTCCAGCCCGGCCTCCTTCGCCGCCGTCAGCCACTCCCGTACGGACATCCCGGTCCGGGTGGCCCCGTTGACGACCTCCATCGGCGAGAAGGCGTGCACGTGGATCCCCGGCACCCGCTCCTTCACCGCCCGCGCGATGTCGAAGTACGCCGTCCCCGGCAGGTCCGGGTGGATCCCGCCCTGCATGCAGACCTCGACGGCGCCGACCTCCCACGCCTGCGCGGCCCGCTCGGCGACCTGGTCCAGCGACAGCGTGTACGCGTCCGCGTCGGTACGGCGCTGCGCGAAGGCGCAGAACCGGCAGCCGGTGTAGCAGACGTTCGTGAAGTTGATGTTCCGCGTGACGACGTACGTGACGTCCTCGCCGACCGCCGACTTCCGCAGGTCGTCCGCGACCCGGCACAGGGCGTCCAGCGCCGGCCCGTCCGCGTGCAGCAGCGCCAGCGCCTGCCCGTCCGTCAGCCGCTCTGGGTCGTCCGCGGCCTGCGCCAGCGCCTCCCGCACGTCCCCGTCGATCCGCTCCGGCACCATCCCGGGCGCGGCCGCCTCGCGCAGCGCCTCCCAGTCGCCGTACACCTCGTCGTAGTCGGCCCGCCGGTCGCCCGTGCGGCCCTCGGTGTCGATGGTCCGGTGCAGGTCGGTACGGCCCGACGCGCTCGCCGTGAAGGCCTCGTCCGGCTCCTGCCACGGCCGCCCCACCACCGGTGCGTCCGCCAGCGCCAGCCCGGTGTCCGGGTCGGCGAGCGCCCGTACGTGCGGCAGCAGCCGCGGGTCCAGCCACGGTTCGCCGCGCTGCACGAACTCCGGGTACACGCACAGCCGCTCGCGCAGCGCGAAGCCGGCCTCGGCGGACCGCTCGGCCAGCAGGTCGATCTGCGGCCACGGCCGCTCCGGGTTCACGTGGTCGGGGGTCAGGGGCGACACCCCGCCCCAGTCGTCGATGCCGGCGCCGAGCAGCCGCCCGTACTCGCCGTCGACCAGGTTCGGCGGCGCCTGGAGGCAGGCGGCCGGGCCCATGATGTGCCGGGCCACCGCGACCGTCGCGACCAGGTCGTCGATCTCCGCGTCCGGCATCCCGCGCATCGCCGTGTCCGGCTTGGCGCGGAAGTTCTGGATGATCAGCTCCTGGATGCCGTGGTACGACCGCGATATCCGGCGCAGCGCGAACAGCGACTCGGCCCGCTCCTCGTACGTCTCGCCGATCCCGATCAGCAGCCCCGACGTGAACGGCACCGACGACCGCCCGGCGTCCTCCAGCACCCGCAGCCGTACGGCCGGCTCCTTGTCGGGGGACCCGTGGTGCGGGCCGCCCGGCTCGGACCACAGCCGGGTCGCGGTGGTCTCCAGCATCATGCCCATGCTCGGCGCGACCGGCTTCAGCCGCTGGAAGTCCGACCAGGACAGCACGCCCGGATTCAGGTGGGGGAGGAGCCCGGTCTCCTCCAGGATCCGGATTGCCATCGCCCGCACGTACGCGAGGGTGTCGTCGTAGCCGTGCGCGTCCAGCCACTCGCGGGCCTCCGGCCAGCGGTCCTCGGGCTTGTCCCCGAGTGTGATCAGCGCTTCCTTGCAGCCGAGGGCCGCGCCCCGGCGGGCCACGTCGAGGACCTCGTCCGGAGACATGAACATGCCGTGTCCGGCGCGCCGCAGCTTCCCCGGCACGGTCACGAAGGTGCAGTAGTGGCACTTGTCCCGGCACAGCCGGGTGAGCGGGATGAAGACGCTCTTCGAGTACGTGATGACGCCGGGCCGCCCGGCGGCGGCGAGGCCGGCGTCGCGGATCCGGGCGGCGGAGGCGGCGAGGTCCGTCAGGTCCTCGCCGCGCGCCTGGAGGAGGACCGCGGCCTCGGTCACGTCGAGGGCGACACCGTCGCGGGCCCTTTTCAGCGCCCGTCGCATGGCATTGGCGGTGGGCGGCTGCACAGGGGTCGTGGTCATGCCTGGAGCATACGATCAGCTGAAATGGCCACGAGAGGATTACCGGTCACCTCTTCGGCTCTCTGGCCGGTCACCGCATCAGCTCGCCCGCGTTCACGAGCAGCTGCTGCCCGGTGACGGCCCGCGCCCGGTCCGAGGCGAAGAACGCGGCGGCGTTCGCCACGTCGCCGTCGGTCGCCAGGTCCGGCAGCGCCATCCGGGCCGACAGCCGGGCCCGCACCTCGTCCTCCGGCACCCCCTCGGCGTGCGCGGTGAAGGTGACGAAGGCCTGCACGGGCGGCCCCCACATCCAGCCGGGCAGCACCGTGTTCACCCGGATCCGGTGCGGGCCCAGCTCCCGCGCCATCGAGTACATGGCGGAGGTCAGCGCCCCCTTGGAGGCGGCGTACGCGGCCTGCTGCACCTCGTTCGGAGCGGCGATCGCGGACTGCGTGCCGATGATCACGACGGCGCCGCCCTGCCGTTTGAGCGCGGGCAGGCAGGCGCGGGTCATCCGCAGCGTGCCCAGCAGGTTCACGTCGAGGATCTGCGCCCAGGTCCCGAAGTCGGCGTCCTCAAGCCCGCCGAAGTACGAGTCCCAGGCCGCCACGTGCACGACGGCGTCCAGCGCGCCGAACCGTTCCACGGCGAGCGCGGCCAGCGCCGCGCACTGCTCCTCGTCGGCGATGTCGGTGGTCCGGTAGGCGGTGTGCCGGCCGTCGGGGTCGATCTCGGCGGCGGTCTTGGCGAGGTTCGCCTCGGTCCGCGCCCCCAGGACGGCGTTCCCGCCCTCCCGTACGACGGCGGCGGCCACCTGGTGCCCGAGCCCGGCCCCGACCCCGGACACGACGACGGTCTTCCCTTGCAGCATCATGCGGCTCGCCTTCCGTGTCTCCCCTGATGGCTGACGGTGCGTCAGATTAAAGGGGTGGAGGAGGGAGGGGAAGAGGCGTGCGGAGGATCTAGGGTGGCGGGCAGTGCGGCCGGCGGGGGAGCCGGCCGAGAGGGGTAGGGGGCACAACATGGCGTTCCGGAAGTTCCTCAGCGCGATCGGCGTCGGCGCACCGTCCGTGGAGACCGTGGTCGACACCCCGGTGGTCCGCCCCGGCGAGACCCTGCGCTGCACCGTCACCGTGCGGGGCGGCGGGGCCGACGTCACCGTCGAGCGGCTGCGGCTGGACGTGGTCGTCCGCGCCGAGGACCGCGAGGTCGACGGCTCCACCGCGTGGAACAACCCGTACCCGGTGGTCACGGTCGACGTCGACGGCTTCCGGCTGGCCGCGGGCGAGACCGTCACCCGCGAGGTCGCGATCGCCCTCCCCTGGGAGATGCCGGTCACGCACGCCCTCGGCAGCCCCCTCAAGGGCTCCAAGGCCGCCGTCCGCACCGAACTGGCCATCGACAACTCCGTGGACCGCGGCGACTTCGACCCGGTCGAGGTCCACCCGCTGCCCGCCCAGGACGCCGTCTTCCGGGCGTACCGGGACCTCGGCTTCCGCCTCCACGAGTCGGAGATCAAGCTCGGCCTGCTCAGCCGCGCCCCGCGCATGGAGTCCCGCCAGACCGAGCCGTACTGGCAGGAGATCGACTTCCACTTCCCGGAGTCCTGGCAGCGCGGCCTCGGCGAACTCGAAACGGTCTGCGTCGCCCGCGCGGACTCCCTCGACACCCACCCCGGCGGCTACCCGCCCCTCGCCGTCGCGTACGCGGACCTCTCCCAGGCCGACCTGACGAAGGCCCTGGACGAGCACGTCCGGTCCTTCTGGCGGGTCTAGCGCCCGGACCGCCGACGTCGGTGCCGAGAGCCCCCTGTCCTGCCGGTCGGCAGCAACAGGGGGCAACGCGCCGCCGTCACCGGCAGCTTCACGCGGAGGTGTGCGCGATGAAACCGGCCCATGCGGCCGGCCCGAAGGTCAGCTGCGCGCCGGCCTGCACCTTGGAGTCGCGGACGTGGATGGTGGCGGGGGTGGTGGCTACCTCTACGCAGGAGTCGCCCTCGCTGCCGTCGCTGTGGCTGCTCTTGCGCCAGGCCACTTCTACGCAGTCGTGGCCGTCGCTGCTGTCGCTGTAGCTGCTCTTGAACCACTCCAGCTCGGGTGTGTGGATCATGTCTCTCCCAGCACTTGCTCGATGAAGGCCAGCGACTCCCGTGGCGGGAGAGCCTGGGCCCGGATGATGCCATACCGCAGCTCAAGAACCCGCAGTTGCCTGGGGTCGGATACGGGACGGCCGCCGAACCTGCCGTCCGTACGCCCGACGCCCGAGCCGTCTCCGAACTTCAGCACCTGGATCAGGCCTCCCATTCCGGCGTGGTCTTCCGTGTTGGTCAGCATCACCTGCACATCCACGCCACGAAGGCGCGCGACCTCCAGGATGTGTTCGAGCTGTCGGCGCAACACCATTTTGCCCCCGATCGGCCGCCGGAGAATCGCCTCTTCAAGGACGAAACTGAGGGTCGGCAATGGTGCGCGGTTGAAGATGGTCTGGCGGGCCATCCGTGCAGCGAGCAAGCGCTCGATTTCGCTCTCCCCATAGGCGGGTCGCCAGGTCTCCAGCAGGGCGCGCGCGTACGTCTCTGTTTGGAGCAAGCCGTGGATGTTGTGGTTTCCGTACGCCAGCAACTCCACTGCCTGGGACTCAAGCTTCGCCAAGTTGCGGACCTGCTTCGGATACCGGACCTGCCCCACGTCCTCCTGCATCGCCCGGATCTTCCCGCCCGCGTTCAGGACGCCGTCCGCCCTGTCCAGGTACTCCGGCCGCGGGATCCGCTTGCCCGCCTCGACCTTGTAGACCAGGTCTTCCCCGTACCCGATCGCCTTGGCGAAATCGGCCGCCCGCAGGCCCGCGCCCTCCCGCCACGCCTTCAACTGCCGCCCCACCGCGGCCACCACCGCCGCGCCCTGTTCGTCTTCCGGATCCACCTCCCAGCCCGGCTCGTCCGTGCTGTCGTCGTTCCTGTTGGGGTCCATGCTCATCTGCCCACCTCCAACCCGCCGGGTACCCGAGGCCCGGTCCGGACAGCCCGGACAGCAGTGGACAAGCTCCGGACAGTGTCCGTACGCACCGGCGTTGTCGCTGTGCAGCGTAGGGAGCGGCGGTCAGGCTCGGTCAGGTGATTGAACAAACCCAGGCGCCCGTACGTCAGTTCACCCTCCGGATGTCGGCCACGCCGCGCAGCGCCCGCCTCGCGCGGCTCTTCGCCGTCGAGGAGATCCGCTCGTGGGGGCTGCCGCAGACGGCCGGCGAACACGTCATCGCCGAACTCACCGCGAACGCGGTCACCCACGGCCGCGTGCCGGGCCGCGACTTCCACCTCGCCGTGTCCGTGCACGGCGCGACCCTCCGCATCGAGGTCTCCGACCCCCGCGGCACCGACCTCCCGGCCCTCCGCGAACCGACCGCCACCAGCGGCCGCGGCCTCGCCATCGTCAACGCCCTCTCCACGCGCTGGGGCGTCACCCCCGGCCCCGCCCCCCGCAAGACCGTCTGGGCCGAACTCGCCCTCCCTCCCGGCGCCCATGACGGCGGAGACTGAGCGATGACAGACTCCTCGGCATGGCGAATGGCGGACTGTGGGTCGGCGTTCTCACTGCACTGACCGCGCTCGGAGCCAGTTACCTCACCGCGCGGGCCACCTCCCGCGCGGCGCTGGCCCAGGCCCGTACGACCACGAGGGCGGAGGCCCTGCGCGAGCAGCGCGACCGGCGCCGGTCCACCTACCGCGAGATGATGGACCGCGCGCACGCCTTCAACGAGGTCACCTGGCAGATCGACGAGGTCGACGCGGCCTCCGACGAGGGGACCAGGAGCAGGTGCGGTCCGACGGGCCGTGACCGGGGCGCGGACACCCGCGATCCGGTGGCTCGCGGGGTCAGGGGGCCCGATATCCAAAGACCAAAGAACCGGGGGAAAGGAACCCCACCAATCCCCTCCTTCCTCCCGCAGCCGGACCATCGCTCGCACGGGTGAACTCTCCTGGCGGAACTGGAAATTGGGGTCGGCATCGGGCATATGCTCGCCGCGGCAAACCTCAGACATGAGACGGCCCCCGCCGGGTTGACACCCCGGGCGAGGGCCTGACCACACAGGAAGAAGCACCCGACTTCCGATGGCCTCCTCGCACCCTAGCGCTCCCGCGCGCGAAGGGATCCGGCTTCCCGCGCGGACTCCCCGATCCGGCGTCATCCACGTCAACCGGCGCCACGACAGCCACTTCACCGTGGTGGGCAACCACCTCGCCCAGCACGCCGAGCTGTCGCTCACCGCCCGCGGTCTGGCGCTGTACATCCAGTCCCTCCCGACCGGCACCCCGATCGGCATCAAGGACCTCAACACCCGCTTCCCGGAAGGCGAACACCGCATCGCCGGCTGCCTGCGCGAACTGGAAGCCCACGGCTACCTCGCCCGCACCCGCGAACGCCTCCCCAACGGCCACGTGGTCACCCGCACGTACTCGTACAACCACCCGGGCAGCACCCCGCACCACCCACCCCCACCGGACCCACCCCCACCGGACCCGCGCCCGGACCCCGATCCCGACCCGGACCCCACCGACCCCCCACCCCCGCCGCCGGACCCCCGGGACCCGGACGCGTATCCGGTCGAGCCGCCGCCGGACCCTCCGGCCGACGCCCCGGCCCCGGCGCCCGGCCCGCCCCCGCCCGCGGAGCCCACCCCACCCGCAGAGCCGCCCTCCACCCCCGCCGAGCCCACCGCCTGGCTCACCCGCGAAGCACACCGCCTCCTCGCGTCCCTCCGGCAGCGCAACCCCCGCCTGCTCCTCGCCGAGCGCGACGTCAGACGCCTCGCCCCGCTGATGGAGGAATGGCTCGTCCGCGGCGCCCAGCCCGAAGCGATCCTCCGAACCCTCTCCGCCGACCTCCCGGACGACGTCTGGTACCCGGCCGCCTTCCTCGCCCACCGCCTGAAGGCCCTCCTCCCCGCCCCGATCCCCGTCCACCACCTGCCCTCCCCGGTCCCCGCCCCCGACCAGGTCGTCCACCCGCTCCAGAACTGCGACCGCTGCGACCACGCCCACCGGGCCCCCACCCGCGGCCTCTGCCCGGCCTGCGCCCGCTCCAAGACCCCGGCAGCCGCATGAACCACCCGATCGATCCATATGGATTTCTGTATAATCCTGATGTGGTCGACCTTGGCCGATCGAGATCGAACCAGAGGTCCGGCAATGGCTGGAGCAACTGCCGGACCGGCAGTACGACAAAGTGGAGCGGGCTGCCGACATGCTGGCGGCCCAACCGACGACGCTGGCGGAGCCCTACAGCCGCCACCTCGGCGGCAAGGTTCGTGAGCTTCGCTTCATCCTGGACGGAAGCGCCGTCCGGATCGCCTACTGGCTGGCGCCCGGGCGGCGGATCGTGCTGCTGACCGTGTTCCGCAAGACCAGGCAGCACGAACAGGCCGAGGTGGAGCGGGCGCGGCGAGCCCAGGCGGCTTGTGAAGAGACGCATGGGCTCGCTGAGCACAGCTACGACCGGATCGATCAGGAGGCGCCGTGAACCACACGCAGTGGAAGACCCGCCAGGCCAGGAAGCTGGCCGGGGAATCGGTGGTGGAGTCGCAGGCCTACGTGGAGGCCGGACACGCATTCGTGCTCGGGCAGGCCGTGTACGACCGGCGTACCGCGTTGCGGCTCTCGCAGTCCGAGCTCGCGCGGCGCGCCGGCATGACACAGCCGCAGATCTCGCAGATCGAAGGCGGGGACTCAACCCCGACGCTCGCCGTGCTCACCCGCCTTGCCAAAGCCCTGGAGGCTGCGCTCACCATCGACCTGCACGGCGACACCTCGGCCTTCGTTTTCACCCCGCACGGCGATCGCCACCCCGACGGCGGCCACACGTCGGCCGCGTGACCCGGTCCGCAGCGCCCCGATCGGCCGCCCGTCAGTCGACCATCAGGACCCACGCGTAGCTCGGCCACCAGAAGGCGCACGCGTACGGGACGCCCCAGGCGTCACCGGCCGCACGGCAAGCCTGCTCGGTGGCGTACATGCCGACGGGCCGCCGCTCGGCCGCGGCCTCCGGCGCGGACTCCTGTGCGACCGCCGCGTGGGCCGTCGCGGTGGTACCTGCCAGGACGAGTGCGCCCCCCAGGGCCAGACCGATCAGTGCATGACGCGTACGCATGGCGTTCCCCTCCGCTGGTCGTGGTGCTCGGGTACGGGGAGGCTCACGCGCCGCGCTGGAGAACCGGTGGCGTACGACCGGAGCGCACACCACCGCAAAAGGATCAGGGCGTCAGAAATACAGGAACGGAATGACCGCCGGCGGTAGCGAAGCCGAGGTCAGGATGTCGTAGTGGGTCGCCCCCGGAAGGATCGCCAGCCGGCTCCGCGGGCCCTCCGGCGCGGCCGGCGCCGGACCCGGTCCGGGGTCGAGCAGCCCACCGCCCAGCAGGGCGAAGAAGTCCACGGCGTGCCCCGGCCGCACACAGTCCGCGTCCCCGAACACCAGCAGCGTCGGCGCCGTCACCGACGGGACCTCCGACGCCCAGTCGAAGTCCCGCTGCACCAGCTCCGTCGTCTTCCGCACCAGCACCGGCCAGTCCTCCGGCCGCGGCGCCAGCCGCTCGTACACCGCGTGCTCCGGCGTCCCCCGCATCGCGTCCGCGTCCCGCTCCGACATCCCGTCCATCCGGGTACGGGTCCCCGCGTGCAGCCCGTCCCGGCTGAACAGCCCCGACACCAGCACCAGCCTCCGCACCAGCTCCGGATGCTGGATCGCGGTCCGCAGCGCCACCCACGCACCCGTCGAATACCCCAGCAGATCCGCCGGCCCCGCATCCAGATGCCGCAGCAGCGCCGCCACGTCGTCCGCCAGCAGCTCCGCCCGCAGCGGCCGGTCCGGCACGTCCGCGGTCCGGCCGTGGCCCATCAGATCCACGAGGATCACCCGGCGGTGCACGGTCAGCGCCGGCAGCAGCGCGGCATACGACGCGCCCGAGCCGAACCCGCCGTGCAGCAGCACCAGCGGGGCGCCTGCGCCGTGCTCCTCGTAGTAGACCGACAGCCCCGTCCCCGGGACCCGGGCGTAACCCGCTCTCGCCGTCGCCATCGCCGTGCGCCTCGCCTTCTGCCGTTGCTGCCGTCGCCGCCGTGGCCGTTCCACCGCGCCGCACGTGCCTGCCGGAACCCCCGGACCTCCGGGAACCATCCCGGAGGTGGACGTGCGGCGGGCGCGGAATTCATCGGCCGGACGGCGGCCGGACCGAAATCAGGCGGAAGAAAGACCGACGGACAGGCGTCGCAGCCCCTCCGTGATCTCCTCCGGGGTGTGCGTGGTGAACGACAGGCGCAGCGTGCGCGGGTCCGGTTCGCCCGTGAAGAACGGGGTGCCCGGCACGAACGCGACGTCCTGCGCGATGGCCTCCTTCAGCAGCGCGGTGGCGTCGTGGCCGGCCGGCAGCCGGGCCCACACGAACATGCCACCCTCGGGCCGGTTCCATGCCGAACCGGCCGGCAGCGCGTCACCGAGCCCGGCCAGCAGGGCGTCCCGCCGGTCCCGGTAGGCCGTGCGGATCCGGTCCACGTGCACGTCCAGGTCGTTCGCCGCGAGGTAGCGGGCCGCCGCCAGCTGGTCCACCGTCGACGTGTGCAGGTCCGCGGCCTGCTTGGCCACCACCGCGGCCCGCCGCAGCGCCGCCGGGGCGCGCAGCCAGCCCAGCCGCAGCCCCGGCGCCATGATCTTGGAGAAGCTCCCGAGCAGCGCCGTACGGTCCGCCGCCCCCGGGTGCGCGGCCAGCCACGGCACCTCGGCGCCCTCGTACCGGAGTTCGCCGTACGGGTCGTCCTCGACCAGCCACAGCCCGAGCCGGCCGGCGATCTCCGCGACGGCGGCCCGGCGGGCGGCCGGCAGGGTGCGGCCGGTCGGGTTCTGGAAGGTGGGGACGGTGTAGAGCATCTTGGGCCGCTCCCGCCGCACCAGCTCCTCCAACGCCTCCGGTATCAGCCCGTCCTCGTCGCAGGGCACGGCGACCACCCGCGCCCCGGCCAGCCCGAAGCACTGGAGGGCGGCCAGATAGGTCGGGTTCTCGACGAGGACCACGTCACCGGGCTCGACCAGGGTGGCGGTGATCAGCGTCAGGGCCTGCTGCGAGCCGGTGGTGATCACCACGTCGTCGGCGGTGGTCGCCAGCCCGCGCGCGCTCGCCCGGGCGGCCACGGTCTCCCGCAGCTCGGGAGCACCCTCGGTGGTCGAGTACTGGAGGGCGCGCGCCCCGGCTGCCGCGAACGCGGCGTCGTACGCGGCCCGCAGCCCCGCCGTGTCGAACAGCTCGGGCGCCGGCAGCCCGCCCGCGAACGAGATCACCCCGGGCCGCTCGGTCAGCGCGAGGATCTCCCGCACGGGCGAGCCGCCGACGGCGGTCGCACGGGCGGCGAAGGCGGGGGGACGGGCGGGTGCAGGCATGGGTACTCCCTGGTTGATGGGGCGTACGAGCGGGTGCGGACACCCTAGCCAGGACTACGTGCAGACGGCAGCTACTTGTCCGCCCCTCGGACTCCCTCCGCCGGCGCTGGGTCCGCCCGTCGGCCGCGGGCGGTGCGTACGTAAGGGGAGACAGCGGGACGTGCCGGACGGTTGTGGTGCCCGGGTCGAACGAGACCTGACCGAGACCGCCGCGTGATGTCCCGCGCGGCGGTCCGGAGTTGGCCTGTCGGCGTCAGAACGCGCCCTTGAGGCCCCACCAGTTGGGGTCCACGACGTAGCCCGGGGAGAGGGTGCCGTCGCCGCGGCCGGGGTGGATCAGGAGGGTGCCGCCCGTGGTGACGCTTGCGATGTCGAGGAGGCCGTCGCCGGTGACGTCGCCGTTCGCGATGACCGAGGACATGGGGTTCCAGCCGGAGCCGATCAGGCGGCGCGGCGCGAGGGCCGAGGTGCCGCCCGGGTAGAGCCACAGCTTCCCGGTGGCGGCCTCGCGGGCCAGCAGGTCGGGGCGGCCGTCGCGGTTCAGGTCGCCCGGGCCGGACAGCAGGTTCATCGCACCCCAGCCGCTGCCGCCGATCAGCCGCCGTACGCCCAGGCCGCCGGAGGCCGTGCCCGGGTACAGCCACAGCTTCCCGGTGGCGGTCTCGCGGGCGATCAGGTCGCCGCGGCGGTCCCCGGTCAGGTCGCCGACGGCGGTGATCAGCGACATCGTGTTCCAGCCGGTGCTGCCGATCACCCGGCGCGGCAGGAAGTCGCCGTCCCCGGTGCCCGGGTAGAGCCACAGCTTGCCGGTGGACCGCTCGCGGGCGATCAGGTCCTCGCGGCCGTCGCCGGAGTGGTCGCCGTGCCGGGTGATCGCGTCCATGCCGTTCCAGCCGCTCGTACCGGCCAGCCAGGCGTCCCCGGTGCCGGAGACGAACCACAGCGCGCCCGTCTCGTCGCGGACCAGCACGTCCGAGCGCCGGTCCCCGTTGAGGTCACCGAACCCGGCCGCCCGGGTGCCCGCCTCGTCGTACCAGAACGGGAACGCCGGCAGCACGCACTCGCGCGCCGTCCGCACGAACTTCAGGGAGCTCTTGTCCAGGTGCCCGGCCCCGCTGTAGCCGGTGCCGGACGCGTGCGGTCTGACTGCCGACCAACTGCCCGTCGGCCCGGACTCGACCACGTAGTTCCGCCCCGAGTACAGGCAGGCGATCATGTCCGTACGGTTCGTGAACGAGCGGATCCGGTTGTCGTACGAGCCCAGCCAGGGCGTGTCGGTGCGGGTCTGGAGCCGCGGTCCGGTGGCGGTGGTGTTCGTCCACGCGCAGAACCGGCCGGCGGCGCAGTCGCCGAACCCGGCCGCATCGGCCTGTGCTGCGGGCGCCACGGCCAGCCCGAGGGCGCCGATGGCGAACGCGATGGCGGCGGCCGCGCCGCGCAGAAGTCCCTTTTTCATGTGCCCGATCCCCTTCGAGTGGCCGTCCCGCGGCCCCGCGCCGCGCTCTCGGAGGGGACGGATGCCCTTTGGACGACCGGCAGTTCCGCCCGTACCGGCCTGTACCCCGCCCGATCCCGGACCGCGACAATGTCCCGGCCGGGGAAAACCAGCCCCTCCGGCGTTTGAGGAGCGGGGTTTGGGGCGGAGCCCCAACACAGGCCGGCTGCGCCGGCTCGCGGGCGCCCCCCCGCCCCCCCCCCCCAACCCCCGCGGGGGGGGGGTTGGCCCCCCCCCCCCCCCCCCACCCACCCC
>NZ_JAJAUZ010000048.1 GCF_020532645.1 Streptomyces bambusae
ACGTCATTTCTACGCGCGTTGCGCAGCGTGCACCCGATGCGGGTGCGGCGCCATACCTCCGGCAGGGCCCATTTGTTGAGCGGCGTGTGTCAGCGAAGAGTCTGGATGAAGCCGATCTTGTCGATCTCGTCGCCCGAACGGCCGTGGAAGCCGGTGATCTGCCAGCCGGTTGGGGCGGTGTGGGTGACGCAGTCGGGGGTGGCGGTGCCGCCGGCCAGGGTGCGGCCGAGGTTCGTCGTGAAGCGCACGTGGAAAATGCGGGTGTGGCCGTCCTTCTGGGCACGGCACAGGTGGGCGGTGGTCACGTACTCGCCACTGCCGAGCCTCAGGGAGGCTGTGGTTCCGCCTGTGCCGCCGTGGGCGAGGGTCGTCCCGTTGTCCAGGGTGATGCCCATCCCGTCGACGCGGGCGCCGGCCCGCAGGGCGATGCCGGTGGCACGGGCGCCGGCGGGGATGCGGTCGATGTCGTTGAAGCGCGTGCCGTGCGGTCCGCCGAACTGCTCGCTCAGACGGTAGGCCGGATTGCGCTCCCAGGAGAACCGGACCGCCACGGGGTCGTGGTCGGAGAGCATGAGCTTGTCGCCTGTGAGGAAATCCGCGTGGTCGTTGGCGTACGAGGTCGCGTTCAGGGAGACCAGCCGACTGCTCCGGTAGAGAACCTTGTCGACGAGCTCGCAGGTGGGAGGCACGGTCGGCGCGGACTGGTCGCAGACGAGGGGCTCGCTGCCCTTCGAGGGCGGGATGCCCCCGCGGATCAGCTCGACCCAGGCGTCTTCGAGGCCGTTGGCGGCCGTGAACTCGGCGATGGTGTCGCCGGCACGGGTGTAGCGGGTGTTGGTGTCGCCCATGACGATGACCGCGTTGCCTGCCGAGTGGCTTCTGATGAACGCGGTGAGCTGGTTCAGGTTGTCGGCCCGCGACGCGAGGTCGCCTGCGCTCGTGCCCGCGTTGGTGTGCAGGTTGTAGAAGTCGACGTACACCCCCTCGGCGAGGCGCTGTCTGGCGAAGCTGAAGCCCTTGGGCGTCAGGCAGTCACCCGAGTCGTACTGGCACGAGTTCCAGCGGACCCGCTCGAAGTCATCGGTGTCGTAAGGGGACTTCGACAGGGTGTTCAGCCCGCTGCCGATGCCCGCCCCGCCGCTGGTGGGGGTGCGGTACGGGTGGGCGGTGTCGGCGGCGTACAGGCGTGCGTGGTAGTTGAAGTCCTCCTGCACGTGGACGATGTCGTACGGTGCGATCCGCCGGCCGATTTCCGTGGTGCTTGGCTCGCGCGGTGTCGGGGCGCTGGAGATGCTCTCGGGCAGTCCGGCGACGTTGTAGGTGAGCACGCTGAAGGCGCCGGAGTCCGCGGCCACCGCCGGTGTCGCCGTCGCGGCGGGTCCGGCAAGTGCGGCGGCAGCCGCCGTCAGCCAGGCAAGGAGTCGGTGCATGGCGGTCTCCTGGTCGGTGGGAGCGGGGGGTGGGGGGCCGGCCGGGCGGGAAGCCGGGTCAGGCTGCGGCCTTGCGCTTGTTGTAGACGTCGAAGCCGACGGCCGCCAGCAGGACCAGGCCCTTGATCACCTGTTGGTAGTCGGTCCCCACGCCCACCAGCGACATGCCGTTGTTCAGGACGCCCAGCACCAGGCCGCCGGTGAGCGCACCGAGGACGGTACCCACACCGCCGCTCGCCGAGGCTCCGCCGATGAAGGCGGCGGCGATCGCCTCCAGCTCGAAGTTGATGCCTGCCTGCGGCGTACCGGCGTTGAGCCGCGCGGCGAACACCAGCCCGGCCAGGGCCGCGAGGACGCCCATGTTCACGAAGGCCAGGAAGACGACCCGCTTGCTCTTCACCCCGGACAGCCGCGCAGCCGCCTCGTTGCCGCCGATGGCGTAGGTGTGCCGGCCGAGGATCGAGTTGCGCATCACGTATCCGAAGCCGACCAACAGGACTCCGAGGATCAGCAGGACGATCGGCACGCCGTGGTAGCTGGCGAGCAGCAGGGTGAAGGCCGTCACGGCCGCCGTGATCGCGCCGAGCTTCACGAGGAAGAGTCCCGCGGGGAGCGGTTCCAGGCCGTACGAGGCGGCCCGCCGTCGTCCGCGTACCTCCTGCAGGATGGCGATGGCCAGCACCGAGAGCCCCAGGAGCAGGGTGAGGTTGTGGTAGTCGGTCGAGGGGCCGACCGCGGGGAGGAAGCCGCTGCTGATGTTCTGGAAGCCCTTGGGGAACGGCGCGATCGACTGACCCTGGAGGAGGATCTGGGTCCCGCCGCGGAACAGCAGCATGCCGGCCAGCGTGACGATGAACGAGGGGATCCCGAGATAGGCGATCCAGAACCCCTGCCAGGCGCCGGCGAGCGCCCCGATCAGCAGCGCGACCGCCAGCGCCAGGGGCCATGCCATCCGGTGCTCGACCATCATCACTGCCGCTGCCGCCCCGACGAAGGCGGCGAGCGAGCCGACCGACAGGTCGATGTGCCCGGCAATGATGACGATCATCATTCCGACGGCCAGGATGAGGATGTAGCCGTTCTGCTGGATCAGGTTGGTGACGTTGAGCGGCTGGAGCAGGATGCCGTCCGTCCAGATCTGGAACAGCAGTACGATCAACGCCAGCGCGAGCAGCATCCCGTACTGGCGCAGGTTGCCTCGCAGTGCCCGGGCCACGATGTGGCCCGCCGACGGTCTCCGGCCGGTCTCCGGCGTACCGGGAGCGGTGTCTGGGGTGGTTCTGGTCTGCGCCATGCCTATACCTGTGTGTCGGTGGATGCGGTGCTCACGGTCATGAGCCGCATGAGGGATTCCTGGGTGGCGTCCGAACGGGTCGCCTCACCGGTGATGCGGCCTGCGGCCATGGTGTAGATCCGGTCGCACAGGCCCAGGAGTTCGGGGAGTTCGGACGAGATGACCAGCACCGTCTTGCCCTCGGTGGCGAGTTCGGCGATGACGGAGTAGATCTCCGCTTTGGCGCCGACGTCGATGCCCCGGGTCGGTTCGTCGAGGATCAGGACCTCCGGCTCGGCGAAGATCCACTTGCTGAGGGCGACCTTCTGCTGGTTGCCGCCGCTGAGCTTGCCGGTCTCGGCGAACACCGAGGGGGCCTTGATGCCCATGGTCCGCCGGAACGATTCGGCGATCCGCGCCTCCTCGTGGCGGTCGACCCAGCCCCGCCGGGCGACCTTGCCGAGGGCGCTCAGCGAGATGTTCCGGCTGATGTCGTCGTTGAGGTGGAGGCCGAGCTGTTTGCGGTCCTCGGTCACGTAGGCGATGCCGTGCCCGATCGCTTCCGGTACCGTCCGGGTGCGGACCTCCCGGCCGTGCAGCCGAACCCGGCCGCCGGTCCAACGGCCGTACGACTGGCCGAAGACGCTCATGGCGAGTTCGGTGCGGCCGGCCCCCATGAGCCCGGCGATGCCGACGATCTCGCCTCGGCGGGCGTGCAGCGAGACGCCGTCGACCACCTTGCGCCGCCGGTCGATCGGGTGCCGGACGCTCCAGTCCTCGATCTCGAAGGCGATGTCGCCGATCACCGGGGTGCGCTCGGGGTAGCGGTGTTCGAGATCGCGGCCGACCATGCCGCGGATGATCCGCTCCTCGGAGATGCCCTCGGGGCCGATCGCGATGGTTTCGATGGTCCGCCCGTCCCGCAGGATGGTGACGGCGTCGGCGACCCGGGCGATCTCGTTGAGCTTGTGCGAGATGAGGATGCAGGAGATCCCTTGGGCCTTCAGTTCGAGGATCAGGTCGAGCAGCTTGCGGCTGTCCTCGTCGTTCAGGGCGGCGGTCGGCTCGTCCAGGATGAGCAGCCTGACCTCCTTGGCGAGCGCCTTGGCGATCTCGACCAGTTGCTGTTTGCCCACGCCGAGATCGGCGATCCGGGTGTGCGGGCTCTCGGCGAGTCCGACCTGCCGGATCAGTGCGGCGGCGTGCGTCAGGGTCCGGTGCCAGCTGATGAAGCCCCGGGTGGCGTGCTCGTTGCCGAGGAAGATGTTCTCGGCGATCGACAGGTGGGGCACCAGGGCGAGTTCCTGGTGGATGATCACGATGCCGCGCTGCTCGCTGGCCCGGATGTCCCGGAACCGGCAGGGCTCGCCCTCGAAGTAGATCTCGCCCTGGTAGGCGCCGTGCGGGTAGACCCCGCTGAGCACCTTCATCAGTGTGGACTTGCCCGCGCCGTTCTCACCGCAGACGGCGTGCACCTCGCCGGGGGCAACGGTCAGGTTGACCTCGGAGAGAGCCCTGACACCGGGAAACGTCTTGCTGATCGACCGCATCTCGAGAACGGGTCGGGCCATGGGTGTGCATCCGTATCGTCGGGGCGGTGCGGAGCCGGGCATGCCGGGTGCCGCACCGCCGGTTCGGTGTCGCCGGACCCGTCGGCCGGTCCGGTCCGGGGCTACTTGAGCTGGTCCGCGGTGTACTGGCCGCTGTCCACCAGGACCTTGCGGTAGTTCTCCTTGTCGACGCTGACGGGCTGGAGCAGCTGCGCAGGGACGGTCTTGACGCCGTTGTCGTACTGCTTCGTGTCGTTGACCTCGGGCTTCCCGCCGGTCAGCAGCGCGTCGCCCATCTGGACGGCTGCCTTGGCCAGTTGGCGGGTGTCCTTGTAGACGGTCTGGGTCTGCTCGCCCGCGATGATCGACTTCACCGAGGCCAGCTCGCCGTCCTGGCCCGTGACGACGGGCAGTGGCCGGCCGGCTCCGTAGCCGACGCCCTTGAGCGAGGAGATGATGCCGATCGAGATGCCGTCGTACGGGGAGAGCACGGCGTCGACGCGGGCGGTGGTGTACGACTTGCTCAGCAGGTTGTCCATCCGCGACTGGGCGAGACCGCCGTCCCAGCGGAGCGTGGCGATCTGGCTGAGCGAGGTCTGGCCGCTCTGCACGACCAGCTTCTTGCTGTCGATGTACGGCTTGAGGACGCTCATCGCACCGTTGTAGAAGAAGGCGGAATTGTTGTCGTCCGGTGAACCGGCGAACAGCTCGATGTTGAAGGGGCCCTTGCCGTCCTTGACGCCGAGCTTCCCGACGATGTAGTTCGCCTGGAGGACGCCGACCTTGTAGTTGTCGAATGTCGCGTAGTAGTCGACGTTCGGAGTGCCGCGGATCAGGCGGTCGTAGGAAATGACGGGGATGCCGGCGTCGGCCGCTTTCTGGAGCACGTTGGTGAGCGAGGAACCGTCGATGGCGCCGATCACCAGCAGGTCGGCCCCCTTGGTGATCATGTTCTCCACCTGGGCGACCTGGTTCTCCACGACGTTGTCGCCGTACTGGAGGTCGGTTCTGTAACCCTTGGCCTGGAATTCCTTGACCATGTTGTTGCCGTCGTTGATCCAGCGCTCCGACGACTTGGTCGGCATCGCGATGCCGACGAGGCCGCCCTTGGCCTCCTCGCTTCCTTTCCCTCCTGCCCCGTTGGCGCTCTGGCCGCAGGCTGCCAGCGACAGGGTCAGACCCAGGGTGACAAGGCCGGCTGAAAGCTTCCGCACAGTTCCTCCAGTGGTGTTCCGCGACCGGCGCAGTGCGACCCGGCCGGGAGGACCGGATGCGGTCGAGCGGCGCCGGTCCGAAGCCGTGTCCGCGCGCTGCGCGGATCGGGTCGTCCGGCGTGTCCGGCCTGGCGATACCTGAGTGTTAACGCTAACAAGAATGTCGTCAAGAGTCTGCGCGATCACCGTTCAGACAACCGGCTTGCAGAACAGAGCCGTTGTCGGTGCGCCGGCTTGGATGGTCGACATGGAGGGAGTCTTGGTCCTGTCGCTCCGTCGTTGGTGCACATGTCTTGTTAGCGCCAACATCAGTCATCAGGTCTCTTCGACAGGCCGGGGCGTGGAGCGGCGACGCCCCGGCCCGTGGACGGTCCGCCTCAGCGGGCGCCGAGGAGGTGCTCGAGAGCGAGCTGGTCCAGTTGCTCGTACGCCATGCCGCGGCGGGCGGCGGCTTCGACGTCGAAGTCGTCGAAGGCGGACCGGTCGGACAGGAGGCCGGCCAGGCCGTCTTCGGCCGTGGGGAGGGCGAGTTCGGGGAGCCGGGAGGCGGCGAGTGCGGCCCGGACCTCCGGATCGGACCGGAAGGAGCGGGAACGCTCCGCCAGGAGAAGGTAGTTGCGCATGCAGGCGGCCGCCGAGGCCCAGACGCCGGCGGCGTCCTCGGTGCGCGGCGGCTTGAAGTCGAAGTGGCGGGGGCCGTCGTAGTCCGCCGACTCCAGCAGGTCGACCAGCCAGAAGGCCTGGCGCAGGTCGCCCGCTCCGAAACGCAGGTCCTGGTCGTACTTGATGCCGGTCTGGCCGTTGAGGTCGATGTGGAACAGCTTGCCGTGCCAGAGGGCCTGGGCGATGCCGTGCGCGAAGTTCAGCCCGGCCATCTGTTCGTGGCCGACCTCCGGGTTGAGGCCGACCCGCTCCGGCCGCTCCAGCTCGTCGATGAACGCCAGGGCGTGGCCGATCGTGGGCAGCAGGATGTCGCCGCGCGGCTCGTTGGGCTTGGGCTCGATCGCGAAACGCAGGTCGTAGCCCTGGGTGTCGACGTACTCGCCCAGCAGGTCGAAGGCCTCCTTCAGCCGGTCGAGAGCGGTGCGCACGTCCTTGGCCGCCCCCGACTCCGCGCCCTCGCGGCCGCCCCATGCCACGTAGACCGAGGCGCCGAGTTCCACGGCCAGATCGATGTTGCGGATCGTCTTGCGCAGTGCGTACCGCCGCACGTCCCGGTCGTTGGCGGTGAAGGCGCCGTCCTTGAAGACCGGATGGGTGAAGAGGTTGGTGGTGGCCATCGGCACCTTCAGCCCGGCGGTGTCGAGAGCGGTGCGGAAGCGCTTGACGGCCTGCTCGCGGGTGGCCTCGCCGGCGGTGAAGGGGATCAGGTCGTCGTCGTGGAACGTGACGCCGTAGGCGCCGAGCCCGGCCAGCCGCTCGACGGTCTCGACCGGGTCGAGGGCGGCCCGGGTGGCGGAGCCGAAGGGATCCTGTCCCTGCCAGCCCACGGTCCAGAGGCCGAAGGTGAACTTGTGCGCGGGGGTGGGGGTGAGCGGGTCGGTGGTCATGAGGTGCTCCGGAGCAGCCGAGGGGTATTTGTAATGGCAAAAAACAAATTAGTATGCAGACAGGCCCGAGGGAACCCCACCGGAGGAAACGCATGTCTGCTCAGCGTGTCGTGATCGGTGTCGACAGCTCCACCCAGTCCACCAAGGCCGTCGCCGTCGACCTGGAGTCCGGCGCCGTCCTGGGTGAGGGCCGCGCCGCGCACACCGTCAGTGCGGGGAGCGGACGCGAGAGCGACCCGGAACAGTGGTGGCGGGCCCTCGGCGACGCCATGGCCGGGACCGGCTGGGCGGACCGCGCTGCCGCCTGCTCGATCGCCGGCCAGCAGCACGGCCTGGTCACCCTCGACGCGGCCGGCCGGCCCGTGCGCCCGGCGCTCCTGTGGAACGACGTCCGCTCCGCCCCGCAGGCAGCCGCACTCGGAGCCGCATTCGGCCCGGCAGACCTCGCGCACCGCACCGGCAGCGTCCCGACGGCAGCCTTCACCTCCACCAAGTGGGCCTGGCTGCGAGCGCACGAACGTGCCGCGGCCGACCGCGTCGCGGCCGTCCGGCTTCCCCACGACTTCCTGACGGAGCGGCTCACCGGCAAGGCCGTGACGGACCGCGGTGACGCCTCGGGAACCGGCTGGTGGGGACCGGACGGCTACGACGAGGACGTCCTCGGCCGGATCGGCCTCGACCCCGGCCTGCTGCCGCGGGTCCTTCCGCCCGGCGCCCCGGCGGGTGCCGTCCGCGCCGGGATGCCCCTGCGCGAGGGCGCCCTCGTGGCCACCGGGACCGGTGACAACATGGCCGCCGCCCTCGGACTGGGCCTGACGCCCGGACGTCCGGTGCTGAGCCTCGGCACCTCCGGCACCGTCTACACCGTCGGCCGGACCCGGCCCGTCGACCCCAGCGGAACCGTCGCCGGCTTCGCCGACGCCCTCGGCGGCTGGCTGCCGCTGGCCTGCACGCTCAACTGCACCCTCGCCGTCGACCGCTTCGCCGCCCTCGTCGGCCGAGACCGCGAGGACGTCGAAGGAGGTGGCACGGCCGTGGTGCTTCCCTACCTCGACGGCGAGCGCACCCCGGACCTCCCGGGCGCGTCCGGCCTGGTCCACGGGCTGCGCCACGACACCACACCGGGACAGCTGCTCCAGGCCGCCTACGACGGAGCCGTCCAGGCCCTGCTCGGGGCGCTGGACGACGTACTGCGAGCCGGAGGCGAGGACCCCGCTCCCGACGAACCCCTGCTGCTGATCGGCGGCGGCGCCCGCGGCACGGCCTGGCAGCGGACCGTCCAGCGGCTGTCCGGCCGCGCCGTCCAGGTGCCCGACATCCGGGAACCGGTCGCCCTCGGGGCCGCCGCCCAGGCCGCCGCACTGCTCACGGGCGAGCCCGCCGACGCCGTCGCCCGGCGCTGGGGGACCGCCGGTGGCCGGGTACTGGACCCCATGCCCCGGGACGATGACACCCTCGCAAGGATCGCCAGTACGCTGCGGAGGGCGCGGGCCTTGCAGGAGGTTCCGCCTGCACAGCGATAGGAGCGGCGGCGCGATGGCGGGGACGGGCAGGGCGAGCGGGGGCGTGGAAGCCGCGCCCGCCTCGCAGCAGGGGATGCGCCGGCAGAACCTCGCGGTGGTGATGGGCGCGGTTGCGGCGCACGGCCCGCTCTCCCGGGCGGACGTCGCCGGCCAGACGGGCCTGACCCGGCCGGCCGTCTCCTCCCTGGTCGACGAGCTCATCGCCCGTCGTGCGCTGACCGAGGCGGAGACCGCGCCCAGTGGCCGCGTCGGCCGCCCCGGACGGGCCCTGGCCCTGAACGACCGGGGTCCCGCAGGCCTCGGACTGGAGATCGGCGTCGCTCATCTCGCCGCCTGCGTCGTGGACCTGCGCGGTGCTCCGCGCGTGTGGCGGCGGGTGGAGCAGGCCAACGCGGGACGGCCGGCCGGGCAGGTCCTGGCGGAGGCCGCCGCGCTGGGCGCCGAGGCGGAGTCCGAGGCCGCGGTCCTCGGCCTGTGGGTCGCGGGCCGGGTCATGGCCGTGCCGGGCGTGGTGCCGGACGGCCCGGGCGGGCTGGTCGCCAACGCCCCGAACCTCGGCTGGCAGACCGTCCGCCCCGCCGACCACTGGCCCGACCCCGACGCGGTGCCGGAGCCGGAGAACGAGGCCAACCTCGGCGCACTCGCCGAGCAGCGGCAGCAGGGACGCCCTGCCGAGACGTTCGTCCACGTTTCCGCCGAGGCGGGGATCGGCGCCGCGCTGGTCCTGGGCGGTCGGCTGTTCCGGGGTGCCCGCGGTTTCGCGGGCGAACTCGGTCACCTTCCCGTGCACCCGGAGGGCCCACCGTGCCCCTGCGGAGCACGGGGCTGCCTGGAGCAGTACGCCGGCGAAGCCGCCGTACTGCGCGAGGCCGGGCTGGCGGGCGCCGGCGACCCGGTGGCCCTGCTGACCCGGAGGGCCCGGGCCGGGGACGCGGCGACCCTGCGCGCCCTGGACCGGGCCGGACGCGCCCTGGGCCTCGCACTCGCCTCGGCGGTCAACCTGATCGACCCGGACGCCCTGGTCCTGGGCGGCGCCTACGCCGAACTGGCCGACTGGCTCCTGCCGCCGGTACGCGCCGAACTGGCGGCCCGGGTCACCGTCCGGCCCTGGCCACCGGAGGCGGTGCGGCCCTCGGCTCTCGGGCGCCGCGGCCCGGTCCTCGGCGCCGCCTGGTCCACCGTCCACCGGATCATCTCCGACCCGGCGCAGCTCCCCGCCTTCTGAGGTCTGTCGCTACGCGCCGGCCCTACGCGCCGCCCGGAGGGTGCAGCTGTCCGGTCCGGGCCACCCGGGAGTACCAGTGGGCGCTGGATTTGGGTGTGCGCTTCAGGGTGACGTAGTCGACGTGTACGGCGCCGAACCGCTTGGCGTAGCCGTACGCCCACTCGAAGTTGTCGAGCAGGGACCACAGGAAGTAGCCGCGCACGTCCGCGCCGTCGGAGATCGCCCGGTGCACGGCGTCGAGGTGGGCGTGGATGTAGGCGGCGCGCTCCGGGTCGTGGACCGTACCGTCCGGGCCGGTCTCGTCCTCGTACGCCGCCCCGTTCTCGCTGACCACGAGCGGCAGGCCGGGATACCGGGCGGCGGTCCGGGTCAGCAGGTCGTACAGCGCGCTCGCGTCCACCGCCCAGCCCATCGCAGTACGTTCACCGGGCGCCCGGTGGAAGGCGATGTCGTCCGCGCCGGGCCAGGGCGAGTGCTCGCTGTCGCCGTGGCCGTCGTCCTGCGGCTTCTCCCGGCCCGCCGCGACGAGCGAGACGACCGTCGGGGTGTAGTAGTTGACGGCCAGCAGGTCCAGCGGCTGGTGAATGGCCGCGGTGTCGCCGTCCCGGACGAAGGACCAGTCGGTCAGGCGCGCGGTGTCCCGGAACAGGTCCTGGGGGTAGGCACCCTCCAGCATCGGGCCCAGCCAGATCCGGTTGCCGACGGCGTCGATGCGGCGGGCCGCCTCCGCGTCCTCCGGCGAAGCGGTCCGCGGGCGGACCTCGTGGAGGTTGAGGGAGACGGCGAGCTGAGCGTCCGCGGGCAGCGCCGCCCTCAGGGCCTGAACGGCCAGGCCGTGACCGAGATTGAGGTGGTGGGCCGCGCGCAGGGCGGCGACCGGGTCGGTGCGGCCCGGGGCGTGGACTCCTGAACCGTAGCCGAGGAAGGCACTGCACCAGGGCTCGTTCAGAGTGGTCCAGCGCGCGACCCGGTCCCCGAGGGCATCGGCGACGAGGCCCGCGTACTCGGCGAACCGCTCGGCGGTCGAGCGCTCCGGCCAGCCACCCGCGTCCTCCAGGTCCTGGGGGAGGTCCCAGTGGTAGAGGGTGAGCGCGGGTGCGATGCCGGCAGCGAGCAGTTCGTCGACGAGCTGCCGGTAGAAGTCCAGACCCTTCTGGACGGCGGGGCCCCGGCCGGTCGGCTGCACCCGTGACCAGGACACGGAGAACCGGTAGGCCCCCATCCCGAGGTCGGCCATGAGGCGGACGTCCTCGCGGAACCGGTGGTAGTGATCCACGGCGACGTCACCGGTGTGGCCTGCGAAGACCTTTCCCGGGGTGTGCGAGAAGGTGTCCCAGATGGACGGGGTCCGGCCGTCCTCGCGGACGGCGCCCTCGATCTGGTAGGCGGCGGTGGCCGTTCCCCAGAGGAAGCCGGGCGGGAACGTGCGGGCGGCGGTGAGGGGCCGGGTCTCGGACGCGGTCATGGGTGAGCGCTCCCAATGCAGGTTCGGATGGAGTCGTGCCGGATCGGTACGGTGGCGGAAGACGGGCGTGAGGACGGGAGGCCGTCACGTCTTGACGGCGCCGGCCGTGATGCCGCCGACGACGTGCTTGCCGAGGACGGCGAAGACCAGCAGCAGGGGCACCGTCGATATCAGGGCGCCGGTCAGCACGACGGCCTGGTTGACGGTGTGGTTCCCCGCGCCGAGGCCGGCCAGGGCGACCTGGAGCGTGGGGTTGCCGTCGGGGGTCAGCGCGATGAACGGCCAGAAGAAGTCGTTCCAGGCCTGTACGAAGACGAGCATGCCGAGGACCGCCATCGCGGGCCGTGCCACGGGGAACACCACGTGCCAGATGATCCGAAGGCTGTGCGCACCGTCGATGCGGGCCGCCTCCACCAGCTCGGTCGGCAGTGCCTCGATCAGGAACTGGCGCATGAAGAACACACCGAAGGCCGCGACCAGGGAGGGCAGGACGACCGCCTGGAGCCGGTCGACCCAGCCGAGGTCGGTGATGATCTGGTAGAGCGGGATCACGCTGAGCTGCGGCGGGATCGTCATGGTCGCCACCACCAGCGCCAGCAGGGCGCCCCGGCCCTTGAAGGGCAGCTTGGCGAAGGCGAAGCCGGCCAGGGTGGAGAACAGCACGGTGGAGAGGGTCACCAGGCCGGCCACGATCGTCGTGTTGACCAGTGCCTCGCCCATGTCGACCTGGTTCCAGGCGAAGGAGAGGTTGTCGAGGAGCCGGGGACCCGGCAGGAGCGGGGCCGGTGCCTCGACCACGCGCTCGCCGGTGTGGGACGCGGCGACGAGGTTCCAGTACAGGGGGAAGAGGGAGACGAGGGCGGCCAGGCCGAGCAGGACGTAGGTCAGCGGTCCGGCGTGGTGCTGGCGTCCGGCCGACGGGCGCAGCCGCCCGGTACGAGGCGCCCTGGCGGTGGTCGTGTCGCGTGTGCGGGTCACGGGCTCAGCTCCCTGCCGTCGTGCGCGTGCGGCGGGCGAGGTTGCGGTTGCGGTTGCGGTTCAAGCGGGACACGACCTTCCGGAGGCCGCCGACGAGCAGGAGGAGCAGGAGCATGACCCAGGCGATGGCGGAGGCCTGGCCCAGCGCGCCGGTCACCCACCCCTTCTCGTACATGAGCAGGCTCAGCGTCTGGAACTGGTTGCCGCTGCCGCCGCTGATGCCGACGCTGCCGCCGAACAGCATCGGCTCGCCGAAGAGCTGGGTGGCACCGATGGTGGAGACGACGATGGTGAACAGGATCGTCGGCCGGATCGAGGGGATGGTGACGCTGAGGAACTGGCGCCAGCGGGAGGCGCCGTCCAGCGCGGCGGCCTCGTAGAGGTCCTGGGGTACGGCCTGCATGGCCGCGAGGTAGATCAGTGCGTTGTACCCCGTCCACCGCCACGTCACGATCGTGGAGATCGCGATCTGTGCGGGCCACTTGGAGGACTCCCAGGCGACGGGGTCGAAACCGGCCCGGCCCAGGACCGTGTTGATCAGCCCGTAGTCCGTGTTGAAGAGCTGGGCGAAGACCAGCGTGGCCGCGGCGATCGACGTGGCGTACGGGGCGAGGACCGCCACCCGGAAGAACCCGCGTCCGCGGAGTTTGTAGTTGAGCAGATGAGCGAGGCCGAGGGCCATCAGAAGCTGCGGGACGGTCGAGATCACACCGATGGTGAACGTGTTGGCGAGCGCGTTCCAGAAGAAGTCGCTGCTCGCCAGTGAGCTGTAGTTGTCCGCCCCCTTCCACTGCGCGCTGCCGCCGAGCTCGACCCGGTGCAGGGAGAGCCAGCCGGTGTAGATCAGGGGGAAGAGGCCGAAGGCGGCGAAGGTGAGGAAGAAGGGGGCGACGAAGACGTACGGGACCGCCTTCAGGTCGAGGCGGTAGAGCATGCTGCGCCGGCTGCTCGGGCCGGAGGGTTGCCGTCCGGTGAGGGGGCCGGCGCCCGGGGCGGGCGGGGCGGAGCCACCGCTCGCCGTCCGTGTGGAGGTGGCCACGGGGGCTTCCTTCCAGGTCGATGCGTGCAGGGACGCGGTGGTGCGGACGGTCGACGGCCCGCTGCACCCGCCGGGGAGGCAGCGGTGGTGGCGGGCCGTCGCCCCGGCCCCACTACTGTTCGATCTTGTCGTCGACCAGCTTCCTGACGTTCTCCCACGCCTTCGCCGGATCGGTGCCGCGCTGCTCGATGTCGAGGATGCCGTTGTCGGTGAGGAAGGTCTTCACCTGGCCGTCCCAGCGGCTGATCGGGGCGGGCGTGATGCCGGCCGCGGCCTGCGAGTAGATCTTGCCGACCGGGGTGTCGCCGAAGTACGGCAGCTTGGCGTTCTGGACCGCCGGCGAGCGGAGGGTGTCCTTGGAGGAGGGGATGTTGCCGTTCACGCCGAAGACCTTGGCGTGCTGGGCCGGAGCGGTGAGCCAGGCGGCGAGTTCGGCCGCCTCCTTGGCGTGCTTGCCAGACTTGGGGACGGCGAGGAAGGAGCCGCCCCAGTTCCCGGCCACGGGCGGTGCGGCGATGTCCCACTTGCCCTGGTTGTCCGGGCCTGCCTGGTCCTTGATGATGCCCGTCATCCAGCTGGGGCAGGCGACGGTGGCGAATTTCGAGTTCTTGAAGGCCGCGTTCCACGTGCCCTTCTCGTCGAACTGGCGCAGCTTCGCCGTCAGTCGGCCCGTGGCCGCGGCCACGGCGGTGTTCCATGCCTTCTTCACGCCGGGACTGTTCTCGTAGTCCAGCTCGCCCTTGGCGTTGGCGTACTGCACCGGCTCGCTGGAGATCACGGCATTGAACAGGCCGCCGGCGGAGTCGTGGAACGCGGTCCCCGCGGGGGCCTTCTTCTTGTAGGTCTCGCCGGTGGCGATGAACTTCGCCCAGTCGCCGGCCCACAGTTCGGCGACCTCGGCCCGGTCGGTCGGCAGCCCGGCCGCGGCGAACAGGTCCTTGTTGTAACAGATGGCCATCGGCCCGATGTCCGTGCCGAGTCCGATGACCTTGCCGTCGCCCGTGGTGGCCTGCTTGACCTTCCAGTCGAGGAACGCGCCGAGGTCCGCGCCGCCCGCCGTGCCGAGATCGGCCCACTTGCCGGCCATGGCGGGTCCGGTGGCCTCCGCGATGTAGCCCACTTCCAGGGCCTGGATGTCCGCGAGACCGCTGCCGCGGGCAAGGCGCAGCTTGAGCGTGTCCCAGTACTTCTGGCCGTCCGCGACGTTGGACTCCACGATCTTGATGTTCGGGTGGGTCCTCGTGTACTCGGCGTAGAGCTTGGCGCCGGTCGCGTCGTCGTAGCCGAAGGAACCGAAGGTCCCGATCCGCAGCGTGATGGTGCCGTCGGCGGCCGTGTCGTCCCCGCTGCCGCTGCAGCCGGTCAGCAGGGCCGCACCGGTGGCCATGACGGCGACCGCGGCGACTGCGTTGCCCACGGTGCGGCGTCCGCGTCCGCGCTCGTGCCTGCTGCTGGAAGTACGCATTGCACTCTCCTCGTCCCCGGTGCTGTTCGTGGTGCGCCATGGGTCCGGCGGGCTGTTGGCGGCTCGGCCAGGGGTGCTCGGACCCGATGTGAAAGCCGATGTCGCATCCATGGATGGGAGCGCTCCCACTTCGATGCCGGAAGGTTGCGGCCTTGCGGCTGCGGGTGTCAAGGGGTGAATCTGAATCCCTGGCGCAAGCGGCGCTTGGTGCAGGCACTTCGTTCTCCAGAACTGCCGTGGTGGCTGCAACTGTGGTGTCGGGAGAGGATCGGGAGTAGGCTGGGAGCGCTCCCAACTCCGGTCCGGGCGTAGCGTGTTCCACTGCCATGGGCGGGTGCGCACCTGCTTGCCCGACCGGCCGACCGGGGCCGCGCCCGGCCGGAGTGCGATGGCACAGAGGGGAGTTCACGAGCGTGAGCGAACGCCAGAACGGCAGGCCCACCCTGGAACAGGTCGCAGCACTGGCCGGTGTCGGCCGGGGTACGGTCTCGCGGGCCATCAACGGATCGCCGGGGGTGAGCGAGCAGGCCAAGGAGGCCATTGCCCGGGCCGTCGCAGAGCTGGGGTACGTACCGAATCAGGCGGCCAGGGTCCTGGCCGGCAGCCTGACGGACGCGGTCGCCCTCGTCATCCCGGAGACCGAGGCCAGGGTGTTCGCGGAACCGTACTTCCTCGACCTGATCCGCGGGGTGAGCACCGAGCTGGCACTGGCGGACAAGCAGTTGCTGCTCACGCTGATCCGCAGCGAGGCGGAGCGGCAGCGGTTCGAGCGCTACGTGGCCGCGCGACGGGTCGACGGTGTGCTGCTCGCGTCCGTGCACGGTGATGATCCGCTGCCCGCCCTCATCACGAGGCTGGGGATGCCGCTGGTGATGAACGGGCGGCGTTCGGCGGCCGAGCCGGTGGCCTACGTGGACTCCGACAACATCGGCGCCGGCCGGGCGGCCGTCGCCCACCTGGTGGGCCGGGGCCGCAGCAGGATCGCCACGATCACGGGGTCACAGGACATGTACGTGGCCAGAGCACGTCTGGGCGGCTACCTCGCGGGGCTCGCCGAGGCGGGGATCGTGCCCGATGAGGCCCTGGTGGCGGCCGGGGACTTCACCGAGGCCGGCGGCCGGCTGGCGATGCGCGAGCTCCTGGCGCGCGATCCCGGGCTGGACGCGGTCTTCGCCGCGTCGGACGTGATGGCCGCCGGTGCGCGGGCGGCGCTGCGCGAGGCGGGGCGGCGGGTCCCCGAGGACGTGGCGCTGGTGGGCGTGGACGATTCGGCGGTGGCCCGCCTGATGGATCCGCCGTTGACGAGCGTGCGGCAGCCGATCGAGGAGATGGGCCGCACCATGACCAGGCTGCTGCTCCAGAAGATCGGGGAGGGGAACGGAACGGGTCCCGTGGCGGGGGAGGAGCCGCAACGGATCCTTCCGACGGAGCTGGTTGTGCGGGAATCGTCGTGAGCCCGTGAGCCCGTGAGCCCGTGAGCCCGTGAGCCCGTGAGCCCGTGAGCCCGTGAGCCCTGAGCGTGGGCGTTCAGCGCGCCTCAGGGCTGAGGGCCGGGGCGGCTCGGCCCGAGGCCGTACGGAACCCGGACGTTCCGTACGGCCCCGGACCTTCACCGGCGGTGTGTCAGAGTGCTGGGTACGCGTTCTTCATCAGCTCCTGGAACTGGGCGGAGAACCACTGCCCGGCGAGCGGTGCGTTCGGAAGGGCTCCCGACATGCTGTTCCCGTTGCGTACGTTGCCCGTGTAGGTCGGGTCGCACATCCGGTCGAAGCCCTTGCCCTCGTCGTTGGGGATCTCCTTGCTCGCGCCGTCCGACTCACCCGGCGGCTTGACCCACACGTACGCGTCGATGCCGGCCGCAGGGGCCGCCTGCGGCCGCTCGCCCAGCCCTGCGCCCGACTGGTTGCACCAGTTGCCGAGGTGGATGCGCCGGTCGTACCGGCCGCCGTTGACGTACGTGTCGACGGTGGTCGAGGCGCCGGGGCCGGTGGGGCGGGCGGTGCCTCCCCAGCCGTTGCGGGAGGTGTCGATGAGCATGCCGATGTTGGGGTCGAAGCCCAGGGAGACCAGCTTGCTGCGCATACCCTGGGCGTAGGACAGCTCGTCGGTGTAGCGGTTCCAGTCGACCCACTTGGACTGGCGCACAGGGGTGCCGTTGACGGAATCGTCGATCCTGAAGTTCTCTTCCTTGAGCGCGCTGAAGTTGGCGGTGTTGACCACGAAGCCGTGCACGTGGGCGAGCGTGGAGCCCTCGGCGGTGGCGGCCTGCTTGAACATCTCGGCGGAGGCGCCGAGGTTGTCGTCCCAGCCGAGCCAGCCGTGGTGGCCGGCGTCCACGTAGTTGTAGACGTTGGGGATCGACCCGAGCTTGTTGAGCGCGTAGCCGACGCCCTTGATGTAGTTGCCGTTGGCCTTCATCACGTCGCAGTTGGGGGTGGCCGTCGGCCGCCCGGAGACGTTGGTGACCAGGTTCGGCAGGGAGTCGATCTCGATCGCGGTGACGATCCGCAGACCCGCGTACTTGGGGTCGGCGAGGATCCTGGCGATGGGGTCGATGTACTGCGTCTTGTACTTGTCGATCTCGGTGGGGCCCAGTTCACCGTTGGAGGCGAGCGCCGAGCAGTCCCGGCCGGGCAGGTTGTAGATCACCAGCTGGACCACGAGTTCACCGCTGCCCTTCTGTGCCAGGGCCGCGTCGAGGTGGGCGCGCAGGCCCATCCTGTCGCTGGCGCCGGTGACGAGGGCGATGCGGTCGAGCCAGACGGCGGTGGGCTGGTTCGACACCCTGCTGCCGCCGGGTTCGGCGGCCGCGTGAGCAGACCACTCGGGGTTCACGTACATCTTGGCGCCGGCGTAGGGGTTGTCGACCTTGCCGCCGGAGGGCGGAGGCGTGGTCGGCGGTGTCGTCGGCGGCGTGGTGGGGGGCTGCGTCGGCTCGGTGGCACCGTTGCAGGTGACGCCGTTCAGTTTGAACGTCGCGGGGACGGTGTTGGTGCCGGTGTGCGACCCGTTGAAGCCGAAGGACGTCGAACCGCCCGTGGCCAGCGATCCGTTGTAGGACATGCTCTTCGCGGTGACCTCGGCCCCGGACTGGGTGAGGGTGGCGTTCCAGCCCTGGGTGACCTGCTGGCCGTTCGCGTAGGACCACTCCACGGTCCAGGAGGCGACCGGGTCACCGGTGTTGGTGATGATCACGTTGGCGCCGAATCCGGTGTTCCACTGGTTGGTGATCTGGTACTCGACCTTGCAGCCCGCGGCGGCGGTGCCGGAAGTGGTGCCGAACGCCGTGGCGGTGGCGCCGGCGGCCGTGACGAGACTCAGGGCCGCCAATAAGGCGGTCCGGGGGATTGTGCGGCTCATGCCATGCCTTTCGTTCAGGGCGCGCAGGTGGCAGCGCAGCCCGGCGTCGAAGGGGGACAGTGCGGGGGGAACGCGGTCCGTGACCGGGGCGAAGGCAGGAAGGAGTGACCCACTGGCCCGGGTCCTTGTAGGCAATGCCGGAGCCGTCGGGTGCACCGTCACGGGACGAGGCCTGCACCGCTCCGCCGGGCAGCGCCGACGGGGGCGGGGACGTGAATGAGCGAACACGTGCGGCAAGGTGCGCCCTGACGGCGCGCCGACTCATGGAAGCGCTCCCACTTGGTGCGGCCCAGACCGTAGCGCCAAAGTGCGCCGAAAAAAAGAGGGATTGAGTAAATACCTCGCTCTGCGCCCGGGACTGTTCGGCGTCTTGACGGCGTCCCGTCATCTCTGCACAGTGGGAGCGCTCCCACTCGGTTCAGAACGTGTGCGCGATCGTGTCTGTCCCTCTCCGTCTCCCGAGCCGCGAGGAGAACCATCGGCATGTCGACACATCCCCCACCCGGATTCCACGGACGGCGCAGGCTGCTCGTCACGACTGCGGCGACCTTCTCCCTCTGCCTGCCCCTGGGCCTCACGGCTGCCGGCGCCGGCAGCGCCGCGGCCGCGGCCGTGCAGTGCAGCGTCGACTACAAGACCAACGACTGGGGCTCGGGCTTCACCGCCGAGCTCACTCTCACCAACCGGTCCGCCACAGCGATCGAGGACTGGACCCTCACCTACGACCACTCCGGCAACCAGCAGCTGACCAACGGCTGGAACGGCACCTGGACCCAGTCCGGCAAGAGTGTCCGCGTCGCGGCCCCGGGCTGGAACAGGACCGTCGCCGCCGGTGCCGCAGTCACCACCGGCGCCCAGTTCAGCTACAGCGGAACGAACGCCGCGCCCACGTCCTTCGCCGTCAACGGCACCCCGTGCACCGGAGCCCACCAGCCCCCGGTCGCCGTCCTGACCAGCCCCACCGCTGGCGCCGTCTACACGGCGGGAACTCCCGTCCCCCTCGCCGCCACCGCCGCCGCGGCCGACGGGGCCACCATCGGCAAGGTCGAGTTCTACAGCGACACCACCCTCCTCGGCACCGACACCTCCGAGCCCTTCACCCTCTCGGCCGCCGGGCTCTCCGTCGGCTCGCACTCCCTCTACGCCAAGGCGTACGACAGCCTCGGAGCATCAGCGGAGTCGGCCCCCGTCGGCATCACCGTCGCCGCCGGGCCCGCGCTCGTCGCCGCCCCGGCGCAGCTCTCCGTACGGCGTGGGGAGAGCGCCACCTTCGACCTGAAGCTGTCCGAGCAGCCGGCCGCGAACGTCACGGTGGGCGTCGCCCGTACCTCGGGCAACACCGACCTGTCCGCCTCACCCGCGACCCTCACCTTCACCCCGGCGGACTGGAACACCGCCCGGAAGGTGACCGTCGCCGCCGGGACCACCGGCAGCGGCACGGCCGTCTTCACCGCGACCGCCCCCGGCCACACGAAGGCCGAGGTGACGGTCGCACAGCTGGCCGCCGGCTCCACCTACGACGCCCGCTTCCTGGACCTCCACGGGAAGATCACCCATCCGGCGAACGGCTACTTCTCACCGGAGGGCATCCCCTACCACTCCGTCGAGACACTGATCGTCGAGGCCCCCGACCACGGGCACGAGACGACCTCGGAGGCGTACAGCTACCTGATCTGGCTGCAAGCGATGTACGGGAAGATCACCGGGGACTGGACCAAGTTCAACGGGGCGTGGGACACCATGGAGAAATTCATGATCCCCACCCACGCCGACCAGCCCACCACCGGCTCGTACAACGCCTCCAAGCCCGCCACCTACGCCCCCGAGCACGACCTCCCGTCGCAGTACCCGGCACGGCTCGACGGAGGAGTCACCGCCGGCTCGGACCCGATCGCCGGCGAGTTGAAGAGCACGTACGGCACGGACGACATCTACGGCATGCACTGGCTCCAGGACGTCGACAACGTCTACGGATACGGCAACGAGCCCGGTAAGTGCTCGGCCGGACCGGCCGCGACCGGACCCTCGTACATCAACACCTTCCAGCGCGGGCCCCAGGAATCGGTCTGGGAGACCGTTCCGCACCCCACCTGCGACAACTTCACCTTCGGGGGCAGGAACGGCTACCTCGACCTCTTCACCGGGGACTCCTCCTACGCCAGGCAGTGGAGATTCACCAACGCCCCGGACGCCGACGCACGCGCCGTCCAGGCCGCCTACTGGGCCGACATCTGGGCCAAGGCGCAGGGCAAGGGCACCCAGGTCACCGCGACCGTCGCCAAGGCCGCCAAGATGGGTGACTACCTGCGCTACTCCATGTTCGACAAGTACTTCAAGAAGTCCGGGAACTGCGTCGGCCCGACCACCTGCCCCGCCGGCACCGGCAAGGACAGCGCGCACTACCTGATGTCCTGGTACTACGCCTGGGGCGGCGCCGCCGACCCCTCGGCCGGCTGGTCCTGGCGGATCGGCTCCAGCCACGCGCACAGCGGGTACCAGAACCCGCTGGCCGCCTACGCACTCAGCGAGTACGCCCCGCTGAAACCCAAGTCGGCGACAGGTGCCACGGACTGGGCGACCAGCCTCGACCGGCAGCTGGACTTCTACCGCTGGCTCCAGTCCGACGAGGGCGCCATCGCCGGCGGCGCCACCAACAGCTGGCAGGGCCGCTACGCACAGCCGCCGGCCGGGACCCCCACCTTCCACGGTCTCTTCTACGACGAGAAGCCCGTCTACCACGACCCCGCTTCGAACCAGTGGTTCGGATTCCAGGCATGGTCCATGGAACGGGTCGCCGAGCTCTACCGGCAGACCGGCGACGCCGTCGCCAAGACCGTGCTCGACAAGTGGGTCCGCTGGGCCCTGTCGAAGACCACGATCAACCCCGACGGCACCTACCGGATCCCCTCCACCCTCCAGTGGTCCGGCGCACCCGACACCTGGAACCCGTCCGCGCCCGGAGCCAACAAGGGACTGCACGTCACGGTCGCCGACTACACCGACGACGTGGGCGTGGCGGCCGCCTACGCCAAGACGCTGACCTACTACGCGGCCAAGTCCGGTGACGCCGAGGCCAAGAGGGTCGCCAAGGCCCTGCTCGACGGCATGTGGGCCCACCACCAGGACCCGCTGGGGCTCTCCGTCCCGGAGACCCGGACCGACTACACGCGCTTCGACGACCCCGTGTACGTCCCGGGCACGTGGAGCGGCACGATGCCGAACGGCGACACGGTGAACTCCTCGTCCACCTTCGCCTCGATCCGCACCTTCTACGAGGACGACCCCGCCTGGCCGAAGGTCGAGGCGTACCTGGCGGGCGGCGCGGCGCCCGTCTTCACGTACCACCGGTTCTGGGCCCAGGCGGACATCGCCCTGGCCATGGGTGCGTACGCGGAACTGCTCGAATAACGGCCCGGCCCCGGGCGGCCCGGCGCGCACCGACGTCCCTGACGTCGGCACGCGCCGGGCTCCGGACGGCTCACAGCCCCAGTGCCAGCCGGTGGTAGGCCTGGTTCCAGCGGAGCTCGCGCCGGAACCGCTGCGGCGTGGTGGTCCCGTCGATGAGGGCGAGTTCCATGCGGAGCATCTCCGCCAGGTCGTCGAGGTGCTCGGACGTGAGGGCGGAACTGAGGACGGTGTGGTGCGGCCCGCCGGCCGTCAGCCAGGATTCGGTGGAGGTCCGCAGGTCCGGGTGGGGACGCCAGACGGCGCGGGCAACCGGCAGGAGGGGCAGTGGCTGCGGAGGGGCCACCACGTCGATGTCGTTGGCGATCAGGCGGAAGCGGTCGCCGAGGTCGGCGAGACCGACGACCACGGCCGGGCCGGGGGCTGCGTCGAACACCAGGCGCACCGGGTCCTCCCGCCCGCCGATGCCGAGGGGATGGATCTCGCAGGTGGGCCTGGCGGCCGCGAGGGTGGGGCAGACTTCGAGCATGTGCGCGCCGAGGATGAGCTCGTCGCCGGGCGTCATGTCGTAGGTGTAGTCCTCCATGAAGGAGGTGCCGCCGGGGAGGCCGGCGGCGGCAGCTTTGAGGGCGCGCAGCAGGACCGCGGTCTTCCAGTCGCCCTCTCCGCCGAAGCCGTAGCCCTGGGCCATGAGCCGCTGGACCGCGAGCCCGGGCAGCTGGCGCAGTCCGCCGAGGTCCTCGAAGTTGGTGGTGAAGGCGCCGAATCCGCCCCTTTCCAGGAAGGTGCGCAGGCCTGCTTCGATGCGGGCCGCGTACCGCAGTGAGCCGTGCCGGTCGCCGCCCGGCCGCAGTTCCGGCGCCAGGTGGTACAGGTCCCCGTACTCCTCGACGAGGGATGCCACTCGGGTGTCGTCCGCGCCGTCGACGACCTCCACCAGGTCGTTGACGCCGTAGGTGTTGACGGAGACGCCGAAGCGCAGCTGGGCCTCGACCTTGTCGCCCTCGGTGACGGCCACGTCGCGCATGTTGTCGCCGAAGCGGGCGACCTTGAGGGTGGCCAGTTCGGACCGTGCGGCCGCCGCGCGCGCCCAGACGGCGACGCGCGCGGTCGTTACCGGATCGGAGACGTGGCCCGCCACGGTCTTGCGGGGCACCCCGAGGCGGGTCTGGACGTGCCCGAACTCGCGGTCTCCGTGGGCGGCTTGGTTGAGGTTCATGAAGTCCATGTCGATGGTGTCCCAGGGCAGGGCCACGTTCGACTGGGTGTGGAGGTGCAGCAGCGGCTTGCGCAGCGCGTCCAGCCCGGCGATCCACATCTTGGCCGGCGAGAAGGTGTGCATCCAGGCGATGAGCCCGGTGCACCGGTCGTCGGCGTTCGCCTCCAGGCACGTCCGGCGGATGGCCTCGGCGTCGGTCAGGACCGGCTTCCAGACCACGCGTGCGGGAATGCCGGAGACGTCGGTCAGCAGGGCGGCGATCTGCCGCGACTGGTCGGCGACCTGCTCGAGTGTCTTCTCCCCGTACAGGCTTTGGCTGCCGGTGAGGAACCAGATCTCCCGGTCGGTGGTCGTTGGGCTGGTCACATGGACTCCTTGCGGTGGCGTCCCTCGATGGGGGCGGGCGGGTGTGCGGAGCGGACGGAGGGGGAGGTCAGAGCGCGGTGCGGGCCGTGTCGCGGATGTTCCTCAGCCGGTGCAGCAGGCCGCCGGTGCCGAAGTGGTCGTGCAGGAGGCGGTACTCGGCGAAGAGGGCGTCGTAGGCGTCGGCCCGGGAGGCGTCGGGCGTGTACACGGCCGGCAGTCGGCGGCCCATGGCGGCGGTGGCCGCGCGGACGTCGGAGTGGGCGCCGGCGGCCACCGCCGCGTGGATGGCCGACCCGAGGGCGGGGCCCTGCTCGGACGCGGCGAGGGAGACGGGGCGTCGCAGCACGTCGGAGTAGATCTGCATCAGCAGTTCGTTCTTGGCCAGTCCGCCGGCGACGATGAACTCGTGCACCGGTACGCCGCCTGCTTCCAGGGCTTCCACGATGACGCGGGTGCCGAACGCGGTGGCTTCGAGCAGTGCGCGGTAGACGTCCTCGGGGCGGGTCGCGAGGGTGAGGCCGACGATGACTCCGGAGAGGTGGTGGTCGACGAGGACCGAGCGGTTGCCGTTCAGCCAGTCGAGGGCGACCAGGCCGTGCCCGCCGACGGGCTGCCGGGCGGCTTTGCGGGTCAGCAGGGTGTGCAGGTCCTCGCCGCGGCCGTCGGCCTCGGCCAGGTAGTCCGGCGGGACGCCTTGGTCCAGCACCCAGGCGAAGATGTCGCCGACCGCGCTCTGGCCGGCCTCGTAGCCGTAGGTGCCCTCGACGATTCCGCCGGCCACCACACCGCAGATGCCGGGGACGTCGGCGAGGACGGGGGCGTTCACGACGTGGCAGGTGGAGGTCCCCATGATGGCGAGCAGTTGACCGTCCTCGACGGCCTGGGCGGCCGCGGCGGTGACATGGGCGTCGACGTTGCCGGCGGCCACGGCGATCCCGGCGGGCAGCCCCGTCCAGGCTGCTGCCTCGGTGCAGAGGGAGCCCACGCGTGAGCCGAGGGCGGCGAGGGGGAAGGCGAGCCGGGTGCGTGCGAAGTCGCCGAACCGTGGGTTCAAGGCCGCCAGGTACTCCTCGCCGGGGTACGAGCCGTCCTGGTGGATGCCCTTGTAGCCGGCGGTGCAGGCGTTGCGGGACTCGGATCCGGTGAGCTGCCACACGATCCAGTCGGCGGCCTCGATCCACCGTGCGCAGGCTTCGTAGACGAGCGGATCCTCCTCAAGGACCTGGAGGGCCTTGGCGAACTGCCACTCTGCGGAGATCCGGCCGCCGTAGCGGGCGATCCACTTCTCGCCGCGGGCGTGGGCGAGTTCGTTGATGCGGTCGGCGTACGGCTGGGCCGCATGGTGCTTCCACAGCTTGGGCCATGCGTGCGGGCGTCCGGCGAGGTCGGTCTCGGCGAGGGGGGTCCCGTCGGCCAGTGTGGGGAGCACGGTGCAGGCGGTGAAGTCGGTGGCGATGCCGATCACCGCGGCGGGATCGATCCCGGCTGCCGCCACGGCCTCCGGGACGGCGTGGCGCAGTACGTCCCGCCAGTCCTGGGGGTGTTGCAGGGCCCAGTCCGGCGGAAGTTGCGCACCGCCGCGCGGCAGCTGCCGGTCGATGACGCCGTGCCGGTAGACGTGGACCGCCGCAGCCAGCTCCCGGCCGTCGCGGACCCGGACCACCACGGCGCGGCCCGACAGCGTGCCGAAATCGACGCCGACCGTGTACTGCTCGGGTTCCCCGGCATGCGGGAGGGGCGCGGGGTGAGGGGGTGACGTCAACGGAGTGCCTTTCGAAGGGGATGCGGGGCGGATGGCGGTGCAGCAGGCGACCGGAGGTGCCGGGCCGGTGATTGCGGCAGTCGGGAGGAGAGCCCGAGGGCACCGATTGTGAGCGCTAACAATGCCAGGAGGCAAGACGCAGGTGCGGATCATGTGCGCCATTCCCGCGCGACGTTGGGGTCCGGATCGTCGGTGCGGACCGGTAAATGGACAGGAAATGCATGCACGGGGGTTGAGAAGCGGGCTTGTTAGCGCTCACAATGCGACGGCGCCCGCCTCGGGCAACCCTTCCTGCCCACCGAGCCCCGACGCCGCCGTGCCCCCGACCCGGGCACGCACGGCCCGGGTCGGGCGCTTTCCGCACCTCCCGAAAGGACACCCGTCATGGCCCGCAGAGCAGCTCTCGTCCTCACCGCCGCCCTCCTCGCCTCCTCGGCACTGACCGCCTGCTCGACCGAGGGCCCCGGCTCCGGCCCGGCCGCCGCGACCAAGGCGCGCTCCGGCGGCCCGATCACCATGGGTTTTGCCCAGGTCGGCGCAGAGAGCGGTTGGCGTACCGCCAACACCAAGTCCGTCCAGGAGGCCGCGAAGAAGGCCGGCATCACCCTCAAGTTCTCCGACGCGCAGCAGAAGCAGGAGAACCAGATCAAGGCGATCCGCACCTTCATCCAGCAGAAGGTCGACGTCATCGCGTTCTCGCCGGTCGTGGAATCCGGCTGGGACACGGTGCTCAAGGAGGCCAAGGACGCGGGCATCCCGGTCATCCTCACCGACCGCGCCGTGGACACCCAGGACGCCTCCCTCTACAAGACCTTCCTGGGCTCCGACTTCGTCAAGGAGGGCAAGTCCGCGGGCGAGTGGCTGACCGGCGCCTACGCGAACCAGCCGGGGCCGGTCAACATCGTCGAGCTCCAGGGCACCACGGGCTCCGCACCCGCCAACGACCGCAAGGCCGGCTTCGCCGACGCCATCCGCAGCGACGGCAAGTTCAAGATCGTCGCTTCGCAGACGGGGGACTTCACCCGTGCCAAGGGCAAGGAGGTCATGCAGGCGTTCCTGAAGTCCCAGAAGGACATCGACGTCCTCTACGCCCACAACGACGACATGGCCCTCGGCGCGATCCAGGCCATCGAGGAGTCCGGCAAGAAGCCCGGTACGGACATCAAGGTGATCTCGGTGGACGGGATCAAGGACGCCTTCGTCGCCATGACCCAGGGCAAGATCAACGTCGTGGTGGAGTGCAACCCCATGCTCGGGGGCCAGCTGATGGAGCTGGCCAAGAAGGTCGTGGCGGGGGAGACCGTGCCGAAGCGTGTCGAGACCGAGGAAGGCGTCTTCCCGCAGGACAAGGCCGCAGCCGCGCTGCCGTCCCGGACCTACTGACGCGGCAGGCTCCGGTGCCGGCGGAGCCCCGGCCCCGGTGCCGTCCCGTCAGCCGGCTCCCGTTCCACCACCGACCCATGACAGGAGGGCGGATGGCATCCCCGTCCACCCCGCGGCCGGTCCTGGAAGCCCAGGACGTCCGCAAGCAGTTCCCGGGCGTGCTCGCCCTCGACGGAGTCGCCCTGCGGCTCTTCCCCGGTGAGGTGCACGCCCTGATGGGCGAGAACGGCGCCGGGAAGTCCACTTTGATCAAGGTGCTCACCGGCGTCCACCCCGCGGACGGCGGGAGCATCCTCGTCGACGGCCGGCCCCATGCGTTCACGGACCCCCTCCACGCGCAGCAGGCCGGAATCAGCACCGTCTATCAGGAGGTGAACCTCTGCCCGAACCTCTCGGTCGCCGAGAACATCCTCATCGGGCGCGAACCGCGCCGGTTCGGTCTCGTCCACTGGTCCGCCCTGAGGAAGCGGGCCGCAGAGCTGCTGACCGAGTTGGACCTGCACCTGGACGTCACGAGCCTGCTCGGCTCGCACTCACTGGCGGTGCAGCAACTGGTCGCGATCGTTCGGGCCGTGGACGTCTCGGCCAAGGTCCTCGTGCTGGACGAACCGACGTCGAGCCTGGACCGGGAGGAGGTGGCCCAGCTCTTCACGCTGGTGCGGCGCCTGCGGGACCGCGGTGTGGCCATCCTGTTCGTGACGCACTTCCTCGACCAGGTATTCGATCTGTGCGACCGCGTCACCATCCTGCGCAACGGCCGCCTGGAAGGCGAGTACCCCATCGGCGAACTCACTCCGGTGACGCTGGTCCAGCGCATGATCGGCGGCGAACTGGCAGCCCTCGACCAGCTGTCCGGCCGCGACGCCGGGGAGCCGTCCGGCCGGGCGTCCGCCGAACCGTTCCTCCGGGCCCGCCGGCTGGCCCGTGCGGGCTCGATCGAACCGTACGACCTCGACATCCACGGCGGAGAGGTCGTCGGACTGGCCGGCCTCCTGGGTTCGGGCCGCACCGAGGCGGCGCGCCTCCTGTTCGGAGCGGACAGCGCAGATGGGGGAGAAGTGCGCATCGAGGGCGAGAGGACAGCCCTGCGCACCCCCCGCCACGCCATCGCCCGGGGCATCGCGTTCTGCTCCGAGAACCGCAAGTCCGAAGGGCTGGTGGGCGAGCTCACGGTCCGCGAGAACATCGTCCTGGCCCTGCAGGCCACCCGCGGCTGGACCAGACCCCTGGCCCGCGCCCAGCAGGACGAACTGGCACGGCACTGGATCAAAGCCCTGGACATCCGCCCGGCCGACCCCGAAGCGCAGATAGGCCACCTCAGCGGCGGAAACCAGCAGAAGGTCCTCCTCGCCCGGTGGCTGCTGACCGCACCGCGGCTCCTGATCCTCGACGAACCCACCCGGGGCATCGACATCGGGGCCAAGGCCGAGATCCAGCGACTCGTGGCCCGCCTGGCGGACGAAGGCACCGCCGTGCTGTTCATCTCGGCGGAACTCGAAGAGGTCCTGCGCCTGAGCCACCGCATCGCCGTGCTCCGCGACCACCGCATGGTCGCCACCTTTGAGAACGACGACAGCGTCACACCCGACCGCGTCTTCACGACCATCGCCACCGGAGCCGCCTCATGACCCCCCACCCCGCCACGGACCGGGCGTCCGGCGGAGCCGGGAGACGACTGGCGGGCCACCGGCTGCTGTGGCCCGCGCTCGCCCTGCTCGCCCTGCTCCTCGGCAACCTCGCGTTCCACCACGACTTCTTCGCCGTCCGCGTACGCGACGGCCACCTCTACGGCAGCCTCATCGACATCCTCCAGTTCGGGGCGCCCCTCATCCTGGTGGCGCTCGGCATGACCCTCGTCATCGCCACCCGTGGCATCGACCTCTCGGTGGGCTCCACGGTCGCCATCGCCGGCGCCCTCGCCTGCGGGCACATATCCACCGCCGCCCGTCCCGGCAGCGTCGCCACCATGGTCACGGCTGTCGCCCTCGCCCTCGGAGTCGCCCTCGTACTGGGCCTCGCCAACGGCCTCCTGGTGGCCGGGCTGGGGGTACAGCCCATCGTGGCCACGTTGATCCTCATGGTCGCCGGCCGCGGAGTCGCCCAGCTGATCGGCGACGGCCAGATCATCACCGTCACCAGCGCCCCCTACAAGATGATCGGCGGCGGCTACTGGCTGTTCTTCCCGTTCGCCGTCCTCCTGGCAGCCGCCCTCGTCGCGCTCACCGCCTTCGTCACCCGTCGCAGCGCGCTCGGCATGCTGATCGAGTCCGTGGGCGGCAACCCCGCCGCCAGCCACCTCGTCGGGATCCGCGCCGGCGGTCTGCTCGCCCTCGTCTACGTCTTCAGCGCGCTGTGCGCCGCCGTCGCCGGGCTGATGATCAGCTCGAACGTCTCCAGCGCCGACGGGAACAACGCCGGCCTCTGGATCGAACTCGACGCGATCCTGGCGGTCGTCATCGGAGGCACCGCCCTGACCGGAGGACGCTTCTCCCTGGGGGGAACCGTCCTGGGCGCCCTGACCATCCAGACCCTCTCCACCACCGTCTACACCCTCGGCGTCCCGCCCGAGACCACCCTCGTCTTCAAGGCGTTCGTCGTCATCGTCGTCTGCCTCGTGCAGTCACCGGCCTTCCGGGCCAAGGCCCTGCGCCGCCGCAGGACGAACGCCCCCCGACCCCACAAGACGGCGGGTGCAGCCCCGCAGCACCAGGAGGCAGGCGCATGACCACCGGCATGGCGAGTGCCGCCGCGCAACTCACCCGCCCGTTCGCCACCGTGTCCCCTCGCACCCGCATCCGCATCCCGCTGATCGTCACGGCCGTCCTGCTGGTCGCCATGTTCGGCGTCGGATCGGTGCGCTACGAGGGCTTCTTCTCCTCGCAGGTCCTGCTCAACCTGCTGATCGACAACGGGTTCCTGCTGGTCGTCGCCGTCGGGGCGACGTTCGTCATCCTCACTGGCGGCATCGACCTGTCCGTCGGCTCCGTGGTGGCCCTGTCGACCATGCTCACCGCCTGGCTGATCGAATCCCAGGGCTGGCCCCTGGCCACCGTCATCCCCCTGGTCCTCCTGGTCGGTGCCGCCGGCGGGACCCTCATGGGCTGGATCATCCACGCCTTCGAGATCCAGCCGTTCATCGTCACCCTGGCCGGCATGTTCCTCGCCCGCGGGCTCTGCTACATGATCAGCACCGAATCCATCACGATCAGCGACCCCACCACCGTGGGCATCGCGCAGACCCGGCTGTACGGTCCGGGGGGACTGTTCGTCTCGATCCCGGTGGTCATCGCCCTGGCCGTACTGGTGACCGCCTTCGTCGTCCTGCACCACACGCGCTTCGGTCGCAACGTGTACGCGCTGGGGGGCAACGAGTCGTCCGCGCGCCTGATGGGCCTCCCGGTGGGCGCAACCAAGATCGCCGTGTACGCCGTCAGCGGCCTGTGCTCCGCACTGGGCGGCCTCCTGCTGACCTTCTACATGCTCTCCGGCTACGCCCTGCACGCCATGGGCATGGAACTCGACGCCATCGCCGCCACCGTGATCGGCGGCTCGCTGCTGACCGGAGGCTCCGGCTTCGTCCTGGGCACCGCCCTCGGCGTGCTCGTCCTCGGCCTCATCCAGACGGTCGTCAACTTCCAGGGCACGCTCAGCTCCTGGTGGACCCGCATCGTCATCGGCGCCCTGCTGCTCGTGTTCATCGTGCTGCAACGACTGATGACCGGACGCCGCCCCGCCGCCGACTGACCCAAGGGAACACCTCCATGGAACACTTACGCGAGTCCTCCGGCCGGGCCGTCGAGCCCGGGCAGACCACCGCCGGTCCGAGGGCGGACCACCCCCAGCGCCTGGACGGCGAAGGAACGGGAGAGCGGTGGCGGTTCGGCTTCCCGGGCCGGGCCCGCGCGGAGGTCCACACGCACGGGGCCCGCCTCCGTTCGCTGGTCCTGCCCGACCGCTGGGGCTACAACGCCGATGTGGTGCTCGCCCCCCGCGACGCCGGCGCCTGCGAGGGCTCGGCACGCTACTTCGGCGCAACGGCGGGCCGGTACGCCAACCGGATCGCGGGCGGCCGGCTCGTCCTCGACGGGGTCACCCACCGGCTCGCCACCCAGGAGAACGGGCACACGCTGCACGGCGGCCCCGACGGGTTCGACCAGCGGGTCTGGCGGTGTGAACCCTTCCACTCCGCGCACCGCACCGGTGTCCGCCTGTACCTGCACAGCCCCGACGGCGACCAGGGATTCCCCGGTGCCCTCGACGTCCACGTCACCTACACGCTGGACCGGGAGGACAACCTGACTCTGTCGTACCACGCGGCCGCCGACGCGCCGACGGTCGTCAATCTCACCAACCACGCCTACTGGAACCTCGAGGGCGAGGGGCGCGGCAACGTCCTGGGCCACCATCTCCAGGTCGAGGCCCCCTTCTACACCCCGGTCGACGCCGAGCTGATCCCCGACGGCCCACACCGCTCGGTGAGCGGTACCCCGTTCGACCTCCGCCGGCCCCGGCGCCTCTCCGACGTCCTGACCCGACCGGATGCGCAACTGGCTCTCGCCGGAGGCGGCTTCGACCACAACTGGGTCCTCGGCGGCGCCAGGCAGGACCGTCCCCTGAAGGCTGCCGTTCTGTACGCCCCCGCTTCAGGACGGCGCATGGACGTCCTCACCACGGAACCGGGAATCCAGGTGTACACCGCCCAGGGCCTGACCGGCGACATCACGGGCAAGGGGGGCAGGCCCTACCAGGCCTATGCGGGGGTCGCGCTGGAAACGCAGCACTTCCCGGACTCGCCGAACCGCTCCGACCACCCGACGGTCGTCCTGCGTCCGGGCGAGGTGTACCGGTCGACGACGATCCACCGGTTCACGACGGTCACCTCCTGAGAGGGCGGCGCCGGCCGTGGCCGCTGTCCGGTGCCGGGGGGCACCGGACAGCGGTTTCGTCATGGCACGGCCTCCGCCGGGACCGGTACCGGTTCTCCCGGTGGCGCCGATCCCCGTGCGGACGAGGGTCATTCGGCGGCGGGAGCGATCCTGCGGGCCGTGCTGGCGCGCACGATCAGCTCGGGCGCCACCACCAGGTGGGTCGACTCGTCGGTGCGGCCTTCGATGTGGTCGAGGAGCAGGCCGATGCTGTCGCGTCCGAGCGAGGCGAAGTCCTGCCGGATGGTCGTCAGCGGAGGCGGGAAGAACTCCGCCTCGGGGATGTCGTCGAACCCGGCCACCGCCACGTCCTCCGGTGTGCGCAGTCCCGCTTCCCGCAAGGCCCGCAGGACACCGAGGGCCATCTGGTCGTTGGCGACGAACACGGCGGTGAGGCCGGCGCCCCGCCCCCGTGAGGCCAGGACCCGGCCCGCGAGCTGCTGACCGGCCTGGTAGCCCGACAGCGGACTCCAGTCGCCGCGCAGCACGGGCGGGACGTCGGCGCCGGCCTCGCGCAGCGTCTCCTCCCAGCCCTGCGTGCGGGCCTCGCTCTCCAGCCAGTCGGACGGACCCGCCACGTGCCACACGGTGGCGTGGCCCGAGGCGAGCAGGTGCTCCGTGATCATGCGGGCGCCGAGGTTCTGGTCCAGCGACACCCCCGGCAGGTCGAGGGTGTGGCCGCCTTCCACGGTGACCACCGGGCAGGGTGCTTCCAGTGCCGCCAGGGCGCGCACCGCGGCACGCTGCGGAGTGACGGCGACGATCCCCTCCACGCCCCATCCGGCGAGGTGCTGCATGGCTTCGGCGAGAGCCGTCTGGGTGGCGGTCCGCAGCGTGACGGCGGAGGTCAGGTAGCCGCGGTCCCGGGCCGCCTCCTGCACTCCCGCCACGGTGCTGGCGGGCCCGTGCAGCGTGGTGTTCACCGCGATGACGCCCAGGGTGTGGGTCCGCCGGGTGGCCAGCGCCCGGGCCGCCGAGTTGCGCCGGTACCCCAGCTGTTCGATGACCTGCGTCACCGCGGCGCGGGTCTTGGCGCTGACGTTCGGGTGGTCGCTGAGCACCCGTGAAACGGTCTGGTGGGACACGCCGGCGACGCGCGCGACGTCCGTCATCGTGGGCGCTCGCGAGACGTCCGGGGGCTGGGTCAATTCTCTTCCTTTCCTCATCGAGCGGCCTTCCCTCAAGGTATCGAACCCGGCGCGGCCCGCACACACCTGGGACCGTTCGGGAGGTGATGCGGGTGAGTGGTGATGTTTGCGCTCACATTATGCCGCGCTCACTATGGGATGGGGGCGGAAATCTCCTCGTACATCTTGAGATTGCTGCTTGTTAGCGCTCACAATCTGCCAGGGGAGCTGCGGTAGCGCAGCCGCGAAGCCTGTCGCGGCCCCGATCAACCCTGCCCACACTCGTGCGCGACCGCGGGGACTGCCGCACGCCGGCCCGAGAAACCGCCGCGCATGCCGGAGAGACGGTGAGAGCTGTAGTGAGCGAGCCCAACCTGAAGGACCTCCGTCGCGAGGTCCTCGCGGCCAACCTGCGCATCCCGGAGGCCGGCCTGGCCACCCTCACCTGGGGAAACGTCAGCGGAGTGGACCGCGACGCGGGCGTCTTCGTCATCAAGCCGTCCGGCGTCTCCTACGCCGACCTCGCCGAGGACGACCTGGTGGTGGTGGCCCTGGAGGACGGCCGCGTCGTCGACGGTCGCCTCAAGCCGTCCACCGACACCGAGACCCACCGGTGCCTCTACCGGGCCTTCCCCTCCATCGGGGGAGTCACCCACACGCACTCGAGGCACGCCGTCGCGTTCGCCCAGGCGCGCCGCCCGATCCCCGTACTCGGCACGACGCACGCCGACACCTTCAACGGACCCGTCCCGGTGACGGCGGACCTCACTGCCGAGCAGTGCGCGCAGAACTACGAGTACAACACCGGACAGGTGATCGTCGCCCTGCTCGACGGCGACCGGCGCCGGGCCGACGAGGTCCCCGGAGCGCTCGTCTCGCGGCACGGTCCCTTCACCTGGGGCGCCACCGCGACGGCCGCGCTGGAGAACGCCATCGTCTGCGAGGCCGTGGCGGAGATGGCCCTGCACACACTGGCGCTGGGGTCCCGCCTCGGAGCCACCTCCGAACCGCCGGGGCATCTCCTGGAACGGCACTTCACCCGCAAGCACGGACCGGACGCGTACTACGGCAACGCCACTCGCGCCCCGAAGGGCTGAGCAGGCATCCCGACTCGGCATGCAGACAAGAGCCTTGACGGGCCGTCCGGCCGACTGGCTTCATGGGAGCGCTCCCACACCCGTTGTCCGCCCCCACGGAAGGCTTCGACCGTGCCCTCTGTCACCCCCGCCCGCGGCGTGCCGCGCCGCGCGTCCGCCGCCCTCGTCGGACTGGCGCTAGCCGTCGGCGCCCTGTCCACAACCACCCTGGACACTCCGGTCGCAGCTGCCGCCGGCGCGGCCACCGCTGCCGACACGCCCGTCCGGGTCAACCAGCTCGGCTACCTGCCCGACGGCCCCAAGCGGGCCACCGTGGCCGACTCCGCGACCGCCCCGCTCGCGTGGCAACTGCGCGATGCCTCCGGCGCGGTGGTCGCCTCCGGCACCACCACGGTGCGCGGTGCCGACCAGGCGTCCGGTCAGTCCACGCACCTGGTGGACTTCGGCGCGTACACCGGCACCGGCACCGGCTTCACCCTCGTCGCGGGCGGCCGGACCAGCCACCCGTTCGACATCTCCGCCTCGCTGTACGACGGACTGCGCGCCGACAGCATGTCGTTCTTCTACCAGCAGCGCAGTGGGATCGCGATCGATGCCGCCCTCGTGGACGGCAGTGCCTACGCCCGCCCGGCCGGGCACCTCGGCGTCGCCCCGAACAAGGGCGACACCAGTGTCCCCTGCCAGACCGGGGTGTGCGACTACACACGGGACGTACGAGGGGGCTGGTACGACGCCGGCGACCACGGGAAGTACGTGGTCAACGGCGGCATATCCGTCTGGGAGATGGTCAACTCCTTCGAAAGGGCCCGGCGTTCGGGCAGCGAGGCCGCCCTCGGTGACGGCACGCTGCGGGTGCCGGAGCGTGCCAACGGGACACCGGACGTGCTGGACGAGGCCCGCTGGGAGCTGGAGTTCCTGATGCGGATGCAGGTCCCGGCCGGGAAGCCGATGGCCGGCATGGCCTTCCACAAGATGCACGACGCCACGTGGACCGCCCTGCCGACCCGGCCCGAACTCGACTCGGCACCACGCGAGTTGCACAAGCCGTCGACCGCGGCGACCCTGAACCTGGCAGCCGCCGGCGCACAGTGCGCCCGCGTGTACGCCCCGTACGACTCCGCGTTCGCCGCCCGCTGCCTGGACGCGGCCCGCCGCGCCTGGACGGCGGCCAGGGCCAACCCGAACGTGCTGGCTCCCGCGAGCGACAACACCGGTGGCGGTGCCTACGAGGACGCCGACGTGTCCGACGAGTTCTACTGGGCGGCGGCGGAACTCCTGGCCACCACCGGCGAGTCGGCATACCGGGAGGCCGTCACCTCCTCCCCGCACCACACCAAGCCCGTTGACGCGTTCTGGTGGGGCGGCACCGCCACACCCGGCCGCATCACCCTCGCCACCGTCCCCGGCGTGTCCCTGCCCGCCGACGAAACGGCCCGGCTGCGCGGCCTGCTGACCGCCGCCGCCGACGCCCATCTGGCCACCATGGCCGGACAGGGCTACGCGGTCCCGCTCCCCGTCACCGGCTACGTGTGGGGCTCCAACAGCTCCGTCGCCAACAACGCGATCGTGCTCGCCGTCGCGTACGAGCTCACCGGTCAGCAGCGCTACCGGACCGGAGCGCTGGAGTCCCTCGACTACCTTCTCGGCCGCAACGCGCTCGGCCTCTCCTATGTGACCGGCTACGGAGACCGCTACTCCGAGAACCAGCACCACCGCTTCTGGGCGCACCAGAACGACCCCTCGCTGCCGCACCCGCCGGCCGGTTCCTTCGCGGGCGGGCCGAACGCCGGACTGGAGGACCCCGTGGCCAGGGAGAAGCTCGCGGGCTGCGCACCGGCGGCGTGCTATGTGGACGACATCGGCTCGTACTCGACCAACGAGGTGGCCATCAACTGGAACGCCTCGCTGGCCTGGCTGGCGGCCTTCGCAGCCGAGCGGCGCGGCGCCCCGGCGGTGCCCGCCGTCCAGGTGACACCTGCGGCCGTGACGGTCCCGGAGGGCGGTTCGGCGACGGTCGGCGTGCGGCTCTCGGCCGCACCCGAGCAGAACGTCACCGTGAAGGTGGACCGGACCTCCGGCGACCAGGACCTGTCGGCGGCCGCGACCCTCGTGTTCACCCCGGCCGACTGGGCCACCGCGCAGCGGGTTCCGGTCCACGCAGCGCAGGATGCCGACACGTCCCCGGGCAGTGCGACGTTCTCGGCCGGCGGGTCCGGCGTGCAGCCGGCGACGTTCACGGCCACGGAGGCGGACGACGACGCGCCCGCGGCCCCCTGCACGGTGGCGTACCGGATCGACAACTCCTGGGGCAACGGCTTCACGGCGACGGTGACTGTGAAGAACACCGGGACCTCGACCGTCTCCGGATGGACCCTCGGCTGGAGCTTCGCGGGTGACCAGCTGATCGGCAACGCCTGGAACGCCACGGTGAGCCAGCAGGGCGCCTCCGTCACCGCCCGGGACGCCGGGTGGAACGGCACGCTGGCGCCCGGCGGCAGTGCGAGCTTCGGCTTCCAGGCGACGTATTCGGGCACCAACGGGATTCCGGGACGCTTCACGCTGGGCGGTGCCCCCTGCTCCTGACCGCCCCGCACGCCGGGCCCGCCCGCCGACCGGGAAGCCGGTCGGCGGGCGGGCCCGTTCGGGGTGTGGGTCAGGTGCGGGTCCACCGCTGGTTGCTGCCGTTGGAGCAGGTGTAGAGCTGGATCAGGGTGCCGTTGGCGGTGCCGTTGCCGGTGGCGTCGAGGCAGAGGCCGGACTGGACTCCGACGATCGACCCGTCCGAGTTGAGGCGCCACTTCTGGTTGTCGCCGCCCCAGCAGCTGTAGATCTGCACTCTGGTGCCGACGCCGGTGCCGGCGGCGTCGAGACACTTGGTGCCGTACACCCGCAGCTCGCGTTCGGTGGTGTACGACCACTGCTGGTTGATGCGGTTGTTGCAGTCCCACAGGGCGACCTGGGTGCCGTCGGCGGTGGCGGCCCCGGGCACGTCCAGGCAGCGCCCCGAGCCGACGCCCCTGATCGGCCCGGAACCGGGCGACGGGGTCGGTGTGGAGGAGCCGGCGTTGAGTGCGTTGAGCACCGACGAGTAAGCGGGCTTCTTGTTGCCGTTGCCGTCGAACAGCAGCGGCGCATGCTCCGGTCGCCAGGAGTCGGTGTCGCGCACCCCCCAGACGGTGATGCCGAGGCAGCGCGGGACGGCCAGGCAGTCGTTGGTCACGTTGGCGTAGGTGGTGCCCGAGGCGCCCTGGATGTCGAGTTCCGTGACGGCCACGTCCACGCCGAGCGCGGCGAAGCTCTGGAGAGTGGTCCGGAAGTTGGCGTGGTACGGGCTGTCGTTGTTGAAGTGGGCCTGGAAGCCGACGCAGTCGATCGGCACGCCGCGCTGTTTGAAGTCCCGGACCATGGCGTACACGGCCTGGGTCTTGGCCCAGGTCCAGTTCTCGATGTTGTAGTCGTTGTAGCAGAGCTTGGCGGCCGGGTCCGCGGCCCGCGCGGTGCGGAAGGCGACCTCGATCCAGTCGTTGCCGGTGCGCTGCAGGTTGGAATCGCGCCGGGCCCCCGAACTGCCGTCGGCGAAGGCTTCGTTCACGACGTCCCACTGGACGATCCTGCCCTTGTAGTGGGCCATCACGCCGTTGATGTGGTGGGTCATCGCCTGGCGCAGCGCGCTGCCGCTGAGGTTCTGCATCCAGCCGGGCTGCTGGGAGTGCCAGGCCAGGGTGTGGCCGCGTACCTGCTTGCCGTTCTGCACCGCCCAGTTGTAGACGCGGTCACCGGCGGCGAAGTCGAACCGGCCCTGCTGGGGCTCGGTGGCGTCGATCTTCATCTCGTTCTCGGGCGTCACCGAGTTGAACTCGCGGCCCGCGATCGTCGTGTACGCCGGGTCGCCCAGCCTGCCCGAGGCGATGGCGGTGCCGAAGTAGCGGCCGCTCTGCGCTGCCGCGCGGCCGAGCGTGCTCTCGGCGGCCTGCGAGGTCGCCGGCGGAACCAGCACGGCGGCCGCACCGAGGACGCCGACGACCAGGGCTGTGCGCAGAGCGCCGGCCTTCCGGCGGGTGGATGGCAGGTGCATGACAGGTAATCCCATGGAGAACCTCCAGGACGGACAGCTCGGATGACGAGGGGAGGGGTCAGTAGCCGTAGATCATCTTGTAGGCGGCCTCGGGCAGGAACTGCCCGGCCGAGGAGCCGGACCCGATGCCGCAGTTGCCGTCTGACTCGCCGGGGATCTTGATCCACAGAAGCATCTCGGCACCACCGCCGCGTCGGCTGGGCGTACCGATCCGGCGGCCGGCCGGGTTGCACCACTGGCCGTCGGACCCGTTGCCGTTGCGGCTGGTGTCGACGACGAACGGCTTGGTGTAGCCGTAGGAGGCCAGGGCTGAGTTGACCGCGTTGCCGTAGGCGGTGTTCTGGTCGGTGGTGAAGTAGTTGGAGACGTTCAGCGCGAAGCCGCGGGCCCCGCTGACACCGGCGGCGACGAGCTGCTGCGCCATGGTCGAGGCGGACACCCAGCCGGGGTTCCCGGCGTCGAGGTAGACCCAGGTGTTCGGCGCCTTGGCCTTGAACTGGGCGATGGCGTTCTTCAGCATCGCGTTGCGCTCGGCGACCTGGGCGGGCGTCATGCAGCTTTCGTGGCCGAGCGCGTCGGGTTCGAGGACGACGACGGCCGGGCGGCTGCCGATGCCACTGGCGAAGGCGGCGATCCAGGCGTCGTACGCGGCGCGGCTCCCGGCGCCGCCGCCGGAGTGACCGGCGCAGACGTCCCGGTTGGGGATGTTGTACGCGACCAGGATCGGCAGCTTGTCGTGGGAGTCCGCACGGCCGACGTAGGCGCCGGCGGCCGCGCCGATGTCACCGCTCCAGTTCCCGAACCAGCGGGCCGCCGGTGTTTGGGCGATGAACGTGCGGATCGCCGCCGCCCGCCCGTCGCCCGGGTTCGCGTTGACCCACCGCAGCGCGGAGTTGTCGGGGTCGGTGTAGAAGCCGCTGGTCATGCCGGTCGGGTCGGCGGCGTGGGCCGGGCCGATGCCGAGGAGTGCGAAGCCGGTGGTCAGGACGCCGGCGAGGAGAGCCGAAGCGGCTCGGATGCGGGTGCGCACGGTGATGCTTCCTCCGAGAGGTGGGGAAGTTGGAAGCGCTTCCGGTTTTGTGGACGGGTCCGGATCGCGCTGAGGGGATGATTGGGGCGGGCGCCCGGGCGTGTCAATAGGTTGAACGCGAAACGACTCTTGCCGCGGTCATGGCGCCAGAGGTTGGAGGCGCCGCCGGATCGAGATCCGGGACGACGCCCGTGATCGGCTCCGCAGCCGTGCCCGCGCGTGGAATCATGACCGCCGTTCGCCGTCCGCGTGAGCACGAGGAGCAGGTCGCCGATGGAGCCGTCGCCCAAACGCATGCCGACGCTCGACGAGGTGGCTGCGCGAGCCGGTGTGTCGCGCACGGCGGCCTCCCGGGTGATCAACAACGCCCCGCACGTGAGCCGCGCCAAGCGGGAGGCGGTCCAACGGGCCGTGCGCGAGCTGGACTTCGTACCAAACCCGTCCGCGCAGGCGCTGGCGAGCCGCAGGGCCGGAGCGGTGGTGCTGGCGGTCTCCAGCGACGAGCCGGGGCTGTTCGCCGACCCCTTCTTCGCGGAGATCGTCGTCGGCGTCGGCACGGCTCTGGAGCAGACGGAACTCGAGTTGATCCTGCTGCTGGCCAACACCCCGCGCGGCCGGCAGAGGTTCGAGAGGCTGCTGCGCCAACGCCGGGCGGACGGCGTCATGCTGATGGCGCTGCGCGGCGACGATTCGCTGGGCCGCCTGTGCGAAGAGGCCGATCTGCCGGTCGTGTTCGGCGGACGCCCGCTCAGGGGGGAGCCAGCCTGGTACGTGGACGCCGACAACGAGGGCGGTGCCCGCCTGGCCGCCGAGCATCTCGCCCGCACGGGCCGCCGACGGCCCGTCATGATCAGTGGCCAGGTGGACACCAGGGCCTCCGCCGCGAGGGAACGGGGGTTCACCGACGGACTCGCGCTGGCCGGCCTGCCGCTGCTCGGGGTCGAGCCGGGGCGGTTCACCGAGGACGGCGGCGCCGAGGCGATGGAGCGGCTGCTCCGGGCGCACCCCGATCCCGACGCGGTGTTCGCGGCCTCCGACGCGATGGCCATCGGCGCTCTGCGCATCCTGCGGGAACGCGGGATCCGGGTGCCCGAGGACGTCGCCGTGATCGGCTTCGACGACCTGGCGAGCGCCCGGCACACCAGCCCGCCGCTCACCACGGTCCACCAGCCGGTGCGTGCGCTGGGGGAGGAGATGGCCAGGATGCTGGTCGGTGCGCTCGAAGGACGCCGGCCCGGTCCGCTGATCCTCCCGACCCGGCTGACCGTGCGCGGGTCCGCCCCTGGTCTGCCGGCCTGATACGGATCACAGGCGCCCGCGTCCCGGCGGGTCCCGCCTGCTCGGGTACGTGATGTCGAACCACGCGAAGTGGGCTTCGCCGGTGCCGGGGCGGCCGTTGGAGGTGGCGTAGAGGCCCAGCTGGACGCCGGTGAACAGAGGGGTGAGAAAGGTCGCTTCGACGGCCTTCAGGTCCAGCCAGGGGCCGTCCGGTGCCGCGTACGCGAAGGTGTGGGCGAAGCCGCGGATGCGGGCCCCCAGCCGGACCGGCCCCGGTGGCAGGGGAGCGCCGGCCAGGACCTCGGGCCCGCGGCGGAGGCAGAGTCCTTCCGTGGTGCGGAGCAACAGCAGGTGGGTGTCGTCGTCGAGGACCACGGCGAGGCCCGCCTCCTCGTCCGGCACTGACGGCGTGAAATGCAGTTCGGTGGACACGTCGCAGTCGGGATGCTCCTGGGGGCGGACCAGGAGGGACGGGGTGGAGGGTTCGCCGAGACGTTCGGGGCGCAGCCGGAGGCGGAGTCCGTCGCCGGTGGTCCAGAACCGCTCGAGTGGGGTGCGCAGGGTGCTCCAGCCGGCGGCCAGGGTGGCGAAGCCGTCGTGGAAGGGGCGGCGGGGGGCGGTGTGGACGACGGGGGAGAAGACCGGCCAGCCGTCGTCCCAGGTGATCCGGCTGAGGAACGTCTCGCGGCCGAGGGCGGAGCCCGGGCGGACGCCCAGCAGGACGGCCCGCCAGTCACCGTCCGGCGTCTGGACGAGGTCGGCGTGCCCGGTGCAGATCACCGGGCCTTCGGCGGGCGGCAGGACCGGGTTCCCGGGGGCGCCCCGGTAGGGACCGGTCGCGCGGTCGGCTCGGGCGGCCACCACGCTGTGGTCCACATCGGTGCCGCCCTCGGCGGTGAGCAGGAGGTAGCTCCCGTCGATCCTGTAGAGGTGCGGGGCCTCCGACCAGCGGGCGCCCGGGTGGCTTCCCGACCACAGGACGTGCTCCGGTCCGGTGAGCCGCCGCTCGCGGGGAAGGTATTCGCGCATCCAGATCTCGGTGCGGCCGGCGCCCTCGTCCACCACGCGGGCGGCGGTGAACCAGGCCCGGCCGTCGCCGCCGTCCGGCCCGTCGTCGAAGAACAGCGAGGGGTCGAAGCCCTCGCCTTCCAGCCAGTGCGGTGGCGACCACGGCCCCGCAGGGTCGGTCGCCGTGACGACGAAGTGGCCGGGGCCGTCCATCAGCGTGCAGGCGAGATGGAAGACCCCGTCGTGGTGCCGGATCGTCGGGGCGAACAGACCCCGCGAGGGCGCGCACCCGGTGAGGTCGAGCCGGGACGGCCGGTCGAGTGCGGAGCCGATGCGCCGCCAGTCGGTGAGATCGCGGCTGTGGAACACGGGAAGGCCCGGGAACCACTCGAAACTGGAGGTCACCAGGTAGTAGTCCGCTCCCACCCGGCAGACGGACGGGTCGGGCCGGAACCCCGGCAGGACGGGATCACCCGAGAAGCCCGTCATGGCACCGGGACGATCCGGACCGGCACGGACAGGACCCGGTCGGCCCCCGGGTGGCGCAGGGGGCCCTCCAGAGCGAAGGAGCCGCGCAGCGGAAGGTCGCCGCTGGAGCGTCCGACCGCCACGCCCACCTCCCCGGGCTCCACTCGTCTGCGCAGGTCGAGCCCGGTGAAGGAGGTCCGGTCGGCGTGGACGTCGAAGGTGACCCGGGCGGCCGCGCCGGGCCGCAGCTCGACCCGGGCGAAACCCGCGAGCCACCGCCGCGGCCGGACGACGGACGCCACGGGGTCGGACAGGTACAGCTGGACCACCTCGGTCCCGGCCACCTCGCCGACGTTGCGGACGGTGACCGAAACAGTGACGGTCCCGTCCGTCGCGGCGACGGGATCCACCGAGAGGTCCGAGCAGGTGAAGTGGGTCCAGCTCAGCCCGTGTCCGAAGGGGAACAGCGGGGTCGGGTCCACGGAGCTCCAGGCGGTGTGTCCGCCCAGCCCGGCGTGGAGGTAGGTGCCGGGCTGGCCGCCGGCCCGGCGGGGGACGGAGACGGGCAGCCGGCCGGACGGTTCCGCGGCCCCGCTGATGATCCGGGCCAGTGCCGTCCCGCCCTCCTCCCCGGGGAAGAAGACCTGCACCACGGCCGCTGCCCGGTCGGCGAGCGCGCCGAGCGCGTAGGGCCGCCCGGAGACGACGACCAGGACGGTCGGCACCCCGGAGTCCAGTACGGCGGAGGCGAGTGCGGCCTGGTCACCGGGCAGGTCGAGGGTTTCGGCGTCGCAGCCCTCTCCGGAGGTGCCGCGGCCGAACATGCCCGCCCGGTCGCCGAGCACCAGCACGTTCACGTCCGGCTCGTCCTCGGTGACCGTGAACCCGGCCGAGGTGAGCCCCTCGCGGAGCGTCGGGATCTCCACCCCGAGGTCGTCGGGCAGCGCGACGTGGTTGGGGAAGGAGTAGCAGCCCAGCAAGGACCGGGGGTCGTCGGCGTAGGGCCCGCTGATCGCCACCCGGCACGGTCGCAGTGGCAGGACGCCGTCGTTGGCGAGCAGTACGGTGGACCGTTCGGCCAGGAGCCTGGCCAGGACCCGGTTCTCCGGCGGGTCGAGGTCGAGCGGCTCGGGCTTGACGGGCTCCCAGCCGGGGTCGAGGAGGCCGAGCTCGGCCTTCTGCCGCAGGACCCGTTCCACGGCCCGGTCGACGAGCTCCTCGGAGAGGCTTCCCGACCGCACCAGTCCGGTCAACGGCTCGCCGTAGCAGCGGGCCGTGGGCAACTCGACGTCGATTCCGGCGGTCAGCGCCAGCGCGCCCGCCGCGCCGCGCGATCCGGCGACGCCGTGCCGGGTCTCCAGGAAGGAGACGGCGTAGTAGTCGGCGACGACCACACCGCTGAAACCGAGCTCATCCCTGAGCAGGTCGGTGAGCAGCCGTTCGTCGGCAGCCACCGGGACGCCGTCCACGTCGGTGTAGCTGTTCATCACCGACCGGGCCCCTCCCTCGCGCAGCGCCCGTACGAAAGGCTCGACCAGCACGTCGCTGAACTCCCGCGGTCCCGAGGCGACAGGAGCCATGTTCCGGCCGCCGCGCGAGGCCGAGTACCCGGCGAAGTGCTTCAGCGTGGCCACGATCCCGGCGCCTTCCAGGCCCTGCACGTACGCGGTGCCGATGGCTCCGACGAGGTAGGGATCCTCGCCGATGCACTCCTCGGTCCTGCCCCAGCGGTAGTCGCGGACCACGTCCAGCACGGGAGCCAGCCCCTGGTGGACACCGACCCGCCGCATCGAATCGCCGATGGCGGCGGCCATGGCGCGCACGAGCCCGGGATCGAAGGTCGCACCCCAGGCCGGCGGCGCGGGGAAGACCGTCGCACCCCACGTCATGAACCCGGTCAGGCACTCCTCGTGGGCGACCGCCGGGATCCCGAACCGGCCGGACCCGGTCACCCGCCTCTGGAGTGAGGCGAGCCGTTCCATTCCGGCTTCCGCCGTGACCGGCGCGGTGCCGTACACCCGGGTGAGCTGGCCGAGTCCGTGGGCGGCGATGTCGTCGAGGGCCGGCGCGGACTCGCCGGAGTCGTCCTCCACCGGCGCGACCGGTGCACCCGGATCCGAGGGCAGCGCCCAGAATCCGGTGAGCTGGCCCGCCTTCTCTTCCAGCGTCATGCGTTTCAGCAGATCGGCGACCCGTGTGGACACGGGCAGGAGGGGGTCACGCCAGGGCTCGGTCAACGGAGTTCTCCTAGAGACGGGGCGGGGCGGTGGAGAGCCGGACCTTGAGTTCGGTCGACAGCTCCATCCGTGGGCTGACCAGGGGCTGGCCGTCCAGGAGCTGGAAGAGCGTGCGGGCGGCGAGCCGGCCCATCTCCTCCAGCGGCTGGCGTACTGTCGTCAGGGGCGGTGACAGCCATTCGCACATCGGCAGGTCGTCGAAGCCGACCACGCTGAGGTCCTGCGGGATGCTCAGACCGGCCTGCCGGGCAGCTTCGTAGACGCCCATCGCCTGCTGGTCGCTGCCGGCGAAGACGGCGGTCGGCGGCTCGGGGAGGGCGAGGAGTTCCCGGGCGCGCTGGAATCCGCCCTCGTGCTGGAAGTCGCCGAACCGGATCATGTCGCGGTCGACCTCGATCCCGGCCCGCTCCAGCGCGGCCCGGTACCCGTCGATGCGGGCCTGGCTGCAGAGCATCTCCTTGCGCCCGCCGATCGCGGCGATCCGGCGGTGCCCCAGGTCCAGCAGGTGCTCGGTGGCGGCGAGGCCGCCCGCCCAGTTGGTCGCGCCGATGCTGGGCACACCGTTGCCCGGCAGGTCGATCGGGTCGATGACGACCAGCGCCACACCGGCCTGTTCGACCTGGGCGCGTTGCGCCGGGGTGACCGAGGCGGTGACGAGGATGACGCCGTCGCTGTGGTGCAGGACCGGCAGCGAGGCCCAGCTCGACGGTGTGGCCTCGCCCGGCGGGAGGAGCGACACGACGGTGCCCACCCTCCGCTGGGCGCACTCGGCCTCGACGCCGCGCAGTATCTCCACGGCCCAGGCGCTGTCCAGACCGCCGATGATCAAGTCGACCAGGCCCGACCTTCGGGCTCTGCCCTGACGGCCGGGCGGGAGGTAGTTGTGGGACTGCAGCAGCCTCTCGATCCGTTCGCGTGTCGAAGACGCCACATCGGTGCGGCCGTTGATCACCTTCGACACGGTGGCCTGGGAGACCCCGGCCGCGGCGGCGATGACGGCCAGGGTCGGACGCTGCTCGCTCAACTTCTCTCCTCTGCGCGGACGCCCGGGCTGGCGACAGATATCGCAAACTTTCGACGAGTCTCCGGTCGGTTCGACCGGGTTGTCAACCATCAAGAAGGCTGTAGGTAAAGGGAATTCGGCGATAAGGCTTGACCGGGGGATCCCATGTTCCTAGTTTGTGGCAGCACGAATTCGAGAGTGTTACGAAACATTTTCGAACTCGAACCGGCATCCCCACCCCGGAGGTCCCATGGCCAGTACACCCCCGAGTCGACGACGCTTCCTTGCGCTCTCGGGCCTGACCGCCCTGTCCGCCTCGCTGACCGCTGCCTGCGGCGGCGGGGAACCGGGGGCGGGTCGGGCGGCCGGCGGCAAGGTGACCCTGGCCTGGTGGAACATCGCCACCACGGAGCCGGGCAAGTCCCTGTTCCCGCAGATCTCCTCGGCGTTCACGGCCGCCCATCCCCAAATCACCATCAAGACGACCTCGTTGGAGAACGAGGCGTTCAAGTCCAAGCTGACGGCCAGTACTTCCGCGGGCCGGCTGCCCGACGTCTTCCAGACCTGGGGCGGCGGGGTCCTGCGGCAGCAGGTCGACGCGGGGCTGGTCGAGGACCTCACCGACGCGTTCGGCTGGTCGTCGGACCTCACCCCCGTCTCGCTCCAGGCCTATCAGTTCGGGGGCCGCACCTACGCGGTGCCCTACGACGTCGGCATGGTCGGCTTCTGGTACAACAAGAAGCTCTTCGCCAGGGCCGGGATCACCGCTCCGCCGGCCACCTGGGCCGAGTTCCTCGAAGACGTCGGGAAGCTCAAGGCGGCGGGCGTCACTCCGATCGCCCTCGCGGGCAAGGAGAAGTGGCCGGGCCACTTCTACTGGGCCTATCTCGCCATGCGCGTCGCCGGGCTCCCCGCGTTGCAGCAGGCGGCGACCACCAAGGACTTCACCAGCGCCGGCTTCGTCCGCGCGGGCGCCCACCTCAAGGAACTGGTCGACCTCCGGCCGTTCCAGACCGGTTTCCTCGGAGCCGGCTACTCCACCCCCGGCGGGCAGGCCGCGACCATGGGCAACGGCAAGGCCGCCATGGAGCTGATGGGGCAGTGGGGGCCGTCGGTCCAGGTGGACGCGGGCGCAGACCTCGGAGCGGACCTGGGCTTCTTCCCCTTCCCCGCGGTCGACGGCGGCACCGGCCAGGTCACCGAGGTGCTCGGAGGTGGCGGCGGTTTCGCCCTGCGCAAGGGCGCGCCGAAGGAGGCGCTGGACTTCCTGAAGTTCTTCGTCCTGGACAACGAGTCCAAGCTGCTCGCCTCCAACGGCTACCTGCCGGTGGTCAAGGGCGCGGAGAGCCGGATCGCCGACGCCAACAGGAAGGCGGTGGCCGACAGCCTGGTCAGGGCGACGGGCTTCCAGCTCTTCCTCGACCAGGCGTACCCGCCGGCGGTCGGCCAGGAGATCAACGACAGCGTGGCCGACCTCATCGCGGGCAAGAGGACGCCCGAGCAGGTCACCGAGTCGATCACCGAGGCTGCACAGGGTGCCTAGCCCCGTGTCCACGCTGACCGAGGAGCGCACGCAGGACACCCCGCCGGCGCGCCCGCCCGCTCCGGCCCGCTCGTTCCTGCGCGGGGTCCGCAGCTGGGCGTCGGTCGCATGGTTCCTCGTCCCGGCCCTGGTCCTCTTCCTCGTCTTCGTCCTCGCCCCGATCGCCGTCGCCGTCCACACCGGGTTCTTCAAGTGGGGCGGGGCCGGCCCGATGGAGGACTTCGTCGGTTTCGAGAACTACGCCAGGCTGTTCGGCGACGAGGTCTTCCTCGGCGATCTGGAGCGCGGGCTGTACCTCATCGCCCTGTCGCTCACCGTGCAGCTGCCGCTCGCCCTGTTCACCGCCGCCCTGCTCAACCGAAGACTGCGCGGCCGGGCCGTCTACCGGATGCTGTTCTTCGCGCCGTACGTCCTGTCCGAAGTGGTCACGGCGGTCCTCTTCACGATGATCCTCCTTCCTGGTGACGGCATGGCCGACCAGCTGGCCGGCCGACTCGGCCTGGAGGGGCTGCAGGGCAGGTGGCTGGCCGATCCCTCGACGGTCCTGCCGACCCTGTTCGTGGTCATGACCTGGAAGTACTTCGGCTTCCACATGATGCTCTTCCTCGCCGGGCTGCAGAGCATCCCCGGCGAGGTACTCGAAGCCGCCGCCATCGACGGTGCCAACGCCTGGCAGCGCTTCCGTTCCGTGACGCTGCCGCTGCTCGGCCCGACGATCCGGATCAGCGTGTTCCTCTCGGTCATCGGGGCCATCCAGCTCTTCGACCTCGTGTGGGTCATGACGGCCGGCGGGCCCAACCACTCCTCCGAGACGATGGCGATCTCGATGTTCCAGTTCGGCTTCAAGCGCTACCAGGTCGGCTACGCCAGTGCGATCAGCGTGGTGCTGTTCATGATCAGTCTGGTCTTCTCCCTCTTCTACCAGCGGTACGTACTGCGCCGCGACCTGAGCGGAGCCGTGACCACAGGAGGAGCCCGATGAAGGCCCGGAGCAGGGTACGGGGCCTGTCGCTGCACGCCGTGCTCTGGCTGATCGGCGCGTTTGTCGTCGTGCCGCTGGGCTACGCGGTGATCTCCGGTTTCAAGAGCACCGGCGAGCTGACCGCCAATCCGTTCGGGCTGCCGGGGCACTGGAAGGCCGGCAACTACACCGGCATCCTCGGCGACGCGGTGTTCTGGCGGCAGATCGCCAACAGCGCGGGGATCGCGATCGGCACGACGTGCTGCACGGTGGCGGTGTCCGCGATGGCGGCGTTCGTGCTGGCCCGCTACGCCTTCCGGGGACGGGAGCTGTTCTACACCCTGTTCACGATCGGGCTCATGTTCCCGTTCGCGGTGGCCGTCCTGCCGTTGTTCCTGCTGCTGCGCACCTTCGGTCTGCTCGACAACCCGCTCGGAGTGATCCTTCCACAGGCGGCCTTCGGGCTTCCCATGACGATCGTGATCCTGCGCGGCTTCTTCCGGACCATACCGGCGGAGCTGGAGGAGGCAGCCGTCATGGACGGCTGCGGCAAGTTCCGCTTCTTCTGGAGGATCCTGCTGCCGATGGCGCGTCCGGCGCTCGGCACGGTGTCGGTGCTGGCGGTCGTCGCGAGCTGGAACAACTTCTTCCTGCCGCTGCTGGTGTTCAACGACCCGCGATGGCAGACGATTCCGGTCGGAGTCCAGCAGTTCCAGGGGCAGTACTCGACGGACTACGCCTTCGTCTTCGCCTACGTCGTGCTCGCCATGGTCCCCGCGCTCGCCTTCTATGCGGTCGCCGAGCGGCAGCTGATCGGCGGCCTCACGGCAGGCGCCACCAAGGGCTGACCCGTCCTGTGCAGGCTCCGCCCCGAAGGAGAGGTCGTACAAAGCTTCGCCGAACGACCGTACCCAATTTTGTTAGCGCTAACATCGCTCGCCATGCGGCCCGGACCCGCCACCCCGACAACCCCAACCACCCCGACAACCAGACCCCCGAACCGAAGGAGCTCCCATGAGGTTTCGCCCCCCGTCCCCGCTGCACGTGAAACGGCTGACGGCCGTCTTCGCGCCGTTGCTGCTCCTCGCCGCCTTCCTCGGCGTCCAGCCCGCGGCGGCGGCCACCGTCGACCCCAGCGCCTCGTACGTGCTGGTCAACCGCAACAGCGGCAAGGCGCTGGACGTGTACAACCTGGCGACCAACGACGGCGCCCGCATCACCCAGTGGGCCAGGAACGACCAGAACCAGCAGCAATGGCAGTTCGTCGACTCCGGCGGCGGCCACTACCGCCTCAAGTCCCGCCACTCCGGCAAAGTGCTCGACGTTCAGAACGGGTCCACCGCGAACGGTGCCCCGGTCGTCCAATGGGCCGACGTGAACGGGACGAACCAGCAGTGGCGGCTGGCCGACAGCCCGGACGGCTACGTGAGGTTGGTCGCCCGCCACAGCAACAAGGCCCTCGAAGTACAGGGCGGATCCACCGCCGACGGCGCGAACGTGGTCCAGTACGACGACTGGGGCGGCACCAACCAGCAGTGGCGGCTCGTCAAGGTCGGTGCCGGCACCCCCGGCACGTGCGCCCTCCCGTCCACGTACCGCTGGAACTCCACGGGCGCGCTGGCGCAACCCAAGGCGGGCTGGGCCTCGCTCAAGGACTTCACCGTCGCCCCGTACAACGGCAAGCACCTCGTCTACGCGACGACGCACGGCGCGGGACCGGGAACCGGCTGGGGTTCGATGAACTTCGGCCTGTTCGGGACCTGGCCGGAGATGGCCTCGGCCGCCCAGAACACCATGGCCAACTCGGTCGTTGCGCCCACGCTCTTCTACTTCGCACCGAAGAACATCTGGGTGCTCGCCTACCAGTGGGGAGGCGGCAGCGCCTTCTCGTACCGGACGTCGACCGACCCCTCCAACCCCAACGGCTGGTCCTCGCAGCAGGTGCTCTTCTCCGGCGGCATCGCCGATTCCGGAACGGGACCCATCGACCAGACACTCATCGGTGACGGCACCAACATGTACCTGTTCTTTGCCGGTGACAACGGCAAAATCTACCGGGCGAGCATGCCGATCGGGAGCTTCCCGGGCAGCTTCGGCACGACCTCGACCGTGGTCATGAGCGACACGACGGACAACCTGTTCGAGGCTCCGCAGGTCTACAAGCTCCAGGGCCAGGACCGCTACCTCATGATCGTCGAGGCGATCGGATCGAAGGGCCGCTACTTCCGCTCGTTCACGGCCAGCAGTCTGAACGGCTCGTGGACACCCCAGGCCGCGACCGAGAGCAACCCCTTCGCCGGCAAGGCCAACAGCGGCGCCACCTGGACCAACGACATCAGCCACGGCGAACTGATCCGCACCGCCGCCGATCAGACCTTCACCGTCGACCCCTGCAACCTGCAGTTCCTCTACCAGGGACGCGACCCCAACTCCGGCGGCGACTACGGCCAGTGGCCCTACCGGCCCGGCCTGCTGACACTGCAGCGCTGACGGTGCGGCACGGGTCCGGTCCCGGAGCCGTGCCGGTGCGGCGGGCTCGGCACAAGGCCGGGCCCGCCGCCTGCCTGCCGTCCAGGGGCGGGCCGGTCCACCGTCCCTGTGCCGGGGGGCTCCGTCAGGCGGCCACCGGTTGTTTGCCAGGGCACAGCCTTTGGCCGCGTACCTTTCCGGAGGTTAGGGTCTGACGCCATGACGAGGATGGTGGGGACGGGGCTCATGAATGCGGATCACGCAGGGCTGGTCGTCGCGGCGCAGGCCGGTGATGCCCGGGCGCGCGAAGAGCTGATCGCCGCCTACCTGCCGCTGGTCTACAACATCGTCCGGCGAGCGCTGAGCGGACATGCCGACGTCGACGACGTCGTCCAGGAAACGCTCCTGCGCGCGGTGCGCGACCTGCCTGCCCTGCGCACCCCCGAGAGCTTCCGCTCCTGGCTGGTTTCGATCACCCTCCGCCAGATGAACGCGCACTGGCAGCGGCAGCACACCGCCGCCGACCGGACCGCGGTCCTCGACGAGGCACTCCGGATACCGGCCGCCGGCGCTGAACCCGAGGACGCCGCGATCGTGCGGCTCCACGTGTCGGACGAGCGCCGCCAGATCGCCGAAGCCGGCCGGTGGCTCGACCCGGACCACCGGGTGCTCCTGTCGCTGTGGTGGCAGGAAAACGCCGGACTCCTGAGCCGCGAGGACACGGCGGCCGCGACCGGTCTCACCGTCGCCCACGCCGGAGTCCGCCTGCAACGCATGCGCGAGCAACTGGACCTGAGCCGGACGATCGTCGCCGCCCTGGAGGCCCGGCCGCGCTGTCCGCAGCTGGAGGAGACCGTCGCCGGCTGGGACGGACTGCGCACGTCGGTGTGGCGGAAGCGGATCGCGCGGCACACCCGCGACTGCCCGCTCTGCACGGGGAGGGCGGCGAACCGGGTCTCTGCCGAGCTGCTGCTCCTCAGCCTCGCGCCCCTGGCGGTCCCGGGCGGACTGCTCGCCGCGCTGGTCGCCAAGGGCCTGCTGTCGGGCTCGGCCGGCGGCGCCGCAGGGCTGGCCGCGGCACCGGTCGCCGCCGCCACGGCGACGGGGGGCAGCGGCAGCCTGCCGGGCGTGCTGGCCGGAAAACTCCCCATGCTGACCGCCCATCCGCTGATCGGAATCACCGCCGGTGCGGTGCTCATCGCGGGGACCGCGACCTACGCGGCCTGGCCGGAACCGGAGCGCCGGGCGCCCGGCGCCGTCGCCGCACCCACGGCCGGACCGTCCACAACGGGCGCCCCCGCGGCCGGCAGCCCCGCGCCGAGCACCCCCGCCCCGGCTCCGAGGGGCACCCGGCCGTCGGCCGGACCGCAGTCGGCGAGTCCGTCCGCCCGTGCAGGAACGGTTCCGCTGGGTGCGCGCTCGCTGGAGTCCGCCGACGAACCCGGCTCGTACCTCGCGTACGCCGGCGACTTCGCGACGCTCGGCCGGGTGTCCGCGGCCGGCAACCCGCAGACACGGCAGCGGGTCACGTTCCACGTGGTCCCGGGGCTCGCCGACGCGGGGTGCGTCACCTTCCGTGCCGCCGACGGCCGCTACCTGCGCCACAGCTACCTGCGGCTCCGGCTGAGCGGCGACGACGGCAGCGGGCTGTTCCGGGAGGACACCACCTTCTGCCCGCGTCCCGGGGCGGTCGCCGGGTCGGTGACCCTGCACGCCCACAACTACCCCGGTTCGGTCCTCCGCCACCGGGACGGCGGCATCTGGCTCGACGGCTCCGACGGCACGCGGGCCTTCGCCGGCCAGGCGTCTTTCATCGTGCGCGACGGCCGGTAGGGACGTCCCGCAGGGACGGCCGGCAAGGACCGCCGGTCCGCGGGAGGGGCATAACGCTTTTCGCCTGTGGGATGCATCACGGGAGTGATCGCCGGGGTGGCGCGAGATTTTCGTTACGCGCCCCCGGCCCCGGAAGCCTCCACTTCGTGGGGCGCCCCTCCTCCCGCTCGCCGTGGGCGGCGGCGCTGGGGCTCCCCCTCCCCACGACGTATCCCTCAAGGAAGCAGCTCCATGAAGCGACATCCCCTCGCGCGCCGGGCCACCGGAACCCGGGAACGGCACCACACCGTGCACCCGGCCGGCCCCGCGGCGGACCGCGCCGTACCGGCCGGTGCGCACACGACCACCGAGCCCCAGGCGAGCCGCGCCACCCGAGGTGCAGCATGAAGGGCACGCACCGGCTCCGCCGGCGCCGTCGTACCTGGGTTGTCGGACTGTCGGCCACGGCGCTGTTGGCCGGTGCCCTGACGCTTCTCCCCGGCTCCGCCGGAGCCGCGTCCCTCGGCACCCAGGCGGCCCCCTCGGGCCGGTACTTCGGCACGGCCGTGGCCGCCGGCAGGCTCGCCGACTCGACGTACGCCGCACTCGCGGACCGGGAGTTCAACATGATCACCCCGGAGAACGAGATGAAGTGGGACACGGTCGAACCGTCCCGCGGCCGGTTCAACTTCGGCCCCGCGGACCGGATCGTCGACCGTGCCCTGGCACGCGGCCAGCGTCTGCGCGGCCACACCACGGTCTGGCACTCGCAGCTCCCGTCCTGGGTCGGCTCCATCGGCGACGCCACGACGCTGCGCAGCGTGATGAACCACCACATCACCACGCAGATGACCCACTACAAGGGCCGGATCTACGCCTGGGACGTGGTCAACGAGGCGTTCGCCGACGGCGGCAGCGGCCGGCTGCGCACCTCGGTCTTCCAGAAGGTGCTGGGCGACGGCTTCATCGAGGAGGCGTTCCGCACCGCCCGTGCCGCCGACCCCTCGGCCAAGCTCTGCTACAACGACTACAACATCGAGAACTGGTCGGACGCCAAGACCCAGGGCGTCCACCGCATGGTCAAGGACTTCAAGTCCCGCGGCGTGCCCATCGACTGCGTCGGCTTCCAGAGCCACTTCGGGACGAACGGCCCGCCGGCGAGCTTCAGGACCACGCTGGCCGCCTTCGCGGCCCTGGGCGTCGACGTCCAGATCACCGAGCTGGACATCGCCCAGGCATCCCCCAGCCACTACGCGGACACGGTCGGCGCCTGCCTGTCCGTGGCCCGGTGCACCGGCATCACGGTGTGGGGCATCCGTGACGGCGACTCCTGGCGCAGCGGCGAAAGCCCCCTGCTGTTCGACCACAACGGCAAGCCCAAGCCCGCGTACACCGCCGTCATGAAGGCGCTCCGGTCCGGCTCCGGTACCACCCCGGCAAAGCCGGTCCACGGCACCGGGGAGATCAAGGGAGTGGCCTCCGGCCGCTGCATCGACTTCCCCGGCTCCGCCACCGCGAACGGCGCCCGGGCGCAGCTGTGGGACTGCAACGGACAAGGCAACCAACGCTGGACCCACACCGCCGCCAAGCAGCTGAAGGTCCACGACGACAAGTGCCTCGACGCCCGGAGCAAGGGCACCACCAACGGCACCGCCGTGATCGTCTGGGACTGCAACGGCGGCGCCAACCAGCAGTGGAACGTCAACACCGACGGCACGATCACCGGTGTCCAGTCCGGGCTGTGCCTCGATGCCGTCGGCGCGGCCACCGCGAACGGCACCCCCATCCAACTGCATGCCTGCGCGTCCGTCGGCAACCAGAAGTGGTCCGCCCCCTCCGGGACGGACGGCAGCCCCTGTGCCCTGCCGTCCACGTACCGGTGGACTTCCACGGGCCCCCTCGCCCAGCCGTCCCGGGGCTGGGCCGCGGTGAAGGACTTCACCCACGTGGTGCACGGCGGCAAGCACCTGGTCTACGCGTCGAGCGCGTCGGGCACCTCGTACGGCTCGATGGCGTTCAGCCCCTTCACGGACTGGCCGGACATGGCGACGGCCGGCCAGACCGCAATGGGCCAGAACGCGGTGGCGCCGACGCTGTTCTACTTCGCGCCCAAAAAGATCTGGGTGCTGGCCTACCAGTGGGGTGCGCACCCCTTCAGCTACCGCACGTCGAGCGACCCCACCAACCCCAACGGCTGGTCGGCGCCGCAGCCCCTGTTCACCGGCAGCATCCCCCGCACCGAGTCCGGCACCGGCCCGATCGACCAGACCCTGATCGCCGACGACCGCACCATGTACCTGTTCTTCGCCGGTGACAACGGCAAGATCTACCGGGCGAGCATGCCGATCGGGAACTTCCCGGGCAACTTCGGCTCGTCGTACACGACGGTCATGAGCGACACGGCGAAGAACCTGTTCGAGGCACCGCAGGTCTACAAGGTCCAGGGCCGGAACCAGTACCTCATGATCGTCGAGGCCCGCGGAGCGAACGAACGGCGCTACTTCCGCTCGTTCACCGCCTCCAGCCTGAGCGGTACGTGGACCCCGCAGGCCACCAGCGAGGCGAACCCCTTCGCGGGCAAGGCCAACAGCGGCGCCACCTGGACCGACGACATCAGCCACGGCGATCTGGTCCGCAGCAATCCCGACCAGACCATGACCGTCGACCCGTGCAACCTGCAGTTCCTCTACCAGGGCAAGTCCCCCCGCGCGGACGGCCCCTACGACCGACTGCCGTACCGGCCGGGTGTCCTCACCCTGCAGCGCTGAGCTGTCCCGGACCACGGTGAAACGCAAGGAGCACACGCACATGAACATCCCCACCCGCGGCAGGAGCCGCGGCCGTCACCGCCGTCGTTGGAGCGCCACCGCCCTGCTGCTCGGCGTCCCCGCCGCCGTCGTGCCGTACCTCCTGTTCACTCAGGACGACTCGCAGGCTGCGACGATCGACCCCGACGCCTACTACCGGCTGGTTTCCGTCCACAGCGGCAAGGCGCTGGACGTGAACGGCTTCTCCACCGCCGACGGCACCCGCGTCCAGCAGTGGACCGACCAGAACAGCGCCAACCAGCAGTGGAGACTGCGGCCCACCGGCGACGGCCACTACGAGCTGGTCAACCGCAACAGCGGCAAAGTGCTCGGCATAGCCGGCGACTCGACCGCCCAGGCCGCCGTCGCGGAGCAGCAGGCCGACAGCCCCGCCGCCTCCCAGGAATGGCGCATCGACGAGGTGGGCGGCTCCGGCGCCGTCGTCTTCACCTCCCGCAGGAGCGGCCTGGTCCTCGACGTCTCCGGCGGCTCCACGGCCGACGGTGCGGGAGTGATCCAGTACCGCGGCCACGGCAGCACCAACCAGCAGTGGAAGCTGGTGCGGGTGGCCGAGGCCCCGGCGGCCGGGACCGGACCGTACGTGTGGCGCAACGCGCAGGTGGTCGGCGGCGGTTACGTCACCGGGCTGGTGTTCAACGCCCGCGAGAAGGGCCTGCTGTACGCACGCACCGACATGGGAGGCGCCTACCGCTGGGACACCGGCGCCCGCCAGTGGATCCCGCTGACGGACTGGGTCGGCGAGAAGGACTGGAACCTCCTCGGCATCGATGCGGTGGCCACCGACCCCGTCGACCCCAGGCGGCTCTACCTCGCGGCAGGCACCTACACCAACGACTGGGCCGGCAACGGCGCCCTTCTCCGCTCCACGGACCGGGGCCGCACCTTCAAGCGCACGGCTCTCCCCTTCAAGCTGGGTGCCAACGAGGACGGTCGCGGGGCGGGCGAGCGGCTGGCGATCGACCCCGCCCGCCACGGCACCCTGCTGCTGGGCACCCGCAAGAACGGCCTGTGGCGCAGCAACGACCACGGTGCGACATGGCGGCAGGTCTCCTCGTTCCCGGTCAAGGACGGGGCGGGCAGCGGTGCGGGCATCTCCTTCGTGACGTACGGCCCGGCCGGCAGCAAGACGGTGTATGTCGGCGTCGCGGACAAGTCGGCCTCCCTGTACCGGTCCACCGACGGCGGCGACACCTGGCAGACCGTCCCCGGGCAGCCGACCGGCCGGCTGCCGCAGCACGGCGTGCTGTCCGGCGACGGTTCGCTGTACCTGACGTACACCAACGCCCTCGGCCCCAACGGCGTGACGGCGGGCTCGGTGTGGAAGCACACGCCGGCCGGCGGGGCCTGGAAGGACGTCTCCCCGTCCCAGGGCACCTACGGGTTCTCCGGTCTGGCCGTCGACCCGCGCAAACCGTCCACGGTGATGGTCACCACCCTCGGCCGCTGGTGGCCGGAGGACGAGATCTACCGGACCACCGACGGTGCGACGACCTGGAGGGCACTGGCCGCGCACTCGGTACGCGACGCCTCCGCCGCCCCCTACGTGGGAACGGGCACGGGGCACTGGATGACCGCTCTGGCCATCGACCCCTTCGACTCCGGGCACGTGCTGTACGGCACCGGCAGCGGCATCCTGCGCAGCAAGGACGCCGACGCCACCGACAGCGGTGGCACCAGCCACTGGAGCGTGGGTGCGCGGGGGCTGGAGGAGACCGCGCTGATGGACGCGATCGCCCCGCCCGGCGGGGCCCACGTCATCACCGCCATGGGTGACCTCGGCGGATTCCGCCACGGCTCGCTGACCAAGGTGCCCGCCGGACGGCTGAAGAACCCGATGATGACCAACAGCACGTCGATCGACTTCGCCCAGTCCAAGCCCTCGATCATGGTCCGGGTCGGCCGCGGCGGCGCGCAGGACGGCGCCTACTCCACCGACGGCGGCCGCACCTGGACGGGCTTCCGGTCCGAACCGGTGGCCGGCGCGGACACCGGCCGGGCAGCGCTCGCGGCTGACGGCTCCACCATCGTCTGGACCCAGGCCGGGCAGGTGCCGTACCGCTCGACCGACCGGGGCGCGACCTGGTCGCAGGTCCGCGGGCTGGGCGCCGACGCCGTGGTCGTCGCCGACCGGTCCTCGGCGGGGACCTTCTACTCGTTGTCCGGCGGCACCCTCTACGCGAGCACCGACGGCGGCGCGACGTTCACCGCACGGGCGGCCAACCTGCCCGCCGACGGCCGGCTCAAGGCGGTACCCGGAGTCACCGGGGACCTGTGGATCGCCGGCGGCGGCCAGGGGCTCCTGCACTCCACCGACGGCGGCCGCACCTTCACCGCGCTCGCCGCGGTGAAGTCCGCCTCCGCCGTCGGCTTCGGCAAGGCCGCACCCGGTGCGTCCTACCAGGCGCTGTACCTGATCGGCACCGTCAAGGACGTCACCGGAGTCTTCCGCTCCACCGACAAGGGCGGCACCTGGGTCCGCATCAACGACGACGCCCACCAGTGGGGCAGCATCGGAGGCGTCGGCGTCATCACCGGCGACCCCGACACCTTCGGCCGTGTGTACGTCGGCACCAACGGACGCGGTCTCCAGTACGGCGACCCTTCCTGACCCGACGCCCGGGAGGGGCCGCAGGCACCAAGGCCGCGGCCCCTCCCGGGCTTGTCCGTGCCGGAGGTGGGGTCCGCCGCCGGGCGGGTCCGGCTGAGGGCGTCCGGGCGGGTCCGGCACCCGCCCGCCCGGCGGTGTCGAACCGGCGGGCGGGCGGACGTCGTCGACTATGCGAAGGAGACGAGCTTCGTGCGGAACACGTGGTCGGCGACCTTGTCGCCGAGGACGAGT
>NZ_JAJAUZ010000049.1 GCF_020532645.1 Streptomyces bambusae
GGAACTCAACTAACGCTCCTGCTGGTGAGTGGGGCCGGTGGTGCGGTAACTGCCGGTGGCCGGACCGTTGTTGCCCGCCTGGCGACCCTGCTGGATACCCCGGCGGAGGTTGGTGAGACGGCCGCGGACGTCGTCGGGTGCGCGGGAGACCTGCGGACCGGACTGCACGTCGGACTGCTGCTGGGCCGTGCCCGCCACCAGGTTCGCACGCGGCACCCGGCGCGGCAGACCCGAGGTGGTGACACCGCCGGCGGCGGGCTGGCGCACCCGCTCGGCCTGCTTCATCAGCTCGTCGTTGGGGGAGCTGCGCCAGGTGACGGTCGGCGTGGCGCCCGTGGCGGTCAGCGCGTCCGGGCCGCCGCGCTGCGGCGCCGGCTGCTGGGCCGGAGCCTGCGGCGCCGGGGCCGGCTGCTCGAACTGCCGGGCCGGCTGCTGCTGCGGCGCGAACTGCGCCGGCGGCGGTACGGCCGGACCCGCGGCGGCGGGCGGCTGCCCGGCATCCGCGCGGTACCAGTTCGACTCCAGCGTGTCGAAGAGCGGCGTACGCGCGTCGCCCGGACCGCCGGCCGGCGGCAGCGCCTCCGGCTGGTGGGCCTGCGGCAGCTGCGGAGCGTCCGTGCGCGGCGCCGGCACGGCCGGGAACTGGCCGGTCGACTGCTGCGGCGGGAACGGCTGGGCCGCCGGGCCGCCCTGCGGCGCGAACCCGCCGACCCCGGGACCGCCGGGACGCGGCGCCTGGAAGTCGGGACGCTCGAACTGCGAGGTGGACGCCGGGTCCTGGGCCGCGGGGACCTGCGGACGGGCGAACTGACCGGTGGCCGAGTTCGCCGGCAGCCCCTCCGGGCGGGCGAACTGGCCCGTCTGGGACGGGTCCACGGCACCCGGCACCTCGGGACGCGCGAACTGGCCGGTCTGCGACGGGTCCACCGCCCCCGGGAGGTCCGGGCGGGCGAACTGGCCGGTCGTGCTGCCCTGCGGCAGCGGCGCGTTGAAGTCCGGACGGGCGAACTCGGCGGTGGAGCCGGGGCCCTGGCGGTCGTCGTGGCCGCGCGGGGCGTCCTGACCGGCCCGGGCCTGGTCCGCACCCCAGCCGGCGTTCTGCCCGGCGGCGCCCGGCAGCTCGCCGCGGGCACCGCCGCGCGGCGGCAGCTGCGGACGGGCCGAGCCGTCCGCGCGGCGCGGTCCGGCCGGAGCCGCCGTCGCACCCGGCTGGGCCGAGGCCTGGGCCGGCTGCTGCGGACGCTCGAACGTGTTGTTCTGCGGGAAGCCCGCGGAGGCGGGCTGCGGTGCGGCCGGACGGCTCGGGGAGGGCTGCGGCCCGCCCTGGAGCAGACCGCCGCCCTGCGGACCGGACGGGCCGCCGCGGCCGGGGGCCATCGGGGCACCCGCACCGAAGGCGTTCGGGCCCTGCGGACGCTGACCGCCCTGGCCCGGACCCTGCGGACGGCCGCCCTGGCCGGCACCGGCGAGCTGACCGCGCTGCTGGCCGCCGGCGAGCCGGCCGCCCTGGGGGCCGCCCTGCGGCGCCCCGCCGGGGTTCGGCCGGCCGCCCGCGGCGCCCTGGCCCTGGCCCTGGCCCTGGCCCTGAGCGGGGCCCTGGCCCTGCTGCGGGCCGGCACCCGGCGCACCGGGCGCACCCGGCTTGCGGCCGCCCTGGGCCACGTCGACGGGGAGCATGACGAGCGCCGTCGTACCGCCCGAGTCGGACGGGCGCAGCTGGATGCGGATGCCGTGTCGCAGGGACAGGCGGCCGACCACGAACAGGCCCATGCGCCGGGAGACGGAGACGTCCACGGTCGGCGGCGACGCGAGCCGCTCGTTGATCGCGGCGAGGTCCTCGGGGGAGAGGCCGATGCCGGTGTCGTGGATCTCGACCAGCACCCGGCCGTCCGGCAGGGCGTGACCGGTCACCTTGACCTTGGTCTGCGGGGAGGAGAACGACGTCGCGTTCTCCAGCAGCTCGGCGAGGAGGTGCACGAGGTCGTTGACGACGCGGCCGGCCACGTCGGTACCGGGCACCGACGCCAGCTCGATGCGCTCGTACTGCTCCACCTCGGAGGCGGCGGCACGGAGCACGTCGACCAGCGGGACCGGGCGGGTCCAGCGGCGGCCCGGCTCCTCGCCCGCGAGGACGAGGAGGTTTTCGCCGTTACGGCGCATGCGGGTCGCGAGGTGGTCGAGCTTGAAGAGCGAGGACAGCTGGTCCGGGTCGGCCTCGCGGGACTCCAGCTCGGAGATGAGCGAGAGCTGGCGCTGGATGAGGCCCTGGGAACGCCGCGAGAGGTTGGTGAACATCGCGTTGACGTTGCCCCGGAGGAGGGCCTGCTCGGCGGCGAGGCGGACCGCCTCGCGGTGCACGTCGTCGAAGGCCGCGGCCACCTGGCCGATCTCGTCGCGCGAGTGCACACCGACGGACTCCACGGACGTGTCCACGTCCTGCGGGTCGGACTCGGAGAGCTGCTTGACGAGCTCCGGCAGACGGTCCTGGGCGACCCGGGTCGCGGTGTCCTGCAGCCGCTTCAGCGAGCGGATCATGGAGCGGGCCACCACGAAGGCGCCGACGAGCGAGACACCGAGGACGAGGAGGATCAGCGCACCGTTGATGATGGCGTCGCGCTGCGCCTCGTTCTTGAGGTTGCGGGCTTCCTGCTCCATGTCGTCGAGGAGCGAGAGCTCGACGCGCTTCATCGCCGCGATCTTGACGTCGGCCTGGTCGTACCAGTCCATCCAGGAGCGGGGGCGCTCCTTGGCGAACTGGCCCTGGGTGCCGAGGATGCGGCGGGCGTAGTGCTCGGCGCTGGAGATCTCCGCGTGGCCGTCGTTGAGGCTCTCGGTGAGGTCCTCGGCCTTGCCCTGGTACACGAGGTCGAACGTCTTGCGGGCCTGGCCCTCGCTCTTGAGGGCGGCCAGCGCGTAGAGCCGGTCGTTCTCGGTGAGGGAGCCGGTCTCGGTGTTCGAGTCGGGGAGCGCGGCCGCGATGACGGCGCGCTGCATGGAGGCGTACTCCTTGGCGGAGGAGAACGCGGCCAGGGCGCGCGTGCGCTTGATCATCTCCGGGCTGGAGGTGGCCTGCGCCATGTCCTGGGAGAGGCTGAGCAGCGACTGGATCAGCTGGTTGTACTCGGAGACCGTCTGCTGGGCGCCGTTCACGTACGCCTGCTTGCGGATGTCCTCGATCGTCATCAGCTGCTGGCTGATCTGGAGGACGTTCGCGCGGATGGACTCCAGCGTCTCGTCGTTGCGCTCCTGGTCGTCGACCGTCTGCGTGGCGTCGAGGAAGGCCTCGGCGGCGTCCGTGGTGTTCTTGCGGATGCCGTCGACGAGGGAGTTGGTCTTGCCCTTGCTGTTCTTCAGCGGGCCCGCGGACTTGTCGCGCTCCTCCTGGAGCGCGGACGCCAGCGCGGTCGCCTGCTTGGTCATCGTGGTCAGCAGCTGCATGTGCTCCAGCTGCTGCATGTCGGTCATCGACTCGTTGATGCGGAGACCGCCGAGCGAGGTGGCGGCGACGACCGGGAGGGCGAGCAGCGACACGAGTCGCGTGCTGATGCGCCAGTTCTGGAGGGCGAGCCGGGAGCCGGACCCCTGGGGGGCCGCGGCGGCGGGTATCGCCTGGTCCTGCGGCGTCTGGGGCTGGTCCTTCAGGCTCTTGTTCCGGGCCTTGGCCTTGCCCTTGGACTTGCCGCGGGCCTTCGCCTGGGCACCTGCCTCGGGAGCCGCACCGGCACTGACACCGCCCGCTGCCGGCCCCTGGTTCTGGGCGTGCTGGGGCGCGGAGCCACGGTCGTTGGCGCCGCGCGGCTCCTGCTCCGCCGCAGCTTCCCCTCGGCCCTGGCGGGCCTGGGGCGACCCATCCTTCTTGAAACGTCCCTGCACTAGCGTCGCAACCTCTGGACCAGGCGTCCCCCGCGAGCGGATGGGACGGTGTCGAGTCGTGGGGCACTAACGAGCCCCATTGTGGTCGTCGGTGACCGGCGCTTCTCCCCTTTCATTACCGCCGCTCGGCGCTGCGTTGCGCCCGGTGCGCGCCGGCTGAATCCCGCGGCGGTCTCCGGAATTCCAGCACAGTGCCGGATCTCCAACAAGGTGCGAGTAGCGCACCCCTTGATCCATGACCGCACGTGACGGTGGCGCTACGGGGTGTGGAAGGTGTTCTTGGAGAAAACGGACTATTTCTTATCAATCGCTTACGCGGCCGGGGTGTCCCAGTCCTCATGATCAGGAGCGGAATGGCTCATTCAGTGGCGCAATGTCCGTTTCGTCGCCCCGAATTGAGTGTCCGTTATGGGCCTAATGCCCGGTCGCTGGTGAGCAAACTCACACGCCCGGAGCCGGTACTTCCCCACATCCGCGGGGATCCCGATGTTTAGCCTGACTGTTTACAGGCATGGCACAACCGACAACCGGCGCCCGTGGGGTGCCCGTCACCGACAGGGTTCCGAGACAGCGATGAAGACGACGATGATGTTCCGCAACATAGCCAACCCGCGCCGCACCACCCTCGCGCACCTGAAGGACGCCGAGGAGCTGCAGGGCGCCGCGGCCCCGGAGCACGCCGTCCAGCTGCCGACGCAGACCGCCAACCCGCGCCGCACCGTCCTGATGACCGCCCCGGTCACCGCCGCCGCGGAGTAGCAGCCCCGCGACGCAACGCGATGCCGCACCGCCCGCCGCGTTAGCCTGGATCCGCAGACTCCAGCCAGCGCAACAAGAGGGGCAGACGCAACACGTGCGCATCGCCAGGTTCTCGATCGACGGCAACGTCGCCTTCGGCGCCGTAGAGGGGTCGAACCCCGACGAGCTCGTCCTCGACATCATCAAGGGCATCCCCTTCGCGGACTTCGAGCTCTCCGGCACGAAGGTCGCCCTCAGCAAGGTGCGCCTGCTGCCGCCCGTGCTCCCCAACAAGGTCGTGGCCATCGGCCGCAACTACGCGGAGCACGCGGCGGAGCTCGGCAACGAGGTCCCCGAGACCCCCATCACCTTCTTCAAGCCCTCCACCTCCGTGGTCGGCTCCGGCGACCCGGTCGTCTACCCCTCCTTCTCGCAGGAGCTGCACCACGAGGCCGAGCTGGCCGTGGTCATCGGCCGCATGTGCCGCGAGGTCCCCCGCGACCGGGTCAAGGACGTCATCCTCGGCTACACCTGCGCCAACGACGTCACCGCCCGCGACGTCCAGCAGCGCGAGAAGCAGTGGGCCCGGGCCAAGGGCTTCGACAGCTCCTGCCCCCTCGGCCCCTGGATCGAGACCGAGCTCGACCCCTCGGACCTCGCGATCCAGTGCACCGTCAACGGGCAGCAGCGCCAGCTGGGCCGGACCAGCGAGATGGTCCGCTCCATCGAGGACCTCGTCGTGCACATCACCGAGGCCATGACCCTCCTCCCCGGAGACGTCATCCTCACGGGCACCCCGGCAGGGGTCGGCCCCCTCAACGTCGGCGACGAGGTCGCCGTCACCATCGAAGGCATCGGCACTCTCACCAACAAGGTGATCAAGCGTGGCTAGCGCATCTCCCGTACGCGTACGGTTCTGTCCCTCGCCGACCGGCAACCCCCACGTGGGTCTGGTCCGCACCGCCCTCTTCAACTGGGCCTTCGCCCGGCACCACGGCGGCACGTTCGTCTTCCGCATCGAGGACACCGACGCGGCCCGCGACTCCGAGGAGTCGTACGAGCAGCTCCTCGACTCGCTGCGCTGGCTCGGCTTCACCTGGGACGAGGGCCCGGACGAGGTCGGCGGCCCGCACGCCCCGTACCGCCAGTCCCAGCGCATGGACATCTACGCGGACGTCGCGAAGAAGCTCCTCGACGGCGGCTACGCCTACCACTGCTACTGCACGGCCGAGGAGCTCGACGAGCGCCGCGAGCTCGCCCGCCGCGAGGGCCGCCCCTCCGGCTACGACGGCACCTGCCGCGTGGTGACCGAGGAGCAGAAGGCCGCGTACGAGGCCGAGGGCCGCACCTCGATCGTGCGCTTCCGGATGCCCGACGAGCCGATCACCTTCCAGGACCTGGTCCGCGGCGAGCTCACCTTCACCCCGGAGAACGTGCCGGACTACGGCATCCTCCGGGCCAACGGCGCCCCGCTGTACACCCTGGTCAACCCGGTCGACGACGCGCTGATGGAGATCACGCACGTGCTGCGCGGCGAGGACCTGCTGTCCTCCACCCCGCGCCAGATCGCGCTGTACAAGGCGCTGATCGAGCTGGGCGTCGCCAAGGACATCCCGCAGTTCGGCCACCTGCCGTACGTGATGGGCGAGGGCAACAAGAAGCTCTCCAAGCGCGACCCGCAGGCCTCGCTCAACCTGTACCGCGAGCGCGGCTTCCTGCCCCAGGGCCTGGTGAACTACCTCTCGCTGCTGGGCTGGTCGTTCTCCAAGGACCAGGACATCTTCACGCTCGACGAGATGGTCGCGAAGTTCGACATCACGGACGTGAATGCCAACCCGGCCCGCTTCGACCTCAAGAAGTGCGAGTCGATCAACGGCGACCACATCCGCATGATGGAGCCCAAGGCCTTCGCGGACGCCTGCACCCCGTGGCTGCAGGCCCCGCACGCCAACTGGGCGCCGGAGGACTTCGACGCCGCGGCCTGGGACCGCATCGCGCCGTACGCCCAGACCCGCGTCACCGTCCTGTCGGACATCACCGCCAACGTGGACTTCCTGTTCCTCAAGGAGCCCGTCGAGGACCAGGCCTCGTGGGACAAGGCGATGAAGGGCGAGCCGGCGGCCCTGCTGACCACCGCCCGCGAGAAGCTCGACGCCGCGGACTGGAACGACCCCGAGTCGCTCAAGCAGGCCGTGCTGGACGCCGGCGAGGCCCACGGCCTCAAGCTCGGCAAGGCCCAGGCCCCGGTCCGGGTCGCCGTCACCGGCCGCACCGTGGGCCTGCCGCTCTTCGAGTCCCTGGAGATCCTGGGCAAGGAGCGCTCGCTGGCCCGTATCGACGCGACGCTGGCCAAGCTGGCCGGCTGAGTCGTCCGTCACGCCCGCAGGGGCGGTCGCCGGCCTCTTTTCCGAGAGGCCCGGCGGCCGCCCCTGCGGCGTTGTAGCGTCGGTCACATGCCGATCCGCGCCGTGCTCTGGGACATCGACGACACCCTCTTCGACTACACGGGAGCCGACCGCACCGGCCTGGCCCGGCACCTCGCCGCCGAGGGGCTGACCGGCCGGTTCGGCGACGACGCGGCCGCGCTGGCCCTCTGGCGCGAGGTCACGGAGACCCACTGGGCCCGGTTCGCCGCCGGCGGCATCTCCTTCGCCGACCAGCGCCGCGAGCGGGTACGGGACTTCCTCGGCGATCCGGGTATGGACGACGCGGGGGCCGACGCGTGGATCGAGCGGTACATCGCGTACTTCAAGGCCGAGTGGACGGTGTTCCCGGACGTGGTGCCGGTGCTCGACCGGCTGGCGGACAGCCACCGGCACGGGGTGCTGTCGAACTCCACCTTCGCCAACCAGGACCCCAAGCTGCGCACCCTGGGCCTGCGGGACCGCTTCGAGGTGCTCGTGTGCGCCGCCGAGCTGGGCGTCAGCAAGCCGGAGCCGGAGGCCTTCCTGCTGGCCTGCAAGGCCCTGGGCCTGCCGCCCGCCGAGGTGGCCTACGTCGGCGACCAGCCCGAAATCGACGGCCGGGGCGCCCGGGACGCCGGGCTGCTGTCCTTCTGGCTGGACCGGGAGGGCGGCCGCGGCCCGGCACCCGAAGGAGTGCACCGCATCACCGGGCTGGACTTTCTCCCGGATCTGCTGGCCGTGGATACCCGTTTTGGAGCACGGTCAGACATCCGGTAATGTTCTTTCTGCGCCGCCGGAGCGGGCCGAAAGGCCGGACGGAGGCGCCACTCGAAAGAAAGTCCCGACAAGGGATTGACTTTCGGTGGGGTATAGTGTAATTGGCAACACGAGGGTTTCTGGTTCCCTTATTCTAGGTTCGAGTCCTGGTACCCCAGCGCAGTGCAGTAGTAACGCAGTGCTTAGCCCCCGTTGTGTAGCGGCCTAGCACGCCGCCCTCTCAAGGCGGTAGCGCCGGTTCGAATCCGGTCGGGGGTACAGATCCTTCCCGCGAGGTCTCCTGGGTAGCTCCCGGACGCCTCGATGCAGGATCGCTAGGGCCCCCGTTGTGTAGCGGCCTAGCACGCCGCCCTCTCAAGGCGGTAGCGCCGGTTCGAATCCGGTCGGGGGTACTGAGGTCTAGACCTCATTGGGCTATGGTGTAATTGGCAACACGAAGGTTTCTGGTTCCTTTGTTCTAGGTTCGAGTCCTGGTAGCCCAGCGCAGTATCTCGCAAGCCCCCGTTGTGTAGCGGCCTAGCACGCCGCCCTCTCAAGGCGGTAGCGCCGGTTCGAATCCGGTCGGGGGTACGCACAGAGAAGGCCCCTCGCGTTCGACGCGAGGGGCCTTCTTGCTGTTCCGGCCCGTTGCCCCGCGCTCGTCCCCCGCCGTCCCGGCGACAGGACGCCCGGCGGCCGTCCACCGCCCCTGAGCGGAACATGAGCGCCGCCGCAAGCCCCGGCACGCAAAAGGTGCCCGGAGGCGCCTGTACGGACGTGTGCGGCGTCGCAGGCGCCCCCGGACACCGGGGGAGCAGGGAGAATCGGAACGGGTCAGCCGGCGCGGCGGAGGGCCTCGGTGAGGCGCGCAGCCGCATCGATGACCGCCTGGGCGTGCATACGGCCCGGGTGGCGGGTGAGACGCTCGATCGGACCGGATACCGAGACGGCGGCCACCACCCGGTTCGACGGCCCGCGCACCGGCGCCGACACGGAAGCCACACCCGGCTCCCGCTCGCCGATCGACTGCGCCCAGCCCCGGCGACGTACGCCGGACAGGGCCGTGGCCGTGAAACGGGCACCCTGCAGGCCGCGGTGGAGCCGCTCGGGCTCCTCCCAGGCCATCAGGATCTGGGCGGCCGAACCGGCCTTCATCGGCAGGGTCGAGCCGACCGGGACCGTGTCCCGGAGACCGGACAGCCGCTCGGCGGCCGCCACGCAGATGCGCATGTCGCCCTGCCGGCGGTAGAGCTGTGCGCTCTCCCCGGTCACGTCGCGCAGGTGCGTGAGCACCGGCCCGGCCGTGGCAAGCAGCCGGTCCTCACCGGCCGCGGCGGCGAGCTCCGCCAGCCGCGGTCCGAGGATGAACCGGCCCTGCATGTCCCTCGCCACCATCCGGTGGTGTTCCAGTGCCACGGCCAGCCTGTGGGCCGTGGGTCGTGCAAGCCCTGTCGCCGCGACCAGCCCGGCGAGGGTGGCCGGACCGGACTCCAGTGCGCTCAAAACCAGAGCTGCCTTGTCGAGAACGCCGACGCCGCTAGAGTTGTCCATGCAACGATATTCACGTCTCACACTGTGAAACGCAAGTTCAATTTTTCCAAGAACCCGACAGTCTGTATGTGCGGACCCACGAGCAACGGGGTTCAGGGTCTCGAGCAAGTGCCGGCAGTCGCAGCCGCCGGCCGGAGGGAAGGCGATGGGTAGGACACTCGCGGAGAAGGTCTGGGACGACCATGTCGTCCGGCGCGCGGAAGGCGAGCCCGACCTCCTCTTCATCGATCTGCACCTGCTGCACGAGGTGACCAGCCCGCAGGCCTTCGAGGGACTGCGCCAGAACGGCCGCAAGGTCCGGCGCCTCGACCTCACCATCGCCACCGAGGACCACAACACCCCCACCCTCGACATCGACAAGCCGATCGCGGACCCGGTCTCCCGGAACCAGCTGGAGACGCTGCGCCGCAACTGTGCCGAGTTCGGAGTCCGGCTGCACTCGCTGGGCGACGTCGAGCAGGGTGTCGTCCACGTGGTGGGACCGCAGCTGGGACTGACCCAGCCCGGTACGACCGTGGTCTGCGGCGACTCCCACACCTCGACGCACGGCGCGTTCGGTGCGCTGGCCTTCGGCATCGGCACCAGCCAGGTCGAGCACGTGCTGGCCACCCAGACGCTGCCGCTGGCCCGCCCCAAGACCATGGCGATCACGGTCACCGGCGAGCTGGCCGAGGGCGTCACAGCCAAGGACCTGATCCTGGCGATCATCGCCAAGATCGGCACCGGCGGCGGCCAGGGCTACGTCCTGGAATACCGCGGCGAGGCCGTCGAGAAGCTCTCGATGGAAGCCCGCATGACCATCTGCAACATGTCGATCGAGGCCGGCGCCCGGGCGGGCATGATCGCCCCGGACCAGACCACCTTCGACTACCTCGAAGGCCGCGACCACGCCCCCCGGGGCGCCGAGTGGGATGAGGCCGTCGCCTACTGGAAGACGCTGCGCACCGACGACGACGCCGTCTTCGACGCCGAGGTCGTCATCGACGGCTCCGCGCTGTCCCCGTTCGTCACCTGGGGCACCAACCCGGGCCAGGGCGCGCCGCTGTCCGCGAGCGTCCCCGACCCGGCTTCGTACGAGGACGCTTCGGAGCGCCTGGCCGCCGAAAAGGCCCTGGAGTACATGGGGTTGACCGCGGGCCAGCCGCTGCGGGACATCCGTGTCGACACCGTCTTCGTAGGCTCCTGCACCAACGGCCGCATCGAGGACCTGCGCGCGGTCGCCGGCATCGTCGAGGGCCGCAAAGTCGCCGACGGCGTACGCATGCTGATCGTGCCGGGCTCCGTCCGGGTCGCCCTGCAGGCCGTCGAAGAGGGCCTGGACAAGGTCTTCAAGGAGGCCGGCGCCGAATGGCGGCACGCGGGCTGCTCGATGTGCCTGGGCATGAACCCCGACCAACTGGCCCCGGGCGAGCGCTCCGCGTCCACGTCCAACCGCAACTTCGAGGGCCGGCAGGGCAAGGGCGGCCGTACCCACCTGGTCTCGCCCCAGGTCGCCGCGGCCACCGCGGTCCTGGGCCACCTGGCCTCGCCCGCCGACCTCACCGACGCCGCCGTTTCCGCCCCTTCCGGAGTCTGAGAGCCATGGAAGCCTTCACCACGCACACCGGCCGGGCCGTACCGCTGCGCCGCAGCAACGTCGACACCGACCAGATCATCCCGGCCCACTGGCTGAAGAAGATCACCCGCGACGGGTTCGAGGACGGGCTCTTCGAGGCCTGGCGCAAGGACCCGGAGTTCGTCACGAACCGCCCCGAGCGCGCGGGCGCCACCGTCCTGGTCGCCGGCCCGGACTTCGGCACCGGCTCCTCCCGCGAGCACGCCGTCTGGGCCCTGCAGAACTTCGGCTTCAAGACGGTCATCTCCTCCCGCTTCGCCGACATCTTCCGCGGCAACTCGCTGAAGAACGGCCTGCTGACCGTCGTCCTGCCGCAGGAGACCGTCGACCGTCTGTGGGAGCTCACCGAGGCCGACCCCACGGCCGAGATCACCGTCGACCTGGTCGCCCGCCAGGTCCGCGCGGCCGGAATCGAGGCGGAGTTCGAACTCGACGACAACGCGCGCTGGCGACTCCTGGAGGGGCTGGACGACATCTCGCTCACCCTTCAGAACGAAGCCGACATTGCCGAGTACGAAAGCACCCGGCCGGCCTTCAAGCCGCGTACGATTCAGGCCTGATTCCTGTCTGATCAGCGCTTATTCGCCAGTCGGCGATCACTGAGCGAACACTGTGCCCCCTGCCGTCCGGCAGGGGGCACAGTCGTATGTTGAGGCCCTGTGAGGCGACAACTCGCCCCAGATGGCACAATCTGTGCATGGAACGCGACAGTCAACTCGAGCTCTACGAGCTCGTCGCGGACCGGCTGAAAGAAGCACACGCAAGGGTGCGCTCACTGCAAGTCCCGGAGGGCGTAAGGATGACGCTGACCCGGAAGCTGTTGGTCGTCACGGCCGCGGCGAAGCACGATCTCGCCGATGCGGCAAGGCGCCTGGACAGGTTGATGAAGGACCTCGACGAGGGTCGATTCCCTGAAGGCGACTGATGCGAAGGAACTCCGCAACGGTCCACATCGTTGCGGCACTAGGGTGATTAGCCCGTTTCGTGTTTGATTTGCGGTATATATCCGCCTAACGTGCGAAAAAGCTTGAACACATTCGTTCTGGCAATGTCTCCGAAGGGGAAGACGTGAACAAGGCGCAGCTCGTAGAAGCGATTGCCGACAAGCTCGGTGGCCGTCAGCAGGCCGCGGACGCTGTCGACGCGGTACTCGACGCCATGGTCAGGGCGGTCGTCGCGGGCGACCGGGTCTCGGTCACGGGCTTCGGCTCGTTCGAGAAGGTCGATCGCCCCGCCCGCTACGCCCGCAACCCGCAGACGGGTGAGCGCGTCCGGGTCAAGAAGACCTCGGTTCCGCGCTTCCGTGCCGGCCAGGGCTTCAAGGACCTGGTCAGCGGCACCAAGAAGCTCCCCAAGGGCGACGAGGTCGCCGTCAAGAAGGCCCCGAAGGGCAGCCTGATGGCCGCCGCCGCGGGCAGCCGTACGACGGTCAAGAAGGCCGCGGCCAAGAAGGCCACGACCGCCAAGAAGGCGACGGCCGTGAAGACCACGGCGGCGAAGAAGACCACCGCCGCGGCCAAGAAGACCACCACCGCCGCCGCGAAGAAGACCACGGCCGCGGCCAAGAAGGCCGCACCGGCGAAGAAGACGACCACGGCGAAGACCGCGGCGAAGAAGGCCGCCCCCGCCAAGAAGGCGGCCACGGCCAAGAAGACCGCGCCCGCCAAGAAGGCCGTCGCGAAGAAGGCCCCCGCCAAGAAGACCACGGCGCGCAAGACCGTCGCCAAGAAGACCGCCACCGCACGGAAGAAGTAGGAGCGGCGGCCGCCCTGTCACGCGCCGGGCCGGTGTCCCCCCACTGGGGACACCGGCCCGCGGCACGTTCAGAGCGTCTGCAGCGTGACCAGGGTGATCCGCAGGTCGGGCAGGGCCCCTTCGGTCTCGATCCGCACCCGCTGGCCCGGCCGCAGCAGCCGCAGCCCGCCCGCGTCGAAGGCCGCCGTGCCGAAGGGCACCGGGGTGCCGTCGTCCAGCAGCACACTGCCGCTGCGGGTCTGGGAGTCGTACGTGTACGCGGTCGCCTGCATGCGCGGATCCTATCGGCGCTGCGCGGTCGCCGGTGCGGCGCGGCAGGCCGCCGTGTGTGCGCCCAGACCCAGCTCCGCCGCGGCCAGCAGGTCCGCCCCCGTGTCCACGTCCCGGCGTACGCTCGGCACCCCCGGCAGGTCGATTTCCACCGCCCCCGAGGCCGAATGCCGGGCCCGGGAACGCCCACCGAACGCGGGTGCCAATTCCACTCCCGGAGCAGCGGAAAGCAGGGTTGTTCCGATTCCTGCCGCATCCGCCAGAAATGCCCGGGGAAATGCCCGCGCGGTATCGAGCACGCGTTGCAATTCGCCGGGACGCAGCGCCGGCAGGTCCGCGTTCATCGCCGCCACCGCCGAGCCCGCCCGGTCGAGGCGGGCAGCCCGCGCCCCGTGCGCCAGGGCCGCGTTCAGGCCCGCCGCGGGCAGGTCCGGCACGATCTCCGCACCCAGCTCCGCCAGTGCCGCACCGGCCGCCGGATCGTCCGTGACGACCACCACATTCCGCACCGCCGGGCAGGCCAGCGCCCCCGCGACGGTGTCCAGCGCGAACGCGAGCGCCAGCGCCGGGCGGGCCTCGCCCACCGCGGCCGCCAGGCGGCTCTTCGCCAGCGCGAGCGGCTTGAGGGGAACCACCAGGGTCCAGAGCGCGTTCGTGACGTCCCCCTCTTCCCGTAAGCGTTCAGGCGTGCGAGTGGGCCCCATTGTCACCCCCCGCCGCCCCGCCCGGGGTACGTTCTTCCGGCCGGGGCGTACGGTGTTCCTCGACAGAGACCGGACCGGGGGCCACACTTGCGCCCGGGCCGGGTGACCGAGAACCGCCCCGGTCCTAGAGGAAGGTGTCCGAGTGTCCCGCCGCAAAATCGGCTTCTGGTACCGCCTGGCGGCGGTCATCGCGAAACCGCCGCTGGTAGTGCTCTTCAAGCGGGACTGGCGGGGAATGGAGCACATTCCGGCCGAGGGCGGATTTATCACCGCGGTCAATCACAACTCGTATCTGGACCCGCTCTCCTACGCGCACTTCCAGTACAACACCGGCCGCGTTCCCCGTTTGCTCGCGAAGGCGGCCCTCTTCAAGGCGCCTTTCGTGGGGTCGATCCTGCGCGGCACCGGCCAGATCCCCGTCTACCGCGAGACCACCAACGCCCTGGACGCATTCCGGGCCGCCGTGGACGCCATTGAGCGCGGGGAATGCGTCGCCTTTTACCCCGAGGGCACCCTCACCAGGGACCCCGACCTGTGGCCGATGGCCGGCAAGACCGGGGCCGCCCGGGTCGCCCTCATGACCAAGGCGCCGGTCATCCCGGTGGCCCAGTGGGGCGCCCACCTCGCCATGCCGCCGTACGCCAAGGAGAACAAGGTCAGCCTGTTCCCCCGCAAGACCCTCCGGGTGCTCGCGGGACCGCCGGTCGACCTCTCCGAGTTCTACGGCCGCGAGGCCACCCCGGAGGTCCTCAAGGAGGCCACCGAGGTCATCATGGCCGCCATCACGGCCCTCCTGGAGGAGCTGCGCGGGGAGCCCGCCCCCGCCGAGCCCTACGACCACCGCAAGGCGCGGGCCGAACAGCGGCGCAAGGCCGCGGGGGAGGGCAAGAAGTGACACGTCCCGTGAAGGCAGCCGTCTTCGGAACCGGCTCCTGGGGCACCGCCTTCGGCATGGTGCTCGCCGACGCCGGCTGCGAGGTGACCCTCTGGGGCCGCCGCCAAGAGCTGGCCGACGCCGTCAACAACGGCCGCACCAACCCGGACTACCTCCCGGACACGGTGCTGCCGGAGAACCTCCGCGCCACCACCGACCCGGCCGAGGCCGCCGCCGGCGCCGACTTCACCGTCCTGGCCGTGCCCTCCCAGACCCTGCGCGGCAACCTCGCCGCCTGGACCCCGCTGCTCGCGCCCGACACCGTGCTCGTCTCCCTGATGAAGGGCATCGAACTCGGCACCGCCAAGCGGATGAGCGAGGTCGTCGAGGAGGTCGCCAAGGTCCCCGCCGAGCGCGTCGCCGTCGTCACCGGCCCCAACCTGGCCCGCGAGATCGCCGCCCGGCAGCCCGCCGCCTCCGTCGTGGCCTGCATCGACGAGACCGTCGCCCAGCGCCTCCAGGCCGCCTGCCACACCCCGTACTTCCGCCCGTACACCAACACCGACGTGGTCGGCTGCGAGCTGGGCGGCGCCGTCAAGAACGTCATCGGCCTCGCCGTCGGCATCGCGGACGGCATGGGCCTCGGCGACAACACCAAGGGCTCGCTCATCACCCGCGGCCTCGCCGAAACCACCCGCCTCGGACTGGCCATGGGCGCCGACCCGCTGACCTTCTCCGGCCTCGCGGGCCTCGGCGACCTCGTCGCCACCTGCTCCTCGCCGCTCTCCCGGAACCACACCTTCGGCACCAACCTCGGCCGCGGGATGACCCTGGAAGAGACCATCGCGGTCACCAAGCAGACCGCCGAGGGCGTCAAGTCCTGCCAGTCGGTGGCCGATCTGGCCCGCCGCCACGGCGTCGACATGCCCATCACGGACACCGTGGTCGACATCGTCCACAACGGGAAGCCGCCGCTCGTCGCGCTCAAGGAACTCATGGCCCGCAGCGCCAAACCGGAACGCCGCTGACACCTTTCCGGACGTCTGAGCGGGTACCCTCGGTGCGATATGAGCAGCGAGAACCTCCCCCAGACCCCTGAGCAGCAGGGCCGCAAGCCCCGCGTCGCCGTCGTGTTCGGCGGACGCAGCTCCGAGCACGCCATCTCCGTCGTCACCGCCGGCGCCGTCCTGCGCTCCATCGACCGTTCGAAGTACGAGGTGCTGCCCATCGGCATCACCCGGGACGGCCGGTGGGCGCTGACCGCCGACGCCCCCGAGCGGATGGCCATCGCCGACCGCACGCTGCCGGACGTCGAGGAGCTCGCCGAATCCGACGAGGGCGGCGTCGTCCTGCCCGTGGACCCCGCCAGCCGCGAGGTCGTCTACACCGAGCCCGGCGCCGTCCCCAAGGCCCTCGGCGAGGTCGACGTCGTCTTCCCCATGCTCCACGGCCCCTACGGCGAGGACGGCACCCTCCAGGGCCTGCTCGAACTCTCCGGGATCCCCTACGTGGGCTCCGGCGTGCTCGCCTCGGCCGTCGGCCAGGACAAGGAGTACATGAAGCGGGTCTTCACCAGCTTCGGCCTCCCCGTCGGCCCGTACGTCACCGTCCGCCCCCGCGAGTGGGAGCAGGACCGGGACGGCGCCCGCAAGCGGATCGTGGACTTCGCCGGCGAGCACGGCTGGCCGCTGTTCGTGAAGCCGGCCCGGGCCGGCTCCTCCATCGGCATCACCAAGGTCGACGACCTCTCCGGCCTCGACGAGGCCATCGAGGAAGCCCGCCGCCACGACCCGAAGATCCTCGTCGAGGCGCTGCTGCGCGGCCGCGAGATCGAGTGCGGCGTGCTGGAGTTCGAGGACGGCCCGCGCGCCAGCGTGCCCGCCGAGATCCCGCCGGTCTCCAGCCACGACTTCTACGACTTCGAGGCGAAGTACATCGACTCGGCGTCCGGGATCGTGCCCGCTCCGCTCACCCCCGAGCAGACCGCCGAGATCCAGCGGCTGGCCGTCGACGCCTTCGAGGCCGCCTCCTGCGAGGGCCTGGTCCGCGCCGACTTCTTCCTCACCGAGGACGGCACGTTCGTCATCAACGAGATCAACACGATGCCGGGCTTCACGCCGATCTCCATGTACCCGCGCATGTGGCAGGAGTCGGGCGTCTCGTACGCCGAGCTGGTCGACCGGCTCATCCAAGCGGCGATGAACCGCCCGACCGGACTGCGCTGACCCGCCGACGCCCCACGACCGCCCGCCGGGTTCCCCCCGGCGGGCGGCCGCACGTCGGGCCCCGGCCGCGGCCTCAGTGCAAGGACGAACCGGCGGGAATGGCCTTCGCGATGGCCGGCCCCAGCGGAACCAGCAGTCCGGCGTCCGTGGCGTGCGCCTTGTCGACCACGACCTCGACGTACGCCTGCCGGCCGCCGGTGACGAACCGGAACGAGCCGTCGGCCCGCTGCTTCTCGATCAGCCAGCCGACGCCGTTCACCTCGACCTGACCGGTGGTCGCGGTCGCGAGAATCAGGTCGACGGGTTTCGGGATGCCGCAGCGCAGTACGATCGCTCCGCCGCCCCACGCGGCGGTCAGACCCGACGCGGGCACGGTGGCAGAACGGTCCTCGCCGGCCACCGTCTCCGGAAGCTCCCCGTGCAACGCCGCACAGAGCTCCGCGACGTCCGCGGGCGGGGCAGGCGGAGGTTCCACCTGCGCACGCACGTCACCTGAGGAGCACCCTGCGAGGGCCGCGAGCAGAGCGGCGGCCGACGCGGGCAGCAGGAGGAAGGGCCGGCGGCGGAAGAACGTCACCGGCCAAGACTAGACGGGGGCTACAGATGGACGACCGGGCAGGTCAGGGTGCGGGTGATCCCCTCCACCTGCTGGACCTTGGCGACCACCATGCGACCGAGGTCGTCGACGGTGTCGGCCTGCGCCCGGACGATCACGTCGTACGGGCCCGTCACGTCCTCCGCCTGGATCACCCCCGGGATCTTGGCGATGGACTCGGCGACCAGCGACGCCTTGCCCACCTCGGTCTGGATGAGGATGTACGCCTGTACCACGGAACCTCCAGGGCGGCCACGAGGATGATCTCCCCTAACCTTCGGGTGGGGACGGCCCCGGCCCGGACACGGACACGGCGGGACGGCCCCAGGGAAGAAGGGACGCCACGGTACCGCGTCGCCGACTGCCGGGGGGAGACCCCCGGGTACGGCGCCGCGCCCACCGGGGCGTACGGGGAGCAGAAGTTGACGTATCTGTTGACGGTACCTACAGCAGTGACGGCTCGCGACCGCAAGCCCACTGGGCCAGAAGGAGCACAGCGATGAAGGGCACTGTGGGCGAGCTGGGGGAGTTCGGGCTCATCAGAGAGCTCACCTCCCGGCTCACCACCACCCCGGCGGTACGACTGGGACCCGGCGACGACGCCGCGGTCGTGTCGGCACCCGACCGGCGGGTCGTGGCGAGCACGGACATCCTCCTGGAGGGCAGGCACTTCCGCCGGGACTGGTCCACCGCCTACGACGTCGGCCGCAAGGCCGCCGCACAGAACCTGGCCGACATCGCCGCCATGGGCGCCGTGCCCACCGCGCTGCTGCTCGGCCTCGTCGTCCCGGCCGAACTGCCGGTGACCTGGCCGACCGAGCTGATGGACGGCCTGCGCGACGAGTGCCAGGTCGCCGGGGCCGCCGTGGTCGGCGGGGACGTCGTACGCGGCGACACCATCACGGTCGCCATCACCGCGCTCGGCGACCTGCGCAACCACGAACCCGTCACCCGCGCCGGCGCCCAGCCCGGCGACGTCGTGGCGGTCACCGGCTGGCTCGGCTGGTCCGCGGCCGGCTTCGCGATCCTCTCGCGCGGCTTCCGCTCCCCGCGGGCCTTCGTCGAGGCGCACCGCCGCCCGGAGCCCCCGTACCACGCGGGTCCCGCGGCCGCCGGGCTCGGCGCCACCGCGATGACGGACGTCAGCGACGGCCTGGTCGCCGACCTCGGGCACATCGCCGAGGCCAGCAAGGTCCGCATCGACCTGCGCTCGGCCGCCATCGACGTGCCCACGCAGATGAACGACATCGGCCAGGCCGTCGGCGTGGACCCGCTCCAGTGGGTGCTCACCGGCGGCGAGGACCACGCGATCGTCGCGACCTTCCCGCCGGACGTGAAGCTCCCGGCCCGCTGGAAGGTCATCGGAGAGGTCCTGCACCCGTCCGCACAGCCCCAGGTGACCGTGGACGGCGCGCCCTGGACCAGCACCGGCGGCTGGGACCACTTCGGCGGCGAGATCGAGGACGTCAACCCGTGACCGCGCTGCCGCCGCGCTGCCTCACCGTCGCCGGATCCGACTCCGGCGGCGGCGCGGGCATCCAGGCCGACCTCAAGACCATGCTGGCGCTCGGCGTGCACGGGATGAGCGTGGTCACCGCCGTGACCGCCCAGAACTCCGTGGGCGTGCACGGGGTCTGGGAACTGCCCCCGGAGGCCGTCACGGCCCAGTACCGGGCCGTCGTGGACGACATCGGAGTCCAGGCCGTCAAGACCGGCATGCTCGCCTCGGCCGCGCTCGTGGAGACGGTCGCCGGGCTGCTGCACGAGACCGGCGCCCCGGCCGTCGTCGACCCGGTCGGCGTCTCCAAGCACGGCGACCCGCTGCTGGCGCAGTCCGCGCTGGACGCCGTACGGACCCTGCTGCTGCCCGCGGCCACCGTCGCCACGCCCAACCTGGACGAAGTGGCGCAGCTCACCGGCATCCGCGCGGAGACCGAGGACGACCTGCGGCGGGCCGCCGACGCCGTGCTCGGCTTCGGCCCCCGCTGGGCGCTGATCAAGGGCGGCCACCTGCCGGCCGCCGCGGACGCGGTGGACCTGCTCACCGACGGCACCGAGGAGCACTGGCTGCGGGCCCCGCGCGGCGCCAACCGGCACACCCACGGCACCGGCTGCACCCTCGCCAGCGCCGTCGCCGCCGGCCTGGCCGCGGGCCTCGCCGTGCCGGCCGCGGTGGCCGCCGCGAAGGAGTACGTCACCGGCGCGATCCGGGCCGGCTTCGCGCTCGGCGCGGGCATCGGCCCGGTCGATCACGCCTGGCGGCTGCGCACCGCATGACCCCGGGAGCGGGTGCCCGGCCGGGCACCCGCTCCGGAAAAGGCGGAAAGCCGGCCCGCCAGAGGCGGACCGGCTTTCGAGGCAACCGGAAAGGGCTGCGCTACGACGTGAAGCGTCAGCGCGAGACCTTGCCGGCCTTGATGCACGAGGTGCAGGCGTTGAGGCGCTTCGGCGTCCCACTGACCACGGCACGCACACGCTGGATGTTCGGGTTCCAGCGACGGGGCGTACGGCGGTGCGAGTGCGAGATGTTGTTGCCGAAGCCCGGCCCCTTGCCGCAAACGTCGCAGTTGGCAGCCACAGGTCACTCCAAAGACTTCAGATGCACTTACAGTGAAATCCGGCGCACCGGAATCAGAGATCTGAAGTGGTTTGCCGGGGGATGGCCCGATTCGCATCGGGCAACCGGAGCAGCATACAACGACTGCTTCGGTCCAAGAAAACTACCACGGCTTCCGCGGCCTTGGCTCCGGGAGGTACCCCGCGACCCCCGCCCCCCTTCGTTACGCTGCGGTGCAGACCGCCCGCCCAAGGAGGAACACCAGGTGCCGCACCCGCCGCAGACCCTCGACGCCGCTGCGGTGCACACCTGGAGCTCGCTGGCCGTGTCCGCCCTGGGCCGGGCCCGCGAGGACATCGACGCGATCAACGTCTACCCGGTCGCCGACTGCGACACCGGCACCAACCTCCTGATGACCGCCGAATCCGGTGCCCGGGAAGTCGCCGCCGCCTTCGGCCGGGACGGCGCCGCCCCCACTCCGGGCGAGGCCCTCCGGGCGTACGCGCACGGCGCCCTCATAGGCGCCCGCGGCAACTCCGGCACCATCCTCGCCCAGCTCCTGCGCGGCCTGGCCGAGGCCCTGGCCGGGGAGTCCGCCGGGTCCGGCCCGGACCTGGCCCGCGCCCTGCACCGGGCCGCCGCATCCGGCTACCAGGCCGTCGCCCACCCCGTCGAGGGCACCATGCTCACCGTCGCCGCGGCCGCCGCACGGGCCGCCGCGGCCGCCGGCGACGCGAGCCCGGACGCCGTGGCCCGCGCCGCCTACGACGGGGCGCGGGCCGCCCTCGACCGCACCCCCGGCCAGCTCGGCGTCCTCGGCGCCGCCGGGGTCGTCGACGCCGGCGGCTGCGGCGTCGTCGCCGTCCTCGGCGCCCTCTGGCAGACCCTGTCCGGACGGGAACCCGGCCCCGGACCGGCCCTCACCCGTCCCGCAGCCCCCGCACCCGCATCCGCCGGCGGCCCCTGCGACGCCGCCCACCACGAAGGCCCCCGCTACGAGGTGGTCTACCTCCTCGACGCCGAGGACCCGGCCGTCGAGCGGCTGCGCACCGCCCTCGACTCCCTCGGCGACTCCCTCGTCGTGGTCGGCGGCGGCGGACTGTGGAACGTGCACGTCCACGTCGACGACCCCGGCGCGGCCGTCGAAGCCGGCGTCGAGGCCGGCCGGCCGCACCGGATCCGCATCACCCACTTCGGCGACCAGCGGCTGCAGGCCCGCGGCGAACGCGCCCAGCGCGCCGTCGTCGCCGTCGTCGCCGGCGAAGGACTCGCGGACCTCTGCGGCGAGGCCGGTGCCACCACCGTCCCGGTCCGCCCCGGCGAGCCGCCCACCGCCGCGGAACTCCTCGACGCCGTCCACCGCGCGCACGCCCGCGAGGTCGTCCTGCTGCCCAACGACGCCGAACTCCGCCAGGCCGCCGCCACGGCCGCCGAACAGGCCCGAGGCGAGGGCGTACGGGTCGCCCTGATCCCCACCCGGTCCGCGGTCCAGGGCCTCGCCGCCCTCGCCGTCCACGATCCGGACGGCAGCTTCGACGAGGACGTCGTCGCCATGACAGCCGCCGCCGGCGCCACCCGCTACGGCGAACTCGCCGTCGCCGAACGCCGGTCCTTCACCTCCGCCGGCATCTGCCAGGCCGGGGACGTCCTCGGCCTCATCGACGGCGACGTCGCCGTCATCGGCACCGAACTCCCCGGCACCGCCGAAGCCGTCCTCCAGCGGATGCTCGGCTCCGGCGGTGAACTCGTCACCCTCGTCCTCGGCCCCGACGTCCCCGACGCGCTCGCCGACCGCCTCCAGGACTACGTACGCGAGCGCCACCTCGCCGTCGACACCGTCACCTACCGCGGCGGCCGGCACTCCGCACCGCTGCTCATCGGCGTCGAATAGGGCCGCCCGCCCCGCACCGGCGGCGCCGGGCCGCCCCGCTGTCGGTCCCATGGTGTGGAATGAGGGCGTGCCCGCGCTCGACGAACCGCTCAAGAAGACGCTCGGCCCCGCCACCGCCAAGGTGCTGGCCGAACACCTCGGCCTGCACACGGTCGGCGACCTGCTGCACCACTACCCGCGCCGGTACGCCGAACGCGGCGAGCTGACCCCGCTCGCCGGCCTCGGAGACCAGCTCGACGAGCACGTCACCGTCGTCGCCCAGGTGGCCGAGGCCCGCGTGCTGACCTTCAACGGCGGCCGCGGCAAGCGCCTCGAAGTCACCATTACCGACGGCAGCGGCCGCCTCCAGCTGGTCTTCTTCGGCAAGGGCGTCCACAAGCCGCACAAGGACCTGCAGCCCGGCAGCCGCGCGATGTTCGCCGGCAAGGTCTCGGTCTTCAACCGCAAGCTGCAGCTCGCCCACCCCGCGTACGAGCCGCTCGGCGGCGACGCGGGCGACGCCGACGCCGTCGACGCCTTCGCCGGCCGGCTGATCCCGATCTACCCCGCCTGCAAGCAGCTGGAGTCCTGGAAGATCGCCAAGGCGGTCGACGCGGTGCTGCCCAGCGCCCAGGACGCCGACGACCCGCTGCCGCCCGCCCTCCGCGACGGCCGCGGCCTGGTCCCGCTCCCCGAGGCCCTGCTCCGGATCCACCGGCCGCACACCAAGGCCGACATCGACGCGGCCCGGCAGCGCCTCAAATGGGACGAGGCCTTCGTCCTCCAGGTCGCCCTGGCCCGCCGCCGGTTCGCCGAGACCCAGCTCCCGGCGGTACCGCGGCGGCCCGCGCCCGGCGGCCTCCTCGACGCGTTCGACGCCAGGCTGCCCTTCACCCTCACCGAAGGCCAGCAGACCGTCTCGAAGGAGATCTTCGACGACCTCGCCACCGACCACCCCATGCACCGCCTCCTCCAGGGCGAGGTCGGCTCGGGAAAGACCATGGTCGCCCTCCGCGCCATGCTCGCCGTCGTCGACTCCGGCGGGCAGGCCGCCATGCTCGCCCCCACCGAAGTGCTCGCCCAGCAGCACCACCGGTCGATCACCGAGATGATGGGCGAGCTCGCCGAAGGCGGCATGCTCGGCGGTGCCGAGCAGGGCACCAAAGTGGTGCTGCTCACCGGGTCGATGGGCGTGCCCGCCCGCCGCCGGGCCCTCCTCGACCTCGTCACCGGCGAGGCCGGCATCGTCATCGGGACCCACGCCCTCATCGAGGACAAGGTCCAGTTCCACGACCTCGGCCTGGTCGTCGTCGACGAGCAGCACCGCTTCGGCGTCGAGCAGCGCGACGCCCTGCGCGGCAAGGGCAAGCAGCCCCCGCACCTGCTGGTCATGACCGCCACCCCGATCCCGCGGACCGTCGCCATGACCGTCTTCGGCGACCTGGAGACCTCCGTACTCGACCAGCTGCCCGCCGGCCGCTCGCCCATCGCCACCCACGTCGTGCCCGCCAAGGACAAGCCGCACTTCCTCAGCCGCGCCTGGGAACGGGTCCGCGAAGAGGTCGGCAACGGCCACCAGGCGTACGTGGTCTGCCCGCGGATCGGCGACGACGCCGACGAGGCCGCCGCGGCCAAGGCCCGCAAGTCCGCCGAGGACGAGGCGGAGAAGCGGCCCCCGCTCGCCGTCCTCGACACCGCCGAGCAGCTCGCGAAGGGCCCGCTCGCCGGTCTCGCCGTCGAGGTGCTGCACGGCCGGATGGACCCCGCCGACAAGGACGACGTGATGCGCCGGTTCGCCGCCGGCGAGGTCCAGGTCCTCGTCGCCACCACCGTCATCGAGGTCGGGGTGAACGTGCCGAACTCCACCGTCATGGTGATCATGGACGCCGACCGGTTCGGCGTCTCCCAGCTGCACCAGCTCCGCGGCCGGGTCGGCCGCGGCTCCGCCCCCGGGCTGTGCCTGCTGGTCACCGAGATGCCCGAGGCCGCCCCCGCCCGCGCCCGGCTCGGCGCCGTCGCCGCCACCCTCGACGGCTTCGAACTCTCCCGCATCGACCTCGAACAGCGCCGCGAGGGCGACGTCCTCGGCCAGGCCCAGTCCGGAGTGCGGTCCTCGCTGCGGATGCTCGCCGTCATCGAGGACGAGGAGGTCATCGCCCAGGCCCGAGAAGAGGCCGTCCGGGTCGTCGCCGCCGACCCCGGACTCGCCGGGCTGCCCGCCCTGCGGACCGCCCTGGACGCCCTCCTCGACGCCGAGCGGGAGCAGTACCTGGAGAAGGGCTGACCCGGACGACCTATCGTGGAGTTGCCCCTGCCCGCCCGACGAAGGAAACCCTGATGACCCGCGTGATCGCCGGTGTGGCCGGCGGCCGCCGGCTCGCCGTACCGCCCGGCACCGGCACCCGTCCGACCTCGGACCGGGCGCGGGAGGGCCTGTTCTCCACGTGGGAGTCGCTCCACGGGGTCGACGGGGCCCGCGTCCTCGACCTCTACGGCGGCTCCGGAGCCGTGGGACTCGAAGCCCTCTCCCGCGGCGCCGCCCACACCCTGCTCGTCGAGGCCGACCCCAGGGCCGCGAAGGCCATCCGCGACAACATCAGCGCCCTCGGCCTGCCCGGCGCCGAGTTCCGGGCGGGCAAGGCCGAGCAGATCGTGGCGGGCCCGGCGCCCGCCGAGGCGTACGACATCGTCTTCCTCGACCCGCCGTACGCCGTCACCAATGATGATCTTCGAGAGATCCTGCTCACACTCCGCGCCCAGGGCTGGCTCACGGACGACGCGCTCGTCACCGTGGAGCGCAGCACCCGAGGCGGGCCGTTCCCCTGGCCCGACGGCTTCGACCCCCTGAGGTCCCGGCGCTACGGCGAAGGCACCCTTTGGTACGGTCGCGCCGCCTCAACCAGCGAAAACGCATCATGACCGGACCGGAGAGCGAGGGAGTTCGCGTGCGCCGCGCCGTCTGTCCGGGGTCCTTCGACCCCATCACCAACGGACATCTGGACATCATCGGACGAGCCTCGAAGCTGTACGACGTCGTACACGTGGCCGTGATGATCAACTCGTCCAAGCAGGGCCTGTTCACCGTCGAGGAGCGGATCGAGCTGATCCGCGAGGTCACCGCCGACTACGGCAACGTCGAGGTCGAGTCCTTCCACGGCCTGCTCGTCGACTTCTGCAAGCAGCGCGACATCCCCGCCATCGTCAAGGGCCTGCGGGCGGTCAGCGACTTCGACTACGAGCTGCAGATGGCCCAGATGAACAACGGGCTCACCGGCGTCGAGACCCTGTTCGTCCCGACCAACCCCACGTACAGCTTCCTGTCCTCCTCGCTGGTCAAGGAGGTCGCGGCCTGGGGCGGGGACGTGACCCACCTGCTGCCCCCGGCCGTCAACACCGCCCTGGTCGAACGCCTGGCCGGCCGCTGACGTCCCCGCATCCGGTGTCGGACGGCCGCCTGCTCCCCGTACAGTCGTGCCGTCCGTCTCTGGAACAGCCGAGGCCGAGAGAGTGCGAGCACAGGTGGACGTGCAGAAGAAGCTCGACGAGATCGTCGAGACGGTCGGCAGCGCCCGGTCCATGCCCATGTCGGCCTCGTGCGTGGTCAACCGCGCCGAGCTGCTCGCGCTGCTGGAAGAGGTGCGCCAGGCCCTGCCCGGCTCCCTCGCCCAGGCCCAGCAGCTCATCGGCGGCCGGGACCAGCTCGTGGAGGACGCCCGCCAGGAGGCCGATCGGATCATCGAGTCTGCCCGCCTGCAGCGCGGCACCCTGATCTCCGACACCGAAGTGGCCCGCAGCTCCCGCGCCGAGGCCGACCGGATCCTCGACGACGCCCGCCGGCAGGCCGAGGAGATCCGCGCCGAGGCCGACGACTACGTGGACAGCAAGCTCGCCAACTTCGAGGCCGTCCTCACCAAGACCATCGGGTCCGTCGAGCGCGGCCGCGGCAAGCTCCTCGGCCACGAACCCGGCCTGGCCGACGAGGGCTTCGGCTCCGCCGACGACTACATGGCCGCCAAGCTCGGCGCCTTCGAGGCCGTCCTCGCCAAGACCCTGGAGGCCGTCGGCCGCGGCCGCCAGAAGCTCGTCGGCCGGGTCCCCAGCGACGACCTCGGCGAGCACCTGGCCGCCCAGGACGCCGCCGGCGGCCTGCGCACCGCCACCAGCGACGCCGACTTCCTCGCCGGGCTCGCCGAACCCGCCCCGGCCATCCCCGCCCAGGCCCAGCCGGAGCCCGCGTACGAGCCCTACGCCCCGGCCGCGTACGCCGCCCCCGTCCCGCAGCAGGACCCGTACGGCTACCAGGACCCCTACGGCTACGCCCAGCAGCCGCAGCCCGACCCGTACGGCTACGGGCAGCAGCCCGACCCGTACGCCGCCTACGGGCAGCCCCAGGAAGCCGTGCAGTACGGCCACCAGGTGCACCAGGGCGGTCCGGCCGGGCACCCGCAGGCGCCGCACGGCGGCGGGTCGCTCGACGAGACCAGCTTCTTCGACACCAGCATGATCAACCTGGACCAGGTGCGCGCCTACGAGCAGGGGCGGTAGTCCGGACACGGGCCCGGATTGGGCCCAGAGCGAAGCGCCGGGTATCCTGGCTCTTCGGTCGCGCGTATGCAACCGCGATCACTGCTGCCCCCAGGTGCCTCGACTCCGGCATTCCGGCAGCTTCCCCAGCGAATCCGAAAGCAGGACCAGCCCTGAACCGCCACCTCGACCACCGCAACCCTCTCGTGTTCGACGTACACGAGCTGGGCCGGCGTCCTGGTGCGATGCAGAAGGTGTCCCGCACGGTGCCCGCTCCGGCGGACCTCGGTCTCGCCGGTGTCATCGGAGTGCCGGAAGGCTCTTCGGTGCAGATGGGACTCCGCCTGGAGTCGGTCATGGAAGGGGTGCTTGTCACAGGCATCTCCCGTGCATCGGCCGTGGGGGAGTGCGTAAGGTGTCTGGAGCCGCTCGAGCGTGAGCTCAACGCGCGCTTCCAGGAACTGTTCTCGTACCCTGACGCCGATGGCCGGGGCCGCCCTGTGGCGGAACCGGGCGACGACGCCGAGGAAGACGAGGACAGGTACTTCCTCGAGGACGACTTGTTCGACCTCGAACCCCTGCTGCGGGATGCGGTCGTGCTTGCACTGCCGTCGCAGCCGGTGTGCCGGGAGGACTGTCTCGGTCTGTGCCCCCAGTGCGGGGTCAGCCTGAACGAGGACCCGGACCACCACCACGACGCCGTCGACATCCGTTGGGCGGCACTGCAGGGACTCGTCGCGACCGATCAGGCCGACGAGAAGGACAACGTGAACGGCGCCGCTGAACCGGGCGTCGACGAGAAGCAGGAGAAGTAGCCGTGGCTGTTCCGAAGCGGAAGATGTCGCGCAGCAACACGCGCCACCGCCGGTCGCAGTGGAAGGCTGCGGTCCCCACCCTGGTGGCGTGCGAGAGCTGCCAGGAGCCGAAGCTGCAGCACATCGCGTGCCCGAGCTGCGGCACCTACAACAAGCGCCAGGTCCTCTCGGTCTGAGTGGCTGGTGAGAGGCGCAATGTCTGACGTTGCCGGCAGTAAGAAGCAGGCAGACAACAGCAACGCGGCCTCGTCCCACACGCTTCTGGAAGGGCGGCTCGGGTATCAGCTCGAGTCCGCCCTTCTGGTGCGTGCCCTGACCCACCGTTCGTACGCGTACGAGAACGGCGGTCTGCCCACCAACGAGCGGCTGGAGTTCCTCGGGGACTCCGTGCTCGGCCTGGTGGTCACGGACACGCTGTACCGCACCCACCCCGACCTGCCCGAAGGCCAGCTGGCCAAGCTGCGGGCCGCGGTGGTCAACTCGCGTGCGCTGGCGGAGGTCGGGCGCGGCCTCGAACTCGGCTCCTTCATCCGGCTCGGCCGGGGCGAAGAGGGCACGGGCGGCCGGGACAAGGCCTCGATCCTCGCCGACACCCTTGAAGCGGTGATCGGCGCGGTCTACCTCGACCAGGGCCTCGACGCGGCCTCGGAGCTGGTGCACCGGCTCTTCGACCCGCTGATCGAGAAGTCCTCCAACCTCGGTGCGGGACTGGACTGGAAGACCAGCCTCCAGGAACTCACCGCGGCCGAAGGCCTTGGCGTGCCCGAGTACCTGGTCACCGAGACCGGTCCGGACCACGAGAAGACCTTCACTGCTGCCGCCCGCGTCGGTGGTGTCTCGTACGGCACCGGCACCGGCCGCAGCAAGAAGGAAGCTGAGCAGCAGGCGGCGGAGTCCGCCTGGCGCGCGATTCGCGCCGCTGCGGACGAGCGGATCGCGGCCCAGGCCGCGGCCGAGTCGGCCGCCGGGGCGGGCAGCGATGGCGGGACGCCGACCCCCGCCGACGCCCCCGCCTCCTGACGCTTCCTTCACGGAGCATTCCTCGGAACGGCCCCGCCGCACCCACCGTGCGGCGGGGCCGTTCTGCATGCCGGACGGGCCCGATAGGCTGACCGTGTCACCGCACCGCCCGCCCGTCCGCCCAGGAGAGACCGTGCCCGAGCTGCCCGAGGTCGAAGTCGTACGCCGCGGGCTGGAGCGCTGGGTCGCCGGGCGGACCGTGGCCGGCGTCGAGGTGCTGCACCCGCGGGCGGTGCGCCGGCACCCGGCCGGCGCGGCCGACTTCGCGGCCCGGCTGGCGGGCCGCACCCTCGGGGTGCCGCAGCGGCGCGGCAAGTACCTGTGGGTGCCGCTGGACGGGCACGAGCTGTCGGTGCTCGGCCACCTCGGCATGAGCGGACAGCTGCTGGTCCAGCCCGAGGGCGCGGCGGCCGAGAAGCACCTGCGGATCCGGGTCCGGTTCGCCGACGACCTGGGCACCGAGCTGCGCTTCGTCGACCAGCGCACCTTCGGCGGGCTCTCCCTGCACGAGAGTGCGGCCGGCGCCGGGGACGGGCTGCCGGACGTCATCGCGCACATCGCCCGGGACCCGCTGGACCCGCTCTTCGACGAGGGCGCCTACCACCTGGCGCTGCGCGCCAAGCGCTCCACCGTCAAGCGGGCCCTGCTCGACCAGTCGCTGATCAGCGGCGTCGGGAACATCTACGCCGACGAGGCGCTGTGGCGCACCCGGCTGCACTACGAGCGTCCCACCGGCACCCTCACCCGCCCCAAGAGCACGGAGCTGCTCGGCCACGTCCGCGACGTGATGAACGCGGCCCTCTCGGTCGGCGGCACCAGCTTCGACAGCCTCTACGTGAACGTGAACGGCGAGTCGGGCTACTTCGACCGGTCACTGGACGCCTACGGGCGCGAGGACGAGCCGTGCCGGCGGTGCGGCACCCCGATCCGGCGCCGGCCGTGGATGAACCGGTCCAGCTACTTCTGCCCGCGCTGTCAGAGGCCGCCGCGCTCGGCGTCGTAGCGCTCGCGTGAGGCCATGACCTCCGGCGTGCCCTCTTCCAGGAAGCGGATCAGCGGGATCAGCCGCTCCGCCACCCCGCGGCCCAGCGGGGTCAGCTCGTAGTCGACCCGCGGCGGGTTCACCGGCTGTGCCTCGCGGTGCACGATGCCGTCGCGCTCCAGCGCCTGCAGGGTCTGGGACAGCATCTTCTCGCTCACGCCGTCCACCCGGCGGCGCAGCTCGTTGAACCGGCAGGAGCCGTCGTACAGGGCTCCGACCGTGAGCGCACCCCAGCGGCCGGTGACGTGGCCCAGGGTCTCCCGCGAAGGGCAGTTCCGGGCGAAGGCATCGAACGCCAGGTCTTGGGTGGCCGCGGCGGTGTCTTCCATGTCCACGAGGGTACTCCGGCGGACGCTCGCGGGGTAAGCGCTGAGGGAACGTTTGCGCTTTCTGAAAGTTAGTGCTTACCTTTTGGTCGTCGCCCCGCATGCTTCCGCAGGGCGGTGCACCGCCGAGGAAGGACACCCCCATGAGCACCACCCCGAACCCCGTCGTCGCCATCGCCTACCACTCGGGCTACGGCCACACCGCCGTCGTCGCCGAGGCCGTCCGCGACGGCGCGCACGACGCCGGAGCCACCGTGCACCTGATCAAGGTGGACGAGATCGACGACGCGCAGTGGGCGCTGCTCGACGCGTCCGACGCGATCATCTTCGGGTCGCCCACCTACATGGGCACCGCCTCCGGGGCCTTCCACGTGTTCGCCGAGGCCACCTCGAAGCGCTGGTTCACCGACGCCTGGCAGGACAAGCTGGCGGCCGGCTTCTCCAACTCCGGCTCCAAGAGCGGCGACAAGCTGCACACCCTGCAGTACTTCCAGACGCTGGCCGCACAGCACGGCATGAGCTGGGTGAACCTCGGCCTGAAGCCGGGCTGGAACTCCACCACCGGCTCGGAGAACGACCTCAACCGCCTCGGCTTCTTCTCCGGCGCCGCCGCCCAGACCAACTCCGACGAGGGTCCGGAGGGCGTCCACAAGGCCGACCTGGCCACCGCCGAGCACCTCGGCCGCCGGGTCACCGAGCAGGCCCGGGTCTTCGCCGCCGGCCGCGCCGCCCTGGCCGCCTGACCTGCGGCGACAGCGCAGAACGCCCGACGGGCCCCCGCCATGCTGGCGGGGGCCCGTCGGGCGTTCCGTGCGCGGGACCGGGACCGGGAGCCGGTCAGCGGCCGAAGTCCTGGGTCCACCAGGGGCCGCCCGCAGCGAAGTGGGCGCCGACACCGAGGGTGCGGAACTCGCAGTTCAGGATGTTGGCCCGGTGGCCGGGGCTCTCGAGCCATGCGGCCATCACGGCCTTGGCTCCGGTCTGGCCGCGGGCGATGTTCTCGGCCGCCAGCCCGCCGATGCCGGCGTTGCGGGCCCGGTCCCACGGGTTCGCGCCCGACGGGTCCGTGTGGTCGAAGAAGTTCCGTTCCGCCATGTCCTTGCTGAAGGCGCCGGCCAGCGCCGCGAGCGGCGGGTGCTGCCGTACCGGACGGCAGCCGGCCTGTGCCCGGGCCTGGTTCACCAGGGCCAGCACCTCTGCCTCGGCGGCCTCTTCGGAGGCGGCGTCCGGCTGCTGCGACGGGGTCGGCGCAGCGGTGGCCGGGGCGCTCCGGCGGGGCTCGGGCGTACGGGGTGCCTGCGGTGCGGAAGCCTTGGGGGCGGGGCTCGCCGAGGCGGAAGCGGAAGGCTTCGGGCGGGGCGTTCCGGAAGCCGCGCGGGGGGAGTCCTGCGCCGTGCCGGCCCCGGTGCCGTTCGCCGCGCCGGAGCTGTCGGTCAGGCTCTTCAGGCCGCCGCCGCCCGAGGGGCGTTCGGCTGCGGCGGGCGTGGCCGCCGGCTGCTTCGCCGCGGTCCGCGCCGGGACGTCGCTGCTGCTGCCGCCCAGGACGAAGTTGTCGCCGACCGGCACCAGGCCGGAGGCGACCGCGACGACTCCGAGCGCCGCCGCAGCGGTGACGCCCAGCAGGCCGGTGCGCACCGGGGCGGTGCGTTTGCCGCGCCGCGCCGCGGAGCTTCGGTGGCGACCCATCGGCGCTGCCTCCCTGCCGTACAAGATCATCCCTAACTCGCCCAAATGGGTGAGTCTCATTGAGCGGCGACTGTACGCGAAACGGCCCGGGGGCGAGCGTGACCTGCGACGCTCCGTCTGGTTGGCTTTCACGCATGAGCGAAGACGTACGCATGACCGCCTGGGTGCGCGGCCGTGTGCAAGGAGTTGGCTTCCGGTGGTTCACCAGGGAGAACGCAATGACCATCGGAGGGCTCACCGGCTTCGCCCTCAACCTCGACGACGGGCGGGTACAGGTCGTCGCCGAAGGTCAACGTGAGAATTGCCACCGGCTGCTGGACTGGCTGCGGTCCTCCGGCACGCCCGGGCGCGTCGACGGAGTGACGGAAATATGGGGTGAGCCGCGCGGCGGCTACGACGGCTTCGCGATCCGCTGATTCGGGAGTGTCGGGAGCGACCCGGGGCAGCCGCTGTTCACGCAGTTCACATGTGCCGTTGCCGAACATGCCGCGGCGTGGAAGGCTCGGAATGAGCCGATCTTCCGCTCCCCTCCAGAATCGCTGGAGCGGCCCGGGTTGCCCGCCGATACGGGGCGTGATCGTGTTGACCGTCAAACTTTTTGGTGAGACGCTGGAAGCCCCGCGCACCCTAGCTGTTTGGCAGTGTCGGCAGAAGAACCGCCGCTACACACAGACACTGCCGGGCACCGCGGGTGCGAATCCCTCACGACCCACACCGCTTCGGTCGGTCACTCAGTGTGGAGGACCATCCATCATGGCAAAGGCGCTTCTCGGTTACGTCGGCGGTTCCGACCCGCGACTCCTCGCCGAGATGCGACGGCTTCAGCAGCGCGTCCAGGACCTCGAGTCCGAGCTTGTCCGGATTCAGTCCGAGAACGACGCGCTGACCGCCGCCGCGCAGCACGGAGACTCGCTGCTGGACAGCATTGACATCGACGTACCCCAGGCGGAGCCTGCGCTCACCTGATCGCCGCGTGACGAAAGACCCTACTCCAGCAGTACCTGCAAGGGACGCTTCGGCGTCCCTTCTCTCTTTCCGGTCCCTCGTTCCGGGCCGGGCCGGCCCCGGGGCCGGCTGCCGGGTTCACCCGGGCGAGGGGCTGTCTTCCTCGTGATCCGATCTGCCCTGCACCTTCATGGGTGAAACGGGAACGGCGAGGTAGAGTCCGGCGGCGTGCACCTCAAGGCCCTGACCCTCCGCGGATTCAAGTCGTTCGCCTCTGCCACGACCCTGCGCTTCGAGCCCGGCATCACGTGCGTCGTGGGGCCCAACGGCTCGGGCAAGTCGAACGTGGTGGACGCGCTGTCCTGGGTCATGGGCGAGCAGGGCGCCAAGTCGCTGCGCGGCGGGAAGATGGAGGACGTCATCTTCGCCGGCACCACCGGGCGGCCGCCGCTCGGCCGGGCCGAGGTGTCGCTCACCATCGACAACTCCGACGGCGCGCTGCCGATCGAGTACGCCGAGGTCACGATCACGCGGATCATGTTCCGCGGCGGCAGCAGCGAGTACCAGATCAACGGTGACACGTGCCGCCTGCTCGACATCCAGGAGCTGCTGTCCGACTCAGGCATCGGCCGCGAGATGCACGTCATCGTCGGCCAGGGGCAGCTGGACTCCGTCCTGCACGCCGACCCGGCCGGCCGGCGTGCGTTCATCGAGGAGGCAGCGGGCGTCCTCAAGCACCGCAAGCGCAAAGAGAAGGCGCTGCGGAAGCTCGACGCGATGCAGGCGAACCTGGCCCGCGTGCACGACCTGACCGAGGAGCTGCGGCGCCAGCTCAAGCCGCTCGGCCGGCAGGCGGCGGTGGCCCGGCGGGCCGCGGTCATCCAGGCCGACCTGCGCGACGCCCGGCTGCGGCTGCTCGCGGACGACCTCGTACGGCTGCAGGCCGCGCTCGATGCCGAACTCGCCGACGAGGCCGCGCTGAAGGAGCGCAAGGAGAGCGCCGAAGCGCAGCTGAAGGAAGCCCTCGCCCGGGAGGCGGAGCTGGAGGCCGCCGTCGCCGAGCTGGTGCCGCGGCTGCGGCAGGCCCAGCAGACCTGGCACGAGCTGGCGCAGCTCGCCGAGCGGGTGCGGGGCACGGTTTCGCTCGCCGACGCGCGGGTCAAGAGTGCGCGCACGCCGGCCGAGGAGGAGCGGCGGGGCCGTGATCCGGAGGACACGGAACGCGAGGCGGAACGCATCCGCGAGCAGGAAGCGGAACTTGAGGCGGCGTTGGAGGCGGCCGAGCGGGCGCTGGAGGACACGGTCGAGCACCGGGCCGGGCTGGAGCGCTCGCTGGCCGCGGAGGAGCGGCGGCTGAAGGACGTGGCGCGGGCCATCGCCGACCGCCGGGAGGGCCTGGCCCGGCTCTCCGGACAGGTCGGCGCCGCCCGTTCGCGGGCGGGTGCGGCGCAGGCCGAGATCGAGCGGCTGGCGGAGGCGCGGGAGGCGGCGGCCGAGCGGGCGTCGGCGGCGCAGGAGGAGTACGAGGCGCTGGCGGCCGAGGTCGCCGGGCTGGACGCGGGGGACTCGGCGCTGGCCGAGGAGCACGAGGCGGCGCGGGCCGCGCTGGCCGCGGCGGAGGCCGCCTTCGCGGCCGCGCGGGAGGACGCGACCGCCGCCGAGCGGTCGCGGGCTGCGGTCGCGGCCCGGCACGAGGCCCTGGCCCTCGGTCTGCGGCGCAAGGACGGCACGGATGCGGTGCTGGCGGCCGGGGACCGGCTGGCGGGGCTGCTGGGGCCGGCTGCGGCGCGCGTGTCGGTGACGCCGGGCTGCGAGGCGGCCGTGGCCGCGGCCCTCGGCGTCGCCGCGGACGCGCTCGCTGTGACCTCGCCGCAGGCGGCCGCCGCCGCGATCCGTCACCTCCGCGACACGGACGCCGGCCGCGCCGCCTTCCTCATCACCCCGGCCACCCCCGGGGCCCAGCCCCCGCACCCCCGCGCCTCAGACGCCGGCGGGGCTGGGGGTTCCGGTGAAGCCGGGGGTTCCGGTGAAGCCGGGGGTTCCGGTGGAGCCGGAGCTTCCGGCGACGGAGGGCGAATTCCGGCCCGTCCGGCGCTTGAGGACCGGGGTTCGGAGCGGAGCCCCGTCGGCGCGGCCGCGCCGCTGCTCGCGCCGCACCCCCCGCTCGCAGGGCTGCTGCGCGGCGACGGCGCAACCCTGCGCGCACTGGAGTCCGTACTCCGCGGCTACGTCCTCGTCCCGGACCTGGCGACGGCCGAGGCGGTCGTACGGGACCGCCCGGACACGGTGGCCGTCACCCCCGAGGGCGACGTGCTCGGCGCCCACCTCGCCCAGGGCGGCACGGCAGGCGCGCCCAGCCTCCTGGAGGTGCAGGCCGCCGTCGACGAAGCCGCGGCGGAGCTCGCCCGCTTGGAGCAGCGCTGCCAGGACCTGGCCGCCGCCCAGACGGCTGCCGCCGCGGACCGGGCCGCCCGCGCCGCGCACGCGGAGGACCTGGGCGACCGCCGCCGCAAGGGCGAGAAGGAACGGGCCGGCACCGCCCAGCAGCTCGGCCGCCTCGCCGGCGTCGCCCGGGCCGCCGCCGGCGAGGCGGAGCGCACCGCCGCGGCCGCGACCCGCGCCGAAGAGGCCCTGGACCGCGCCCTGGAAGACGTCGCCGAACTCGCCGGCCGCCTCGTCGCCGCCGAGGAGCTCCCCGCGGAGGAGGAGCCCGACACCGCCGTCCGCGACCGCCTCGCCGCCGACGGCGCGAACGCCCGCCAGACCGAGATGGAGGCCCGGCTCCAGCTCCGCACCCACGAGGAGCGCGCCAAGGGCCTGGCCGGCCGCGCCGACGCCCTCGACCGCAGCGCCCGCGCCGAACGCGAGGCGAGGGCCCGCGCCGAGCGCCGCCGTGCCCGGCTGCGCCACGAGGCCGAGGTGGCCGCCGCGGTCGGCGACGCCGCCCGCCAGCTGCTCGCCCACATCGTCGTGTCCGTCGGCCGCGCCGAAGCCGAGCGGGCCGCCGCCGAACAGGCCCGGGGCCACCGGGAACAGGCCCTCGGCGCGGAACGGACCCGCGGCCGCGACCTCAAGACGGAACTCGACAAGCTCACCGACTCCGTCCACCGCGGCGAGGTGCTCGGCGCGGAGAAGCGCCTGCGCATCGAGCAGCTGGCGGCCCGGGCCCTGGAAGAGTTCGGCATGGAGACCGCCGGCCTGGTCGGCGAGTACGGCCCCGACCAGCCCGTCCCGCCTGCGCCGCCGGCCGAGGGCGAGGACCTGCCCGAGGACCCCGGCCACCCGCGCAACCGCCCCGGCCCGTTCGTACGCGTCCAGCAGGAGAAGCGGCTCAAGGCCGCGGAACGCGCGTACCAGCAGCTCGGCAAGGTCAACCCGCTGGCCCTGGAGGAGTTCGCCGCGTTGGAGGAACGGCACAAATTCCTCAGCGAGCAGCTCGACGACCTGCGCCGCACCCGCAGCGATCTCCTTCAGGTCGTGAAGGAAGTCGACGAGCGGGTCGAGCAGGTGTTCACGGAGGCGTACCGGGACACGGCCCGCGAGTTCGAGGGCGTCTTCTCCCGGCTGTTCCCCGGCGGCGAGGGCCGGCTCGTGCTCACCGACCCGTCCGACATGCTGACCACCGGAGTGGACGTCGAGGCCCGCCCGCCCGGCAAGAAGGTCAAGCGGCTCTCCCTGCTCTCCGGCGGCGAGCGCTCCCTGACGGCCGTGGCGCTGCTGGTCTCCATCTTCAAGGCGCGGCCCAGCCCGTTCTACGTGATGGACGAGGTCGAGGCCGCCCTCGACGACACCAACCTGCAGCGCCTGATCCGGATCATGGAGGAGCTCCAGGAGAGCTCCCAGCTGATCGTGATCACCCACCAGAAGCGGACCATGGAGGTCGCCGACGCGCTGTACGGCGTCTCCATGCAGGGCGACGGGGTGTCCAAGGTGATCAGCCAGCGGCTCCGCTGACTTCCGCCGTCCCGCGTACGTACCCGACCTTGCGTTCAAGACTTGAACGAGAGTGGGTCTACTTACCTCCGACCCCGCCTCTTGACTTCATAAACTGAACACATAGGCTCACTCCGCTGTCTCCCGCCTTCCGGTGGTGGCCGATCTTGACCTGTGCGCCACTGGGATAACGGACAAACCCCACGGAGCACACCTTGACCAGCACAGCGCAGGCGGGCGGCCCGGGCCCCGGGCCTTCCCAGCACCCGGAACACCTCGGGCACGTCATCTTCATCACCGCCGCGGCCGCCATGGGCGGCTTCCTCTTCGGCTACGACAGTTCCGTGATCAACGGTGCCGTCGAGGCCATCAGGGAGCGCTTCGACATCGGCTCCGAGGCGCTGGCCCAAGTGATCGCGGCGGCCCTGATCGGCTGTGCGATCGGCGCGGCGACGGCCGGCCGGATCGCGGACCGCATCGGCCGGATCCGCTGCATGCAGATCTCCTCGGTGCTGTTCACCGCGAGCGCGATCGGCTCGGCGCTGCCGTTCGCCCTGTGGGACCTCGCGCTGTGGCGGGTGATCGGCGGCTTCGCCATCGGCATGGCCTCCGTCATCGGTCCCGCGTACATCGCCGAGGTCTCCCCGCCCGCCTACCGCGGCCGCCTGGCCTCGTTCCAGCAGGCCGCGATCGTCATCGGCATCGCCGTCTCCCAGCTCGTCAACTGGGGCATCCTCAACCTCGCCGACGGCGACCAGCGCGGCAGGATCGGCGGCCTGGAAGCCTGGCAGTGGATGCTCGGCGTCATGGTGGTCCCGGCCCTGCTCTACGGCCTGCTGTCCTTCGTCATCCCCGAGTCCCCGCGCTTCCTGATCTCCGCCGGCCGCACCGAGCAGGCCAAGACCGTCCTCAGCGAGGTCGAGGGCACCGGCACCGACCTGGACGCCCGGGTCCGCGAGATCACGGCCGCGATGAGCTCCGAGCACAAGTCGACCTTCAGGGACCTGCTCGGCGGCCGCTTCGGCCTGCTGCCCATCGTCTGGATCGGCATCGGGCTGTCCGTCTTCCAGCAGCTGGTCGGCATCAATGTGATCTTCTACTACAGCTCCTCGCTGTGGCAGTCCGTCGGCATCGACCCGACCAGCTCGTTCTTCTACTCCTTCACCACGTCGATCATCAACATCATCGGCACGGTGATCGCGATGGTCTTCGTCGACCGGATCGGCCGCAAGCCGCTCGCCCTCATCGGCTCCGTCGGCATGGCCCTCTCCCTCGGCCTCGCCGCCTGGGCGTTCTCGTACAAGGAGGACATCGGCGGCGACATCTCGATGCCCGAGCTCCAGGGCACCCTGGCGCTGGTCGCCGCGCACGCCTTCGTCCTGTTCTTCGCCCTCTCCTGGGGCGTGGTCGTCTGGGTGCTGCTCGGCGAGATGTTCCCCAACCGCATCCGGGCCGCGGCGCTCGGAGTGGCCGCCGCTGCCCAGTGGGTCGCCAACTGGGTGATCACGGTCACCTTCCCGACCCTGTCCGACTGGAACCTGTCGGGCGCCTACGTCATCTACACCTGCTTCGCCGTGCTCTCGATCCCCTTCATCCTCAAATGGGTGCCGGAGACCAAGGGCAAGGCGCTGGAGGAGATGGGCTGACCTCCCCGCCCTTGCCCGTCTCCTCGTACGCGGATGCTGCCCCGGCTCACCCCTTGAGCCGGGGCAGCACCTGTTCGCACAGCAGGTGCAGGCTGCGCCAGCCCTCGTCGAGCGGCATGCCGCCGCACAGCGGGTGCAGCACCAGGTTGCCCGCCTCGCCGGCCTCCCGGGCGTAGCCGACCGTCTGGTCCGGGGTGAGGATCCGGTAGACGCCCTCGGTGCGCAGCTCCTCGACCGTGCGCGCCCGGGAGCAGACCGCCGAACGGATGTCCTTCGACTGCCACGAGGCGTACGTCTCCGCCTCGTGCAGGAAATGCTCGCCGTACAGGTCCCACGCCCGGTCCGGGTCCTCGGCGACGTGCAGCAGCGGGGTCTGCGCCGCCGGCATCATGCAGAACCCCTCGGTCCCGTACTCCGCCAGCCGTGCCTGGTAGTACGCCTCCAGCTCCGGCAGGTGCGCGCTCGGGAAGAACGGCAGCCCCAGCCGGGCCGCCCGCCGGGCCGCGGCCTGCGAGCTCCCGCCCACCAGCAGCAGCGGGTGCGGCTGCGTGAACGGCCGGGGCGTCACCCGCACCCGCCGGCCCCGGTACGTGAACTCCTCGCCCGTCCACGCCGCGAGCAGCGTCTCCAGCAGCTCGTCCTGGAGCCGGCCGCGCCGCCCCCACTCCACGCCCTGCTGCTCGTACTCCTCCGGCCGGTAGCCGATGCCCGCGACCGTCACCAGCCGGCCGCCGCTGACCAGGTCCAGTACGGCGATGTCCTCGGCGGCCTTCAGCGGGTCGTACAGCGGGCCGATGATCGCCGACACGGTCACCGCGATCCGGCGGGTGGCGCCGAAGACCGCGCCCGCGAAGGCGAACGGCGAGGGCAGCCAGTTGTTCGCGGTGCCGTGGTGCTCCTCCGTCTGGACGGTGTCGATCCCCCGGTCGTCGGCGTACGCGGCCATCTCCACGGCCGCCCGGTAGCGGGCGGCGAGCGACTCGGGGGTGCCGTGCGGGTCGACGAGATTGAACCGGGCCACGGTGATGGGCATGCGGGAATCCCCCTTCGCCTGGATGGACGGGCCGGGCGAGGGGGGACGTTAGCTGACGTGGCGTCAGTTGGACAGGGATCCGGCGGGGGCCCGTTCCGCTTCGGCCGGCCGGGCGGCCCCCGGCGGCGGAATCGGGGCCGGAGGCGGGCGGTCGCGCATACTGAAACGGTTATGGACATCCTCATCCTCGCCCTAGTCATCGCCCTGGTCGCGGTCGGCGCGATCAGCGGGCTCGTGGTCGGCAGCCGCAAGAAGAAGCAGCTGCCGCCCACGGCGCCGCCGAGCACGCCGACCATCACTGCCCCGCCCGCCGAGCCGCACGTGGGGGAGGAGGCAGAGCCGGGCGCGCAAGAGCCGCGCCGCACGATCGAGGAGGTCGTGCTCCCGGATGCCCGGACGCAGGCCCCCGCCGCCGAGGCACCTGCCGCCGAGCCCGAGGCGCCGGCCGCGCCCGAGATCGAGGTGCCCGAGCCCACCGCCGGCCGGCTGGTCCGGCTGCGGGCCCGGCTCTCCCGCTCCCAGAACTCGCTGGGCAAGGGGCTGCTCACGCTGCTCTCCCGCGAGCACCTCGACGAGGACACCTGGGAGGAGATCGAGGAGACGCTCCTCACCGCCGACGTCGGCGTCATGCCGACCCAGGAGCTGGTGGACCGGCTCCGCGAGCGCGTCAAGGTGCTCGGCACCCGCACGCCGGAGGAGCTGCGCGCCCTGCTGCGCGAGGAGCTCGTGGCCATCATCGGGCCCGACATGGACCGTACGGTCAAGACGGAGAGCGGCGTCGACACCCCCGGCGTCGTGATGGTCGTCGGCGTCAACGGCACCGGCAAGACCACCACCACCGGCAAGCTGGCCCGGGTGCTGGTTGCCGACGGGCGCAGCGTGGTGCTCGGCGCGGCCGACACCTTCCGGGCGGCGGCGGCCGACCAGCTGCAGACCTGGGGCGAGCGGGTGGGTGCCCGGACCGTACGTGGTCCCGAGGGCGGCGACCCGGCCTCCATCGCGTTCGACGCGGTCAAGGAGGGCATCGCCGAGGGAGCGGACGTCGTCCTCATCGACACCGCCGGGCGGCTGCACACCAAGACCGGGCTCATGGACGAGCTGGGCAAGGTCAAGCGGGTCGTCGAGAAGCACGGTCCGCTGGACGAGATCCTGCTCGTGCTCGACGCGACCACCGGGCAGAACGGGCTGGTGCAGGCGCGGGTGTTCGCCGAGGTCGTCGACATCACCGGCATCGTCCTGACGAAGCTGGACGGTACGGCCAAGGGGGGCATCGTCATCGCGGTCCAGCGGGAGCTGGGCGTGCCGGTGAAGCTGGTCGGGCTGGGCGAGGGCCCCGACGACCTCGCGCCCTTCGAAGCGGGGGCCTTCGTGGACGCCCTCATCGGCGACTGACCTTCCCCTCGGGGGCCCGGCGACCACGTCTCCGGGCCCCTTCCGCATCCCCGGGCCCCGCCTCAATCGCCGGCGGGGCTCGAAGATCCGGGGCTCCGCCCCCGTACCCTGCGCCTCAATCGCCGGCGGGGCTCGATTTCGGGGCTCCGCCCCCTACCCCGGTCCTCAATCGCCGGACGGGCTCGAACATGCCCCTGCCGGCCTTCACCTGCGGACTTGAAAGTGGCCCCTGACGGGCCTTCCCCTGCGGGCCTGAATGCGGCCCTGACGGCCTTCGCCTGCGGGCCTCAGGGCGGCCCTGACGGTCTTCGTCGCCTGCGGGTCTGCATGCGGCCCCCAGCCGGCCTTCGCCTGCGCGGTTGAATGCGGCGGGGGAAAATTAGCCTCGCCGGCGTTTGAGGCGCGGGGTACGGGGCGGAGCCCCGGGTCTTTGAGCCCCGCCGGGCACCGCCTCAGGGGACGGCTCCCGCCCGGGGGGCTCCCGCTCGGCGGGACGACCCCGCCCGGGGGGACGGCCCCGCCCCGGGAAACGGCCCCGCCCCGGGAAACGGTCCCGCCCGCGACCGAGGCACGCGAGGCGGGCGGCGCTCGGAGAGAAGCGGCCGGGCCCGCGATCGGGGCGGGGGGCCGGAATCAGAGCTGGAGGCGGTGGGCGATGTAGGCCAGCGTGCCGAGGAGCAGACGCGCCTGCGGAGGACCACCCGCGGAATCCAGGGCGGGCGGCCGCAGCCACCGCATGGGCCCGAGGCCGCCGTGATCGGACGGCGGCGCGGTCACGTACGCCCCGGAACCCAGCGCCCGCAGGTCGAGCCGCGCATCGTCCCACCCCATCCGGTACAAGAGCTGCGGCAGCCCCGCCGCCGCGCCCGGCGCGACGAAGAACTGCGCCCGCCCGTCCGGCGTCGCCGCAACCGGTCCCAGCGGCAAACCCATCCGCTCCAGCCGCACCAGCGCCCGCCGCCCCGCCTCCTCCGCCACCTCGATCACGTCGAAGGACCGCCCCGCCGGCAGCAGCAGGGCCGCCCCCGGGAACTCGCCCCACGCCTCCGTGACCTCGTCCAGCGTCGCCCCGGCCGGCACCCCCGCGCCGAAGACCAGCGGATGCGCCCCCGGTGCGGAGCACTGCGCGTCCCCGCACGAGCAGACGCCCGCCGCGGCCCGCGCGCCGGGCACCACGTCCCAGCCCCACAGCCCGGTGTACTCCGCCACCGCTGTGCACTCCGACATCCGGCCCCGGCGCCGCGATCCGGCCCGGTACTCCTTGGTGCCCCGGCTGCCGCCGATCGTGAAGCCCATGCCCCCTCCAACGGGTCGAACTCGCCGGTGGTTACGACGCGGAGAACCCCGGACACCCGGCGCACTCCATCGCCGCGCGCGCCCCGCCGCACTCCGCTCCGCCAACTTCTGGTCTTCCTAGTCGTCAAGTGAATCGGAACCGGAGGGTGGCGAGTTCATTCGAAGGGGTGGCGAATGGTGGCGATTGTGGAATCGGGGTCGCGGGAGAGGTGATCGTAGGATTACTTTCGGTACACGGAGCCTTGCGGAAGGCGCATCCTTGGGTATGCCGGAGGCAGGATGCGGTTGGCGACTCCCTTCCGGCGCAAGGGTGTTCCGAAGGCGAGTGGATGGGGGCGTTCCAGTGAGCGGCAGTGGCTCGATCGGCACGAACGAGGAGCCCGCCCCCCGGGGCGGCGGAGGTGAACCGCGCCGCAACGAGCAGCTCACCTCATGGTTCGTGCGCAGCGGCTGGTCCAAGGGCGAGCTCGCGCGCCAGGTCAACCGGAGGGCCCGGCAGCTCGGCGCCCACCACATCAGCACCGACACCTCCCGCGTCCGGCGCTGGCTCGACGGCGAACAGCCCCGCGAACCCATCCCGCGGATCCTGTCCGAGCTGTTCTCCGAGCGGTTCGGCTCCGTCGTCGCCGTCGAGGACCTCGGACTGCGCGTCGCCCACCAGTCGCCCTCCGTCTCCGGCGTCGACCTGCCCTGGGCCGCCCCCCAGACCGTGGAACTCCTCAGCGAGTTCTCCCGCAGCGACCTGATGCTCGCCCGGCGCGGCTTCCTCGGCGCCTCGCTCGCCCTCTCCGCCGGCCCCGCCCTCATCGAGCCGATGCAGCGCTGGCTGGTGCCCGTACCCGCCGCCGACCCCGGACCGGCCGCCGGCGGCCGCCGCCTGGTCCAGCTCTCCGAACCCGAACTCGACCTGCTGGAATCCACCACCGTCATGTTCCGGCAGTGGGACGCCCAGTGCGGCGGCGGGCTGCGCCGCAAGGCCGTCGTCGGGCAGCTCCACGAGGTGACCGACCTGCTCCAGGAATCCCACCCCGCGCCCACCATGAAGCGCCTCTTCAAGGTCGCCGCCGAACTCGCCGAACTCGCCGGCTGGATGAGCTACGACATCGGCCTCCAGCCCACCGCCCAGAAGTACTTCGTCCTCGCCCTGCACGCCTCCAAGGAAGCCGGGGACAAGCCGCTCGGCTCGTACATCCTCTCCAACATGAGCCGCCAGATGATCCACCTCGGCCGCCCCGAGGACGCACTGGAACTCATCCACCTCGCCCAGTACGGCAGCCGCGACTGCGCCGGTCCCCGCACCCAGGCCATGCTGTATGCGATGGAGGCCCGCGCCTACGCCAACATGGGCCAGCCCAGCCGCTGCAAGCGGGCCGTGCGGATGGCCGAGGACACCTTCGCCGACATCGCCTTCGGCGCCGAGCCCGAGCCCGACTGGATCCGCTTCTTCTCCGAGGCCGAACTCAACGGCGAGAACTCCCACTCGTTCCGCGACCTCGCCTACGTGGCCGGCCGCAGCCCCACGTACGCCTCCCTCGCCGAGCCCGTCATGCAGCGGGCCGTCGACCTCTTCCGCAAGGACGACGAGCACCAGCGCTCCCTCGCCCTCAACCTCATCGGCATGGCCACCGTCCACCTGCTGCGCCGCGAGCCCGAGCAGGCCGCCCTGCTCGCCGAGCAGGCCATGCCGGTGGCCAAGAAAGTACGGTCCGAACGGGTGAACACCCGGCTCCGCAAGACCGTCGACACCGTCGCCCGTGAATACGGCGACGTCGCCGAGGTGATCCGGCTCACCGACCGGATCGCCGCCCAGCTCCCCGAGTCCGCCGAGGCCGTCTGATCCGCCAGACGGGCCCCGGGCCCGCCCGGGGAAAGGCCCGGCCGCGACACCCCCCACCGATGCCCGACTCGGCTCCCCCCGCCAAGTCCCCCGGGTGCTGTCGCGGCCGGCCGCATGCTCCGACCCGTTCATGGGCGCGTAACACGCCCGACCTCTTCGTCACGGCACAGAAACATCGAGCGGCACCGCCGGAAACCGGCCTGCGCGAATCTCAGGGCTCATAACCGGCCAGTGCGCCGGACGGCCCGCCCCAGGCCGCACGCCATGCGCCGCTCAGGTTTCCCACGCTCGCCCGCACGCGAACGTACCGACGACGAGGAGACGCCGATGGCACCAGCCATCACGACCCTGGCCGCAGACGCCCCCGAGCTGTCTGCCGCCAACACCGGGTTCATGCTCATCTGCTCCGCCCTGGTCATGCTGATGACCCCGGGCCTCGCCTTCTTCTACGGCGGCATGGTCCGCGTCAAGAGCAGCCTCAACATGCTGATGATGAGCTTCATCAGCCTCGGGATCGTCACGATCCTGTGGGTCCTCTACGGCTTCAGCCTCGCCTTCGGCACCGACTCCGGCTCCCTCATCGGCTGGTCCTCCGACTACGCCGGCCTCAGCGGCATCGGACTCACCGAACTCTGGGACGGCTACACCATCCCGGTCTACGTCTTCGCCGTCTTCCAGCTCATGTTCGCGATCATCACCCCGGCCCTGATCAGCGGCGCCCTCGCCGACCGCGTCAAGTTCAGCGCCTGGGCCCTGTTCATCGCCCTGTGGGTCACCGCCGTCTACTTCCCCGTCGCCCACTGGGTCTGGGGCTCCGGCGGCTGGCTCTTCGAGATGGGCGTCATCGACTTCGCCGGCGGCACCGCCGTCCACATCAACGCCGGCGCCGCCGCCCTCGGCGTGATCCTCGTCATCGGCAAGCGCGTCGGCTTCAAGAAGGACCCGATGCGCCCGCACAGCCTCCCGCTGGTCATGCTCGGCGCGGGCCTCCTGTGGTTCGGCTGGTTCGGCTTCAACGCCGGCTCCTGGCTCGGCAACGACGACGGCATCGGCGCCGTCATGTTCGTCAACACCCAGGTCGCCACCGCCGCCGCCATGCTCGCCTGGCTCGCCTACGAGAAGATCCGGCACGGCGCGTTCACCACGCTCGGCGCCGCCTCCGGAGCCGTCGCCGGCCTCGTCGCCATCACCCCGTCCGGCGGCTCCTGCTCCCCGCTCGGCGCCATCGCCATCGGTGCCATCGCCGGCCTGGTCTGCGCCATGGCCGTCGGCCTCAAGTTCAAGTTCGGCTACGACGACTCCCTCGACGTCATCGGCGTCCACCTCGTCGGCGGCATCCTCGGCTCCCTCCTCGTCGGCCTCTTCGCCACCGGCGGCGTCCAGTCCGACGCGGCCGGCCTCTTCTACGGCGGCGGCCTGGAGCAGCTCGGCAAGCAGGCCGTGGGCGTCTTCGCGGTCCTCGCCTACTCTCTGGTCGCGTCCGCGGTGCTCGCCTTCCTCATCGACAAGGCGATGGGCATGCGGGTCACCGAGGACGACGAGGTCTCCGGCATCGACCAGGTCGAACACGCCGAGACCGCGTACGACTTCAGCGGAGCCGGCGGCGGTGCCGCACCGCGCAGCACCGCCCTGACCGCCCCCGCCGCCCAGCAGAACAAGAAGGTGGATGCATGAAGCTCATCACCGCGATCGTGAAGCCGCACCGGCTCGACGAGATCAAGGAGGCCCTCCAGGCCTTCGGCGTCCAGGGCCTGACCGTCACCGAGGCCAGCGGCTACGGACGCCAGCGCGGCCACACCGAGGTCTACCGCGGCGCCGAGTACACCGTCGACCTGGTCCCGAAGATCCGCATCGAGGTCCTCGTCGACGACGCCGACGCAGACGACGTCATGAACGTCGTCGTCACCGCCGCCCGCACCGGCAAGATCGGCGACGGCAAGGTGTGGGCCCTCCCCGTGGACTCCGTGGTCCGGGTCCGCACCGGCGAACGCGGCGCCGACGCGCTGTAACGGAACCGGAAGCCGGCGGGCGGCGACGGAAGCCAACGGAAGCGAAGGAGAGCCCCGGATGACGGGCGCCGACGACAGCACCGCACCCGCGGAACCGGAACCCGGTGGCCACGCGGCGGCCCGGCTGCGGCTCCTCCAGGAGGAGCCGCGGTCCGGGCCGCCGCGCCGTGCCGCCCTCGCCGGACTCACCGACACCTGGCTGACGGGGCTCTTCGCCGAAGCCGTCCGCGACACCGGGGTCCGCGGCGCCGCCCTCGTCGCCACCGGCGGCTACGGGCGCGCCGAACTCTCCCCCCGCAGCGACCTCGACCTGCTGCTCCTCCACGACGGCAAGGCGAGCCCCGCCGACCTCGCCGCCCTCGCCGACCGGATCTGGTACCCCGTCTGGGACACCGGCCTCTCCCTCGACCACTCCGTACGCACCCCCGCCCAGGCGCGCAAGACCGCCGCCGAGGACCTCAAGGTGCACCTCGGCCTCCTCGACGCCCGGCCGGTCGCCGGCGACCACGGCCTCGTCACCGGCCTGCGCACCGCCGTCCTCGCCGACTGGCGCAACCAGGCCGTCCGCCGGCTGCCCGAACTCCACGCCCTCTCCCGCGACCGCGCCGACCGCGCCGGCGAACTCCGCTTCCTCCTCGAACCCGACCTCAAGGAGGCCCGCGGCGGCCTGCGCGACCTCACCGCCCTGCGCGCCGTCGCCGCCTCCTGGGTCGCCGACGCCCCCCGCGAAGGCCTCGCCGACGCCCGGCGCCGGCTCCTCGACACCCGCGACGCCCTCCACCTCGCCACCGGCCGCCCCGGCGACCGGCTCTCCCTCCAGGACCAGGCCCAGGTGGCCGAGGGCCTCGGGCTGCCCGACGCCGACACCCTGCTCCGCCAGGTCTACGAAGCCGCCCGCGTCGTCGCGTACGCCGGCGACATCACCTGGCGCGAAGTCGGCCGGGTGCTGCGCGCCCGCTCCGCCCGCCCCCGGCTGCGCAGCCTGCTCGGCGGCCGCACCGCCCCCGCCGAACGCGCCCCGCTCGCCGAAGGCGTCGTCGAACAGGACGGCGAGGCAGTGCTCGCCCTCGCCGCCCGCCCCGACCGCGACCCCGTCCTCCCGCTGCGGCTCGCCGCCGCCGCGGCCCAGGCCGGCCTGCCCGTCTCCCCGCACGCCGTCCGCCGGCTCGCCGCCCAGACCCGCGACCTGCCCGTGCCCTGGCCCGCCGAGGCCCGCGAACAGCTCGTCACCCTCCTCGGCGCCGGCGAACCCACCGTCGCCGTCTGGGAAGCCCTCGAAGCGGAAGGGCTGATCAGCCGACTGCTGCCGGAATGGGAGCGGGTGCGCTGCCGCCCCCAGCGCAACCCCGTCCACACCTGGACCGTCGACCGGCACCTCGTCGAGACCGCCGTCCGTGCCGCCGCCCTCACCCGCCGGGTCGGCCGCCCCGACCTGCTGCTCGTCGCCGCCCTCCTCCACGACATCGGCAAGGGCCTGCCCGGCGATCACTCCGTCGCCGGCGAATCCCCGGCCCGCGCCCTCGCCGCCCGTACCGGCTTCGACGCCGAGGACACGGCCGTCATCGGCACCCTCGTCCGCCACCACCTGCTGCTCGTCGAAACCGCCACCCGGCGCGACCTCGACGACCCCGCCACCGTGCAGGCCGTCGCCGACGCCGTCGGCTCCACCGCCGTCCTGGAACTCCTGCACGCCCTCACCGAGGCCGACGCCCTCGCCACCGGACCCGCCGCCTGGAGCGCCTGGCGGGCCTCCCTCGTCGCCGACCTCGCCGCCCGCGCCGCCGCCCTGCTCGGCGGCGAACAGCCGCCCGCCCCCGGCCCCACCGCCCCCTCCGCCGACCAGGAACGGCTCGCCGTGGAAGCCCTCCGCACCGGCGAACCCGTCCTCGCGCTGCACGCCCGCACCGAAGCGGACGGCGCCGGCAGCGAGATCGGCGTCGAACTCGTCGTCGCGGTCCCCGACCAGCCCGGCGTGCTGCCCGCCGCGGCCGGCGTGCTCGCCCTGCACCGGCTCACCGTCCGCGCCGCCGACCTGCGCTCCGTCGAACTGCCCGACGCGCTGGGCGAGGTGCTCGTCCTGCGCTGGCGGGTGGCCGCCGAGTACGGCGCCCTGCCCGAGGCCCCCCGGCTCCGCGCCGACCTGGTGCGCGCGCTCGACGGCTCCCTCGACGTGACCGCCCGGCTCGCCGACCGGGAAGCCGCGTACCCGCGCCGCCGGGGCGTGGTCCCGCCGCCGCCCCGGGTCACCGTCGTCCCCGACGTGTCCTCCCTGGCCACCGTCCTCGAAGTGCGGGCCCCCGACGAGGTCGGCCTGCTGCACCGGATCGGGCGGGCCCTGGAGGGCGCCGGGGTACGGGTGCGCAGCGCCCACGTGTCCACCCTGGGCGCCAACGCCGTCGACTCCCTCTACGTCACCGACCCCGAAGGCAAGCCGCTCGGCCCCGCCGACGCCGCCGCACTCGCCGCCACGGTCCGGACGGCACTGTCCTGACCGGCGGCCCCGCCCGTTCTCCCCGGGCGGGGCCGTGCCCTTGCCGGAGCCGGATACTCTGGAGGGCGACCAGACGCCCCCGACCTGAGGAATCGCGACCATCGTGTTCGATACGCTTTCCGACCGCCTTGCCTCGACCTTCAAGAGCCTTCGCGGCAAAGGCCGCCTGAGCGAGGCCGACATCGACGCGGCGGCCCGGGACATCCGTATCGCCCTCCTCGAGGCGGACGTCGCCCTGCCCGTGGTCCGCTCGTTCATCAAGAACGTCAAGGAGCGCGCCCTCGGGGCCGAGGTCAGCAAGGCCCTCAACCCGTCGCAGCAGGTCCTCAAGATCGTCAACGAGGAGCTCGTCGGCATCCTCGGCGGCGAGACCCGCCGACTGCGGTTCGCGAAGACCGCACCGACCGTGATCATGCTCGCCGGTCTCCAGGGTGCCGGTAAGACCACCCTGGCCGGAAAGCTCGGCCTCTGGCTCAAGGGCCAGGGCCACACCCCGCTGCTCGTCGCCTGCGACCTCCAGCGCCCCAACGCCGTCAACCAGCTCAGCGTGGTCGCCGAGCGCGCCGGCGTGGCCGTGTACGCCCCGCAGCCCGGCAACGGCATCGGCGACCCGGTCCAGGTCGCCAAGGACTCCATCGAGTACGCCCGGACCAAGCAGCACGACATCGTCATCGTCGACACCGCCGGCCGCCTCGGCATCGACCAGGAGCTGATGCAGCAGGCCGCGGACATCCGCGACGCCGTCAGCCCCGACGAGGTCCTGTTCGTCGTCGACGCCATGATCGGTCAGGACGCGGTCAACACCGCCGAGGCCTTCCGCGACGGCGTCGGCTTCGACGGCGTGGTGCTCTCCAAGCTCGACGGCGACGCCCGTGGTGGTGCCGCGCTCTCCATCGCGCACGTCACCGGCAAGCAGATCATGTTCGCCTCGAACGGCGAGAAGCTCGACGAGTTCGACGCCTTCCACCCGGACCGCATGGCCGGCCGCATCCTCGACATGGGTGACATGCTCACCCTCATCGAGCAGGCCGAGAAGACCTTCTCGCAGGCCGAGGCCGAGAAGATGGCGGCCAAGCTCGCCAAGGGCCCCAAGGAGTTCACGCTCGACGACTTCCTGGCCCAGATGGAGCAGGTCCGCAAGATGGGCTCCATCTCCAAGCTGCTCGGCATGCTGCCCGGCATGGGCCAGATCAAGGACCAGATCAACAACATCGACGAGCGCGACGTCGACCGCACCGCCGCGATCATCAAGTCGATGACCCCGGCCGAGCGCCAGGACCCGACGATCATCAACGGCTCCCGCCGCGCCCGTATCGCCAAGGGTTCCGGTGTCGAGGTCAGCGCCGTCAAGAACCTCGTCGAGCGGTTCTTCGAGGCCCGCAAGATGATGTCCCGCATGGCCCAGGGCGGCGGGATGCCCGGCATGCCCGGCATCCCGGGCATGGGCGGCGGCCCCGGCCGCCAGAAGAAGCAGATCAAGCAGGCCAAGGGCAAGCGCAAGAGCGGCAACCCGATGAAGCGCAAGGCCGACGAGGCCGCGGCCGCCGCGCGCCGCGAGCAGGGTGCGGCCGCCCCGGCGCTGGACCCGGGCAACCCGTTCGGGCTGCCCGGCGGCGCCCAGGGCGAGGACTTCGAGCTGCCGGACGAGTTCAAGAAGTTCATGAAGTGAGTCCGTGAAGCAACCGGGCCGGGGCACCCCTACGGGTGCCCCGGACGCAGGGCCTCCGCCGTCGCGGGGGCCTTTTGCGTTGCCCGGAAGGCCCCGTTACGGCACTCGGGCGATCACGTACCGGAACACGTTCGGCAGCCACACCGTGCCGTCCGGCCGGGCGTACGGGTGCAGCGCCTCCGCCAGCTCCTTCTCCAGGTGCGCCGGATCGCCCTCGAACAGCCCGGGATCCGCGCCCGCGTACCGTCCGGCGGCCAGCAGCCCGCGCACCGCGCTCTCCATGTCCGCGTACCCGAACGGGCAGAACACCCGGCCCGAGCCGTCGAACCCGAGCCCGGCCGCCGTGACCAGGTCCTCCAGAGCGCCGCGCCGCGGCCGCCGCCACTCCGGGCCCAGCGCCGTCAGCGTCGCGCACCGCTCCGGCGGCCCCCAGCCGGCCAGCACCACCGCCCCGCCCCGCCGCACCAGCGGCAGCGCGGCCGCCAGGTCCGCGGGGCCGTCCGGCGAGAACAGCGTCAGCACGTCGTACCCCGCGCCGCCGGCGTCCGGCGGGGCCGCCGCCACGTCCAGCAGCCGTTCACGGGCCAGCTCCCGCCTGCCGGGGTCCGGCTCCACCCCGGCCACCCGGGCACCGCGGGCCGCGCCCAGCAGCAGGGCCAGCCCGGCCCCGCAGTCGAGCCCCAGCAGCCGGGTGCCCGGCCCGATGCCGAGCCGGTCGTGGACCGCCTCGTACAGCGGTACGAGCATCCGCTCCTGGATCTCCGCCCAGTCCCGGGCAGCGAGCGTCGTCGTCATGGAAATGCGCTCCCGTCCTCCTTGCCCCCGTTGTCAGAGAACTGCTCTTCGGGCCGCCCGTCCAGAGGACCGTCGTACCCGATTCACGCTCAGCGTGCCCGGCGCCGTACCATTCGCGCCATGGCAAAGGCTCCCGTTCTCACCCCCCAGGCGGACGACTTCCCCCGCTGGTACCAGGACCTGATCAACAAGGCCGAACTGGCCGACAACGGCCCAGTGCGCGGCACGATGGTCATCCGTCCGTACGGCTACGGCCTGTGGGAGCGGATGCAGCAGGAGATGGACGCCCGCATCAAGGACGCGGGTGCACAGAACGCGTACTTCCCGCTGTTCATCCCGCAGTCGTACCTGACGAAGGAAGCCGAGCACGTCGAGGGCTTCGCCCCCGAGCTCGCGGTCGTCACGCACGGCGGCGGGAAGGAGCTCGAAGAGCCGGTCGTCGTCCGGCCCACCTCCGAGACGATCATCAACGACTACTTCTCCAAGTGGGTGCAGAGCTACCGCGACCTGCCCCTGCTGATCAACCAGTGGGCCAACGTGGTCCGCTGGGAGATGCGCCCCCGCGTCTTCCTCCGTACGAGCGAGTTCCTCTGGCAGGAGGGGCACACCGCCCACGCCACGTACGAGGACGCGCGCGACTACGCCGCGCACATCCACCGGAACGTGTACGGCGACTTCATGACCAACGTGCTCGGCATCGACGTGGTGCTCGGCCGCAAGACCCCTAAGGAGCGCTTCGCCGGCGCCATCAACACCCTCACCCTCGAGGGCATGATGGGCGACGGCAAGGCCCTCCAGATGGGTACGAGCCACGAGCTCGGCACCAACTTCGCCAAGGCCTTCAACACCTCCTACCTCTCCAAGGAGGGGCAGCAGGAGCTGGTCTGGCAGACCTCGTGGGGCGTCTCGACCCGCATGGTCGGCGGTCTGATCATGTCCCACGGCGACGACAACGGCCTGCGCGTCCCGCCGCGGCTGGCGCACGTCCAGGTCGTCGTCATGGCGATCAAGGGCGACGAGGCCGTCGCCAAGGTCCGCGAGCTCGGCGCGCAGCTGAAGGCCGCGGGCATCCGCGTGCACGTGGACGACCGCGTCGACACCCCGTTCGGCCGCCGCGCGGTGGACTGGGAGCTCAAGGGCGTGCCGGTCCGCATCGAGATCGGCCCCCGCGACCTGGAGAACGGAACCGCGATGCTGGCCCGCCGGATCCCCGGCGGCAAGGAGCCGGTCCGGATCGACGCGCTGGCCGACCTGCTGCCCAAGGTCCTCGACGAGGACCAGGCGCAGCTGCTGCGCGAGTCCCGCGAGCGCCGCGAGTCCCGCACCACCGACGTCGCCACCATCGAGGAGGCCTCCGAGGCCGCCCTCGCCGGCGGCTGGGCGCGGATCCCGTGGGACGTCCTGGGCCCGGAGGGCGAGGCCAAGCTCGGCGAGCAGGCCGTGACCGTCCGCTGCCTGGTCGCCGAGGACGGCTCGGTCCCGACCGAGGACGCCGCCCCCGGCACCCTCGCGATCGTCGCGCGCTCCTACTGAGCCGCACGGGGCAGCCGTCACGGCGGTACACCGCCGTGACGGCCGTGGTCCCCCGGACCGGGTCCGGGGGACCACCCGTACGTACCGACTCCTCCGGAGATATGCGCACCCGCCCTCGTCGGGATGCATCAGTGTGAACTGACTGGTACGTGCAAAAAATTTGGAATGGCCCGGAATCGGAACACCTGGGCCCCCCGGCTCGTTGTCACGACGTGAGCACGACACCACCAGTACTCGCCGCAGAGCTGGCGCAGGCGTGGGCCGACATTCAGCGGTACCACCCCGAGCTGCCCGACCTTGCCGCGCCCGAGTCCTTGATCGGGGAGTCTTCGTCCGCCTGCGGGGCGGAACTCTCCTTCGAACGGCTGCTTCACGAGGCAGTCCACGGCATCGCCGCCGCCCGCGGGGTCCGCGACACCTCGCGCGCCGGCCGGTACCACAACCGCCGGTTCCTGGCGATCGCCGAGGAGATGGGCCTCGACCATGCCGAGGAGCCGCATGCGAGCAGCGGCTTCTCGCTGGTGACCCTGAACGCGGAAGCCCGCCGGCGCTACCGCCCCACCATTGAGCGGCTCCAGCGGGCCCTGCGCGCCCACACCGTCGCCACGGCCGCCGACACCAAGCGCTCCTTCCGCGGACCGGCCGCCCGGCACGGCTCCTCGGGCGGCGGCGTGCGGGTCAAGGCGGTCTGCGACTGCGGACGCAACGTGCGGGTGGTCCCGTCGGTGCTGGCGCAGGCGCCGATCGTGTGCGGGGGCTGCATGAAGCCCTTCCGCATCCCCGAGGTGGCGGTCGCAGCTGCCGCGTCCTGACCGGATGCGGGCATGTGGCACAATGGCTAGCTGTACTCGACAGTCGCACAGGACCCCTCTCTCCTCCGGCTGACGCGTCCATCGGGCACCCCGAGTACCGCAACCCCACGTGGCATCTTGTTGTGCCCACCCACGTCAAGTTCAGGAGACACCACTCCAGTGGCAGTCAAGATCAAGCTGAAGCGCCTCGGCAAGATTCGCCAGCCGCACTACCGCATCGTCGTCGCCGACGCCCGCACCCGTCGGGACGGTCGCGCGATCGAGGAGATCGGCATCTACCAGCCGACCTACAACCCCTCGCGCATCGAGGTCAACGGCGAGCGTGCCCAGTACTGGCTGTCCGTCGGCGCCCAGCCGACCGACGCCGTGCTCGCCATCCTGAAGCTCACCGGTGACTGGCAGGCCGCCAAGGGCCTGCCCGCCCCGGAGAAGCCGCTGCTCGCCCCGGCGACCAAGGAGCAGAAGCGCGCTTCCTTCGAGGAGTTCGCGAAGGCGCTGGAGGGTGGCGACGCCAAGGGCGAGGCCATCACCCAGAAGAAGAAGGCCGAGAAGAAGGCGGACGAGGCTGACGCCGCCGCCGAGTCGACCGAGGCCTGAGCATGCTCGAGGAGGCTCTTGAGCACCTCGTAAAGGGCATTGTGGACAACCCCGACGACGTGCAGGTCGCCTCGCGCAACCTGCGCCGCGGGCAGGTGCTGGAGGTCAGGGTCCACCCCGACGACCTCGGCAAGGTGATCGGCCGCAACGGCCGCACCGCACGTGCACTGCGTACCGTCGTGGGCGCCATCGGCGGCCGTGGCATCCGCGTCGACCTCGTCGACGTGGACCAGGTCCGCTGAGCAGTTGAATCACCGGCACGGGCCGGGGAGGGCTGAGGCCCGCCCCGGCCCGTCGTCGTATGGACAGGAGAAGGAAGAGTGCAGCTGGTAGTCGCGCGGATCGGCCGCGCCCACGGCATCAAGGGCGAGGTCACCGTCGAGGTGCGTACGGACGAGCCGGAGCTCCGGCTCAGCCCCGGCGCCGTCCTCCACACCGAACCCGCCTCGGCGGGACCGCTGACCATCGAGACCGGCCGGGTGCACAGCGGCCGGCTGCTGCTCCGCTTCGCGGGCGTCAAGGACCGCACCGGCGCCGAGGCCCTGCGCAACACCCTCCTGATCGCCGACGTGGACCCCGACGAGCTGCCGGAGGACGAGGACGAGTTCTACGACCACCAGCTCATGGACCTCGACGTGGTGCTCGCCGACGGCACCGAGATCGGCCGGATCACGGAGATCTCGCACCTGCCCTCGCAGGACCTGTTCATCGTGGAGCGCCCCGACGGCACCGAGGTGATGATCCCGTTCGTCGAGGAGATCGTGACCGAGATCGACCTGGAGAACCAGCGCGCCGTGATCAGCCCGCCGCCGGGCCTGATCGACGACCGTGCCGAGATCGCCTCCGCCCGGGACGCCGAAGCCGCGGCCGCCGACTCCGAGGACGCGTCCTGATGCGGCTGGACGTCGTCACGATCTTCCCTGAGTACCTCGAACCGCTGAACGTCTCCCTCGTCGGCAAGGCGCGCGCCCGCGGCCGGCTCGACGTGCACGTCCACGACCTGCGGGACTGGACGTACGACCGGCACAACACGGTCGACGACACCCCGTACGGCGGCGGCCCCGGCATGGTCATGAAGACCGAGCCGTGGGGCGACTGCCTGGACGACGCCCTGGCCGCCGGCTACGAGGCCGGCGCCCACGGGCCGGTCCTCGTCGTGCCCACGCCCAGCGGCCGGCCGTTCACCCAGGAACTGGCCGTCGAGCTGTCCGAGCGGCCGTGGCTGGTCTTCACGCCCGCCCGCTACGAGGGCATCGACCGCCGTGTCATCGACGAGTACGCCACCCGCATGCCCGTCTACGAGGTCTCCATCGGCGACTACGTGCTGGCCGGCGGCGAGGCGGCCGTCCTCGTCGTCACCGAGGCGGTGGCCCGGCTGCTGCCCGGCGTGCTCGGCAACGCCGAATCGCACCGCGACGACTCCTTCGCCCCCGGCGCGATGGCCAACCTGCTGGAGGGGCCCGTCTACACCAAGCCCCCGCAGTGGCGCGGCCGCGGTATCCCGGACGTGCTGCTCAGCGGCCACCACGGCAAGATCGCCCGGTGGCGCCGGGACGAGGCCTTCCGCCGCACGGCCGCGCACCGGCCCGACCTCATCGAGCGCTGCGAGGCCTCGGCGTTCGACAAGAAGGACCGCGAGATCCTGTCCATGATGGGCTGGTCGCCGGCCCCCGACGGCCGATTTTGGCGCAGGCCGCCGGCCGTGGAAGAATAGGCGGCTGCTGTACGCCCGCGTGCGCCCCTGCCACAGGGGGACCGTCGCCCGTCGGGTGGCACAGCTCCCGAACTCTCTACGAAAACCCGTACGGCGGCCTGTGGCGTCGTACGAAGAAAGCAGACGAAGAACATGTCTTCTCTCCTCGACGGTGTGAACGCCGCCTCCCTGCGCTCGGACGTCCCGTCCTTCCGCCCGGGTGACACGGTCAACGTGCACGTCCGCGTCATCGAGGGCAACCGCTCTCGTATCCAGCAGTTCAAGGGCGTCGTCATCCGCCGCCAGGGCTCCGGCGTCTCCGAGACCTTCACCGTCCGCAAGGTCTCGTTCTCCGTCGGCGTCGAGCGCACCTTCCCGGTGAACTCCCCGATCTTCGAGAAGATCGAGCTGGTCACCCGCGGTGACGTGCGCCGCGCGAAGCTGTACTACCTCCGTGAGCTCCGTGGCAAGGCCGCGAAGATCAAGGAGAAGCGCGACAACTGAGCTCGTCTGCGGGTCCCGGGGGTGGCCGGATAGGCTCCCTCCCGATGGACACCGAAGCACGACTCACGCAGCGCGGCCGTTCCTCCTCCGAACCGGGGGAGGAGCGGTCGCGCTTCGCGCGTTTCCGGGCCGTGGCGGGCGGGGCGCTGTCGTGGCGGCGGGCCGGGCTGCTCGGCGCCGCCTGCACGGCCTTCCTGCTGCTGTTCTCGCACTACGTCGTGCAGCCGTTCCTGATCCCCAGCCGGTCGATGGAGCCCACCCTGCGGGTCGGCGACCGGGTGCTCGTGAACAAGCTGGCGTACCGTTTCGGTGACGAGCCGCGCCGCGGTGACGTGGTGGTCTTCGACGGGACCGGGTCCTTCGTCCGCGAGGCGGCCGGCGGCGACCCCGTCGGCGGGCTGCTGCGCGGGGCGGCCGCCGCCCTGGGCCTTGCCGAGCCCGCCGAGACGGACTTCGTCAAGCGGGTGGTCGGGGTCGGCGGGGACGACGTCGTGTGCTGCGACGCGCGGGGCCGGCTGAGCGTGAACGGGGTGCCCGTGGACGAGGAGTACCTCAAGCCCGGGGACGCCGCCTCCAGGGTGCCCTTCCGGATCGTCGTGCCGCTGGGCACGCTGTGGGTGATGGGCGACCACCGGTCGCAGTCGCGTGACTCCCGGGACCACCTCGGGGACCCGGGAGGCGGGATGGTGCCGGTGGACAAGGTGATCGGACGGGCCGACTGGCTGGGCTGGCCGGCGACCCGCTGGGGGACGGTCCCGGGCACGGCCGCGTTCGAGCAGGCCGGGGCGGCCAGACCCGGTGGCGGCCATGGGTAGCCGC
>NZ_JAJAUZ010000005.1 GCF_020532645.1 Streptomyces bambusae
GCCCGGCTGCGGCAGCTCACCGCCGCCTACCACTCGGCGGCGGCCGAGGCGTTCGCGGCGGCCGAGGGCGCCCCGCGGGTGGTGGGGTCCCCGTGACCGAGACCGCCGCCACCCGCATCACCGACGGCCTGGAGCCCAAGAACTGGCTCCTCGCCGTCACCCTGCTCGTCGGCTGGCACGCGGACCGGATGACCGGCGTCGCCTGGGGCCTGGTCGCCGGCGTGTTCTGCGCGGCGCTGCCGGCCCTGTGGATCGGCTGGGGCCGGCGGCGCGGCTGGTGGGGCGACCGGCACGTGCGCCGGCGTCAGGACCGGCTGCTGGTACTGCCGGGGATCATGGCCTCGGTGGCGGCGGGGATCGCCCTGATCGTGCTGCTCGACGGGCCGTTCGAGCTGGTGGCCCTGATCGCCGCCATGCTGGTGGCGCTCGTGGTGTTCCTGGGTGTCACCACCGTGTGGAAGATCTCGTTTCACACGGCGGTGCCGGCAGGCGCGATCACCGTGGCGGCAGTGGCCTTCGGACCGTGGGCGCTGGCCGCGGTGCCGCTGCTCGCACTGGTGGGCTGGTCCCGCGTGGTGCTGCGGGACCACACCACGGCACAGGTGTGGGCGGGCGCCCTGCTCGGTGCGCCGATCGCCGGTTTCGTGTTCACCGGCCTCAGCTGACCGGCCCGCGGCTCAGGGGGTGAACACCTGGTCCAGGGTGTCGATCGCCCCGTCCTTGCCCAGCCGGTACGTGAACACCAGGCCCGAGTCCGGGTGCGCCTCCAGCCAGTCGAGGAACTCCTGGACACCGATGGGCTGGTTCTCGGTGCTCGCCACGATCGGGTCGGTGACGGTGATGTTCGCGGCCTGGTTCAGCGGGATGAACGTCTCCTTGCCGACCGTCTCGAACGGCGCGCCGTCCGAGTCGGGCGTGCCGCAGCCCCAGTTGCCGTGCCTGACGATGAGGGAGAGGAAGCCGCCCTCGGGGGTGTAGCGGTAGACGGCGATCTCGTCCGGGGAGATCGGCATCTTGTGGTCGCAGGTGGACCCGGGCTTCGGGACCCCGGGCTTGACCGGCTTGGCGGCGGGCGGCGCCGGCTTCTTCGACGCGGCCGCCGTCGGCTTCTCTGTGGTGCCGCCCGCCGGAGTGGCGGCCGTCGGCTCGGCCGGGGCCGTCGTGGCCGTACTGCCGCCCTTGCCCGCACCGGATCCGCCGCCGGCGGACGGCGCCTGGGCGCTGTCCTCCCCGTTGTTGCAGGCGGTGAGTGCCAGGGCGCCGACCAGGGCAAGGGCGGCGGCGAGGGTGCGTCTGTGGGCCATGGTTCCGTCTCCTCCGTGGGAAGTCCGGCGACACCGTAGCGCGGCGCGGACGGGACGGAGAACGGCCGGATCCCGTTCGTCACAGAGCCGGGATCACGCTGTTGCCCGTCAGCGAACTCGTCCGCCCGGGACGGATTCGAGCAGCACGCTGCCGAGGGCCGTGATGGTGTGCAGGACGGCGCCGCCGCGCCGGTTCGTGGTGATGAGGTTGGCGTTGCGCAGCACGGTCGCGTGCTGGCTGGCCGCGGCCGGTGTGACGCCGAGCCGGCGGGCGAGTTCCGTGGTGTTGCAGCCGTGCACGGTGGCCCGCAGCGCGGCCGCCCGGGTGCGGCCCAGCAGCGCCCCGAGGGCCTGCTCGGGTGGTTCGCCGTCCTCCCACAGCCGGGCGGCGGCCACCGGATCGGTGAGGGTGGGCACGGACAGCACGTGCGGGGCGGTGTCGTCGGACGGGTCCCAGTACACCTCCGCCTCGCGGCGGCTGAACACCGTCGGGACGAGGACCAGGCCGCGGCCGCCGAGGCGGATGTCCTTGTCCCGCGGGTGGTCGACTTCCAGGACCGGCGGCCGCCAGCGGATCAGCGGCACGCACAGGGTCTCCAGCACCCGTTCGACCCCGCCGTCCAGGAGGGTCCGGGCGACATCGGCGCGTACGGCGTCCAGATGGGCGGCGGCGCGCGGCCACCAGGGGGCGACGGCCGTGCGGTGGACGGCCCGCAGTGCGTGCGCGACCTCCTCCCGCGCCTCCCGGTCGCCGTCGGCGAACCGCTTCACCCAGGGCAGGTGGCGGGGGTCGAACCGCAGGTTGCCCAGTTCCTCCCGCAGCCGGTGGGCGGGGGTCGCGAGCAGGGACTCCGCGGCCTCGTCGATGTTCCCGGTGTCGCCGACGAGGGTGAACAGGTCCACGGCCGGCCCGGACCGCGGCAGCAGGGCCAGCAGCGGGCGGACCTCGGGGCCCAGTTCACGCGCGACCCTCGTCCGCCAGGGCCGGAACGGCAGGGTCCGGTCGGGGCAGTCCAGCAGGGACAGCGCCTGGTACGTCTCGGCGGCCGCGCCGACGGTGGTGCCGACGCGGGTCCTGGCCAGGTCCTCCGCCGTGAAGTGGATCCGTATCACCGTGGTCTCCCCCTGCTTTCTCGCCCCGAGTCTGCGGTCCGCGGGGACCGGCGTCTACGAGGGTTTCAGCCCAGACTTAACGGGATGTCGCGGGGGCCGGCCGCGCCGCACAGTGGGGACCGGCGTATCGGAGCGCCGCACTGCGGATCCGCCGCCCGCCCCACGGGGGTGGGCGGGTGGCGGACCGGGGCGCAACCGGCAGGGAACGCCGGATTCCGTACAAGTGGTCCGCACGGCAAGGGTTTTCCCTGCTTCCCTTCCCCTGCACCGGTCTGACATCTTGCGTTCACCCCTTTTATTGAGACAGCCCGGCGGCGCCCTGTGCACCGCCGGGTTTTCGGAGGACGCATTGATACCCCACATATTCAGTCGGCTTCGAACCCCCGTCGTGGCGGCCACCGCGCTGAGCGCCGCCCTGGCTCTTGCGAGCAGCACCGCCTTCGCGGACACCAACCCGCCGGCCGGTCAGCCGGCGGCCAAGGCCGCCAAGGCTCCCGCGGCCGCCACCGCGTCCGCCTCGGCGAAGACGGCCGGCTGGGTCGCCGGCACCCGTGCCTACCTGGTGATCACCGCCCCCGGTGACAGCACCGCGGTCCGCACGGCCGTCGCGAACAACGGCGGTACGGTCTTCGCGAACTACGACGCGATCGGCGTCATCGTCGCCCACTCCGCCTCGGCCGGCTTCGCCTCGGCGATGCGCGGCGTCAGCGGCGTGCAGCAGGTCGGTGCGACCCGTACCTCCGACGTGCCGGCGGACGCCTACAACCCGGCGCTGCCCGCGAACCCGTCGCAGACGACGACCACGCTGACCGAGTCGAACCGCTGGGACATGACCCAGATCAAGGCCGACCAGGCCTGGGCGGTCACCACCGGCTCCGCCACCGTCAAGGTCGGCATCCTGGACACCGGTGTGGACGACCAGCACCAGGACCTGGCCCCGAACTTCAACGCCGCCGACTCGGCGTCCTGCGCCTACGGCAAGGCGGACACCCGGGCCGGTGCGTGGCGCGACGTCGGCACCCACGGCACCCACGTGGCCGGTACGGTCGCGGCCGCCAAGAACGGCAAGGGCGTCATCGGTGTCGCCCCGGGCGTGAAGATCTCCTCGGTGCGCATCGCCGAGCCGGGCAGCAGCCTGTTCTTCGCCGAGAACACCGTCTGCGGCTTCATGTGGGCCGGTGACCACGGCTTCAAGGTCACCAACAACAGCTACTACACGGACCCGTGGCAGTTCAACTGCCCGGACAACGTGGACCAGGCCGCCATCATCGAGGGCGTCCGGCGCGCGCAGGTGTACGCGGAGAGCAAGGGCTCGCTGCAGGTCGCGGCCGCCGGCAACAGCAACTACGACCTGGCGAACAAGACGACCGACAGCGAGTCCCCGAACGACTCCACCCCGGTCACCCGCACCATCACCAACGCCTGCCTGGACATCCCGACCGAGCTGCCGGGCGTCGTGACCGTGGCCGCCATGGGCAACGGCAACGTCAAGGCCTCGTACTCGAACTTCGGCAACGGCGTCATCGACATCGCGGCCCCCGGCGGCGACGGTGCCTCGGGCGTCTACTCCACCCTGCCGGGCGGCAAGTACGGCAACATGAACGGCACCTCGATGGCGTCGCCGCACGTCGCCGGTGTCGCCGCGCTGATCGCCAGCACCAACCCCGGCTACACCCCGGCGGACATCCGCACGGCGCTGGGCGTCCAGGCGAACGACACCGCCTGCCCGTCCGACAGCCGCTGCACCGGCACCACGACGAAGAACGGCTTCTTCGGCGAGGGCCAGACCGACGCCCTGAAGGCCGTCGGCAGCACCCCGCCGCCCGGGAAGTTCTTCGAGACCACCACGGACGTCACCATCGTCGACCGGTCGACGGTGGACAGCCCGCTGACCGTCTCCGGCGTCACCGGCAACGCCCCGGCGGCCCTCAAGGTCGGTGTGGACATCAAGCACACCTACCGCGGTGACCTGGTCGTCTCCCTGGTCGCGCCGGACGGTTCGGTGTACCTGCTGGAGGACTTCGCCAACAGCGACAGCACGGACAACGTCATCAAGACGTACACGGTGAACGCCTCCTCGGAGGTCGCCAACGGTACGTGGAAGCTGCGTGTCCAGGACATCGCGAACCAGGACGTCGGCAAGATCGACGCCTGGAACCTGACCTTCTAGGTCCGGTTCCGCCACCGGCCATCACCGGTAACCCCCCACAGCACCGCCCCCGGGACCCCGCCGTTACGGCCGGGACCCGGGGGCGGTGTTTCAATGCGGGGGTGACCGGATTCCTCAGACGCTCCCTCGGCCGCCCCGCCGCGCAGGCCGCGCCCGCCGCCCCGCCCGGGGTGCACTGCATGCTGCGGCGGACCGCCCTGGCCCGCCGCTGGCGCCCCGGCCGGCTGCTGACCGGGGCCGTCCCGCTGGGCTGGGCGCCGTCGTTCGGCCGCGGCAGCCTCCAGACCCTGCCCGCCGACCTGCGGCGTACCGGCGTGCGCGGCCCGACGGTCCGGGAGGGCATGTCGGTCAACCCCGGCTCGCGGATCGTGGAGTGCGGCTCCGCCGAGGGGCCGGTGCTGATCGCGGTGATGCCGGGCGACCTGGCTGCGGTACTGGCCGCGGTCCCGGAGGCGGCTCCTGCCGCGGACGGCTGAGGCCGCCGCTCCTCCCGGCCGGGGTCAGTGTCGCGGCCGGGCCCGGTGGGTCTGCCAGGCGGCGAGCGCCTCGGCCCGGCCGGCCCCGGGGTGCGCCGCGTGCCAGTCGCGCAGGAAGCGGTTGAGCTCGAACTGCTCGCCGATCTCCTGCGGGCGGGCCGCCTCGTCCCGGGTCTCCCGCCAGTGCCGGGCCGCGTCCGCGAGGGTGCGGCCGGCGTTCCCGGCGATGTAGGCGCGCATGAACGCGTCGAAGTGGAAGGCGGGTCCGAGTTCCTCGCGGAACCATGCCCGCAGCACCTGGCTGCAGCGCTGTCCCTCGGGGATGACGCTGGTGCCGTCGACCGGAGCGGTCAGCTGGCGGGCCGAGGGGCGGCGGGGCGCGGCGTCACGGGCGGGCAGCGGCCTGCCGTCGAGAGCGGCGGCGAGGCGTTCCGTCAGCGCCGCCTTGCCGCCTCCGACGGGTACGGCGAGCAGCCGGGCGAGTCCGGTGAGTTCGGCCAGGGTCCAGTACCAGCGGAGGAGTTCGGTGCCGGTCAGGGCGGCCGTCAGAGCGGGCCGGGCCGGGTCGCCGGGCCTCACGCGGGGCCGCTGTCGAACCGGCTGCGAGCCGTGGACATGCCAGAGGATCTCATCCAATGATCGTAACCCGGGCGTTCCCGGTCTCCGCCGGGCCGGCACGGCCTAACCTCGGGGCATGACCGACAGCAACGACGCAGCGCAGCTCGACGGGCTCGCCTTCCTCCGCGCCATCATCGACGGCCGGATCCCGCAGCCCCCCATGTCGAAGACCCTCGGATTCCGGCTGGTGAGCGCGGAACCCGGCACGGCGGTGTTCGAGGGCGAGACCGGCGAATACCTGTACAACCCGATGGGAACGGTGCACGGCGGCTACTTCGCCACCCTGCTGGACTCGGCGCTGGGCTGCGCGGTGCTCACCCGGCTGCCGGCCGGCGTGGGCTACACGACGGCCCAGCTCAACCTGAACCTGCTGCGGCCGGCCACGGCCGCCACCGGCAAGCTGCGGGCCACCGGCACCGCACTGCACATCGGCCGGACGCTGGCCACGTCGGAAGCCCGGCTGGTGGGCATCGAGGACGGCAAGCTCTACGCCCACGCCACCACGACCTGTGCGGTCTATCCGGCCTGCTGAACGGCGCCCCGGGCCCGGGCACCGGCCCGGGTGCGGCTCGGGGAGGTGGCCCGCCGGGGGTGCCGGCGCAGGTACTCGTCCTCCAGCTCGGCCATCCTGTGACTGTGCGTGTCCAGGGCCTCGTCCGAGCCGTGCAGCAGGGTCTCGTGCCGGGTCCGGTGGATGGCCTCCAGCTCCTTGAGCAGCCTGTCCTCGGCAAGCTCTCCCGGCGGTACGCCTTCGTGGTGATCGGGCATCGCTGACTCCTCCCGGAATCCGTCTCCCCCGACCAGCATGTGCCCCGTCGCCCGGCCCGGCATCCGGACTGCGGAGGCGGCCCGCTAGCGTGTGCGAAACCCGGAGCGGACGCTCGCCGTCCGCTCCGGAAAAATCTTCGGCGGATTTCCGTTATCGCGCGGGCGCCCCGGGGTCTCCCAGGTGTTGGGCAACATCGTCGTCCGGGACAGGCAGGGTTGATCGGAACATGGGCATACAGCAGGGAACGGCACTGGTCGTGGCCGCTCAGGGCGGCGACATGCGGGCGCAGGACGAACTCGTCGGCGCGTACCTGCCGCTCGTCTACAACGTGGTCGGCCGGGCGCTGAACGGCCATGCCGACACCGACGACGTGGTGCAGGACACCATGCTGCGGGCCCTGGACGGTCTGGGCGGCCTGCGGACGCCCGAGAGTTTCCGCTCCTGGCTGGTGGCGATCGCCATGAACCGGGTACGGGCCCACTGGCAGGACCGCCAGGCCCGGCAGGCGGCCACCGGCGCGACCGGACTGGACTCGGCGTACGACGTCGCCGACCCGGGGGCCGATTTCGTGGACCTGACGGTGGTCCGGCTGAACCTGACCGGGCAGCGGCTGGAGACCGCCGAGGCGACCCGCTGGCTGGAGCCCGACGACCGGGCCCTGCTGTCCCTGTGGTGGCTGGAGTGCGCCGGTGAGCTGACCCGCACCGAGGTCGCGGAGGCGCTGGAGCTGTCCCCGCAGCACGCGGCGGTGCGGGTGCAGCGGATGAAGGCGCAGCTGGAGTCCGCACGGGTGGTCGTGCGCGCCGTGCAGGCGCAGCCGCCGTGTCCGGCGCTGGCCTCGGGTCTGGAGACGTGGGATGGCGTGCCGAGCGCCCTGTGGCGCAAGCGAATAGCCCGGCACGCCCGGGACTGCGTCCGCTGCTCGGGGCTGTGGAGCGGACTGTTCCCCGCCGAGGGGCTGCTGGCCGGGCTGGGCCTGGTCGCGCCGGCGGCGGGCCTGATCGCCGCCACCCGGGAGTCCGCGGCGGCCGGCATGGCCTCGGTCGGGTACGGCACGTCGGTGGCGGCGGGCGCCGGGTCCCGCGGGGCCCGGCGGGCGCTGCAGCGGCGCCGCGGCCGGCGCCGGGCGGTGGCCGCCGGTGCGGTGGCCGTGGTCGCGGTGTCGGGCGGCGCGTTCTGGCTGTTCGGCGGTGACGAGGAGCAGGCCGAGCGGTCCCGGCCGCTGGCGGCCCCCGCCGAGCCGGTGTCGGACCCGGCCCTTCCCTCGCCGTCCGCCTCTCCTTCCGCTTCGGCTTCGCCCTCCGCGTCGCCGTCGCCGAGCGCGACCCGCTCGCCGAGCCCGTCGGCGACGACCCGTACGCCCACGCCCGCCCCGAAGCCGGCGAAGACGACGGCGAAGCCGCGCCCGGCCGCGACCCGCGCCCCGGGGGGCTCCGGCGGCGCGACCGGGACGGCCGGGAAGGTCATATCGCTCGTCAACAAGGAACGCGCGGCGGCCGGCTGCGGCCCGCTGACGTCCAACTCCAAGCTGACGGCGGCGGCCCAGGGCCACTCGGACGACATGGCCGCGCGGGACTACTTCGACCACACCAACCCGGACGGCGACGGCCCCGGCGAGCGGGTGACGGCCGCCGGCTACCGCTGGTCGACGTACGGGGAGAACATCGCGCGGGGCCAGCAGTCGGCGGCGGACGTGATGGACTCGTGGATGAACAGCTCCGGGCACCGGGCGAACATCCTCAACTGCTCGTTCAAGGAGATCGGCATCGGCATCCACTCCGGCTCGGGCGGCCCCTGGTGGACGCAGGTCTTCGGCGCGCAGTGACCGTGCCCCGCCGGGCCGGCTCCCTCGTGGGGCGGCCCGGCGGCTCCGGGTCAGACCTCCAGTTCGGCCTCGATGCTCCGCAGCTGGTGGCGGGCCATCGCCAGGTTGGCGCGGTTCTTGTCCAGGGCCAGGTAGAGGAAGAGCCCGTTCGTGTTGCGCGACTTGAGCAGCCGGATCAGGTGGTACTGGCTTCCGAGCGTGATGAGGATGTCCTCGATCTCGTCGTTGAGCTTGAGCATCTCCATGGTGCGGACCTTGGCGCGGACCACGTCGGTGTTGCCGGCGGCCGCGATGTTCAGGTCGAGGTCCTTGCCGCCGCCGAGCAGGCCGAGGGCCATGCCGCTGGTGTAGTCGACGAGGGCTACTCCGATCGCGCCGTCGATGGCCGTCATTGCTTCTTTGAGGGCGGTTTCGGTGTTCGCCATGAGGGTTGTTCCTTTTCTGGTGTGCGTCGTGATGTGACGGTGGTGCGTGTGGGGTTACGGGGTGCGGATGCCCGGGCCTTCGCGGCGGGCGAGCGCGCCGTCGACGAGTTCGCCGATGCGGGCGCTGGAGCGGCGCGCCTCCAGGTGGAGGCGGCCCACGTTGATGCGCGGTTCGGCCAGCAGGGTCAGCACCGCGGAGCGGCCCGCGGCGTAGGTCGCCACGTAGCCGTCCTCACCTCGGACGAGCAGTTCACGGAAGCCGCCCTGCCCGGTGAGGTCGGTCAGCCGCTGGGCGACGCCCAGTGCGGAGGCGGTCAGCGCGGCGACACTCTCGGCCTCTCCCGCCGAGGTCTCGCGCGCGAGCACCAGCCCGTCCACACTGGCGGCCAGGGCTCCGGTCAGCTGCGGCAGGCGCGCCCTTAAGCGGCGGAGCTCTCCGAGCACTTCAGGCTCTGCCGTCATCAGCTGTCTCCTTTCGTCGAGGCTCCGGCCGGCCGTCTTCCCCGTGCGCTGGCGCATCGGGAGCCTCATGACGGCGTACACGCAGCCTGGCCGGCGGAACGGGGGGAGAGCACGGTCACAGGGTTGCCTCCAAGGCGTCACGGAGCCGACGGAGCAGGGCGATGTCCGGGGAGTCGACGTCGGTTACCCAGCCGGGAAGGGTGGTCGGGGGTATCGGGGTGGGGTCGCGCGGGGTCTCGACCAGTCCGGTCGCGGCCAGACGGCGTACTTCCAGCAGGGTGTGGAACGCGGAACGTCCCATGTCCCAGGCGAGCTGGGCCGGGGTGCGCAGGCCGTCGGCCCGGTGCAGCAGGGCGCGCTGCCGGGGCGTGACGGTCTGGCCGGGGGCCGCCGGGCGCGGCACGACGGGGGCGGAGTCGACGACCGGGTACGGCCAGACGCTGTCGAGGAGTTCCCGCCGGCGTACGGTCTCGCGTTCGACGGCGGCCGCCGATACGGAGCGCAGGGAGCCGATCCAGTGGGTGGCGCCGCGTCGGAACCGGGTGGGGCCGCTGCCTGGCCCGAGGGCGAAGAACGCGGCGTCGAAGACCGCGCCCAGGTGGCAGATCTCCAGTTCGCCGCCGCCGACCCGGCCGCTCTCGACGAGGAAGCGGCCCACCTGCCGGTGCGGGCCGGCCCGGTCGACGGCCTCCTGCCAGCTGGAGCGGGGCAGCCGCCCGCCGGCGGTCAGCAGCACGTCGAGGCCGGGCGTGGCCGGGCTCTCCGCGTGGACGATCCGGCCGTCCTCCAGGAACAGCGTGCCGTGGTCGCGCAGCAGGGCGCCGGTGGCGCGTTCGGCGGCGAGCCGCAGGAGCATGGAGGAGACGGCGACCGCCGCGTGCACGCTCATCCCAGGACCAGCTCCCCGGCGAGGTCCCGGAGTCTTATCCGGGCGAGGGCCAGGTTGCCGGCGGAGCGGTCGAGCCACAGGTGGAGGAAGACGCTGCTGTCGAAGCTGGTCTCCACGAATCGCAGGACGTGGTATCCGTTGCGGGTGGTGACGATGACGTCCTCGAGGGGCGGGCCGTCGTCGGCCGGTCCGGGCCCGGGCGCGAAGGACTCGTACTCGGCGGCGGCGCGGGCGAGTTCGGCGGTCTCGGCGGCGGTGGTCTCGTGGTCCCCCACCGGCGACTCCCCGGCCGTTCCCAGTGCCAGACCGCTGCTCCAGTCCACCAGCGAGGCCCCGAGGGCGCCCGGCAGCGCCATGGCCTCGAACAGGCATTCATCGATCCCGGGCACGCGGGCTCCCCTCCCTGCCGGCCGTGCGGGTGGGTCACGTAACGGCGGCGACACAGAACGCTACTCAACATCCGTGTGGAGTAAGTGTGTTCGGGCACATTCCATCGGAACATGCCGAAAAACAGCGGCCCTCGGCCGGAAGAGGATCTTCCGGCCGTCGGCGGTGACCGTACGACGATCGGTTGAGATCACTTCCGACGGGTTCGGGAACGCCGAAGGCCCCGGCGAAACCGCCGGGGCCTCCGCAGCGAGCCGGAATCAGCCCTCGTCGCCCACCGCACCCGCGGCCCGGCGCCGGCGCGCCGCATAGAGCGCCCCGGACCCGAGCAGCAGCGCGCCGACCGCACCCGCCGCAGCCGGCCAGGCCGCCCCGGCACCGGTGTTCGACAGGTTGCCCCCCGTCCCGGCCGTGGTCCCGTACGAGGGCGACGGCGAGGCGGTGGCACTGGCGGACCCGCTCGGCGTGGGCGACGCAGTGCCCGACGGCGTCCCCGAGGGCGTGGCGCTGGGCGAGGGCCCGGGCGTGACCGCCAGGTAGACCGGCGCCTTGTTGTCGGCGGGGTTCACCTCGCCGTTCGCAGGCTCGCTCCCGAGCACGAGCTGCCCGCGCGCCCCCTTCACCTCCTTGAGGATCCGCAGCCGCAGCACCGCCTTCCCGGCGGCTTCGCACGACACCTGCTGGTACTCGTTCAGCCCGCAGTACCGCACCCCGGGCCGCCCCTCGCCGGGCCCGGGCAGCTCCAGCTCGGTCCCCTCGGGCAGGTCCACGCGCACGAACGACGGCCGCGGCCCCTCGGGCACCACGGCCGGGTTGGGCACGTCGGTCTCGACCACGTCACCGACCCGCCCCCGCACGGTGATCCCCTGGACCGTCCAGTCGGCGCCCTGCTCGTAGTCCTCGGACTGGAAGGAGTACTGCCCCTCCCCGCTGAGCGTGTCGGCCGGCACGGACACGAGCCCGAGCGGCTGCCCGGTGCCCCGGACCAGCTTCCGGTAGCCCCGGTCGTACTCGGGCAGCGCCCCGAGCGTCTCGATGCGGTACTCGTACCCGCCCTTCATCTGGTCGTGCACGGTCCGCGCCGTGAACGGCTTCTCCGTCCGGAACGCGGTCCCCGGCTTCAGCCCGCCGGCCTTCGGGAACGCGCAGTAGAAGTACGTCGTGTCCCGCTGCTGCGGATAGAAGCAGTTCGAGTACCGGGGCCCGGTGAACACGGCCTCCGCGGCCCGCACGTACAGCAGCACCCCGCGCGGCGCCGCGACCTGTCCCTCGTTCCCGAAGGCGGGGGTCAGCGGCGGGGCGGCCCGCCGCTGCGCCACGGGGATCCGGTACGCCGGGTGCGCCCCGAGCGCCGCCTTCGGCTTCCCGACGAACACCCGCGTGTCATGCGTGAAGGCGCCCGCGTTCGAGCTGGAGAACCGGGCCCGGACGGTGCCCGCCTCCCCCACCGGCACGCCCGCGACGCTCACCATCGTGAACGGCACGACCTCGGTCCGCTGGTAGAAGTCCCCCCGCCGGCAGGTCACCACGTAGTCCACGGCGGTGCACCCGACACCCAGCCCCGACAGGGTGACCTTCCCCTTCAGTTCCGAGGCGTCGAACTCGGCGACGACGTCCTCGGCGTTGATCTCGTCCCCGCTCGCCGTACGCCCCTTCGCGTACAGCACGGACTCGAACCGGTTCCCCGCGTCCGGCCCGCCCTCGGGCGCCACGAAGTGGAAGTCCTGCGGGGCGTACAGGGCGAGCTCGGGCCGGTCCGCGGCCTGCGCCGGGGCCGTGCCACCCAGCCCCAGCAGTGCGGCGGCCAGCACGGCCCCTCCCCCTCGCCTGCGTCGGCTCACGCTCACCTGGCGCCCCTCTTCCCGGCCGGTCGGCCATGGTGGTTCACATACGTCTGCACCCACAAGACACACGAGAACCACGAAGGGTTGTACGCCCGCAGAGACTTTTTCCGCCGGTCCGGCGGACCGGTCACACCTCGATGATGATCTTCCCGGCCGCCCGCCCCGTCTGACTGAACTCGAACGCCTCGGCGAGCGCCCCCAGCGGGAACGTCCGCGCCACCGGCACCGTCAGCTTCCCCTCCCCCGCCAGCCGCGCCAGCTCCTCCAGATCGCTCCCCACGGGCCGCACCCACATCCACTGCCCGCCGGCCCCGAGCACGGACGCGTCCGCGACGGACGCATGCCGCCCGCCCTCCTTCAGCACGGCCGTGGTCACGTCGAGCACTCCGCCGACGAAGTCGGCCACCACGCTCACCCCTTCCGGCGCGATCTCGTGCACCCGGTCGGTGAGTCCCTCCCCGTACTGCACGGGATCCGCCCCGAGTTCCCGCAGCCGCTCGTGGTTGCGCGGCGAAGCCGTCCCGACGACCCTCGCGCCCAGCGCCCGCGCGATCTGCACCCCCAGCGACCCGACCCCGCCGGCCGCCCCGTGCACGAGCACGACGTCCCCCGGCCCGGTCCCCAGCCGCGTCAGCAACTGGTACGCGGTCAGCCCCGCGAGCGGCAGCCCGGCCGCCTGCTCCCAGCTCATCCCGGCCGGCTTGTGCGCGAGCGCCCGCACCGGCACGGTCACGTACTCCGCGAACGTCCCGCCGTGCACGTAGTCCTTCCGCGCGTACGCGAACACCTCGTCCCCGACGGCGAACTCGGGCACGTCGATGCCGACCGCCGCCACGGTCCCTGCCACGTCCCATCCGGGCACCACGGGAAACACCACGTCCATGAGCGCGTCGAGATGCCCGCCCATGATCTTCCAGTCCACCGGGTTCACGGCGGCCCGGTGCACGCGCACGAGCACCTCGCCGGGGCCGTACTTGGGGCGCGGCACGCGGGTGTCCCGGAGCACCTCGTTCCCGCCGTACTGCTCGTATGTCATCGCCCGCATGTCCTCGGCCATTCCCTGCCCTTCGCTCGGCCCTGCCCCCCTCTCGGCGCGGCCCATCCCATCACACGGCCCCGACCCGTCCGCTGCGCTCGGCCTGCGCGTGTCGCGGGGTCCCGGGCACCACCCGTGATGCAGGTGTCAAGAAGTGGCCTTGAGCCGTTATTCCTGGCAAATCAGCCGCTGCCGGTGATGCACGCAAATCCGTTGCTACGTTCTGCGCGTCGTGACAGCGGCACGGGCCGCCGTCCTTGCAGGGAGGGCATGCATGAGCATCGGAGAACGGCAGTCGAGTCGGCGCGGTCTGCCATGGCAGGCACGGAGCGGTGAGGCGGCCGGCGCCTTCCGCAGGGCGGGAAGAATCCGTACCGGCACGGCGGTCGCCAGAGGCAGAATCGCGGCGGTGATCGGGGCCGTCGTCCTGATCGCCACCGCGATGATCACGGGCACGGCGGGCACGGCCGCCGCTGCGGAACGGGGAGCCCGGGCCGCGACGTCCGGGTGGGCCTGCTCCGGGACGCCCGTTCCGGCCGGGTACGTCATCACCGACTACAACCGCAGCCTCTGCAACGGCCAGGGCGCCTGGTACCAGCAGCCCGTCTACGACGGCGTGTGGGCCTGCACGGGCTCGCCCATCGTGCCCGGATACGTGATCACCGACCACAACCGCAACCTCTGCAACGGCCAGGGCGCCTGGTACCACGCCCAGCCCCGCAACGGCACCTGGGCGTGCTCCGGCTCGCCCATCGTGCCCGGCTACGTCATCACCGACCACAACCGCAACCTCTGCAACGACCGCGGCGCCTGGTACCACGCACCGGCCCGCGACGGCATCTGGGCCTGCTCCGGCTCGCCCATCGTCCCCGGCTACGTCATCACCGACCACAACCGCAACCTCTGCAACGGCCAAGGCGTGTGGTACCACCAGCTCGCCCGTGAGGGCCTGTGGACCTGCTCGGGCTCACCCATCCCGTCCGGCTTCCGGACCACCAACGACAACAACCGCAACGGCTGCAACGGCCAGGGCTCGTGGTACCTCGTGCGCACCTGACGTTCCCCCAGGGGGCGGCCGGGCTCTCGTCGGCGGCCCATGTCCGGCCGCCGACCGGCCCGGTGGCCGCCGGGCGGGGGCGACTGCGCAGCGGTCGGAGGCGCGGGCTCCGCCCGCACCCCGCCCCCCATCACCTCCCCCGCCCCCGGCCCCTCAGCACGCAATCCCCGCAGTACCCCCCGCCCTCCACCCGGTAGTACAGGCAGCAGCTGTTGCGCATGAACGCGAAGCCCAGGCCCTGCTCGTGGATGAAGGTGCCCGTCCCCGCCAGGGGGCCGGTGTCCAGCAGGGAGGCCGCCAGCGGGACGGGGTCGTGAGGTGTGCCGGGGAGCGCTCCGGTGAGGACCCTCAGGGCCCCCACCAACGCGGATGCGGAGTTGCCGCGCAGGACCTTCGGCGAGATCCCGTACCCGCCTCCCCGCAGCGCCTCGTCCAGAACGTTCAGGTTCGCTTCAGCCACCGCCGTCAGGCCGTCCCCCACCGGCCCCGGCAGCGCCACCGGCTTCGGCAGGGCCAGCACCAGTGAGCCGCCCGTCGGCACCCGCCAGTGGACCCGCTCCGGTGACAGGTCCGGGACCTGCCCCGAGAGGGCCGCGGCGCCGAGCGCGAGCGACCACAGCCGGGAGGCGATGCCCAGGTGCGCGGTCGAAGCGGCCACCTTGTCCGGCCCGGTGCCGATGCGCAGCCCGACCTGGGCGACGTACCCGGCGAGCCCGTCCCCGTACAGCTCGGTCAGTGGCCGGTACCCCTCCCCCTCGCCCGCATCGGCAGTGAAGAACGGCCCGACGGCCGCGAGCGCGCGCATGATCTCTTCCACACCCAGAAGTATCCAGGCACGGGCATGCCCTCAGCCGAGGGTCCCCTCACCCGGCCACCGCCACCGGCGACGACCCGCCCGGCACGAGGATGCGGGCCTTCCCCGTCCCGTCCGCAGGAACAGCCCACACGTCCGGGGTGCCCTTGCCCATCAGCGCGTACGCCACCGTCCGCGCGTCCAGCCAGGCCGCCTGGTCGTCGACGCTGCGGGTCTCGGCGAGCGGAGTCTCCCGCATGGTCCGCAGGTCGAGTACGTGCAGCCGCCAGGGCCGGCCGGCGTCGCCGGACACCTTCTTCTTGAAGGCGATCCTCGTACCGTCGGGCGACAACGAAGGGCACTCGACGTTCTTCCGCAGCGCCTTCGCCGACCACTTCCGCACGTCCCCTTCAACGAGGTACGTCCGCCCCTTCGTGGCGACGGTCGCATAGAAGCGGTTGTCGTCGCGGGCGAAGGTGACACCCCAGTAGTTCACGTCGGGCGCATGGTGGCGACGCCCGTCCACGGACAGCGGGATCTGCTCGATCGACGTCACGAGGTACCCGGTCCGCAGGTCCAGGACGCCCGTCCGGGTCGAGAACCCTCCCCTCGCGTACGAGTCCCCGGACGCGAACACGGTCCACGACAGCATGCGCCCGGAGGCCGACACCCGGGCCCGGTTGGGAACCCCGGGCACCGTCACCCGCCGTACCTCCCGCATCCGCCGGTCCAGCACGAGCACGTGGGTCCTCGGCGCCGAGAGCCCCGGCGCCGCCCGCAGGCACACGGCGGTCCCGGCCGCGGCGTGGAACCGGTCGCACCGGGGCCCGCCACGGTGGCGCCCCGTCCGGCTCACGCCCCCGCCCACGTCCCCGTACGCCACCCGCCCCGTCCCCGCGTCGCGGAAGTACAGCGCCGGCCCGCTCAACCGGAACCCACGGTCTTCCGGCTGTTCCCGCCCGGCCGCCCCCTCCGCTCCCCGGACCACGGCCCCCACCGCCACCACGGCGAGCACGACCAGCCCGACCACGAGAGCCACGGCCCGCCCCCGTGCACCCAACGGCAGCGCAGACGCCTCCCCGCCCCCGCCCACGTCAGTGGCACCCGTACGCCGGGCTGGTGTCCTTCGCCTTGCCGTCCACCCCGATGTAACTCCAGCTGAAACCGGCGTCGTTGAAGTCCAGCTTCACCACCCCGTACCCGCCGCTGATCCGCTTCTGGCTGTTGGGCCGAACGTTCTCGATCGGATAGGGATCGGCTCCTCCCATCCCGCCCACGATCTCCGTGATGCCGTCCGCCGCGGCCCGCCCGTCGGGGTCCTGCGGCGCGAACCGCTCGTAGTGGTGGTCGTGCCCGTTCAGCACGAGGTCCGCCTTCGCCCCGTAGAGGATCTTCCACACGGGCTTGCTCACCGGGTCGTTGCCGTGTCCGCCGGAGGAGAACAGCGGGTGGTGCCAGTAAGCGGCGATGCATGTGCGGGTGTTGGCGGCGAGGTCGGCCTTCAGCCAGTCGATCTGGGCCTTCTGGTCGAAGGAGTTGGAGTCGAGGGCGATGAAGTGCCAGTTGCCCTCGTCGTAGCTGTAGTAGCTCTTCCCCTGCGGGTAGGCGAGGGCGCCGAAGTACGCCTTGTAGCCGGCGAGCGGTCCGGCGGGGTCGTACGTCTCGTGGTTGCCGGGCGTCGGGCGGGTCTTGGCCTTGAAGGTGCCCCAGGTCTTGTCGTAGTAGGCGCGGAAGTCGGCGAGCCGGGCGTCGTCGTACTGGTTGTCGCCCATCGTGAGGTAGAACTTCGGGTTGATCTGGCGGGCGAGGGCGGCCGTCTTGGGGTGGGCGCACCCGCTGTCGGAGGCGGTGCACTGGGCGGCGATGTCGCCGGCCGCGACGACGCTGAAGGCGCCGGTGGGCGGGGTGCCGCCGTCGAGGGTGCCGTAGACCTCGGCCTCGTACAGCGAGTAGCCGTAGGCGGTTCCGCGGGCGGTGCCGTACATCCGCAGGTAGCGGCCGGTCCCGGAGAGCGAAGTCCACTCGTCGGTACCGCCGTTGCCTGCGGTCTCCTGGGCCAGTGTGGTCCAGGCGGCGCCGTCGGCGGAGATCTCCAGCCGGTAGGCCTTGGCGTACGCGGCTTCCCAGCTGAGCTTCACCCGGCTGATCCGGGCGGTGGCGCCGAGGTCGACGCGGAGCCACTGCGGGTCCCGCCCCTCCTCGCTCGCCCAGCGGGTGGCGGGGTCCCCGTCGAAGGCCTTCTCCGGCCCGAAGGCGGAGGTCTCCACGGACGAGGAGGCGGCGGGCTTGCCGCGCGACACGAGCGGATCGGCCGCCGCCCCGGCCCGTGCGGAATGACTGAGGAGCAGCCCCGCGACCAGGGCCGCCACGACGACCAGCAGCAGAACCACCCGCGACGGACGCAACCCCGACGCCTGCGACAACGGAACAGATCCACGCATCCGAGAACCCCTGACCGAGAGTCTTTCAGGACGACGACACGGCCCGGATGCTAGCGAATAGGAAACTTTACTACCAGTCCCTGAACGGGATCCGGACCCTCGGAATCCTCCATCCACGCACCCGTCGGAATCCTCGTCGCCGGGTTCCCGCCCGCGCGCCCTTCAGCCTCCTGCCCGCCCCAACTCCCCCTCCGCGCTGTCCAGCAGCATCTCCAGCGCCACCGGATACGCGCTGTCCTTCATCCGCGCCGCCAGCAGCGGGGCCGTGGCCGCGATGTGGGGATAGGCCTCGGCCGGCAGATGCGCGTACGTCGTCTCCCACAGCCCCTCGTCCGCCTCCCGGGTCTCCGCGGCGAGGGCCAGCGAGCCTGCGTCCAGGGCCGCGAACGCCAGGCTCTGGTCGATGAACGCGTGGTAGATCCGCACGGCCGCCCCGTCCGGGAACCCGGCCCGGCGCAGCACGCCGAGCACCGCCTCGTCCGCGGCGATCTCGCGGGGGCGGCCGGTGACCCGGCTGGCCGTGAGGACCGCGGCCTGCGGGTGCGCGAGGTAGGCCCGGTGGATCCGCAGCCCGAGGTCCCGCAGATCGCTCCGCCAGTCCCCGCCGGGCCGCCAGCCGTCGAGCGCCCGGCCGGTCAGCTCCTCGCCGATGGCCCGGGTCAGCTCGTCCATGCCGCCGAAGTACCGGTACAGGGTGCTGGGGTCGGCGCCGAGCACCGCACCGAGGCGACGCGCGCTGAGCCCGGCGCTCCCGTGCTCGCGCAGCATCCGCAGCGCCGTCTCGACGATGAGCGCCTCCGAGAGCACCGTTCCGCTCCGCGTCGGCCGGCGCCGCCGGCGCGCAGCCTCGGACACCACGGGCTTGGCCATGGCACACCCCTTCCCCTCCGCCACGGAGGGCATTGACACCACTACACTCCGTGCGCACATGCGCCTTATGCCAACACCATTGACGTTATCGCGGCCCCGCGGGTTACATCACCCTCCAAGGCGCCCCACCGGTCACATCAGCACAAATCGTGAGGTACTCCCATGCGTGTTCTCCTCGTCGGTGCCGGCGGTGTCGGTACGGCCATCACCCGGATCGCCGCCCGCCGCTCCTTCTTCACCCGCTTCACCGTCGCCGACTACGACCTGTCCCGGGCCGAGGCCGCCGTGTCCTCGGTCGCCGGGGTCACCCCGCCGGGCGGCACGACCGCCCCCTCACCCCGCTTCGACGCCGTCCGCGTCGACGCCTCCGACGAGCCCGCGGTGACGGCCCTCCTCGCCGAGGGCGGCTACGACGTTCTCCTGAACGCGACCGACCCCCGGTTCGTGATGCCGCTGTTCCAGGCAGCGCTCGCGGGAGGCGCGCACTACATCGACATGGCGATGTCCCTGTCGTACCCGCACCCGGAGCGGCCGTACGAGCTGACCGGGGTCAAGCTCGGCGATGCGCAGTTCGAGCGGGCGGCGGACTGGGAGAAGGCGGGCCGGCTGGCGCTGGTCGGCATGGGCGTGGAGCCGGGGCTGTCGGACGTGTTCGCCCGCTACGCGGCCGACGAGCTGTTCGACGAGATCGAGGAGGTCGGCATCCGCGACGGCGCGAACCTCACGGTCGAGGGCCACGACTTCGCCCCGTCGTTCAACATCTGGACCACCATCGAGGAGTGCCTGAACCCGCCCGTGGTCTACGAGGCGGACCGCGGCTGGTTCACCACGGAGCCGTTCAGCGAGCCCGAGGTGTTCGACTTCCCCGAGGGCATCGGGCCGGTGGAGTGCGTGAACGTCGAGCACGAGGAGGTCCTGCTGGTGCCGCGCTGGGTGGACGCCCGGCGGGTCACGTTCAAGTACGGCCTGGGCGCCGACTTCATCGACAAGCTCAAGACCCTGCACGCGCTGGGCCTGGACCGTACGGAGCCGGTGACGGTCCGCACCGGTGAGGGCCCGGCCCGGGTGGCGCCGCGCGACCTGGTGGCGGCGGCGCTCCCGGACCCGGCCACGCTCGGCGACCGGATGACCGGCAAGACGTGCGCCGGCACCTGGGTGAAGGGCGTCAAGGACGGCCGGGCGCGCGAGGTGTACCTGTACCACGTGGTCGACAACCAGTGGTCGATGGCCGAGTACGGCTCCCAGGCGGTGGTCTGGCAGACGGCGGTGAACCCGGTGGTCGCCCTGGAGCTACTCGCCGACGGCCGCTGGGGCGGCGCGGGCGTGCTCGGCCCGGAGGCACTCCCGCCCCGCCCCTTCCTCGACCTGCTCACGGCGTACGGGTCGCCGTGGGGAATGCGCGAGCAGTAGACGCCGGGCGGCTACCGCGCCCCGGACCCGCCCGGCCCGCCCGGTCCGCCGGGTCCGCCCGCCGGCGGGAACGGGATCTCGGCGAGCACCGGGATCAGGGACTCCTCCTCGTAGTCCAGGTGGGCGGTCAACTCCCTGGCCATCCGGTCGAGATCGGCGAGGAACGGCTCCGCTTCGCTCTCCGCGATGCCCCCGAGCAGGGCCAGCAGCTCCGCCTTGATCCGGGCGACCGTCCGGTGCTCCTCCCGCAACCGGGCGAGCGGCGCCGCGAGATGGGCGTACTGCGCCTCCAGCGCGGGGAAGACGTGTGCGTCCTCCGCGGTGTGGTGGAACTCCAGCGACTCGCAGAAGGCCAGGCAGTGCTGGCGCAGTTGGAGTCCGAGACCCGGCGCGGGCGGGGCGCCCTTCCCCCGGTGCGCGGCGCGCGCGGCGAAGTGGGCCGTCGCCTCGTCCCGTACGTGCCCCAGCTGGGCCCGCAGCCAGCCGTGGATCTCGACGAGCTTCTCGGCCATGTTCGTGGCTGCGGCCTGCGCCTGCACCCCGGCGCTCTGCAGCATCACCACCGGCAGGACCCGCCGGGTCTGCCGCTGGTAGTCGCCGTAGCCGGGGGCGGTGCGTACGGCCGCGGCGAACAGCCGGGCGTGCTGCTCGCCCTCGGCGGGCACGGCGACGGCCTCGAACTCCTCGGTCCCGAGCTCGACCCGGACCATCGGGTGGGCGAGGAGGTTGTGGTACCAGGCGGGGTGCCGGTCGGCGCCGCCCGCCGAGCCGATGACGAAGAGCACGCCGCCGTCCCGTACGTAGCCGAGCGGGACGGTGTGTTCGGTGCCGGAGCGGGCTCCGACGGTGGTGAGCAGCAGCAGGTCGCCGCCTTCGAAGGGGCCTCCGACCTTTCCTCCGCCCGCGCGGAATTCTTCGATGACGCGCTGGTTGAAATCGGCGAAGGCGGGGTCGGGGGATTCAGTGGACACGGAAGAGGACATGACGGTGGAAGTCTCCGGACTCGTGTGAGGAATGGCGCCGGCACGTCCGGACGGACGCGCGCACGGCGGCAGATGAGAATGAAGCGGGACGGCACGGCGCTCCAAGACGCTCGTGCCGTGCACGCTGGATGTCGTACGCGCCGAATGCCGCGGGCTTCGCGGCTACGGGCAGCGCAGCAAGGCGGTTGCACCACAAGGCAACCGGGCGGCTACGCGGCTAGGCGGAGTGAGTACTCATGACATCGCCCCCTGTGTGAAAGGTGCTTGCCCGACGACCGGCCGGCCCACTGCTCTTTGGCCGGTGCCACACAGCACCTTTCCCCATACAACCCTCAACGGCCCGGCGTGTCAACGCCGGTTCTCCCGGGCCCCGGTCACCCCGGGGCCGGGCTCACTCCCCGTCGTACGCCTTCTGCAGTGCGGCGATGTCGAACTTGACCATCTTCAGCATGGCGGCGGTCGTGCGGGCGGCCCGCTCCGGGTCCTCGTCGCCGATCAGGTCGACGACGATGCCGGGCACGACCTGCCAGGACACTCCGTACTTGTCCTTGAGCCAGCCGCAGGCCACCCCCTGACCGCCGTCCGCGGTGAGCCGGTCCCAGTAGTGGTCGACCTCCTCCTGGTCGGCGCAGTGGATCTGGAACGAGACGGCTTCGTTGAACGTGAACTCGGGTCCGCCGTTGATCGCGACGAACTTCTGGCCGTTGAGCGTGAATTCCACGGCGAGTACCGAACCGGCCGGTCCCGGACCCGCTTCCGTGTAGCGGCCGATCCGGCCCAGCCGGGAATTCTCGAAGATCGACAGATAGTGGGCGGCGGCTTCCTCGGCCTGCCCGTCGAACCACAGACAGGTGGTGAATCCGTCACCGGAATTCCCGAGGGTCATGATTCTCTCCTTCGCATCGTTCGCATCGTTCCTGTAGCGGTCTTATCGGGATGGACCGCCCGGCGGCCGGAAACACGTCCGCACCCACTCGTATGGCCCCGCCGCTGCTCACATACCGGACGGCGGGCTCCGCATTCAGGGTCGATTTCCGGCCGGGCGGTGAATTGGAGAGGATGGGGCCCATGACCGAGATCTACACCCCCCGTCTCCTGCTCCGCCGCTGGCGCGAGGAGGACGTGACCGCCATGGCCGAGATCCACGCCGACCCCGCAGTCATGCGCTGGATCCGCGACGGTTCCGTCCTGGACGTGGACCGGACCGCGGAGGCGATCGAGCGGTGGGAGGAGGAGTGGGACGACGAAGGTTTCGGGCTGTTCGCCGTCGAGCTCCTCGGCTCGGGCGAGCTGGCCGGCTTCACCGGCCTGTCGGTGCCGCACTTCCTCCCGGAGCTGAGCCACGAGGTCGAGATCGGCTGGCGGCTCGGCCGCCCGTTCTGGGGCCAGGGCTACGCCTCCGAGGCCGCGCACGCCTCGCTGGAGTTCGCCCTGCAGGACCGCGGCCTGGAGCGCCTGGTCAGCATCTGCAACCCGCAGAACACCGCCTCCCTCAACGTCATGCGCAAGCTCGGTCTGGCCCTGGAGCGCGAGACGGTCCACCCGGAGTACGGCCACCCGCTCCTGGTGCACGGCATCGACCTCACCGAATACGCGGCCTGACCGGCCCGCCCGCACACCACCCCTCGCAGCACCCGCACCACCCACCCCCGCGTCCGACCCGCACGTCGCGCACCACCCCCACCCGCAGGAACGAGGCACGACGCATGACCATCGAGTGGCGCTACACCACCCAGCAGGGCCTGGGAGTCCTCTCGCTGGCCGGATATCTCGGCCCGGACGCGACCGGACGGTTCACCGGAGCGGTGGGCTGGGCCCTGGCCCGCGGCACCGGCCCGGTCGTCCTGGACCTGACCGAGCTGCGCGGCTGGTCCGCGGGCGGCCGCACGGCCGTCGCCGAGGCGGCGCGGCGGCTGGCCGCCGGCGGCCGGGCCCTGGAGCTGGCCGCGGTGCCGGCCGAGGGCGCGCTCGCCCCGGACGGCTCGCACCCGCCGATCCCCGTCCACCGCGACCTGGAGTCGGCCCTCGCCCGCCACGGGGACCCGTCCGGTGCCGCCCGCGAATGGCGCACGGACGCCTGGCCCACCGGCAGCTGACCCCGCCGGGCGGCCCGCCGCCTCGCCCCGCCCCGCCCCCTCACGTCCCGTCACGTCCCGTCACGTCCCGTCACGTCCCGTCACGTCCCGTCACGTCCCGTCCCGGAAAACCCTTTCGCTCCCGCCCCTCCGCCTCCTTACCCTCCCGCCATGGGCAAACCTCTTGTCGCCATCCTCAGTGGAGCCGGCATCTCCACGGATTCGGGCATCCCGGACTACCGCGGACCGAACGGCCTGTGGCGCCGTGATCCCGGCGCCGAGAAGCTGGTGACGTACGACGCGTACATGGCGGATCCCGAGGTGCGCCGCGCCTCCTGGCAGCTGCGGCGCGAGGTCGGGGCGCTGGCCGCGCAGCCGAACGCCGCGCACCGGGCGGTGGCGGCGCTGGAGCACAGCGGGGTCGCGGTCCGGGTGCTCACCCAGAACGTGGACGGACTGCACCAGCTGGCCGGCGTGTCCGAGCGCAAGGTGCTGGAGCTGCACGGCACCGCCCGTGCCGTGACCTGTACCCGGTGCCACGCCCGGTCCCCGATGGCGGAGGCGCTGGACCGGGTGGCGGCCGGCGAGGCGGATCCGGCGTGCCGGGCCTGCGGCGGGGTGCTGAAGGCGGCGGTGGTGATGTTCGGCGAGCGCTTGGACCCGGTGGTGCTGGGCCAGGCGATGGCCGTGGCGAAGGGCTGCACCGTTTTCATCGCGGTCGGTACGACCCTCCAGGTGCAGCCCGCCGCCTCGCTGGCGGGCATTGCGGCGGACGGCGGGGCGCGGCTGATCATCGTGAACGCCGATCCCACGCCGTACGACGATCAGGCCGCCGAGGTGATCCGGGAGCCGATCGGCACGGCGCTGCCGGCGCTGCTGGCCCGGCTGACAAGCGAGGCCTGATCCGCGAGGGATTCGTGGGCGGCGGCCGGCGGGGTGTCCTCCTTGGTGTCGGTGTGCCGGAAGACGGACGAGCCGACGGGGATGCCGCGCTCGGCGCCCAGCTGGGCGGCGAGTTCCTGGAGGACCACCGCTTCCAGGACCACTCGGGGTGCCTCGGCGGCACCGGGCAGCCGGACGGTGAAGAGGTGCTCGGCGGGTTCGACGCGGGCGGTGGTGATCAGCAGGGTGCAGTGGCCGGCGGCGGCGAGGGAGCGGGCGAGGGGGATCTCCCGGCCCGCGCCGATGATCACGTGCAGGGTGTTCCCGGCGGATTCCATGGAGCCGTGGAGGTAGTTCCGGGTGGCGGCGGCGGTCGCTGCCATCCGGGCGACCTCGCGCAGCAGGAGCGCGCCTTCCTCGGCGGAGGCCCGGGAGGTGCCGGCGGCGACCACGTCGGCGGCGATGCACTGCGCGGCGCGCCGGCGGAGGCCGGTGACGACGGCTGCGGCGTGGCGGCGGACGGCGTCGGTGCGGGCTGCGATGTGCGCCCAGCCGTCCTCGTGCCGGGGCCGGCCGGTGAGGGCGCCGGTGATCAGGTCGAGGGCGACGAGGGTGCCGGTGTAGCCGACGGTGGAGGCCAGCGAGTCGGGTTCGCCGCCGAGGTGCACGACGCGGTCGGCGAGCCGGCCCAGCGGTGAGGAGGCCGCGTTGACGACGGCGGTCTTCGTCTCGTCGGGTGCGCTGCGGAAGGCGGCGAGGGTCTCGGAGCTGCGCCCGCCCTGCGAGATGGCGATCAGTGCGTCGGTGTCGAAGCCGCGGGGGCCGTCACCGATCTCGCTGGCGAGCACGCGTTGGGCGAACACGCCGTGCCGGCGCAGTTGTTGGACGGGCAGGGCGAGGGCGGCGTACGAGGCTCCGATGCCGGTGAACAGGGGGCGGCGGGCGGTGCGCAGCCTGGCCATGCCGGGTTCGGCGAGGGTGCGGCGGACCCGGGCGGTGATGCGTTCCAGGGCGGCGCCCTGGCCGGCCTGGCCCTGGAGGAACGTGATGCGGGATCCGGACATGCGGTTTTCCTTTCGGCAGCGCGGACTTCGGGCAGCGGTCGGCTGTGCGTAGGGTCCGACGATGACGCAGGGCAGGTCCGGGCAGTAGGGGTGCGGGCGGTCGGGTTGGAGCATGTGCGGGGCGAGTGACACGCGAACATGCCGGGACCCGGGACCCGGCGGGCCCCGGGTCCCGGGCATCACCGGCCTCACCTGGCCGTCTTGTCCCGCGTGGGTCGCGCAGCCGTGCGCCGCGCACGCTCCCGCCCGTGCTCCCGGGCGCCGGTCCGCCCGCCGTCGCGCGGGCCGGAGCGAGCCGGAACGGGCCGGCGGGCAAGGTCCTGCCCTGCATCACCCCAAGAGAAGGAAAAGCGGGCAACCTGCGGCGCCTGATCGACATCTTCAGGACGGAACCCGAAGAAGCACAGTCCGGAGCAGTCAGAAGATGTCGTACGCACCCCACGGCGCACCTCAGGGCGCACCCCACGAGCACCGGCCCGAGGGCCGCCGCCCCCGCCGCGCTCGGCGCTGGGTGATCGCCGGCGCCGCCACGGCCGCCGTCGGCGTGATCGCCTGGCAGGTGATGGCGTACTACGAGATACCCCCGTTCACCGACAAGGGCGACCCGGTCTCGTTCGGTGCCCCGGCCGACCGGACGCACACCGGCCCCCCGAAGACGGGCGGCGGCGGGAAGCAGCCGGGGCGGAAGTCGCAGGTGCTGATGCCGACCGGGCCGGCCGCCGACTTCAAGAACTCGATGACGCTGCCGGACGGCACGCACGTGGCGGTGACCACGTTCGACGGCAAGAAGTCCGGTTTCAAGGGCAAGGTGTGGGTCTGGGCACCGAAGGAGTACGGCGAGAAGGAGTTCGCGAACAGCGGCTTCCCGGTGATGATCGCCCTGCCCGGCGGCCCCGGCTTCCCGAGCAACTACTGGATGGGCACCGACCTGGGCCTCCAGACGAGCATCTCCCGGTGGTACTCGGAGGGGAAGAGCAAGCCGTTCCTGCTCGCGATGCCGGTGCTCAACCCGGCGCCCGACGACAACGGCATCTACTGGGATGGCTCGGACATCCCCGGTCAGCCGAAGATGGGCACCTGGCTGACCGAGGACGTCCCGGACCTGATGCGGGAGAACTTCCGCACCATCGACTCGCGTGACGGGTGGGCCTTCATGGGCTCCTCCACGGGCGGGTTCGCGGGCCTGAAGGCGGTGCTGAAGCACCCGGACAAGTTCAAGGCCGTGATCGCCTCCGGCCCGGACATCGTCCCGGACTCCCCGCTGTGGAAGGGCCACGAGCAGGAGAAGGCGGCGAACAACCCGGAGCTGCTGGCCAAGGAGCTGATCGCCCGCAAGGGCCCGGACGTCTACCTCGCCTTCCAGGTCGGCACCAACGAGAGCAATGCGAACACCCTGCCGAACGTGAAGAAGTTCATCGCCACCTACGGCAAGGGCCCGGTCCACACCCACCTGAACGTGATCCAGGGCGGCCGGCACAACGCGAAGACGTACGTGCCCGCGATGGGCGAGGGCTCCATCCAGTGGATCAGCAGGCACATGGCGGGCCCGGTCTCCGACTGACCCCGCCCAGCGGTCCGGGTGCGTGCGGGGCGTGTGCCCGTACCCGGGCCGGTCAGACGAGCACGTCGTCCGCGCCGGAGGCGGTGCCGGCCGGCGGGCGGGTCGTGCCGGCCGGTCCCTGGCCGGACCGCCGGCCCCGCACCGGGGCCGCGTCGAAGCGGTACGGGCGCTCCGCGGAGTCCCAGGCCGGCCAGCCGGGGTCGCCGTCGGTGGCGAACCGCACCCAGGCCGCGTGCATCCGGTCCGCGAGCTCCTGCGGCGCCTCCGGCCCGGCCAGCCAGGACGACTCGGGCACGTCCAGGGTGTCGAAGACGAACCCGAGCTCCAGGGCGTGGCAGGCGCCCATGCCCTCGACGCCGGACGTCCAGGCGAACTCGTACACGTGGCAGGGCGTCCCGGTCCGGGAGCGGGCCAGCTCGCGCAGCGGATCACGCAGCAGGTGGTCGGTGAGCAGCTGCCCGATCACGTCGCCGGCTCCCTCGCCGGGCTGGGCCGCGCGCCGCGCGCGCACCTCGGCGAGGCTGCGGCCGGAGCGCAACATCCCGAACCCGAGGGTGAGCGGGCCCAGCCGGTTCAGGCGGGGCAGCAGCCCGGTGGGCGCCAGCCAGAGCCGGTACTCCTCGGTGGTCCAGCCCAGCAGAAGCGGGATCCCCTCGGCGGCCCGGCCGGCCGCCAGCGCGGTCCGCGGGTCCTCCGGGAGCACGTCGCCGTCGACGACGATGCCGAAGGCCGGGCCGCCGATCAGCGGGCCGGAGCGGCGCAGGGCGGCGGCCTGGGCGGCGAGCACGGCGCCGCGGTCGGCGGCGGCGAAGGCGGCGGCGGTGGCGGGCACCTTCAGGCTGCCGGCCATCCGGCGGACCATGGCGCGGACGGTGTCGCGGGGCAGTGCCTCGGGGGCGCCGCTCTGCAGGACCGCGCGGGCGTAGAGGCCCCGGGCGCGGGGGGCGGCCAGCAGGGCGCCGATGCTGATGGCGCCGGCCGATTCGCCGAACAGGGTGACGCGGGCGGGGTCGCCGCCGAAGGCCGCGATGTTGTCGCGGACCCATTCGAGGGCGGCGATCTGGTCGCGCAGGCCGCGGTTCTGGGGTGCGTCCGGGAAGACGCCGAAGCCCTCGACGCCCAGCCGGTAGTTCACGGTGACCAGCACGACCCCGTCGCGGGCGAAGGCCCGGCCGTTGTAGACGGGCACCGCGGAGGAGCCTCGGGTGAAGGCGCCGCCGTGGATCCACACCATGACCGGCAGCCGGGCGCCGCGGTCCGGGGCGGGGGTCCACACGTTCAGGTTGAGGCAGCCGTCGCCGGGCACGGACGGGTCGGGCAGCAGGCCGTCGTACGGCGGGGTGTGCGGGACCTTGGGCGCGGTGGGTCCGTAGACGGCGGTCTCGCGGATGACCTCCCAGGGCTTGGGCGGTACGGGTGCGGCGAAGCGCAAGGGGCCGAACGGGGGAGCCGCGTACGGGATGCCGCGGAAGACGGCGATGCCGTCCTCGGTGCGGCCCCGGACCCGGCCGTGGGTGGTCGTGACCTCGGGCTGCGCGTTCTCCATAGGACACTCCCTGCTCTCCTGCGTACTGCCGTGCCGCCCATCCCAGCATCCCGCGGCCGGTGCCGCCAGTTGCCCCAACGGGTGACGTGGCGTGACCTGCGTCCGGACGGGTGGTTGAGCCAAGGGCGGCCGGGTGCCGGTCCGCCGTCGGCAGCGCCGATCCCCCGATCCCACGGACACCGCGAGGCTTCCATGCGTTTCCACACCACCCTCCTGCTGGCTGCGGCGGCCGCCGCGGCGGGCGCCGCTCCGGCCCATGCCGCCGGTCCGGAGTTCCAGTACCTGGGGACCGACGACAAGGTCCACGTCGTGCGGACGACCGAGGGCTGCGTGCCCGCATCGGGCGGCGCGGGGCAGGGCGTGGTGAACCGGACGGGGCGGCCGGCGGTGCTGTACGCGACGCCGGACTGCAGCGGTTCGCCGGTCGCGGTGGTGGCCGCCGGGGGCAGCCGGATCGTGCCCGGTTTCGGCTCGGTGGAATTCCCCGTCACCAGGTAGGACCAGCGGCCGTGACCATGAGGCCGCGGCTGCGTTGTATGCCATGTCAACGCCGCGGGTTCCCCGCGGTTCTTCAGCTCTCAAGGAGATACTCGATGTCGCGTATCGCGAAGGCGGCGGCCGTCACCGCTGCCGCCGGTAGTGTTCTGGCCGCCGGCGCCGGTCTGGCCGTTGCCGATGCCGGAGCGCACGGCGCTGCGATCGGCTCCCCCGGCGTCGGCTCGGGCAACGTCGTTCAGGTCCCGGTCCACGTCCCGGTGAACGTGTGTGGCAACGCGATCAGCGTGATCGGCCTCCTGAACCCGGCCTTCGGCAACAACTGCGCCAACGTCTCGGACCACGACGAGAAGGCCGCCTACGGCGACTGATCGCCGGCTGACGGATCACGTCGTACGGCCCCCCTCCGCAGCCTGCGGAGGGGGGCCGTTCCGTCTGCGCCGCGGGCGGGGGCCGCGGGCGGTCAGACCTCGTACCGGTAGATGCCCTTGTGGCTCATGAGCTGGGCGGGGGTGACGTTCCACGGGGGCATCGGGTCGTCCCGGGTCAGCACGCGGCCGCGCTGGCGGTCCCAGCGGTCGAGCGGGGCGGCGGGCAGGTAGCCGGAGCCCGGGTGGCGGGCCTGCCAGCGGTCCCAGATCAGGTCCACGAAGGCGTGGTGCAGCCAGAACACGGGGTCGTTGGGGGCGGTGCCGCCGGTCATGTGGCCGCCGATCCACTGGTGGACCTTGTTGTGGTTGCTCCACCGCTCGGCGCCGTTGCGGGCCCAGCCCTCCAGCTTGTTGCGGAAGCTGCCGGAGGCCCGGGAGTCCCACGGGGAGACGTCGTACGCCGGCTCGTCGATCGCCCACTTCAGCTCTTCGGCCGTGGGCAGGGTGATCGGCTTGTGCGGGCGGCCGAGGTTGCGGGTCAGGTAGCGGGCCTCGGTGACGCCGACGGTGATCTCCCAGTTGCCGCGGTCGTGGGCGAACGGGCCGGTGTCGACCTTGCGGTCGGGTCCGCGTCCGGTGCCGCCCATGAAGTCCTCGCCCCACAGGGAGGAGGCGGGGCTGCGGTCGGTGGTCCAGTCCCAGTACGGGACGGACACGGTGGGGTCCAGGTCCCGGAGGGCCCGCTCGAAGTCGAGCAGGTAGCGGCGGTGCCAGGGGAAGAACGACGGGGACATGTGTCCCACCCGCAGGCCGTCTTCGTCGTCCGGCACGAAGTACCGGTCGTGGGTGCGGACGAACTCGTCGTAGGTGCCGTTGCGCTTGAGTTCCAGGACGGCGGCGACGAAGCGTTTGCGCTGGGCGCTCGTGAGGTTCTTCTGGTTCTGGCGGGTGTACACGCGGGCGGTTCCCCTTGCGGCCGTGGTGTCGGGTGGCGGCTGTGTTCAGCCGTGGTGGGCGGGTGCGGCGGCGAGGCGGACGGATCCGAGCTCGTCGACGGCGGCGCGCGCGAGGTCCAGCGGGCTGTCGAAGGACTCGAAGTGGTTGACCCCGCTGAGGTAGCTGCCGTCGGCGCGGCGCATGACGTGCAGGGGCCGGCCGTCGATCCGTACGTCGAGCCCGCCGCGGGAGCCGTCGGCGGCCGGGGCGGCGCTGATGTGCCGGCCCCGGTAGGTCTCCTCGAAGAGCGGGGCGGGCCGCGGGCCGGGGGTGGCGGCGGGCGCCACGGTGCGCCGCGAGCGGAACACGGGCGCGAGGGCCGCCGCGGTGGCCGAGACCACGCCAGCCGTGAACACGGTGCGCAGCACCGCGCGGCGGGTGAGTACGGCCGCGGCGGTGCGCGGGTTGCACCGGGTGGGGTACGGGCGCATGGGTTCTCCTCGGGTCGCGTCGTTGACCGCCTCTGGCGGTCTAACGCGGCGGTGGACCCGAGGTCACCGGCCGGCGGTCCCGGGCGCAGCCGGACGGAGTCGGGCCGGCTGCGCCGTGTGGGTTACGCGCGGGGGCCGGGGAGGTCGGCGAGGGCGGCGATGCGGGTGCGGTGGTGGCCGGGGGTGCCGAAGGCGAGGGCGTCGGCCTTGGCCCGCTTGAGGTAGAGGTGGGCGGGGTGTTCCCAGGTCATGCCGATGCCGCCGTGCAGCTGGACGCACTCCTCGGCGGCGTGGACGGCGGCGGTGGAGCAGGAGGCCTGGGCGACGGCGACGGCGAGGGCGGTGTCGGGGGCGCAGGTGGCCAGGGCGTCGGCGGCGTTGCGGGCGGCGGCGCGGGCGCCGGCGATCTCCAGCCAGAGCTGGGCGAGGCGGTGTTTGAGGGCCTGGAACGAGCCGACGGGGCGGTTGAACTGGTGACGGCCGCGGACGTGCCGGACGGTCTCGGCGAGGCACCACTCGGCGAGGCCGAGCTGTTCGGAGGCGAGGAGACCGGCGCCGGTGGTCAGGGCCCGGTCGAGGGCGGCGCGGGCGGTGGCGGGTCCGGCGAGCAGGTCGCCGGGGGTGCGGTCGAGGGTGATGCGGGCGAGCGGGCGGGTCAGGTCGAGCGGGGTCTGCGGGGTGATCGCCGCGTCCCGGGTCCGTACGGCGTACAGGCCGGTGTCGGCGGGGACGAGCAGGACGTCGGCGGCCGCGCCGTCGGCGACCGCGGAGACGGTGCCGGTGAGGCGGCCGTCGACGGTGGTGACGGCCGACGGGTGGGGCGCGCCGGGGCCGAGGGTGAGCGGTACGGCGAGCACGCACAGGGTGCTGCCGGCGGCGAGGGGACGCAGCAGGCCGGCCACGGCGGGCTGCGCGGTGTCGCAGCCGAGGAGGGCGGTGGCGGCGGTGACGGGGCCGGTGAGGTAGGGCAGCGGGGCTGCGGAGCGGCCGAGTTCTTCGAGGACGACGGCGGCTTCGCGGGGGCCGGCGCCGTGGCCGCCGAGGTGTTCGGGAACGAGGAGTCCGGCGGCGCCGATGCCGGTGGCGAGGGTGTGCCAGAGGGCGGGGTCGTGGGGGCTGCCGGCCTCGGCGCGGGCGAGGGTGGCACCGTGGTCGGCGGCCTTGGTGTCGAGGAGGGCGCGGACGGCGGCGCGCAGGTCGTCCTCGGCGGCGGTGTAGAGGAGGTCGGGGGTGGCGGTCATCGGGCCAGGTCCTTCCAGGGCAGGTCCTTGTCGTCGCGCGGCTCGGCGGGCAGGCCGAGGACTCGTTCGGCGACGATGTTCAGGAGGATCTCGCTGGTGCCGCCCTCGATGGAGTTGCCCTTGGAGCGCAGGTAGCGGTAGCCGGCGTCGCGTCCGGTGAAGTCGACGAGTTCGGGGCGGCGCATGGTCCAGTCGTCGTACAGGAGGCCCTCCTCGCCGAGGAGTTCCACTTCGAGGCCGCTGATCTCCTGGTTGAGGCGGGCGAAGGTGAGCTTCATGCCGGAGCCTTCGGGGCCGGGGCGGCCTGCGGCGAGCTGCTGGCGGAGCCGTTCGCCGGTGAGGCGGGCGACTTCGGCCTCGACCCACAGCTCCAGGAGCCGCTGGTGCAGGGCGTGGGTGCGCAGGGCGGGGCGGTCCCGCCAGACGGCGGCGAGCGGGGCGATCATGCCGCCTTCGCGCGGGAGCCGCATGCCGCCGATGGAGACGCGTTCGTTCATGAGGGTGGTGCGGGCGACCTCCCAGCCCTGGCCGACGGCGCCGAGGCGGTGCCGGTCGGGGATGCGGACGCCGGTCAGGAAGACCTCGTTGAACTCGGCCTCGCCGGTGATCTGGCGCAGCGACCGGACCTCGACGCCGGGGTCGGTCATGTCGCAGAGGAAGTAGGTGATGCCCTGGTGTTTGGGCAAGGCGGGGTCGGTGCGGGCGACGAGGATGGCCCAGCGGGCGAGGTGGGCACTGGAGGTCCACACCTTCTGGCCGTCGACGATCCAGTCGCCGGTGTCCTCGTCGCGGACCGCTCGGGTGGCGAGGGCGGCGAGGTCGGAGCCGGCGCCGGGCTCGCTGAACAGCTGGCACCAGACTTCCTCGCCGGTCCACAGGGGGCGCAGGAAGCGCTGCTTCTGCTCCTCGGTGCCGTAGGCGAGGATCGTGGGGGCTGCCATGCCGAGGCCGATGCCGATGCGGCGGGGGTCGTTGTCGGGGGCGCCGGCGGCGCCGAGGACGCCGTCGACTTCGGTCTGGAGGGTGCGGGGGGCGCCGAGGCCGCCGAGGCCTTCGGGGAAGTGCACCCAGGCGAGGCCGGCGTCGAAGCGGGCGCGCAGGAACGCGGTGCGTCCGGTGCGGGCGGGCGGGTGTGCGGCGAGGAACTCCTCGGTGCGGCGGCGCAGGGCGGCGGCGTCGGGGGCGGCGCTCATCGGGCGGCCTGCTGCGGGAGGACGGCGATGCGGCCGGTGGTGGTGCCGTCGGCGAGGCGCTGGACGGCGTCGGAGGCTGCGGCGAGCGGGACGCGTTCGCTGACGAGGGGGCGGATGGCGCCGGTGGCGGCGAGCCGGGTGAGTTCGTCGTGGCAGGTGCGGACGGCGGCCGGGTCGTGGGTGGCGTAGAGGCCCCAGTGGAGGCCGACGATGGCGTAGTTCTTGATCAGGGCGTGGTTGAGGGCCGGGGTGGGGACGGTGCCGCCGGCGAAGCCGACGACGAGGATGCGGCCTTCGAAGGCGATGCACTTGGCGGAGGCGGCGTAGGCGTCGCCGCCGACCGGGTCGTAGACCACGTCGGCGCCGCGGCCGCCGGTGAACTCCTTGACGCGGGCGGCGATGTCCTCGGTGGTGCGGTCGATGACGAGGTCGCAGCCGAGTTGTTCGGCGACCCGGGTCTTGTCCTTGCCGCCGGCGACGCCGATGACGGTGGCGCCGGCGGCCTTGCCGAGCTGGACGGCGGCGCTGCCGACGCCGCCGGCCGCCGCGTGCACGAGGAGGGTTTCGCCGGGCTGCAGCCGGGCCCGGCGGTGCAGGCCGAACCAGCCGGTCTGGTAGCCGATGTGGAGGGCGGCGGCCTCGGCGTCGTCGAGGGAGTCGGGGGCGGGCAGCAGGGCGGCCGCGTCGGCGGTGGCGTATTCGGCGAAACCGCCGTGCGGCAGGCGGGGGTTGGCGATGACCCGGCGGCCGTCCTCGGTCTCGCCGCAGATCTCGACGCCGGGGGTGAACGGGAGCTCGGGCCGGATCTGGTACGTCCCTCGGACGAGGAGGGCGTCGGGGAAGTTGACGTTGGCGGCGAGGACCCTGAGCCGGACCTCGCCGGGTCCGGGGTCGGGCGCCGGTACCGTGTCGAGGCGCATCGCCGCGCGGGGTTCGCCGTGGGTGTGTACTCGCCAAGCCTGCATCCGGGGCCTCCAGCCGCCGTCGAGGGACCGCACTCGGCGGCATACTAAGCGGTCGCTTGGCCTCAGGGGAACAGGGGGTGTCCCTCGCGGGGGCGATACCGCGCCGGATCCGGCCGGAAAGCGGTTGATGATGTTCCGCCCCGTTCTGCCCGGACACAGGGCACCATGTTCGACGCACACCGTTGTGCAACATCCGTACTGGCCGGGCTCCGGCCCGATGCTCGGCCTGCCGCGGCCGGCCGCGACCGGCGCCTCGGGCGCCGAGGCGGTCTCCGACAGCGACCGCGTCGGCGGCTACGCGGTGAACGCCAAGGGTGTCCGCAAGGCCGTGGTGTGGACCTGCGCGAGCAAGCAGGCGTACCTGCCGGGCTGATGCGGGCCGGCGCGACCATGGCCTTCTGGGCCGGTGCGCGCTATCGATGGCGCATGACCGAGCCTCCGCAGAGCCAGCACCGCGCCGCGTCCGGCCCGCCCGGACTGCCCGCACCGCCGCCGCCCGGCACCAGCGCCCTGCCCTCCGGTACGTACGAGGGGCGGGTGGTGCTGGTGACGGGCGGCGGTTCCGGGCTGGGCAAGGCCATCGCGGCGGAGTTCGCCCGGCTGGGCGCCGATCTGGTGATCGCCGGGCGGACGGCCGGCCGGCTGGACGCGGCCCGGGCCGAGCTGGCGGCGATCGGCGGCGGGCGGGTGGCGGCCGCCGTGTGCGACGTCCGGGACCCGGAGCGGGTGGCGGCGGTGTTCGACGCCGCCGAGGCGGCCTGCGGGCTGCCGGACGTGCTGGTGAACAGTGCGGCCGCCAACTTCCCCTGCCCGGCCGAGGACCTGTCCCCGAACGCCTGGCGGGCGGTCGTCGACATCACCCTGACCGGCACCTGGTTCGCCACCCGCGAGTTCGGCCGCCGCCACCTCGCCGCGGGCACCCCCGGCTCGGTCCTCAACGTGGGCGCCTCGTACGCCTGGACGGGCGGGCCGGGGTTCGCGCCGAGCGCGGCCGCCAAGGCGGGGGTGAAGAACCTGGTGGAGACCCTCGCCGTCGAGTGGGGCCCGTACGGGATCCAGGTGAACGGGCTGGTCCCGGGCCTGTTCCCGCACGCCGACCTGCCCGCGGGGATCCGGGCGGGCCTGGCGGCGGCCGGGCCGGATCCGGCCGGCGCCCGGCAGCCCGCGCTGCGGGTGGGCCTTCCGCGGGAGCTCGGCTGGGCGGCCACCTTCCTGGCCTCGCCGTACGCGCGGTTCATCACGGGGCACACGCTGGTGGTGGACGGGGCGAACTGGCAGCGGCGGGCGGTGGTGGCGCCGGCTGCCGTCCCGGTGCGCGAGCAGCTGGGGCGGGGGCCGTTCGCGGGCCCGTGAGGGCGGTCAGCGGCCGCCGAACTCCGGGGGCCGGCGGGCCGCCTGGGCCCGGTAGCCTTCGGCGCAGTCCTCCGAGGTGAGGGTGAGCGCGGCGGTCATCGCGGTGCGTTCCAGCGCGGCCGCCAGCCGGTCGTCGGCGAAGGCGTCGACGGAGCGTTTGATGCCCTGCACGGCGAGCGGCGCGTTGGCGGCGATCTCCGCGGCGACCGTGCGGGCCTCGCCGTCGAGCGCGGCGGGCGGGACCAGCAGCTGGACGAGGCCCAGCCGGTGGGCGGTGGCCGCGTCGATGCGGCGGCCGGTGAGGGCGAGGAACTTCGCCCAGCCCGCGCCCGCCTCCCGGGCGATCCGCAGGTCGCCGCCGGCGTCCACGGCGACGCCCAGCCGGGCTTCGGGGAGGGCGAACACGGCGTCCTCGGCGGCCACCCGGACATCGGCCATCAGGGCGAGCTCGAAGCCGAAGCCCAGGCAGTAGCCCTGGACGGCGGCGACGACGGGCTGCGGGAGCCGGGCGAGGACGGCGAACCGCTCGTGCGCCCAGCGGACGCCCTCGTAGTAGTTGCGGGTGCGGGCGGCCGGGGAGTCGCCGGTGATGCCGCCGCCGGGCGCGGTGACGTCGATGCCGGCGCAGAACGCCCGGCCCTCGGCACGCAGCAGGACCACGCGGACCGCCGGGTCGAACCGGATCCGGTCGGCGAGCAGGCCGAGTTGCCGGGTGGACTCCCAGCTCCAGCCGTTGAGGGTGGCCGGGCGGCAGAGGGTGAGGACGGCGATGCCGTCGTCGCCGACGTCGAGGCGGATCCGCTCCTCGCCCTCCGCGATGTCCGTGCCGATGGTGTCGATCACCGCACCCACCCCCTCCTGACGATTCGTCAGAATAGGGGGGCCGGGTCAGCGGGGGAAGAGTTCGAAGGGGACGGCGGGCCGGCCGCCGAACCGGGCCGCGGTGCGGTCGGCGACGCCCGTGAGGAAGGTGCGGCAGTACGCCTCGGGGTCCTCGTCGGTGAGCGCCTCGATGTAGGCGCGGTGCGCCAGCAGCGACTGCACGGAGCGCTCCAGGCCGGCGGTGGCGTCGGCGGCGTGGGTGGGGGTCGGGGAGTTGGCGACGGCCACCCAGCGGACCCCGTCCCAGGGCTCCAGGCCCTGCTCGCGGAGTTCGGGGAAGATCCAGCGGTTGCCGGCGTCGGCGGCCGCGTCGAGGACGGCCCGGCCCACGGCGCGGTGGTCGGGGGTGTTCCATCCCTGTCCGGGGCCGGGGCCCCAGGTGTCGCGGTGGTTGAGGGTGACGACGAGTTCGGGCCGGTGGCGGCGGATCGCGGCGGCGATGTCGCGGCGCAGGGCGGTGCCGTACTCGATGATGCCGTCGCGGTGGTCGAGGAACTCGACCGCGTGCACGCCGACCACCGCCGCGCTCGCCCGCTGCTCGGCCTCGCGGAGCGGGGCGCAGGCGTCGGGGTCCAGGGTGTCGATGCCGGCCTCGCCGCGGGTGGCGAGCAGGTAGGCGATCTCGCGGCCGCCGTCGGTCCAGTCGGCGATGGCGGCGGCGCAGCCGTATTCGAGGTCGTCGGGGTGGGCGACGACGGCGAGGGCGCGCTGCCAGTCGGTGGGCATGGGTTCCAGCTGGTCGGTCATGATCGCACCCTAGGTCATGCCTGCCCATGGGCAGGCGAACTGTCCGCTCAGCGGGCAGACTTGACGGCGGCGTGCGGCCGGCCGGGGCGGACCCGGCCGGAGGAAGGGGGGAGCCGGGATGGCCGTGGATCTTGAGGTGGTCGCCCTGGTGGATGCCGCGGGGACGTTTCCCGAGCCGGCCCGGCAGGCGTTCCCGAACGCCTCGGAGGCCGACTGGGAGCGGGCCGCCGCGGCCGATCCGGGGGCGTTCGGGCCGGCGGACGGCTGGCGGCTGGACTTCCGGTGCTTCGCCGTGCGGCGGCCCGGCGGCCGGGTGGTCCTGGTCGATGCGGGGGTCGGCGGGCCGGGCAGTCCGGCCGCGGACTGGGCACCGGTCCCCGGGCGGCTCCCGCAGGCGCTCCGGGAGGCGGGGATCGCCGCCGCCGACGTGGAAGCGGTGGTGCTGACGCACCTGCACAACGACCACACCGGCTGGGCGGTCGGGCCGGACGGCGCACCGTTCTTCCCTGGGGCGCGGTACGTCGTCCAGCGCGCGGAGACGGCGGCGCTGGCCGCGGAGGCGGCCGTGCAGGAGCACGTCGTACGGCCGCTGCGGCGGGCCGGGGTGCTCCAGGAGGTGGCCGGCCGGCACCGGCTGTGCCCGGGAGTGGAGCTGCTGCCCACCCCGGGCCACACGGCCGGGCACCAGTCGGTGCTGGTCACCGCTGCCGGGCAGGAGACGCTGCTGACCGGTGACGTGCTGGTGCACGCCGTGCAGTGGGTCAACCCGGCCGTGCGCTACCTCTACGAGGACGATCCGGAGCGGGCCCGGGAGACCCGCGAGGCACTGCTGGCGCGGGCCGCGGCGCGCGGGCAGGTGCTGGGCACACCGCACCTGACCCGCGCGTTCGTCCGCGCGTTCGTCCGCCCGTAGGGGCAGCCGCCGGCTCGCGTCAGAGTTCGTCGTGGACGAGCGCGAGGAGGCGGTCGAGGACGCGGGGGCCGCCGGCGCGGACGCCGTCGTGCTCGAACTCGTCGGTGACCCAGGTGCGCAGGCCGCGGACGGCCCGGGCGGTCTCCAGGGAGTGCGCGGTGTCCACGTACATGTCGTCGTGGTACACGGCCGCGGCGACCGGCACCTCGTTGGCGCCGAGCCGGGCCGGGTCGTACAGCGGCTGCCAGCCGGTGCGCTCGGCGAGGAGGTGGGCGGTCTCGCGGAGCGGGGCGAGCGCGGGGTCGGTCTCGAAGTGCCAGGGGTGGATGGTCTCGCCGCCGAAGAGCACCGGGTCGTCGCCGGCGAGGGCCTTGGCGGCGTCGAAGCCGGGGAACTCGGCACGGACCCGTTCCGCGGCCCAGCCGGTGGGGCGGGCCGGGTCCTGGGCGTAGATGGCCTCGTGCAGGACGGCGTAGAGCGGGTTGGCGGCGAACGACAGCTGCGCCTGGACGGCTTCCAGGAAGGCGTCGGAGAGTTCGGTGCCGGCCGGGGTGCGGACGAAGGCGTTCTCCAGCAGGTAGTGCAGGTGGTGGCTGCCGTCGCCGGAGCCGAGCAGCATGCCGAGGGACTGGAAGGCCTCGGGGGTGAGCCGGTGGCCGTTGCCGAGGACGGCGGGCCGTTCGGCGAGGTGGGCGGCGATCCGGCGGGCCCGCTCGACGTCCATGGGGTACCGGCGGTAGTGGGCTTGGTTCTTGCGGGCGATGCGCGGGTACGCGGCCCGGTAGACCTCGTCGGCGGTGGCGTGCAGCGAGGGCAGGCCGCCGGTGATCAGGGCGGCGCTCAGGCCCTCGGGGGCCGTGGAGAGGTAGTGGGTGGTGCAGAACCCGCCGAAGCTCTGGCCGAGCACGGTCCACGGCGCGCCGCCGGTGAGGGTCTTCCGGATGCTCTCGCAGTCGCGGACGATCGCGTCGGCGCGGAAGTGTGCGAGGTAGCCGGCCTGTTCGGCGGGGGTGCCGCGGAGCGGGAGGGTCTGCCGGTTCGCCGGAGTGGAGCGGCCGGTGCCGCGCTGGTCGAGCAGCAGGACGCGGTGGTCGCGGACGGCGCGGCCCAGCCAGGCCTGGCCGCCGACGAAGCGGCGGGCGGCGCAGCCGGGGCCGCCCTCCAGGTACACCAGCCAGGGCAGGCCCGACGGGTCCTTGCCGGCGGCCACCACCTCGCGGGCGTACAGCTCGATCTGCTCCCCGGCCGGGTTCCGGTGGTCCAGGGGGACGGTGAAGTGGTGGTCGGTGAGGACGACTCCGGGCTGGCGGTAGCTGCTCGTCACGGGTGTTTCCCCTGAGGTGTCGGCGGTGCGGCGGTGGCACGAGTGTATGCAGCACCGGCCGAGCCCCCGCGGGGGCCGTGTCCCGGCGCGGAGCGGGAGGCTCCGCGCCGGGGCGGGTCAGAGGACGACGACGGAGCGGAGGACCTCGCCGCGTTCCATGCGGGCGAAGGCCTCCTCGATCCCGTCGAGCGGGATGGTCTCGGAGACGAACGCGTCGAGGTCGAGGCGGCCCTGGAGGTACAGGTCGATGAGCATGGGGAAGTCCCGCTCGGGCAGGCAGTCGCCGTACCAGCTGGACTTCAGGGCGCCGCCGCGGCCGAACACGTCGAGGAGCGGCAGTTCCAGCTGCATCTCCGGGGTGGGGACGCCGACCAGGACGACGGTGCCGGCGAGGTCGCGGGCGTAGAAGGCCTGGCGGTAGGTCTCGGGGCGGCCGACGGCGTCGATGACGACGTCGGCGCCGTTGCCGTCGGTGAGGGCCTGGACGGCCTTGACGACGTCCTCGGAGCGGCCGTTGACGGTGTGGGTGGCGCCGAGGCCGCGGGCGAGCTCCAGCTTGCGGTCGTCGAGGTCCACCGCGATGATCTTCCCCGCGCCGGCCAGCCGGGCGCCGGCGACGGCGGCGTTGCCCACTCCCCCGCAGCCGATGACCGCCACCGAGTCGCCGCGGCCGACGCCGCCGGTGTTGACGGCGGCGCCCAGTCCGGCCATCACCCCGCAGCCGAGGAGGCCGGCGGCGGCCGGGGCGGCCGCCGGGTCCACCTTGGTGCACTGGCCGGCGGCGACGAGGGTCTTCTCGGCGAAGGCCCCGATGCCGAGGGCGGGCGCGAGCGGGGTGCCGTCCTCCAGGGTCATCCGCTGGGTGGCGTTGTGGGTGGCGAAGCAGTACCAGGGGCGGCCGCGCCGGCAGGCCCGGCAGCTGCCGCAGACGGCACGCCAGTTGAGGATGACGAAGTCGCCGGGGGCGACGTCGGTGACGCCGGCGCCGACGGACTCGACGACGCCGGCCGCCTCGTGGCCGAGGAGGAACGGGAACTCGTCGTTGATGCCGCCCTCGCGGTAGTGGAGGTCGGTGTGGCAGACGCCGCAGGCCTGGACGCGGACGAGCGCCTCCCCCGGGCCCGGGTCCGGCACCAGGATGGTGGTCAGCTCCACCGGCGCGTTCTTGGCGCGCGCGATGACTCCGCGAACGTGATGCGTCACAGTCAACCGCCTTGATTCGTCGTCAGACCAGGGCTTCCGAACGTAGCAGCCCGGACGGCGGTGTGCGCCGTCCGGGCCGACGCCGTGTCAGCTCGGGATCAGTCGACGACCCGGATCACCTTGCAGTCCATGTCGGCGTACACGTATCCGCCGCGGCCGTAGGCGTCGCTGTAGTACGGGCGCACCGACGGGTCGTTGGTGCCGTCGAAGACGAACGGCTCGACGATCAGGTAGCGGGAGGTGGGCTTGGTGACCCCGAGTTCCTTCTGCGAGCGGGTGAGCAGGGCGGGCAGGGCCTCCCACTTGACCTTGCTCATGTCGATCAGGTTGCCCTGGTCCTTGACGATGCCGCCGGGGCCGCGGTTGGTGACCTTGCCGTTGCGGTACTCCCACTCGTCGGCGACGCCGGCGTCCTTCGTGGGGACCGAGGCGAAGGCGTACTCGGGGTAGATCTTGAGGTCGACGAAGACGGTGGTTCCGGTCTTCTTTCGGAAGGCCTCGACGACGGCGCGGGCGCCGGCCGTGGTGAGCAGGTCGTCGGGGGCCTCGGCCTCGTCGCCGGAGTCGGTCCCGCCGCTCGCGTCGCCGGCGGCGGGCCCGGGGCCGCCGCTCTCCGTGTCGGTGACCTTGTGCGTGGCGCTGCCGTTCGGGCCGGCGGAGGTGCTGGTGTCGCCGCCGTTCGCCCCGGTCTTGCCGCCGTCGTCGCCGGGGAGCAGCTTGACGACGCCGAAGGTGCCGCCGACGAGGGCGGCGGCGACCAGCAGGCCGGTGAGCGCGTTGGTGCGGGCGCGGCGGGGGCGGACCGGCTCCGGGTAGGGCACCGGGGTGGTGGCCGGGGGCACGAAGGCGCCGGGTGCCGGGGCGCCGCCGGCGGGGTGTGCGGCGTACGGGTTGGAGGCCGCGTACGGGTTGGCGGGGCCTGGCGTGTGGGGGTAGCCGTAGCCGGGTGCGGGCGTGGCGGCGGCCGGCGGGACGGTCGCGGGGCCGGGCACCGGGGCGGCGGGCGGGGCGGTGCCGTCGCCGCCGGCCGCCTGCAGGAGGCGTTCCAGCTGCTCGCCGTCGGGCCGGGCGGCCGGGTCGCGGACCAGCAGCCCGGCCAGGACGGGGGCGAGCGGCCCGGAGCGCACCGGGTACGGGATCGGCTCGTCGAGGACGGCGACCACGGTGGCGAGGCTGGTGGCGCGGCGCAGCGGGTGGGTGCCCTCGGCGGCGACGTACAGCATCATGCCGAGGGACCAGAGGTCCGAGGCGGGGTTGCCCTCCTCGCCGCGGACCCGCTCGGGGGCGATGTACTCGGGCGAGCCGATCAGGTCGCCGGTGGCGGTGAGGCTGGTGGACTCGCGGAGGGCCGCGATGCCGAAGTCGGTGAGGACGGCGCTGCCGTTGGCGCGCAGCAGCACGTTGGCGGGCTTCACGTCACGGTGCTGGACGCCCTCGGCGTGCGCGGCGCGGAGCGCGGAGAGCACTTCCAGGCCGAGCCGGCGGACCTCGGCGACCGGCATCGGGCCCTGGACGAGGCGGTCGTAGAGGGAGCCGCCCTTGACGAACTCCATGACGATCCACGGGTGGGAGCCGTCGGCGGGTTCGACGATGTGGTGGATGGTCACCACGTGCGGGTGGGAGAGCCGGGCGAGGGCGCGGGCCTCGCGGACGGCCCGCTGGCGCAGCTGGACGGCGAGGTCGGGGCGGGCCTCGGCCAGCGCGGGGTCGGGCGGACGGACCTCCTTGAGGGCGACTTCGCGGTCGAGCGCGATGTCGCGGGCCCGCCACACGGTGCCCATGCCGCCGCTGCCGAGCGGGGAGATCAGTTCGAAACGTCCGTCGACCAGCCGTCTGCCGGCCTCACTGGTGTCCATGGCGGGCAATCGTATGAGGCGAGGATCGGCTGCTCCAGCCGGGTGGTCCCCAGCCGGTGCCGAGCGTGCCGCAGGCCGCGGCGCGGCTGCCGGACGCCCTTGTAGAGCACAGGACCAGTGGAGCTACTGGAGGTGCGATGAACGACGGAGGCACGGACCACGGGCCGAGCCGGCGGGACGTCCTGCGGACCACGGCCGGGGTGGCCGGCACCGCGGGTCTCGGGCTCGGGGCCGCGGGCGGGGCACCGGCCGCGGCGGCCGGGCCGGGGGCGGCGGCCCGGGGCGAGGGGGCGGCCGGGGGCGACGGGACGGAGGCGCGCCGGTATCCGACGATGGCGGGGGTGCCGTTCGAGGGGCGCAGCACGGTCCGGGTCGGGATCGTGGGCCTGGGCAACCGGGGGGCGCTGATGACGGACCTGTTCCTGCTGCTGCCGGGGGTGCGGGTGGTGGCGGTGTGCGACCCGGTCCGGGCGAAGGTGGAGCGGGTGGCCGCGAAGGTGGTGAAGGCGGGTCAGCCGGCGCCGGGGGCGTACGCGGCGGGCGAGGAGGACTACGCGAACCTGTGTGCGCGGGGTGATCTCGACCTGGTGTACGTGGCGACGCCGTGGGAGTCCCATGTCGAGGTGGCCAGGTCGGCGATGCTGCACGGCAAGCACGTCGGGGTGGAGTGCCCGCTGGCGATGGAGGTCGCCGAGCTGTGGGAGCTGGTGGACCTGTCGGAGCGGACCCGCCGGCACTGCATGCAGCTGGAGAACTGCTGCTACGGCCGCAACGAGCTGCGGGTGCTGCGGATGGCGCACGCGGGCCGGTTCGGCGAGCTGCTGCACGCGTCCGGCGCCTACCACCATGATCTGCGGGAGCTGATGTTCTCGCCGACGTACTACGAGGGGCCGTGGCGCCGGCAGTGGCACACCCGGCTGCGCGGTGACCTGTACCCGACGCACGGGTTCGGGCCGGTGGCGAACTACCTGGACGTGAACCGGGGCGACCGGGCGGTGTCGATCAGCAGTTTCGGCACGCAGGCGCTGGGGCTGGCGGAGTACCGGGAGGCGAACACCCCGGCGGGCGACCCGAGCCGCGGGGAGACGTACGTGGGCAGCGACCGCACGGTCAGCCTGGTACAGACGGCGCTGGGGCGGCTGATCCGGCTGGAGCACGACGTGTCGACGCCGCACCCGTACAGCCGGGTCAACAGTCTGGGCGGCACGCGGGGGGTGTTCGAGGACTATCCGGCCCGGATCTACCTGGAGCCTGACCACAAGGACGAGAAGTGGGGCGACTTCGCGGCGTACGCGAAGGAGTACGACCACTGGCTGTGGAAGGAGCACGCCAACCCGCCGGGCGGGCACGGTGGGATGGACTACATGATGCTGTTCCGGCTGGTGCAGTGCATGCGGCTGGGTCTGGTGCCGGACTTCGACGTGTACGACGCGGCCACCTGGTCGGCACCGGTGCCGCTGAGCCATGCGTCGATGCGGGCGCAGGGTGCGCCGCAGCCGATCCCCGACTTCACGCGCGGGGCGTGGCGTACCGCGCGCCCGGGCATCGACGCGCCGAAGCCGGTGTGAACGGCCCGGGCCCGGGGGGCGTGCCCCGGGCCCGGGGCGGCGGTCAGCAGCGGCGGCGGTCCTGGGTGACGGTGCCCTGGGCGGTGCTCACGGTGCGGTCGTGGCAGCCGCCGGAGCCGTACGCGCGGTAGCGCTCGGTGGTGGTGCCGACGGCGTGCCGCTGGTCGCGCGGGACGCCGGTGGTGTACGTGGCGTCGCCGCTGTAGCGGTGGTCGCGGCGGTGCCGGGCGGTGGGGTGGCCGGCCCGGTGGGTGGCGGAGTCGATGCGGTCGCCGAGGGTGAGGACCGTGCGCAGCCGGGCGTCGGCGCCGAGGACGGTCTCGCCGTCCATGGTGTAGGTGCGGTCGGTGTGGGTGGTGGTGCGGTCGGTGGTGACGGTTTCGCGGTCGGTCCAGGCGGCGGTGAGGGCGTCGCGGTCCTCGCCGTCGGTCCAGCGGTGGGCGGAGGTGTGGGCGAGGGTGCGGGTGACGGTGGTGGTGACCCGGCCGTGCGAGGTGTCGAGGTGGCCGGCGGTGGTGAGCCGGTGGCCGGCGCGGGTGTCGACGCGGTGGCCGGTGCCGGGGGTGTGGACGGAGGAGTTGGCCGGATCGCTCTGTTCGTGGCGGGTGAGGGCGCCGGTGACGACGGTCCGGCCGTGGTCCTGCCAGAGCAGGAGGTTGGCGGGGGTGCTCCAGCCCGCCTGGCCGGCGGGCACGCCCGCGACGGACACTTCGATGCGGTGCGGGCGGCCGTCGTTGAGGACGGCGGCGAACGGGGTCAGGTCGTAGACGACGGGTTCGACGTCGAAGGCGCGCGGGGCGGGGGTGACGTACCAGAGGAAGGGGTTGGACCAGCCGCCGGTCCAGACGGTCGGGAAGGGGGTGGCGATGCCGGCGAGGCGGCCGTCCACGGAGATCTGCACCTCGCGGTTCGGGCCGCCGGCGGCCTTGCAGGAGTAGGGGGCGGGGTCGGGGACGGTCAGGTACCAGTACTCCTCGCAGCCGCCTCCGGAGCCGGTGGCGTACACCTCGGCGAGGATCCGTTCGGCGTTGCGCGGGGTGGTGAGGGCCTCGCCGGTGACGGGCAGCACCCGGTCGGGGGTGTCCGCGGCTCCGGTGCGGCCGCCGGTGGCGTAGAAGGTGAGGGTGACGCGGACGTCGATGACTCCGGTGTAGGTGTCGTTGACGACGTTGCCGATCAGCATCTCGACGGGCTGGGGGCGGCCGAGGGTGTCGCGGTAGCGGGTGACGTCCTTCTCGACGGACCAGGTGATGCCGTCGGGCGAGGGCTGGGGCGTGGAGGTGCGGAGGATTTCGACGCCGCCGACGGCGAGGTGGCCGAGCCGGTCGTACTGCCGTCCCTTGACCTTGCCTTCGAGGCGCAGCACCACCTTGCTCCAGGCGGTTCCGCAGCCCGTGGGCGGGGTGTAGCCGCCGCGGTACGGGGTGAAGTCGCGGAACTGTGCGGCGGCGAGGGTGACTTCGCAGGAGCGGGTGGCGGGCCGGGTGACGGGCGGGGCGGCGGTGAGCGGATCGTGCCAGTCGGTGCCGAACTCGGCGGGAGGGGTGGTGCCGCCGGTGCGGGGGACGGCTGCGGGTGCGGCCGCGGCGGGTCCCGCGGCGGCCAGCAGGCCCGCCGCGAGCACCAGCCCGCCGACCGCCCTCATGATCCTCTGTCGTGTCATGGCCAGGCAGTGAAGCGCCCGGTCCGGCCCCGCACCAGAGCGGTCCGGCGGCCCGCGGCCGAAAACCGATGCGGTGCGCACGGGCTGCGGCACCGGGTGGTCCGGGGGCAGCATGGAAGGAGCAGTGGGAGGGGACCCGGTGGCGGGCCCCGGATCCGGCGTGCGGGCCCGTGCCCCGGTGCGGCGGCGGAGGGAGTGACGGGTGACAGCCGAATCCTTCCGGGCGGAGGACGGTGGCCCGGGCGCGCCCCTGCCCCCGTGGGGCCTGCTGGACGTGCTCGGCATCGCGGCGGTGGTGCTGGACGCCGAGGGCCGGATCGTGTTCTGGAGTCCGCAGGCCGATGCCCTGTTCGGGTACACGGCCGCGGAGGCGCTGGGGCGGTTCGCGGGCCCGCTGCTCACCCATCCGGAGCACCTGGGGCTGGTGATGCAGCTGTTCGCCGGGGTGCTGGGCGGCGGCGACAGCTGGTCGGGGGCGTTCCCGGTCCGCCACAGGGACGGCAGCACCCGGGTGGTGGAGTTCCGCAACATGCGGCTGCTCGACTCGTACGGGGACGTGTACGCGCTGGGCATCGCCGCCGATCATGCGGCGGTACAGCGGGTGGAGACGGACCTGGCGCTGTCGGAGCGGCTGGTGTCGCAGTCCCCGATCGGACTGGCGGTCCTGGACACCGACCTGCGGTACGTGCTGGTGAACCCGGCGCTGGAGCGGATCAACGGGATGCCGGCGGAGGAGCACATCGGGCGGCGGCCGGGCGAGATCCTGCCGGAGCTGGAGGCGGAGTCGCTGGAGGCGGCGCTGCAGCAGGTGCTGGATTCGGGGGTGCCGGTCCTCGACCACTACACGGTCGGCCGTACCCATTCGGATCCGGAGGTGGAGCGTGCCTGGTCGGTGTCGTTCTTCCGGCTGGAGGGGCCGCGGCAGCGGGTGCTGGGGGTGGCGGCGTCCGTGGTGGACGTCACCGAGCGGCACAGGGCCACCACGGAGGCGGACCGCAGCCGGCGGCGGCTGGCGCTGATCGCGGAGGCTTCGGCGCGGGTGGGGACGACGCTGGAGGTGGACACGACGGCCCGGGAGCTGGCGGAGGTGGCCGTGCCGGAGCTGGCCGACATCGCCGCGGTGGACGTGCTGGACTCGGTGCTGTCCTGGCGCCGGCCGGGGGCGCCGGACTCCGGCCCGGAGCTGTTCCGGGCGCTGGCGGTGGCGGCCCGGGCGCCGGAGGAGGCGCTGGAGGCGGCCGACCCGGTCGGCGGGATGGCGATGTACGGGGCGGACCGGCTGGTGACCCGGTGCGTGCACACCGGCCGGCCGGTGCTGGTGCCGGAGGTCGGGCCGGACGATCTGCGGGACATCGCGCGCAGTGCGCGGGCCGCCGAGCTGCTGGCCCGGTCGGGGGTGCATTCGTACCTGGCGGTGCCGCTGATCGCGCGCGGCGAGGTGCTGGGGGCGCTGGACCTGAAGCGGATCGGGAATCCGCTGCCGTTCGACGCGGACGACGTGGTGCTGGCGTCGGAGCTGGCGGCGCGGGCCGGGGTGGCCATCGACAACGCCCGCTGGTACCAGAGCGTCCGCAACGACGTGGTGACCCTGCAGCGCAGTCTGCTGCCGGGCCGGCCGTCTCAGCCTGCGGGGCTGGAGGTGGCCTCCCGCTACCAGCCGGCGCTGGCGTCGACGGAGGTGGGCGGGGACTGGTACGACGTGATCCGGCTGACCGGCGACAAGACGGCCCTGGTGGTGGGCGACGTGATGGGCAGCGGCATCGACGCGGCGGCCACGATGGGCCGGCTGCGGACCGCGACCTGCGCGTTCGCGGACCTGGACCTGGAGCCTGCGGAGGTGCTGCGGCACCTGGACCGGATCACGGAGGGGCTGGAGCACTACATCGCCACCTGCCTGTACGTGGTGTACGACCCGGCCCGGTCGCGCTGCCGGCTGGCGAACGCGGGTCACCTGCCGCCGGCGCTGGTGCGGGCGGACGGCCGGGTGTCGCTGGTGGACCTGCCGACGGGGGCGCCGCTGGGGGTGGGCGGGGTGCCGTTCGAGGCCACGGACATCGTGTTCGGGCCGGGCGACCAGCTGGTGCTGTACACGGACGGGCTGGTCGAGACGCGCGACGATCCCATCGACGAGCGGCTGGAGGTGCTGCTGGGGCTGCTGGACGATCCGCGGCGGCCGCTGGAGGAGACGTGTGATCTGCTGCTGACGGCCCTGCGGCATCCCGGTGATCCCGACGACGTCGCCCTGCTGGTCGCCCGGGGGCTGCCGTGACGGCCCGGGCGCGCAGCGTCGCCGGCCAGGTGTTCGCCCTGATCGCCCTCATCGTGGTGGTGCTGGTGGCGGCCGCCGTGCTGGCGCTGGTGCTGCAGGCCCGCAGTGACAGCGAGCAGGACGCGCGCAACCGGTCGCTGGCGGCGGCCGAGGCGTTCGCGCAGGCGCCGGGGCTGGCGGCGGCGCTGCGCGCACCGGATCCGACGGCCGTGCTCCAGCCGCGGGCGGAGGCGGCCCGGCGGGCGTCGGGCCTGGACTTCATCGCGGTGATGACCCCGGACGGGGTGCGTTGGACGGACTCGGAGCCGGAGCTGATCGGCGAGCGGGCCACGGGCGACATCGCGCGGGCCGCGCGGGGCGAGTCGTTCACGGAGGTGTTCCGGGGCGAGCCGAGCGATGCGGTGCGCGCGGTGGTGCCGGTGCGGGACGCGAGTGGTGCGGTGGTCGGGCTGGTGGGCACGGGCATCGAGGTCGGCAACGTGGGCGATGCGGTGGAGGGCCGGCTGCCGCTGCTGATCGGTGCGGCGGCGGGCGCGCTGCTGCTGGGCACCGGCGGGGCGGCGCTGATCAGCCGGCGGCTGCGGCGGCAGACCCGCGGGCTGGACGCGGCGGCGATGGCCCGGATGAACGAGCACCACGAGGCGGTGCTGCACGCCGTCCGCGAGGGCGTCCTGATCATCGGCGCCGACCGGCGGCTGCTGCTGGCCAACGACGAGGCGCGCCGACTGCTGGACCTGCCGGCGGACGCCGAGCAGCGGCACGTCACCGAGCTGGGGCTGGACCCGCGGACGGCGGAGCTGCTGGCGTCGGGGCGGGTGGCGACGGACGAGGTGCACCTGGCGGGTGACCGGCTGCTGGCCGTGAACGTGCGGCCGACGAAGCCGTACCGGGGTCAGGAGTCGGGCACGGTGATGACGCTGCGGGACACCACGGACCTGGCGGCGGTGTCGGGGCGGGCGGAGGTGGCGCGCGGCCGGCTGGAGCTGCTGTACGACGCGGGCGGGCGGATCGGGACCACGCTGGACGTGGGGCGTACCGCGGAGGAGCTGTCGGAGGTGGCGGTGCCGCGGTTCGCGGACTTCGTGACGGTGGAGCTGCTGGAGCCGGTGCTGCGCGGGGAGGAGCCGCGGGGTGGTTCGTACACGGAGATGCGGCGGGCGGCGCTGACCGGGATCCGGGCGGCGCATCCGCTGCAGCCGGTGGGCGATCTGATCCGGTTCGAGGTGGCGCAGACGCCGATGGCGGAGGCGCTGGCGGCCGGGCACGGGGTGCTGGAGGCGGATCTGACGACGGCGGAGGGCTGGCGGGCGCAGGATCCGGCGGGGACGACGGAGGCGCTGCGGTACGGGCTGCATTCGCTGGTGGCGGTGCCGCTGCAGGCCCGCGGGGTGGTGCTGGGGATGGCGAACTTCTGGCGGGCGGACACGGTGGAGCCGTTCGGCGAGGACGATCTGGCGTTCGCGGAGGAGCTGGCGGCGCGGGCGGCGGTCTCGATCGACAATGCGCGGCGGTTCACGCGGGAGCACGCGATGGCCGTCACGTTGCAGCGGAGCCTGCTGCCGCGGGTGCTGCCGGACCAGAGCGCGGTGGAGGTGGCGTACCGCTACCTGCCGGCGAAGCCGGGGGTGGGCGGCGACTGGTTCGACGTGATCGCGCTGCCGGGTGCCCGGGTGGCGCTGGTGGTGGGCGACGTGGTGGGGCACGGGCTGCACGCGGCGGCGACGATGGGCCGGCTGCGGACGGCGGTGCACAACTTCTCGACGCTGGACCTGCCGCCGGAGGAGCTGCTGGGGCATCTGGACGAGCTGGGCGGCCGGATCGACGCGGACGGCGGTCCGGAAGGCGGCGCGGACGGCGACCGGTCGGGCATCACGGGTGCCACCTGCCTGTACGCGATCTACGATCCGGCGTCCGGGCGGTGTGCGGTGGCGAGTGCGGGGCATCCGGGGCCGGCGGTGGTGCATCCGGACGGGCGGGTGGAGTTCCCTGAGCTGTCCACGGGACTGCCGCTGGGGGTGGGCGTGGGCGGGATCCCGTACGAGTCGACGTCGCTGGAGCTGCCGGCGGGCAGCCGGCTGGTGATGTTCACGGACGGGCTGCTGGAGGACCGGGACCGGGACTTCGACACGGGTCTGGGGCTGCTGCGGCGGGCGCTGGACCGGCCGGGCGGCCGGACGCCGGAGCAGACGTGTGCGGACGTGCTGGCCGGGGTGCTGGTGCCGGCGCCGGGCGACGACATCGCGCTGCTGGTGGCGGAGACCCGGCGGCTGCCGGCCGACCGGATCGCCGAGTACGAGGTGCCGGCCGATCCGGCGGCGGTGTCGCGGGTGCGGAACGCGGGGACGGCGCAGCTGGGCGTGTGGGGGCTGGACGCCATCGCGTTCAACGCGGAGCTGGTGCTGAGCGAGCTGGTGACCAACGCGATCCGGTACGGGGCCGAGCCGATCCGGGTCCGGCTGCTGCTGGACCGCACCCTGATCTGCGAGGTCGCGGATGCCGGGAGCACGTCGCCGCACCTGCGGTACGCGGCGACGACGGACGAGGGCGGGCGGGGGCTGTTCCTGGTCGCGCAGTTCGCGGACCGGTGGGGTACGCGGTACGCGGAGCGGGGGAAGGTGATCTGGGCCGAGCTGCCCCTGACGGCGGACGCGGCCGTCGAGTCGGCTGCCGAGCCGGACCTCGACGCGTTCGAGGACCTGGCCTGGTGAGGCCCCGGGGGCAGATCAAGCCGGTCCGGCGTTTGAGGAGCGGGGGTCCGGGGGCGGAGCCGCCGTGACGGTACGGGCCATCAGGACGGCCACGTCGTCCTGGGGCTCGCACGGGAGGAGGTCGGCGAGGACCGCGTCGCAGAGGCGGTCGAGCGGCCGCCCCGCGGGGACCAGCGCGCGCGCCAGCCGGCGCATCCCCTGGTCCAGGTCCCGGTCACGCGCCTCGATCAGCCCGTCCGTGTAGAGCACCAGCAGATCGCCGGCGGGCAGCGGCACCTGCTCGGTCCGGAAGTCCTGCCCGCCCGTCCCCAGCGGCGTACCCGACGGCCCGTCGAGGAACGAGACCCGCCCCGCCCCGTCCACCACCGCCGGCGGCGGATGCCCGGCCCGGGCGACGACCGCCCCGCCGGCCGCCGGGTCGTGGACGGCGTAGACGCAGGTTGCCATCTCGTCCTCGCCGAGGTCGGCGACGACCGCGTCGAGGGAGCGCAGCATGTCGGCCGGCGGGATGTCGTGCCGGGCGAGCGTACGGACGGCGGTGCGCAGCTGCCCCATGACGGCGGCGGCGTGGATCCCGTGCCCCATCACGTCGCCGATGACCAGCCCGGTCCGGCCGCCGGGCAGTGCGATGACGTCGTACCAGTCCCCGCCGACGTCGTGATCGCTCGCCGGCAGGTAGCGTCCGGTCAGCTCCAGCCCGGGCACCTCCGGCAGCGCGTGGTTGGCGAGGCTCCGCCGGAGGGTGAGGGCCGCGGCCCGCTGGTCGGTGTACATGCGCGCGTTGTCGATGTTGAGCGCGGCGCGGGCGACGACCTCGTCGAGGAGGACGCAGTCCTGTTCGTCGAACGGCTCGCGGGTCCGCAGGCGGGTGACGGCGACCGCGCCGAGCACCTTGCCGCGGGCGGCCAGCGGGATCAGCCGGGCCGAGCCGATCTCCTGCATCAGGTACGTGCGCAGGGCGTCGGCCCGCGGGTCCTTGATCAGGGCGGGGACGTCGGACTGGTACAGGTTGACGGGCCGCCCGTCGGCGATGATCTGCTCGTACACCGAGCCCGGTGGTATCCGCAGGGTCTGGCCGACGGCGAGCCTCGCGGTGGGGGCGGCCGGGTCGGGGAAGGAGGCGGCCAGCCGGCGCAGCACGCCCTGGGTGGAGGCGGCGGATTCGTCGGGGTCGAGGACGGATTCGAGCATCTGGACGTCGGCGGAGTCGGCGAGGTGCGGTACGAGCACCTGCACCAGCTCGTCGGCCGTCTGCCGCAGGTCGAGCGTGGTGCCGATGCGGGTGCCGGCCTCGGCGAGGAGCGCGAAGCGGGCGCGGGCCCGTTCCGCTTCGACCTGGGCGCGCTGGCCCTCGGTGATGTCGATGATGGAGGCGATCAGGCCCAGGCGGCGGCCGGAGCCGTCGAGCAGCGGGGCGTACGAGCAGGACCAGGTGCGGTCGTGGTCGGGGTCGTCGGGGGTGCGGCCGGTGCGGCGGGCGTCGACGACGGCGGTGCCGCGGTCGAGGGCGTGCTGCATGGTGGCTTCGAGGGCGGCGGCGTTGATCCCGGGCACCACCTCGGTGAGGCGGCGGCCGAGGTGGTCGGCGGCCGGTACGCCGTTCATGCGGGCGAGGGCGGGGTTGACGCGCAGGAAGCGGAGGTCGGGGCCGAGGGTGGCCAGGCCGATGGGCGACTGGGTGAACAGGCTCTGGAGGGCCGCCAGGGAGTCGCGCATGTGCAGGACCTCGGAGGTCTCCACGGCGATCAGCAGTGCGCCGGCGCGGCCCTGCGGGTCGGTGGCCGGCACGATCCACATCTCCATGGTGACCTGGTGGCCGTCGCGGTGCCGGACGGGCAGCGTGCCGACGACGGTCTCGCCGGCCTGGACGCGGCGGGTGAGCTGGTCGGCGAGGTCGCGGTTGCTGTCGGGGACGAGGGAGGCGGAGGCGGGGCGGCCGAGCAGTTCCTCCGGGCGGTAGCCGAGCAGGTCCTGGGCGGCGAGCGACCATTCGACGACCCGGCCCTCGGCGTCCTCCCGCCACAGGGCGATGGGCAGCAGTTCGCGGAGCACTCCGGCGTACCCCATTGCCGGTGCGGGCTGCGACCGGTGTGTGTCCAAGGCAACGACCTCACGCCGTACCGGGCATTTCCTACCGAATCACCCTATCCGAGGACCCGCCCCCAAGCGCTGCGTCCCACCGCCGTCCGGCAGGTGCGGACTGCGGCCCCCGCCGGACGGACGCCTGCCCCGCCGGCGGTCCCCGTGGTGGTTACGCGCTGACTGTTGTACGAGCCCGGTCCCCCGATGGGATGGCGTGCGCGGCCCGTGTCCCTCGGGCGGGTGAGCACGGCCCGGACCCCGCCGGCCGCCCTGCCATGATCACCATCGACCGGCCCCCACCAAGGAGCTTCGATGATGGATCCGTCCACGACCCGCCGCGCCCGCCGACAGCTGGCGGTGCGCTGCCGGGCCGTCACCGAGGATCCCGCCTTCGCGATCCTCGTCTTCGCACTGATCCTTTTCAACGCGGCCCTCCAGGGAGCCGAGACCTACCAGGGGCTGGCGGCGCAGTACCGGGAGGCGCTGCACGCCGCGGAGGTCTGCTGCCTGGTGCTGTTCACGGGGGAGATCGCGCTCCGCCTCGGTGCGCACGCCGACCGGCCGAAAGCTTTCTTCCGGGACCCCTGGAACGTGTTCGACCTGCTGGTGGTGACCGCCGCGTTCCTGCCGTCGGTGCAGGAGAACACGACCTTGCTGCGGATCCTGCGGCTGGCCCGGGTGCTGCGCAGCGCCCGGTTCCTGCCGCAGCTGCGGGTGCTGCTGCTGGCGGTCGGCCGGAGCCTGCCGGGGACGGTCAGCTTCCTGTTCGTCGGCGCGCTGGTGGTCTACGTGTACGCGATGGTCGGCTGGCTCTGCTTCGCGGAGTCCGACCCCCAGCACTACGGGTCGGTCGGCCGGGCCGCGCTGACCCTGTTCCTGCTGACCACGCTCGACGGCTTCGGCGACGCCGTCCACGCAGGTCTGGCGATCTCCCGCTTCACCCTTCTGTACTACGCCTCGTACGTGCTGCTGGCCTCGTTCGTGCTGGTCAACGTACTCATCGGGGTGGTCCTGACCTCGCTGGACGAGGCCCGGGAGACGGAGAAGGAGGCCGAGGCCCAGCGCCGCCTGACCGAGGGCGGCGACCCTCTGCTGGAGGTCCGCCGCCGGATCGCCGCGGCCCGCGAGGCCCTGGACGAGGTCGAGGCGGGCCTCCGTGGCGTCGGCGACGCTCCGACGCCTGCGGCTGCCCGCCCGCTCGAAACGGCCCGGCGCTCCTGAGGCCCGGGGGTCACCAGCGGTACCACCGCCCGTCGCCCGAACGGGCTGCGAATCCGAGCAGCCAGACCACGAGCAGCGCCAGGGCGATCCACCACAGCACGTCGACGGCGAATCCGGCACCGAACAGGACGAGCACGACCAGCAGAACGATGATCAGCGGAATCATGAACCCCACCTCCGCCCTGGCGTCTGCCCGGCAGTCCGCCGCGCACACCTAGGGCCCGCCGCCCGGGCGTGTCGGTGCGGGGCGGCCCGGGGGGCACGTGCGGAGGGGGACGGTGGCGCGGATGCGTTTGCCGTCGCCCGGCAGGAGGGTGACCGTCACCTCGGCGGACAGCAGGTGCACCAGGGGCCAGCCGAAGCCGCCGTGCGCTCCGGCCGTACGGGGTTCGGCGACGTGCGGGAGTTCGGTGCTGGCATCGCTCACGGTGATGCGGACCGCGGCGCGGTCGAGCTCGACGGCGAAGCCGGTGAGCCCGCCCCCGTGCCGGTAGGCGTTCGAGACCAGCTCGGAGGCGACCAGCAGGGCGTCCGTCAGGGCGGCGGCCCCGACGTCCGGGCCGCCGGCCGCGGCCGCCTCGCCGAGGACGGTGCGCACCCTGCGGCGGGCTTCGGCGGCCCCGCGCGGGACTCCCGGCTGCACCCCCTGCGGTGCCCGCCCGGGCCTTTTCGGTGCCCGCTCGGATGCGGCCACGGCCCCTCATCTCCGGCCCGTGCACGGGCGTCCGGTGTCCTGCGCCCGGCACGAGTCCGCTCGGCGGGCGGCTACCCCCGACCCCGCCCACCATGCCCGGATAGAATGCGAAAAACGCTGATACGTCACGCTGTGCCGTGCCGCGCACGGTCCGATGCCATCCGGAGCCGACATGACCGAGCCCGCACGCGCACCGGGCCGGGATGCCGCCGCTCCCCCGCCCGGCTCCGGGGCCGGGCGGCCCGTCCCGGACCCCGGCCCGTCCGCAGCCGCCGAACCGGACCCCGAGCTGGTCGCCGCCGTCCGTGCCCTGACGCGGGAAGTGGCGGAGCTGCGGGCGGACCGGGCGGAGCGGCACCTCCAGGACCTTGCCGTGGGGGTGCTGGTCGGGCAGCTGGGGCTGCGGCCCGGCGAGGCCGAGGACCACCTGGCCGGGTTGGCCTCGCGCACGCAGGCCGGTCCGGCGGACATCGCCGCCGACATCGTCAACGCCGCCGCCGGCTCCCCCGACGCCGCACCCGGTGCGCCTTCCCCGGACGGTGCGCGGGCGGCGCGGCTCGCGCGGCGGACCGAGGCGGCCGTGGCGACCGCCACCGGCGCGCAGCAGGCCGCCGCCGCTCTGCTCGACGGCGGGCTGCGCCGGCTCGGCGCGACCGAGGTGTGGCTGTGGCGGCGGACCGCCACCGACTGTCTGAGCCTGGCCGCGTACGACGGCGGCGACGCCATGCAGGCGACGCACTGGCAGTGGCTGCCGGGCCACGTGCCGGGCCCGCTGCACACGGCCGCCGCCACCGGCACCCCCCTCTGGCTGCCGGCCGGCCCGGAGCACCGGCAGCCGCTCCCGGGGCCGGCCGGCAGCGCCGCCAGGGCCGTGCTGCCGCTGCGCCGGCACGGCATGATCACCGGGGTCCTGCTGGTGGTCTGGCCGCACGGCCCGGTCGCCTTCGACCGCCTGGTCCGGCACGCCGTCGAGGGCATCGGCGAGACCGCCGCCCGCATCCTCGACGAGGACCCCGCCCCCCGGGGCCTGCCCGCGACCCCCATCGCCACGGTCCCCGGCGTCCTCGGCTCGCTCCTGGACAACCTGATCCACGCCGCACTGGTGCTCACCTTCGACGAGAGCGGCACGTCGTGGCGGATCAGCCACGCCAATCCGGTGGCGGCCCGGCATGTGGCCGACGTGCCCGAGCCGGCCGGCCGGACCCTGGCCGAGGTGCTGCCCGCCCACGCGGTGCCCCTGTCCCGGCTGCTGGCCCAGGCCCGGCAGGCGGCCGCACCGGTCCGCGCCGACCGGATCGCGGACCGCCACGGGAACGCGCTGCTGAACGTCCGGGCACTGCCCGTCGGCCCGGGCCGGGCCGTGCTGCTGTGGCACACCGCCGCCGAACCCGGGCTGCTGCTCCCGCAGGTGCTGGACCGACTGGACCACCTCGCACTGTTCGAGGACGACCTGGTCTCCGGGGTCTCGCGCTGGAGCGAGCGGGCGTACACGGTCTTCGGAATGCCGCTGACGGCCGTGCCGGTGCCGCTGCAGGAGCTGGCGCCCCGGGTGCACCCCGAGGACGCGCCCGGCCTGGCCGCCCTGCTGGAGGCGCTGACCGTACGCCGGGAGGGCGCGCAGACCGTGCTGCGGGTGGTCCGGGAGGACGGCGGGCTGAGGCGCGTCCGGATCGCCGCGGAGCCGCTGGTCCAGGGCACCGAGACGGTGTCGGTGACGGGCATCTACCAGGACATGTCCGCCCAGTACCGCACCGAGGTGGCGCTCGGGGCCACGTACGACCAGCTCACGGCGCTGGAGGCGCAGGCACTGGTGCGCCACCAGCTCGTGCTGGGACTGCAGCGGGCGATCATGCCCGAGGAGCCGGAGTCGGCGCAGACCGCGGGGCTGGAGGTCGCGGCCCGCTACCGGCCCGCCGCGCAGGGGTACCGGGTGGGCGGCGACTGGTACGACGTGCTGCCGCTCCCGGACGGCCGGGTGCTGCTGGCGGTCGGCGACATCGCCGGGCACGGCGTGGAGGCGGCCACCGCCATGGTGGGGCTGCGCAACGCGCTGCGCGGACTGGCGGTGACGGGGCGCTCGGCGGCCCGCCTGCTGGGCTGGCTGAACGAGGCGGCCCTGGTCACCGCCGGCCAGCCCACGGCCACGGCGGTGTGCGCGCTGTACGACCCGGCCCGGCGGATGCTGCGGTGGGCGAGCGCCGGGCACCTGCCGATGCTGCTGGCCCGCGACGGGCGGGTGGCGCCGCTCGACCCGCCGCACGACCTGCTGCTGGGCGCGCTGCCCGGGACCGCGTACACGGAGGTGGAGACCCCGCTGCACCCCGGTGACCTGCTCGTGCTCTACACCGACGGGCTCGTCGAACGGCGGCACGGGATCCTGGACGCGGGGCTGGCGGGCCTGGCGCGGGCGGTGGAGCGGGGGGCGGCCGACGGCCTCGCGGCGCTGGCGGACGGGCTGCTGGCGGAAGTGCACGGGGACACGGACGACGACACCAGTCTGGTGCTCGTCGAGGTGCGGTGAGTCAGCGGAGCCAGGTGCGCAGGCGGGCTGCCAGGTCGGCGGCGTCCACGGGTTTGGTGACGTGGTCGTCGGCGCCGGCGGCCAGGGCCTTGTCCCGGTCCCCGGGCATCGCCTGGGCGGTGACGACCACGATCGGCACGTGTGCGTGGGCGGGCATGCGGCGGATGGCCTCGGTGGTGGCGTAGCCGTCCATGCCGGCCATCATCACGTCCATGAGGACCAGGTCGACCTCCCCGTGCGCGGCGAGCACCTCCAGACCGGACCGGCCGTCCTCGGCGCGCAGGACCCGCACCCCTTCGGCGCGGAGGATCTCGGTGAGGGCGAACACGTTGCGCGGGTCGTCGTCGACGACGAGCACGGTGCGGCCCGCCAGGCCGGCCGCGGGGCCGTCGGCCGGGTCGGCCGCAGGGGTACCGGACCCGGTGGCCGCCCCGGCCGGGTGCGCGGCCGGGGTGGCAGGGCCGGCGCGGCGCACCGGGAGGTAGAGGGTGAACACGCTGCCCTCGCCGGGCACCGATTCGGTGCCGATCTCCCCGCCGAGCAGGCCGGCGACCTCGCGGCTGATGGACAGGCCCAGGCCGGTGCCGCCGTAGTGGCGGCTGGTGGAGCCCTCGCCCTGCTGGAAGGCGGCGAACACGGAGTCCAGCCGGTCCGCGGCGATCCCGATGCCGGTGTCGGAGACCCGGAAGGCGAGCACCCCGCCGGTGTCGTCGAGTCCGGTGGGGACCTCCTCGGGGCCGGCCCGCTCCACCCGGAGTTCCACGTGGCCCTGTTCGGTGAACTTGAGGGCGTTGGCGATGAGGTTGCGCAGCACCTGCCGGAGCCGCGCCTGGTCGGTGTGCAGTTCCTCGGGCAGCCCCGGGCCGGTGTGGATGCGGAATTCGAGGGCGCGGGCGGCCGCCACGGGCTGGAAGGTGGCGTCGCAGTACTCGACGAGCTGGCGCAGCGGGAAGGGGGCGACCTCGACGTCCATCTTGCCGGCCTCCACCTTGGACAGGTCGAGGATGTCGTTGATCAGCTGGAGCAGGTCGGAACCGGCGGAGTGGATGACCTCGGCGTAGTCCACCTGCTTCTCGGTGAGGTTTCCGTCGGGGTTCTGGGCGAGCAGCTGGGCGAGGATCAGCAGGCTGTTGAGCGGGGTGCGAAGTTCGTGGCTCATGTTGGCCAGGAACTCGGACTTGTAGAGCGAGGTGCGGGACAACTGCTGGGCGCGGACCTCGAGTTCCCGGCGGGCCTGCTCGATCTCCAGGTTCTTGCGCTCGATGTCGCGGTTGCGGTCGGCGAGCTGGGCGGCCTTCTCCTCCAGTTCGGCGTTGGACCGCTGGAGTTCGCCCTGCCGGGCCTGGAGCTCGCCGGAGCGGGCGCTGAGTTCGGCGGTCAGGTCCTGGGAGCGTTCGAGGAGTTCGTCGGTGCGGGCGCTGGCGATCAGCGCGCTGACGCTGAGCCCGATGGTCTCGACGACCTGGTCGAGGAAGTCGCGGTGGATGGTGGTGAACGGGGTGAGGGAGGCGAGTTCGAGGACGCCGAGGACCTGGTCCTCGACCACGATCGGCAGCACGACGAGGGCGGCGGGTTCGGCGCGGCCGGCTCCGGAGGCGATGGTCGCGTAGCCGGGCGGCAGCCGGTCCACGGACAGGACGCGGCGGGTGCCGGCGCACTGCCCCACCAGGGACTGGCCGAAGCGGAAGCTGCGGGGCGGTTCGGTGGGGTCGTCGGGTGACCCGTACGCGGCCCGCAGGACCAGGTACGGGCCCCGGTCGTCGGTCTCGGCGAGGAAGAAGGCCCCGTACTGGGCGCCGGCGAGCGGGGACACCTCGTTGGTGATCAGCTGGGCGAGGGCGGTGAGGTCGCGGGTGCCCTGGAGGAGGCCGGAGATCCGGGCGAGGTTGGTCTTGAGCCAGTTCTGCTCCTCGTTGGCGCGGGTGGTCAGGCGCAGCGACTCGACCATCGCGTTGATGTTGTCCTTGAGTTCGCCGACCTCGCCGGGGGCCTCGACGGTGATGGAGCGGGTCAGGTCGCCCTCGGCGACGGCGCTGGTCACGGCGGCGATGGCGCGGACCTGCCGGGTGAGGTTGCCGGCGAGCCCGTTGACGTTCTCGGTGAGCCGCTTCCAGGTGCCGGAGACGCCTTCCACCTCGGCCTGGCCGCCGAGTTTGCCCTCCGTGCCGACCTCGCGGGCGACCCGGGTGACCTCGGCGGCGAACGAGGAGAGCTGGTCGACCATGGTGTTGATGGTGGTCTTGAGTTCGAGGATCTCGCCGCGGGCGGAGACGTCGATCCTGCGGGTGAGGTCACCGCCGGCCACGGCCGTGGTGACCTGGGCGATGTTGCGGACCTGGTTGGTGAGGTTGTCGGCCATCGAGTTGACGTTGTCGGTGAGGTCCTTCCAGGTGCCGGAGACGCCCTGGACGGTGGCCTGGCCGCCGAGTTTGCCCTCGGTGCCGACCTCGCGGGCGACCCGGGTGACCTCCTCGGCGAACGAGGACAGCCGGTCGACCATCGTGTTGATGGTCTCCTTCAGTTCCAGGATCTCGCCGCTGGCCTCGACCCGGATCTTGCGGGTGAGGTCGCCGTTGGCGACGGCGGTGGCGACCTGGGCGATGGAGCGGACCTGCGAGGTCAGGTTGTCGGCCATGGTGTTGACGCCGGTGGCGAGCTCCTGCCAGATGCCGCTGACCCGGTGGACCCGGGCGTGGCCGCCGAGCAGTCCCTGGCCGCCGACCTCCCGGGCCACCCGGGTGACCTCGGAGGTGACGAGGGAGAGCTGTTCGACCATGCCGTTGTAGACGGTGCCGATCTCGCCGAGCAGGCCGCCCTGGCCCTCCGGGAGCCGGATCGTGAAGTCTCCGTCGCGCACGGCCGTGAGCCCGTCCAGCAGCCTGCGCAGTGCCTCGTCGTTCAGGTCGGGCTTGCGCCCCGGTCCGTCCATGCCGGTCCTCCGCCTCCACTCTGGCACGGGGCCGGTCCCCGGACATCCCGGCCCCGCGTCCCGTTCACCCGGCGTGCCCGGCCGGCTCCGGTCCGCACTGCTTGGACCCTCTCGGAAGCGGGTATTCCATTTGGGGGATCTCCTAAGAGGGTCCGATGACCAGACACCCGAGCAGCACCCAGGAATCCGTCCGTACCGGCACGGTCCGCGCAGGCGGCGGCCGCCCCGCCGCGCCACCGGCCCTGGCCGGCCTCCCCGAGATCGCCGACCCGCTCGCCCTGAGCACGGCCGACGCGCGCGCGCTGTCCCCGGCGCTGTTCCGGCGGCTGCGGATGCTGGACGAGGGCACCGCGGAGTACTCGTACGTACGGAACACGCTCGTCGAGATGAACCTGAGCCTGGTGAAGTACGCGGCGGCCCGGTTCCGGCGGACCAGCGAGCCGCTGGAAGACCTCATCCAGGTCGGCACGGTCGGTCTGATCAAGGCGATCAACCGGTTCGACCCGGACCGCGGGTGCGAGTTCACGTCCTTCGCGCTGCCCACCGTCCTGGGCGAGATCAAGCGGCACTTCCGCGACGCGACCTGGGCGGTACGGGTGCCCCGGCGGCTCCAGGAGCTGCGCATCGACCTGGCGAAGGCGGGCGACGCCCTGGAGCAGGAGCTGGGCCGGCCGGCGACCGTGCCGGAGCTGGCCGAGCGGCTGCACGTGACGCCCGACGAGGTCGACGAGGGGCGGCTCGCGGCGAACGGCTTCGCCGGGCACTCCCTGGATCTGCCGCCGGGCGAGGAGGCGGAGGGCGGCGGGCTGCCGGACCGGTGGCTGGGGTCCGAGGACACCGGCTTCGAACGGGTCGAGGACCTCGAATCCCTCAAACCGCTGCTGACGGAGCTGAGCGAGCGCGACCGGACGATCCTGTCGCTGCGGTTCGGCGCCGAGCTGACGCAGGCGGAGATCGGCGCCCGGCTGGGCATCTCCCAGATGCACGTGTCGCGGCTGCTGGCCCGCATCCTGGGACAGCTGCGCACGGGTCTGACCGGGCCCGGGGCGCACGTCCGGACGGGCTGAACCGACGGCCGCGGCCGTCAGCCGCCGGTGGCCGGAGACGGGTCCGGCACTGGAGCGGCGACCTCCATCCAGACGGACTTGCCGGTCCCCCTGGGGGTGACGCCCCAGGCGCGGGCCAGCCGGTTCAGCACCATCAGACCGTGTCCGCCGGGCCGGCCCGGGGGGCCCGGCGGACGCTCCACCGGGAGGTCCGGGCTGGCGTCGCTCACCTCGATGCGCAGGTCGCCCGAGGCTCCCGGCCGCCGGGGGTCGGCCGGGGCCAGGGTGATCGCGAGTTCGGTGGGACCGCCGCCGTGCAGGCTGGCGTTGGTCACGGCCTCGGAGACCAGCAGCAGCACGTCCTCGACGGCGGCCGCGCAGTCCTCGTCGGCGGGCCCGCCGGGCTCCCCGCAGCCGGGCCAGCCCCAGTCGGCGAGCGCCGCCCGGCAGAAGTCCCGGCACCGGCCGGTCTGCCCGGAGCGGCCGTACAGGCCGAGCCGCCGGGTCTGGCCGGCGGACCGCAGGGCATCGGTCACCGCGGGCACCGCCGCTCGGGCCGGGGGCTCACGGCTCCTCCCCCGCCAGGCCGGGCGGCAGCTCCGGGTGGACCGTGAAGAGGTCCCGGGCGCCCGTGACGGCGAAGATGCGGTCCACCGGGGGCCGCAGCGCGGCGAGTTCCACCCGGCCGCCGGCCTCCAGCGCGGCCGCCCGGGCCTTCAGCAGGATGTTCAGGCCGGTGGAGTCGCAGAACGCCAGCCGCGCGCAGTCGACGACGATCCGCGGGGTGCCGTCGGAGAGGGCGTCCGCGAGGGCCGTACGGAGCGGCTGCGCGGTGTCCTGGTCCAGTTCGCCGGCGAGGACGACGACCGCCGCGGCCGGCCCCCGGCGCAGGACGGCGCTGAAGCCCCTGCCGGCACCGGGCTCCGGTCCGGTGCGGCCGCCGGCATCGACTGGTGCCATCCGCGACTCCGGCTTCTGCTCCGGGGCAGGTCGTTCCGACCGCTCTCACCGGCGACGATACGCCGCCCGGCACGACGACGCGCGCGGTGACGACCCTCCTAGCGGGAGCGGCGCGGCTTGCCCTGGCGGGTGCCCTTGGCGCCGCCGGCGCCCGAGCCGCCGCGGCCCTTGCCGCCGGAGGTCCTGCCGCCGGCCGGCTTGCCGCCCGAGCGGGCCGGAGTACGGGCCCCGGCCTTCGCGGCGGGCTTGCGGGCGTCCTTCGCCTTCTTCTCCTGGTCGGCGGGCTGGGCCCGCCGGCCGCGGGAGCTGTTGACGGTCCGGCCGCGGACGATGCCGATGAACTCCTCCACCAGGTCGGTGGTCTCGTCCTCCAGCCAGGACAGCGCCACCCGCGACTCGGGCGTGCCGGTCACCGGCCGGTACGTGAGGTCCTTGCGGTGGTGCAGGCGGGCCAGCGACTGCGGCACGACCAGCAGGCCCACGTTGGCCGCGACCAGCTCGATCGCGTCCGCGGTGGTCGCGGGCCGCTCGAACGCGGGGCGGCCGGGCGGCTGCTCCCAGTCCAGGGTGTCGTCCAGCGGGTGGAAGAAGACCTCGTCGGCGAGTTCCTCCACGGCGACCTCCTCGACCGCCGCCACGACGTGGTCCTTCGGGACCACGACCACGGTGGTCTCGGTGTAGAGCGGGATCGCGCTGAGACCGTCGCGGTCCATGGGGAGCCGCAGCAGACCCGCGTCGGCGCCGCGGTCGCGGAGCAGTGCGGGGCCGTCCGCCGGATCCACCGGCACGAGGGTCAGGGGCACGTCGGGGAGGCGCTCGTTCCAGACCCGGACCCACTTGGTGGGCGTCACGCCGGGGACGTACGCGAGCCGGAACGACGACGGGGTTTCTGCAGGGCCTGTCACCCGCCCAGGTTACCGGGCGTGGTCAGAGGTCGTGCACATGCTCGATACCCTTGACGGTATGAAGTCGCACCAGACCTCCCAGACGATGAAGCCCGCGACCGCGGCGAAGAAGCTGGGTGTGTACCTCGAAGCCACCCCTGCCGAGTTCCGGGAGGGCACCGTCTCCCGCAGTGAGCTCAACGCCCTCCAGGCCGAGCCGCCGCAGTGGCTCACCGACCTCCGGCGCACCGGCCCGCACCCGCGGCCCGTGGTGGCGGCGAGGCTCGGCGTCTCCATCGCCGGCCTGGCCCGCGGCGGGGTGACCGAGGCGCTCACCACCGACGAGATCGAGGCGCTGAAGCAGGACATGCCCGAGTGGCTGCAGAAGGAGCGCGCCACCCAGGCCGAGGTCCGCAAGGAGTCGGCGCGGATCAAGGAGCGGAACGCGGTGCGTGCCGCGAAGACCGCCGCCCGCGGGCCGCAGGCCTGACCTTCCCGTCGTGGTTCCGCGGCGCACCCTTGCGCGCGTGCTCACCGCCGATTCAAGGTGGAAGGCAGTAATCCGGACACTGTCCGGGGGAGCCGGGCGAGGGGGCGGGTCTGCATGGCAGTCGCTGGGACATGGCGGTTCACCGACGACCGGGGCGTGACGGCGGCGGGCCGCCGCCCGTTACGGGTGGCGGCCTACGTACGGGCCGGGGCCGCGCTGGCGGACCTGGGCGTACGGCCGGTCGCGGTGTACGGGTCGGGGCACGACGGAGCCGGGCTGGACCCGGCCAAGGCGGGCGGGCTGGCCGCCGGGACCGCGTACGCGGGGGCCGGGCCGGCGCTGGACGAGCGGGCGCTGCGGGACGCGGCGCCCGATCTGATCGTGGACGTCACCTACGACGGTGAACGGGCGTACGCCCTGCCGGACGGGGTGGGCGAACGGCTGGACGTACCGGTGGTGGCGCTGTCCGTGGCCGGTGACCGGCCGCTGGACGGGATCCTCGAACGGTTCGCGGGGCTGGCAGCGGCGCTGGGCGCGCCGGCGCCGGCGGCGGGTACGGAGCTGGCGGCGGCGGAGGAGGCCGTACGGGTGGCGGCCGGCGGGGCCGGGCCGCTGCGGGTGCTGGCGCTGTCGGCGGCCGGGGGCGACCGGGTGCACCTGGCGCGGCCGGCCACCTGGCCGGATCTGCGGCGGCTGGCCGGGCTGGGCGTGCGGCTGGTCGGACCGGAGGCGGGGACCGGGATCAACTGGGCGACCGGCGGATGGGCGGATACCGTCGCCCTGGACGCCGATCTGGTGCTTGCCGACTGCCGGGGCAGCGCTGCACAGCCGCATGATCTTGCGGGGGTGGCCGGATGGCGGAGCCTTGCCGGGCGGGCCGTCGTCGAGGCGTGGAATCCTGAGATCCCGTGCAGCGCGGTGGCCTGTGCGGAGTTCTTCGTACGGGTGGCCGAGGCGGTGGAACTGCTCGGGGCCAAACGGGCCGGCTGAGCGGCCCGGAACCAGCCCGCCCGGCGCTTGAGGACCGGGGGCCGGGGCGGAGCCGGGGAAGCGCCGCCCCGGCCCCGCCTCACGCCCGGTGGTCCAGGCCCGTGTGGTAGTCGCCGATGACGCGGTGGTAGTCGTCGTTGTTCAGGTGGATGGTGCGGTCGAATTCCGGGGCGGCCTTGATCTGGTCCTTCGTGCGGTCGATGTGGACCTCGTGGTTCTCCGTGTCGATGCGGGCGATGGTGCCGGCGGGGAGGAGGACCTCCTTGCCGAAGATCCACGGGCCCGTGTCGACGACGAGGTAGGAGCCTTCCGGTTCATCGACGTGCGTCACCACCTTGCCGATGCTGCCGTCCTGCGCCTCCACCTTGTAGCCGGTGATCTCGCCGGCGAGCAGCCCCACCGGTGCCTGCCGGTACACCCAGATGTTCGCGGGCATGGTGCACTCCCTTCGCGGTGCCGGTCCCCCGGTCCGCGTCTGCCCGGCCGGCGGCCGGTCACGCGTCGCGGTTGCCGCGGGGCAGGGTGGCGACCAGTTCGGCGAGTTCCTCGCAGGCCTTCTCGACCTTGCGCCGGATGTTGTTCTGCTCGGTGACCAGGGCGGCCAGCAGCAGGCCGGTGAGGGCCGCGGAGCCGTTGAGGGCCTGGAGGTTGACCATGACCTGGAACAGGCTGTGGTCGGCGAACGGCCCGTCGTGGTCGATGGCCGCCGAGATCGCCAGGAACGACACGATGAGCGTGCAGGGTGCGGCCCCGGCCAGCTGGAACCGTACGGCGGCCCAGATGAGCAGCGGGAAGACGAGGAACAGCAGGGACTGCTCGCTGCGGGTGGCGACCTCGGCCACCACGGTCGTACTGACGAGCATGGCGGCCCACTCGGCGGTGCGCAGGTGGTCCCGGCCGATCCGGAGCATCGGCAGGGCCAGCAGCAGCGGGGTGCCGACGAGGACCCCCATCGCGTCCCCGGCCCACCAGGCCCACCAGACGGGCCAGAACCTCGCGGCGGGCAGACCGCCGTCGAGGACGATCACGCCGGTGCCGATGGTGGCGCTGATCAGCATGGGCAGCAGGCCTCCGAGGAAGACGAGCGCCAGCCCGTCCCGGAGCCGGTCCAGCTCGGCGCGGAAGCCGGTGCGGCGCAGCAGGGCGTAGGCGCAGAGCGGGGCGAGGGTGTTGCCGGCGACGATGCCGAGGTCGACCGGCTCGAACGCGGAGAGGGTGTGGACGACGAATCCGGCGCCGACCGCGATGCCCGGCCAGATGCGGAGCCCGAACCGGAGCAGGGCGGCGAGCGCGATGCCGGTGGGCAGCCACAGCGGGGTGACGGACGCCCCTTCGACCTCCACCCGCTGGATCAGGCCGAGCAGGCCGGTGACCGCGTACGCGAGCGCGACGGCGCAGATCCACAGCAGGGTGGTGGCGGGGCCTCGCCACTGCTCGGTGCGCACCACCGTATGAGACACCCGGCGCCGCCCGGGACGGGGGTGTGACACGCGCTACGAAGGGGCTTCGTGGCGGAGGACGAGGACGGCGGCGTCGTCGGCGTGGCCGGTGGAGTCGGCCACTTTCATGACCTCGGCGGCCAGGTCGTCGGGGTCGGCGCCGGCGCCTTCGCGGACCACTCTGGCGACCTCGGCGAGGCCCACGTCGATGGGGAATTCCGGGCCTTCGACGACCCCGTCGGTGAGCAGGACCCAGGCGCCGGCCGCGTCGAGGCGGCGGCGGGTGACGGGGTAGCCGCCGCCGGGCAGCATGCCCAGCGGCAGGCCCCCCTCGTCCTCGACGATGCCGCAGCGGCCGTCGACGGTGGCCCAGACGGCGGGTACGTGGCCGGCGCGGGCGCTCTGGAGTTCCCGGGTCTCCGGGTCGTAGCGGAGGAAGGTGCAGGTGGCGAAGAGGTTCCAGTCGCTGGACAGGAGGAGTTCGTTGGCCCGGCTGAGGACTTCGCCGGGGTCGTCCGCGGCGGCCGCGACGGCCCGGAGTCCGAAGCGGAGCTGCCCCATGAACGCGGCGGCCTCCACGTCGTGTCCCTGGACGTCGCCGATGGAGAAGGCCAGCGACCCCCCGGACAGCAGGAAGCCGTCGTACCAGTCGCCGCCGATGTCCAGGCCGTCGCGGGCGGGCGAGTAGCGGGCGGCGGTGCGCAGCCCCGGTATGCCGGGCAGGGTGGACGGCAGCATCTCGCGCTGGAGGGCTTCGGCCAGCTCGACCCGGGCCCGCTGGCGTTCCGCCCCTTCCCGCGCCTGGGCCGTGAGCCGGCCCAGGGTGTGCAGGAGGTCGTCGGCGCTCGTCGACCGGGGTGGGCGACGCGGGGTCATGTACCGCTCCGATGGCTGTCCGGCTCCCCCGCCGCCCCCATCGTATTTCCGGTGCCGGGAGGCCGCCACGGCGCGCCGGGCCGCCGCAACCTTCGTCCGTTCGGGTGAGGTGCGCCCAGACTGGCCCGATGGATCTTGGTATCGCACTGCCCCAGTACGGAAGCCATGCCCGGCCGGAGCTGATCGCCGGCTTCGCGCGGGACGCGGAGGAGGCCGGGTTCGGGTCGCTGTGGGTCGGGGACCGGGCGCTGGCGCCGGTGGACCCGAGCGACCTGTACCCGGGGCACGCGAGGGAGGAGCCCTACCCGCCGGGGTTCCGTACGTTCCTCGACCCGCTGACCGTGCTGACGGTCGCGGCGGCGGCGACCGGGCGGGTGCGGCTGGGCACGAGCACGCTGAACGCCCCCTGGTACCCGCCGCTGCTGCTGGCCCGTTCGCTGGCCACGCTGGACCGGGTGAGCGGGGGCCGGCTGGTCGCGGGGTTCGGGCTGGGCTGGCTGCGGGACGAGTACACGGCGGTCAACGCCGACTTCGGGAGCCGGGGCGCCCGGCTGGACGAGATCCTCGGCATCCTGCGCGGCCTGTGGACCGAGGAGGAGTTCGGGCACGAAGGGCCGCACTGGACGATTCCGCGGGCGTACGTGGGCCTGCGGCCGGCCCGTCCGGCCGGGCCGCCGGTGCTGCTGGGCGGGCTGAGCCCGGCGGCAATGCGGCGGGTGGGGGTGCGGGCGGACGGCTGGGCGGGGGTGGTGCTGCCGGCGGAGCCCATGGCCGCGCTGTGGGACGTGGCGCGGCGGGCCGCGGAGGAGGCCGGGCGGGATCCCGGGGGGCTGGTGCGGCACCTGCGGCACACCCCTGGCCCGCAGGCCGCGGCCGACGGGGTCGCGGCGGTCGTGGCGGCCGCCCGGGACGGCGGCGCGGACGGCTGCATCCTCGACTTCCAGCAGTGCACGGCCGATCCCGCGCAGGCCCTGGCGCTGGGGGTGGAGGTGCTGGAGCGACTGCGGGCGGGCTGAGACCCGGCCGCCGCGCCGCGCGCCGGGCCGCCGGGGGCCGGTCACTCCGGGTCGGCGGCCTGCCAGACGGTGGTGATGTTGCAGAACTCGCGGATGCCGTGGCCGGAGAGCTCGCGGCCGTAGCCGGAGCGCTTCACGCCGCCGAACGGGAACGCGGGGTGCGAGGCGGTCATGCCGTTGACGAAGACCCCGCCCGCCTGGAGGTCGCGTACGCAGCGGTCCACGTCCTGCGGGTCGCGGGTCCACACGTTGGAGCTGAGGCCGAACGGCGTGTGGTTGGCGCGGGCGACCGCCTCGTCGAGGTCCGCCACCCGGTACAGGGTGGCGACGGGGCCGAAGGTCTCCTCCAGGTCGATCCGCATGGCGGACGTCACCCCGGCGAGGACGGTCGGTTCGTAGAACCAGCCGTCCGGCAGCGCCGGGGGCCGGCGTCCGCCGCACAGCACCTCGGCGCCCTGCCGGACCGCGTCGTCGACGAGTTCCTCCACGTCGGTGCGGCCCTGCTCGGTGGCGAGCGGGCCGACGTCGGTGCCCTCGGCCATCGGGTCGCCGACGGTGAGGGCGGCCATCCCGGCAGTGAACCGTTCCGCGAACTCGTCGTACACGTCGGTGTGGACGATGAAGCGTTTGGCGGCGATGCAGGACTGGCCGTTGTTCTGGACCCGGGCGGTGACGGCGGTCTGCGCGGCGCGGGCCACGTCCGCGGAGGGCAGCACGAGGTACGGGTCGCTGCCGCCGAGTTCCAGCACGGTCTTCTTCACCTCGTCGCCGCACACGGCGGCGACGGCCCGGCCGGCGGGCTCGCTGCCGGTGAGGGTGGCGGCGGCGACCCGCGGGTCGCGCAGCACGCCCTCGACGGCGCCGGATCCGATCAGCAGGGTCTGGAAGCAGCCCGCCGGGAAGCCGGCCCGGTGGAACAGCTCGCCCAGGTAGAGGGCGGTCTGCGGAACGTTGGAGGCGTGCTTGAGGAGACCCGTGTTGCCGGCCATCAGGGCGGGTGCGGCGAACCGTACGACCTGCCAGAGCGGGAAGTTCCACGGCATCACGGCGAGGACCACGCCGAGCGGGCGGTAGCGGGTGCGGACCGCGGAGGCTCCGGAATCGGCCACGTCGGCCGGGTCCGGGTGCTCGTCGGCGAGCAGGGCTTCGGCGTTCGCCGCGTACCAGCGCATGGCCTTGACGCATTTGGCGGCCTCGGCGCGGGCCGCCGCGAGCGGTTTGCCCATCTCGGTGGTCATGGTGCGGGCGATCTGCTCGTTGTCCTGTTCCAGCAGGTCGGCGGCGCGTTCCAGGAGGGCGGCGCGTTCGGCGAAGGTCGTGGTGCGGTGGGCCAGGAAGGCCGCGTGCGCGTCGGCGAGGCACTGCTCGATGCCCTCGGGGCCGAGCGCGTCGAAGGTGCGCACTGTCTCGCCGGTCGCCGGGTTGACGGTCGCGATGGCCATGGACGCCTCCTGCTCGGGTTCGGTCGCCTCGACCTTCGCGCGGGGGCTGCGTCCGCGCAACCGCTCGGCTACGCTCATGATCACTGCATTCACATGGGTGATTCGGGGGGAATCATGGCAGAACTCGGAGTGCTGTTCGGTCTGCTCGGCCTGGCCGTGGTGGCTCTGGTGGTGACCGTGCTGCGGCGCGGCCGGCGGCGGCACGACGACGACGGGCACGGGGCGCTGATCGAGCACGAGCACACGGCTCAGGCGGCGCACACCCGCAAGGAGTACAACTCGTTCTCGGTGCACAACAGCCAGTACGGCGGCAAGCAGGGCGGCTACCGGCCGTAGGCCGTAGGGCCGCTGCCCGCGGCCCGGCGGGTTACTCCCCGCGGGTCCAGGCCGCCAGGCGGTCGGCCGGCCAGGTGTTGACGACGCGGTCCGCGGGGACCCCGCACTCCTCGGCGCGGGCGCAGCCGTTGATCTGCCAGGCCAGCTGGCCCGGGGCGTGGGCGTCGGTGTCGACGGCGAACAGGGTGCCGGCGGCGACCGCCTCGCGGAGCAGGCGGCGCGGCGGGTCGAGGCGTTCCGGACGGCTGTTGATCTCCACGGCGGTACCGGCCTCGGCGCAGGCGGCGAACACCTCGGCGGCGTCGAACTCCGACTCGGGCCGGGTCCGGCCGGTGACCAGGCGTCCGGTGCAGTGCCCGAGGACGTCGGCGTGCGGGTTGCGGACCGCGGCCGTCATCCGGCGGGTCATGGCCCGCCGGTCCATCCGCAGCTTGGAGTGGACGGAGACGACGACCAGGTCCAGGCGGGCGAGGAGGCCGGGTTCCTGGTCGAGCGAGCCGTCGTCGAGGATGTCGCATTCGATGCCGGTGAGCAGCCGGAACGGCGCCCAGCCGGTGTTCAGGGCGGCCACCAGGTCCAGTTGTTCGCGCAGCCGGTCCGGCGACAGGCCGCGGGCCACCGTGAGCCGGGGCGAGTGGTCGGTGAGCACGGCCCATTCGTGGCCCAGGGCCGCCGCGGCGCGCCCCATGTCCTCGACGGCGGCGCCGCCGTCGGACCAGTCGGAGTGCAGGTGGCAGTCGCCGCGCAGCGCGGCCCGCAGCTCCGCTCCCAGACCGCCGTTGTCGAGGGGGACGTCCGCCTCGGCTTCCAGGCCGGCCAGGTAGTCGGGGGTGCGCCCGGCGAGGGCCTGCTCGACGACGGCGGCGGTCTTCGGCCCGATGCCGGGCACCGATTCGAGGGTTCCGGCCGCGGCCCGCTGCGCCGCCTCGCCGGGTGCCATCGCGGCCACCCGCTCGGCGGCGGTACGGAAGGCCTTGGCCCGGTACGCGGGGGCCTGGGCGCGTTCCAGCAGGAAGGCGATCCGGCTCAGGGCGGCCACGGGGTCCATGGTGTCTCCGGGCTCGTGGGGGCGGCGGGGCGGCCGGTCAGGGGTGGCGGCGGGGCGGGCCGGTGGAGCTGCTGCCGGGCCTGCCGCCACAGGCGCAGCCATCCGTACCGCCCGGCTCCCGGACCGGTGGCGGGCCGGCCGTCGGTCACGGCCCGGAACCGACGGCGGGTGCGGAGGGACCGGAGCGCTGCGAGGTCGCCCTGGCCCGGCGGCGGGGGCGGCGGGACGCGGTGCCGGGCGGCCCGGGCGGTGTCGACGAGGTACTGCTCGATCGCGGTCATGACTCCAGCCTGGCCCGGTCGCCCGCCGGGCGCCCGCCGATTGACGCGTGGCGTCAATCGTCCTGGTCGGCGCGGGTACCGGGCAGCCCCGGGGGCCGGCGCCGGGAAGGTGTGGCCGAGAATGTCCGCATGAGCGTGACCATCGACATCGCCGGGCTGCCGCGGGAGCGGATCGTGTTCGCCCCCTCGCCGCTCGCCGAGCTGTGCATGGCCCTGCACGCGCTCTCCCAGCCGGCCCACCATCCCGGGCTCGCCTCCTGGGCCGCCGGTACCTCGGCCGCCCTGGACCCGTGCCTGGCGGACCGGCTGCTGGAGGCCGCGTTCCTGTGGCGCAGCACGTTCTCGGACATCTTCATGCCGTTCGCGCGGCCGCCCGGCTGCGGCGTGCCCGCCGCGACGCTCGCCGAGGAGCTCGACGCTCTGGACCGGATGGACGACGCGCAGTTCGTGGCGTCGGCGCTGGAGCACTGCCGGCTCGCGCACTACAACGAGGGCGGCGACCCGTCGCCGCTGACCGACCCGGCCGCGCGGGCGCGGGCGCTGGAGACGGCGGCGGCGCGCGGGCCGCGGGAGCGGGACTTCTCGCAGCGGCTGCTCGACGACCCGGCCGGGGTACGGGCCTGGCTGCGGCGGCTGTTCGAGGACTGCGACGAGGGGTTCTTCGCGGAGACCTGGCGGCGGATAGAGCCGCAGCAGACGGCGGACGCCCGGCACAAGACGCAGGTGCTGCGGCACAAGGGGCTGCCGGCGGTGCTCAGGGAGGTGTCGGCGGCGCTCGGCGTGGACGAGGCGCAGACCGTGATCACCGCCGACAAGATGGTGAACGGCTGGACCACGGCCACCGATCCTGCGGTGGGACCCGGGCTGGTGTTCGTCCCCACCCACTTCGGCTGGCCGCACCTGCTGGTACTGCACGCGCCGGGCTGGACCCCGGTGGTGCACTACCCCCTCGCGTCGCCGGAACTCGCCCGCGAGCCGGGCTCGGTGGAGCTGCTGCAGCGCCGGATGGAGGCGCTGGCGCACCCGATGCGGATGATGCTGTGCCGGTCGCTGGCCCGGTCCCCCTACACGACGAGCGAGCTGGCCTCGGTGTACGGGATCACGGCCCCGGAGGTGTCCCGGCACCTGGGCGTCCTGCGGAAGGCGGGGCTGCTGCACACGCACCGTCAGGGACGTTACGTACAGCACCAGTTGGATCTGGGAACGGTGGCGCGGATCGGCTCGGACTTCATCGAGGGGATCCTGCGGTAGGCGCGGCGGGCGCTGCCCGGGCGGTGCGGCGGGCGGGTGCGCGCAGGGCGCGGAGCAGCGCCTTGCGGGCGGCTGCGGCGACCGGGCGGAGGGCCGGCGGGAGTGGCCGGTCCGGGCGGGCCGGGGCGGACGCGGCCGGGCAGCGGGGGGCGCGTAGGGGCGTGCCGTGGCGCGCGGGCGGGCGTAAGTACGTGGCCAGCAGGGCTGCGGTGCCCGCCAGTTGCCGGGCGAGGAGTCCGGGCCCCGGGCGGGCGGCCCGGTTCGGCCGGGCGGGACGGCGTATGCCGGGCGGGCGGCCGGGCGGCGTCAGGTCGAGGACGGCGGCGGCGCCGCGGCGCCGGGCCCGCGCCAGCAGGGCGGTGGCGGGCCCGGGTTCGGTGCCGGCGGTGACGAGGAGGACGGCGGGCAGCGATCCGATGCGGTCCAGCAGGTGTTCGACCCCGGCCAGGGTCGAGGGGTCGGCCCGGTGCAGGTCGTCGAGGACGAGCAGGCAGCCCTGCCGGGCGGCCGCACCGCCCAGCAGCCCCAGGACGGCATCGGCGACCGCGCGCGGGTCCGTGCCGCCGCCCTCCGCGGCCGGCCGGCCGGCGAGCAGCCGGGCCAGCAGGTCGTGGGTGCGCACGAGCCGCGGCTCAGCGGGCGTGTCCGCGTCGGTGCCGTACGGGTCGTCCGGCGCGGGCAGCAGGCCGGCGCGGGCCAGCGACAGCAGCGCCTCGACGAGAGGGCGGCAGGGGATGGCGGTGCCGTCGGTGCGGGACCGGCCCTGGGCGGTGGCCATGTCGGCCGCGGCCGCGGCGGCGACGGCGGCAGCGGCCAGCCGGGTCTTGCCGGAGCCGGGGCCGCCGGTGACGAACAGGGTGCCGCCGCGCCCCGCCCGGGCGGCGGTCAGGGCGGCCACGATGCGGTCCAGCCCGGGCTGCCCGCCGCCCGGTTCGGCCCGGTACAGGTGGCAGCAGCTGCACGGGGCGGTGGCGGGGTGCGGATACGGCGTCGTCATCTGCTTCTCCTGGACCGGCAGAGCAGGGGGATGACGGGCGCTGTCGCGGCGCCGTGGCGGGACACGGCGCCGGCGGGGGACGACGGGACGGTGTCGTGCGCAGACCGCTCGCGGCGGCACGGCGGCCGGCCCCCTGCGGGCCGCCGGCAGCGCCCGACCGGGGCACCGGCCGGGTCGCCGTACTGCACATCCGGTGGGCCGCGCCCGCGTCCCCACGCGGCCGCGACCCACCGGCCGGACCGGCCCGGTTCCCGCGGGCCGGCCCGTTCGGCACGTCCTTCTCCCCGTCTCGCGGCCACCCGTTCCCCCACGGGCGGCCGACGTCCGGACGCTGGCACAGGTCCGGACGCGGACCAACGGTTCATCCCCCCGGCGAGCCGTTCTGGCGCCGCCGTGGACGACGGTACGAGAGGGGCGGCGGCCCGCCCCAGCCGCCCTTTTGGGGGGGTTGTCCGCCGGGGGGTTGTCCGTCCGGCGGGTCAGTGGCCGAGGGCGCGCTTGAGCTCGGCCTTGTCCATCTGCGAGCGGCCCTTGATGTTGCGCTGCTTCGCCTCGTTGTACAGCTGCTCCTTCGTCGGACCCCGGGCGCCGCTGTGGGACCGCTGTCCGCCGCGCTTCGACGAGGACATGTCGTGCGTCGAGGACCGGCTGGCGGTCTTCGACTCGCCGGCGCGGGCGCGTTCCTTGTTGACGGTCCGGGCGGCGATCTCCTTCGCCCGCTTCTCGGACTCGCCGCGGTCCAGCGCGGACTCCTTGATGTGTTCGTACTGCCGTTCCCGCTTCGGGGAGGAACCGCGGGGCATGGTGTTCTCCTTCCGCTCCGTGGCCGGTGGTCGTCCCGCGGCTACCCGCAACGGCCGGTGTCATGACCCGGACGGCCCTGGCGGGTCCGAAGACGGCCGCCGCGCGGTTGCGCCGGCGCATGCAGGCGGATTCCGCGGGCAGCCGCCCCGGCAGGGGTCCGGCAACGGCACAGGAGGCACCCCATGTCCACCGACGCGATCGTCATGCTGCGGGAGGACCACCGGCGGATGCGCCGGCTGATCCGCGCCTACCGCACGTCGCGGGGTGCCGCGGGCCCGGAGCGGGCCGAGGACCCGGCCGCGGACACGGACGGCGCGGGCGAGATCGTCACCGAGTTCCTGCACGAGCTGACCGTCCACGCGTTCGTCGAGAACGAGGTCGTGTACCCGCGGGTGCGGCTGCTGGCCCCGGACACGACACCCCTGATCCTGGAGTTCCGGGAGCAGCACCACGTGGCGGAGGTGCTGGCCGGCGAGCTGGCGGACCTGTCCCCCGGCGACGAGGCGTACGCAGCCAAGGCGCGCGTGCTGATGGACCTCGTGGGGCGGCACATGGACGCCGAGGAGGAGGCCTGGTTCCCGCAGGTGCGCAGGGAACTGGGGCGTACGGTCCTGCAGGCCGTCGGCACCCGGATGGCCGAGGTCCGCGAACGGGCCCCGCAGCGCCCGAAGAGGCCGCTGCTGCACAAGATCTCCGACGCCATCGCCGCCTAGGGGGTCTGACGGTGCGTTTCCCCGCCGGCCGGGAGTGAACCGGCCGCCGTCGGGCAGACGCGTACGGCGACGAAAGGAGTGGCCATGCTGCTGCTCGGAATTCTGCTGCTGGCGGCTGCCGGGACGTTCACGGGCCTGGTCGTCAGTGAGAACCTCTCCGGCGGGCCGGAGTACACGGTGATGCTGTTCGGCGAGTCCCTGGCCACGCTGGACACCCTGGGCGTGTTCCTCGCCGGGATCGGGCTGGCCCTGGTCTTCTGTGCCGGGCTGGCCCTGGTGGCCGGTGCGGCCAGGCGCCGGCGCGAGGTGTGGGGGCCGGCTCCCGGAGAGGCCGCCCCGCGCACGCACGGGAGGCACCCGGCCGGCGGGTTCCGGCACCGGTTCGGGAGGTGAACGCCTGACGGCGGCGTCCTACGGCCGGGACCGGTTCCCGGCCGTAGGACGCTGCGCCGCCGGATCCGGGGGCCGGGTCGCCACCGGATCGAGGTGGTAGACGGCGAAGGCGCGGTCGATGACGGGCATGGCCACGTTGCGGACCCGGATCCCGCCCGCCGTCATGCCGTGTTCGATGCCCATGTGGGCGTGGCCGTGGACGGCCAGCTCGCAGCCTGCCTCGTCCATGGCCTCGGCCAGCAGGTAGCTGCCCAGGAAAGGGTGGATTTCCGGGGGTTCGCCGGCCAGCGTGTCGGCCACGGGTGAGAAGTGCGTGAGGGCGATCCGTACGGCGCAGCCCTGCCCGGCGAGTTCGTACAGCGAGCGGCGCAGGCCGTCCGCGCACCGGCGGGTGAGCCGGATGAAGGCCTTCATCTCCGGCTCGCCGAACTCGGTCGCGCATCTCCCGGGGAACCCGCCGCCGAAGCCCTTGGTGCCGGCGATGCCGACCGGGCCGCCCGGCAGGTCCAGGCGGACGGCGTCGCCTTCGAGCACGGTGACGCCCGACTCGGCCAGGATCCGGGTGACGTCGTCCTGGCGGTCGCTGTCGTAGTCGTGGTTGCCGAGGACGGCGACCACGGGAACGGGCAGCCCGGCGACCTCGGCCGCCACCACGCGGGCCTCCTCGGGGGTGCCGTGCCGGGTGAGGTCGCCGGCCAGGAGCAGGACGTCGGCACTGCCGGGCAGTGCGGTGAGCGCGGGCCGCAGCCGGCCCTCCGCACCGGGCCCGAGGTGGATGTCCCCCACCGCGGCGACGCGGATCACGGCAGGGCCTCCGCCCGGCCCGGCGGATCGGCGCAGCTGACCTGTACGTCGTGGTGCCAGGACAGGCCGGCCAGCTCCTCCGCGGCGATCCGCAGCACGGTGTGGCGGGTGCCGGGGTCCGGTACCCGGCCGCGCAGCACCGCGGTGGCGCCGTGCAGTTCGACGAGGAGGCCGATTTCGCCGACCGCGTCGTGGGCGAGCCGGTCGCGCAGGCGCTCGATGCGGTATTCCGCCGGGGGCGTCGGGTCCGCGGGGCCCGGCGCGCGGTGGGTGGTCATGGGGTGCGCTCCCTGGGGTCGATGACGCCGAGGCGTTCGAGCAGGTAGAAGAAGGCGTCGGGCAGCGGGGCGTGCCCGTGTGCCGCGTACAGGGCGTCCCAGTCCATGCGTTCGCGCAGGGTGCGGGCCATGGGGAGCAGGTCGCCGAAGTCGCAGTAGTGCTCGGTGAGGGCGGCCAGCCTGCTGTCCATCAGGTCGGTGGGGGCCAGGACGGGCATCCGGACCGAATCCACCGGGAGGACCTGCGCGCGGGACAGCAGGGCGTCGCCGACGGGCCGGCCGGCGAGTTCGAAGATGAGGTCGATCTCCTCGCCGTCGAGGCTGCCCTTGATCAGCCAGTCCTCCGGTGCGCCCCGGATGGCGATCCCGCCGTCCTCCAGGGCGCCGGTGACGGCCTCGGCGTCCTCGCGGCGGACGCAGAAGTCGGTGTCGTGCTGGAAGCGGGCGGGCACGCCGTGCGCGAAGGCGGCCACGCTGCCGGCGAGGGCGAAGGGTTCGCCCGACGCCTTCAGGAGGGCGGCCACGCGTTTGGTGGTCTCCAGGATCGCCTGTGTGTGGTCGTGCGGCAGAGCGTGTTCCGTCCGTGCCGGGGGGCTGCTCACGGCGTCAGTGGGTGTCTTCACCGTTCGGCCTTCCTGTCGCCTGCGACGGACAGCGGCTGCCCCCTACGCGCATCCGGAAACGCGGCCGTGCCGGAGCGGCTGCGGCCGCCGGGCCCGGCGGTGGCCCCCGCGGGCCCGTTCGAAGGGTGCGGGCCGCGGCCGCCGTGGCCGGGACCAGGCCGCCGGACCGGTCAGGGCCGCTTCCGCGGACGGTGTGTGCATCGCCGGTGTCCTCATCTCCGGCTCTCCTTCCGGTGTGCCGGCGGGCCGCGGTGCCCGGGGCGGCGGGGTGGCCGCCCCGGGCACCGGGCGTCCTGTCTCCGGCGGGTGCCCGGTCCTGCGGCGGGCACACCCCCGCGGGGTGGCACGGCGCGTGCTTCGAGCCGGGTGCGCTCGGGGCCGCGGGGCGCGGCGGTGCCGTCCGGTGCCCGGTGGCGGAGGCCGGGCCGTTCGGGGCGACCGGCCCGCGGGCGGGCGCGACGGGTCAGGCCGGTTGGCCGGGCGGGGTGCGGGCGCCGGCTCGGCCGGCCGGCGTGCTGCCGGGGTCTTCGGGGGGCCCGTGGGCCGCGAAGCCGTCCGGGGGGCCGTAGGCGCCGGTCGCGTCCGGGTGGAGCGGCGGGGTGGGCAGGCCGGCGCCGTCGCGCAGGCCGCGGAGGAAGGCGGCGAGGGCTTCGGTGGCCGTGTGCCGGGGCCGCCAGCCGAGTTCGTCCCGGGCCCGGGCGGTGTCGAGCAGCGGCAGCCGCAGCACGGCGTCGTAGAGGCAGGGGTCGGCCGGGACCAGGCGGAGGTGCCAGGCCGCGGCCAGTGCGGCCCGGACGGCGCCCTGCGGCAGCCGCAGCGGCCGGGCGTGCAGCAGCCGGGCCAGCGTGCCGGTGTCGACGACCGGGTCCGCGGCCAGGTTGAACGCGCCGCGTACGGGGCGTAGCACGGCGGCGGCGTAGGCGGCGGCCGCGTCGTCGGTGTGCAGGGCCTGGAAGCGCAGTCCGGGAAGGTCCGGAACGGCGGGGACGAGGCCGGGGCGTACGAGCCGCCCGGGCAGGAGCGGGCCCGCGAAGATCCGGCGCTGCTCGGCGGCCGCGACCTCCTTGAACAGGAAGGCCGGGCGCATCCGGACCACCCGTATCTCGGGATGGGCCGCCTCGAAGGCGTCGAGGCAGCGTTCCAGGTACGCCTTCTCCCGGGTGTAGGCCGCGCCGGGCCAGCCGTGCGTGGGCCAGGTTTCGTCCACCGGGCGGCCGTCCGGCGGGCCGGGGGCGTAGGCGCCGACCGAGGAGGCGTGCACGAGGACGGGCACGCCGGCCGCGGCGGCGGCTTCGAACACCCGGAGGGAGCCGAGTACGTTGGTCCGCCAGGTCGCCACGGGGTCGCGGGCGGGCTGGAACTTCCAGGCGAGGTGGACCACCGCGCCGGCCCCTTCGAAATGGGCCTCCAGGGCGGTGGCGCCGGGCTGCACGTCGGCCGCGGCCCAGCGGACTCCCGGAGGCCGCCAGTCCGGAAGGCGCCGGGCCAGGCCGAGGACCTCGGTCACCTCCGGTTCGGCGGCGAGCCGGCGCACGAGGCTGGTGCCGGCGTTCCCGGTCGCACCGACGACGACGGTCTTCACGGCGGTCAGGCCGCCTCGGGGCGGCCGGGTCCGGAGGAATCGTCCCGGTCGCCGGAGTCGTCGCCGCGGCCGGTGATCATGTCGCGGACCCGGTCGACGAGGCCGAGGCCCGGGGCCAGCAGCTTGTTCGCGGGCGGTTCGGAGGGCAGGCCCGGGTGCGGGCGGGTGGGTGCGGTCTTCTTCGCGCGGCGGATCCGGTCTCCGAGGTCTTCCAGGTCCTCCTGGGGGCAGGCCCTGCGCAGCGCCGGGAACAACGTGCCCTCCTCCTCCCGGAGGTGCGCCAGGACCTCGGCCTCGACCGCGTTCATCGTGTCGGCGAACCCGGCCCCGGAGGAGTCGAGGTCCTGGAGTTCCTTGAGGAGTTGCTCCACGCGGGCGTGGTCGGCGATCTCCTTGTCGGCGACGGCGTCGCCCCCGTCGATGTGGTCGCGGACCGCCGGGTAGAGGTACTCCTCCTCGGCGACCGAGTGGCGCACCAGCTCGATCGTCATCTTGTCGGCCAGTGTGCGGCGTTCGTCGCCCGCCGCGGTCCGACGGATCTGCCGGAGGAACTCCCTGACCTCGTCGTGGTCCGCGGTCAGCTCTGCGATGACGTCCCCGCCGTGCCCCATGGCCGTGCTCCTCACCGTTCGTGGCGTGCCGTCCGGCGGTGCCCGCGGGCGGGCCGGACGGCCGTACGTCCACGCGCCTGCCCGGTCCGCGCACCGGCATGCACGGCATGCACCGGCCAGCCTGGCTTCCGTTCCGGCTCCGGTTTTGGCCGGACCGCACCCTGTCCGGCCGCGGCAGCGGCTTCTACGATTCCGGCACCCGGTCCGTTCGGGCCGGTCTCCCCCGCGCGCCGTGCCGCACGCGCGCGTCCGTACGCGTTCCGCTTCGGTCCCGTCCGCCCGTGGGCCGCACCGGCCGGTCCCGTGCTCCGCCGGCCGTACTCCCCCGCCCGCCGGCACGCCCGTACCTGTCCGCGTGCCGGCGGCCTCCGAGTTCCGCAGCAACGGATGGGAGATCACCACATGGCCGGTGGATTCCTGGTCAGCGGGGCGGCCGTCGCCCTGCTGACCGCCGCCCTGCCCGCGCAGCCCGCCCAGGCCGGCATCATCGACCCGCCTCCGGACCGCATCGTCATCGACGTCGCGACCGTCAACGGGTCCGGCTGTCCGAAGGACACGACGGCGATCGCCGTGTCCGAGGACAACACCGCGTTCACGGTGACGTACAGCCAGTACCTGGCGCAGACCGGCGGCGGGGCGCCGCCGACGGCCGCCCGCCGGAACTGCCAGCTCAGCCTGGTGGTGCACGTCCCGCACGGCTTCACCTACGCGATCGCGAGCGCCGACTACCGCGGCTACGCCTCGCTCGCGCCGGGGGCGACCGGCACCGAGAAGGCCTCGTACTACTTCCAGGGCTCCCCGCAGACGGCGTACCGGCAGCACGACTTCCGCGGCCGGTACGAGGACAACTGGCAGGCGACCGACGAGACCGACTGGGCGCAGCTGGTGTGGGCGCCGTGCGGGGTGCAGCGCAACTTCAACATCAACACGGAGCTGCGCGTCGCCAAGGGCACCTCGGCGCCCGGCGCGACCAGCTACATGACCATGGACTCCACGGACGGCAACATCAGCACGGTCTACCACCTGGCGTGGCGGGAGTGCCCCGCGCGGTGACGGAGGCGGGCGTCCGGGCGGGGTGCACTGCCCGGCCCGGACGCTCCCGTTCCGCGCCCTCAGGGAGCGCGGAACGACCGGGCGCCGGCTCAGCGGCGGCGCCGGCGGCGGGGCGGCGGCTCGGGCTCGGCTTCCTCCTCCTCGTCCTCCTCCTCGTCCTCCTCCTCGTCCTCCTCCTCGTCCTCGTACGCCTCGTCCTCGTATTCCCCGTCCTCGCGTCCGTCGCCGCCCTCGGGCGGATCGCCGCCTTCGTCTTCCTCTTCACTGCTCTCTTCGTCTTCGTATTCCTCGTCCGCGTCTTCGTCCTCGGCGCCGTCCTCCTCCGCGTCCTCGTACGTCTCCGGTTCTTCCTCGTCGTACTCCTCCCCGTCTTCCGCGGACTCCTCCTCCAGTGCCTCTTCGTGGGTCCGGACGACCTCGCCGTCGCGGATCTCGCCGCGCCAGCCCTCCGGTTCCTCGTCGGAGAGGCTCACGTAGCGGAGGAAGTGCTTGAGGTCGAGCCGCAGCCGGCGGCCCTGGGCGCGCCAGAGGTTGCCGGTGCGTTCGAACAGACCGGAGGGGTAGTACTCGACCACCAGGAGCACGCGGGTGAGGGACGGCGCGAGTTCGTGGAACGTGACGCAGCCACGGGTGGTGCCCTTGGCGCCGTCGGAGGTCCAGACGATCCGCTCGTCGGGGACCTGCTCCTGCACCGTCGCCTTCCAGCTCCGCGTGGACGGCCCCACCTTGACCTTCCAGTCGGTGGTCGTCTCGTCGCCCTGGGCCACGCTGCGCACGCCCTTGGCGAAGGTGCTGAACTTCTCGTACTGGGTCCAGTGGTTGTACGCGGTCCGCAGCGGAACGCCGACGTCCACGGCCTCTGCGATGTGCGTCGGTTTGGAACCGGCGCCCTTTCCGCCCTTGCCGCGCTTTCCGCCGCTGCCGACGGCTTCCTTGACCTTGTCCTTCAGGTTGCCGAGCACCCCGCCGGCCGCGGCCTTCAAGGGCGAGTCGCCTTGGAGCAGCCGACCGCCCACACCGGTCAGCGTGCCACCGTTCTCGACGGCGTCCTCCATCCGGTCGGTGAGGTCGAGGACCTTGTCGGTCGCCTTGTCCGCCAACTGGCCCGCCTGGGCTGAGAGATACCCTCCGAGTTCTTCCAGCAGATCATCGAGGGCGGACCGGGTGCCCTTGGAGCGGGCCCGCTGAGTGGTGGCCATGTCCCTACCTCCGTGCCGCCGTCTTGCGGGCGGCCGTCTTCTTCGCGGGCGCCGGCGACTTCCGTGACGCCGCGGCCGTCTTCTTCCGCGGCGCCGCGGTCTTCTTCGCGGGCGCCGCCCGCTTCCGGGCCGGTGCCGCGGTCTTCCTCGCCGGCGCCGTCTTCCCGGCCGAGGTCCTCGCGGCCGTCGTCTTCTTGGCCGTCGTCTTCTTGGCCGTCGTCTTCTTGGCCGGCGCCGCCTTGGCCGTAGTCCTCGCGGACGCCGTCTTCTTGGCCGCCGTCTTCCTCTCCGCCGTCTTCCGGGCCGGGGCCCGCTCGGCCGGCCCGCTCTCGGCCGGCGCCGACCGCCTCGCCGGCGCTCTCTTCGCCGCGCTCTTCCCGGCGGAAGCCGTCTTCGGTGCGGCCCTCTTCGCCGACGGCCTCCGCGGGGCCGCCCTCCTCGCACGCCCTCTCGGCTCTTCCGGTTCCTCCTCGTCCGGCTCCGGTTCCGCTTCTTCCGGCTCCTCCTCGTCCGGCTCCTCTTCCTCGTCCTGCTCCGGCTCCGGTTCCTCGGGCTCCTCGTCGTCCCGGCCGTTGCCGCGGGTCAGTTCGCGCGTGCGCTCGTGGAGGGTGTCCGCCAGGCCGGTCAGTTCGCGCTCGGTGGCGGCCTTGAGGGCCTTGCGGCCCGCCTGCAGCGCCTCGCCGCGGATCTGGTCGCCGAGTTCGGCGAACTGGGGCATCTCCGCGAGCTTGCGCAGCCCCTGGCCGACCAACTGGCCCGGCTGGAGGCCGAACCGGCGGCCCGCCAGGTAGGTGGCCAGCGAGAGGGCCATCCGCCCCTTCTTCACCCGGCCCAGCAGGTAGCCGCCCGCGAGGGCGACGCCCAGGGCGATTCTGCTCGTGTCCTGCATCAGCCTTGCCCTTCCGGCAGTGGATCATCGGGCCGGCTGCCGCCGGCTGTGCGCCGAGGGCCGCCCGGTCCGAGCGTTACCTACAGGGCTGCTCGCCCTGTCGACCTGTATGCACCGATATGCGAAGAACTTTCCTCCGGGATGCATGACCGGATGCCGTGTGGGGAGCGGACAGGGTCCATGGAGATCCGCTGCACGAGGGGAGCAGATGACCGCGCGAGAGCCCGCCCGCAGACGCCGCCCCGGCGGCGACGAGGTGCGCGGAAAGCCCGCCGCCCCGTCCGGCCGCCCGGCGGCCGGCGCACACCGGCCCGGCGTCCGGAAGGCGGCGCCTGTGATCCGGTCGGCCGTCGAGCAGCTCGCGGAGCTGCTGGGCCGCCGCCCGGACTCGGTGTCCTCGCTCCGCCCGACGGAAGACGGCTGGGAGGTCGTGGTGGAGGTGCTGGAACTTGCCCGCATCCCCGACACCACCAGCGTGATGGGCAGCTACACGGTCACTCTGGACCCGGACGGCGAACTGATCTCGTACGAGAGGACCCGGAGGTACAGCCGGGGCATGATCGACCGGCCCGCAGGCTGATGCCGACGGGGCCGGGAAGGGAAGCGCCATGACGATGGTGCCGCAGGGAGCGGGGCCCGTGGCCGGCCGCAGCGGCGGGGGCAACACCAGCAGCCTGTACGACGTCCTGGAACTGATCCTCGACCGGGGGCTGGTCATCGACGCCTTCGTGCGGGTCTCCGTCGTCGGAATCGAGCTGCTGAAGATCGACGCCCGGATCGTGGTCGCGAGCGTGGACACCTACCTCCGCTTCGCCGAGGCGTGCAACCGCCTCGACCTCGAAGCGGGCCCGAACGCTCCGGCAACACTGCCCGACGTGGTCGGCAAGACTCTGGAGGGCGGCAGCAAGGGCAAGGCCAAGGGCGCACTGAGCGGCGCACTGGAGGCGGTCACGCAATCGCTGACCGGCGGCCGCGACGAAGACGAAGAGGAAGCGGACGAAGACGAGTACGAGGAGCCCGCGGAGGAGGACGAAGCAGAGGGCGACGAGGCAGAGGAGGACGAGGCAGAGGCGGAAGCGGAGGAAGCGGAGGACGACGAGGGCCCGGAACCCGAACCGGAACCCGCCCCGCGCCGCCGCCGGTCCTCCCGCCGGCCGGTGCAACGGGAGAGGGGCTGACCCATGGCCGTCCACGTGTACGCCGTCACCCTGCGCGACCACCCCTGCCGGGTGGAGGACCTCACCGGGGTGGGAGGCGACGGCACACCGGTACGGGTCCTCGCCGCCGGCGGGCTCAAGGCCGTGGTCAGCGACTGCGCCGAGGACCTCCGGCCCAAGCGCCGTGACGTGGCGGCCCATCAGGCCGTCCTGGAGCGCCTGATGGCGGACGGCACTCCGCTGCCCGTGCGGTTCGGATACACCGCCGCCGGGGACGACTCCGTGCGCGAGGTCGTCACCGCTCAGGCAGACGTGCACCTCGCGGCCCTGGCCAGGGTCCGGGACTGCGCCGAGTACAACGTCAAGGCATGGCGGGAGCAGGACCTGCTGCTCCGCGAGATCCTCGACGAATCGCCCCGGGCCCGCCGGCTCAACCGGGAGATCCTGGCCGGCGCGTCGGACCCTCGCCTGCCGCTGGAACTGGGGCAGTTGGTGGCGGCCGAGGTCCAGTTCCGCCACACCCGCGCGTCCGGGGAGCTGATCCAGGCACTGGTGCCGCTGGCCCGCGCGCACGTGGTCCACCCGCCGGTCGGGGAGGACTTCCTGAACCTGTCGCTCCTGGTCCCACGGGACGACGGGGGCCCGCTGCTGGCCGAGCACGCCCGGCTCGCGCGGGACGGCGGCGCCGGTGTCCACACCCGGGTGGCCGGGCCGCTGCCGCCGTACAGCTTCGTTCCGTGACCGCCTTCCCGGCCTCGGCCGGGCCGGCGAGAGGAGGTGACCGCGATGGGTCTGGTGACCGCACTGCTCACTGCACCCCTGCTGCCCGTCCGCGCCGTGCTGTGGGCGGCGCAGCGGGTGGCGGAGCGGGCGGAGGCCGAGTACTACGACCCGGCGCCCGTCCTGGCCGGACTCGTCCGGCTGGAGCAGCAGCTGGCCGCGGGAGAGATCGACGAGGACGCGTTCGACCGGCAGGAGGACGCGCTGCTGGACAGGCTGGCGGAGATCGAGGAGTTCCGCCGCGCACGAGCGTCGGGAGGCGACACCACGTGACCGAACCCATGGGCCGCCCGTCGGCCCGCCCGGCGATGGCCGGCTACCCGCCGGCTTCCTCGGCGAGCCTGGCCGACGTACTGGAACGGGTCCTCGACAAGGGCATCGTCATCGCCGGCGACATCCGCATCAACCTGCTCGACATCGAGCTCCTGACCGTCAAGCTGCGCATCCTGATCGCCTCCGTGGACAAGGCGAAGGAGATGGGCATCGACTGGTGGGAGCACGACCCGTCGCTCTCCTCGCGCGGTGGCGACCGGTCGCTGGCCGCGGAGAACCGGCGCCTGCGGGCGGAGCTGGACGCGCTGCACCGCGGCGGGCCCGGAACCGGAACCGCCGCCGGAGCGGAGACCACCGGCGCGCCCGCCGCCCGCGGACCCGGCACCACCGGGCACGACAGTCCTCCCGGCCCAGCGGAACGAAGGCCCCCGCCATGACTGCCCGTCGCGATCCGCCCGCGGGCGTGCCACCCGGCAGCGCCGCACAGATGCTCACCTACGTCTACGCCGTCACGCCCGACGTGCCACCGCCCGTTCCCGGGCCGGTGCTCACCGGTGTCGCGGGCCGGCCCGTCGGCTTCCTCCGGCTGCCCGGCTCCGGTCCGGTCGCCTTCGCCGTGAGCACCGTGCCGGCCTCCAAGTGGAACGAGCACGCCCTCCGCGCCCACTTCGAGGACCTGGAGTGGCTCCAGGACACCGCGCGCGCACACCACCGGGTCGTCGAAAGCCTCGCGGCCCGCACCACCGTCCTGCCGATGCGGATGGCCACCTTGTACGACAGCCGGGCCAGGGCCCTGGAAGCCCTCGCCGGGCAGGCCGAGACCTTCGCCGTGCAGCTGGCCCGGCTGAGCGGGCGCACCGAGTACGGGGTCAAGATCTACATGTCCCCGGTCGCCGACGCGCCCGCCCCCGCGGACACGGACACCGGACCGGGCAGGGCGTACCTGCAGGCGCGGCGGGTCCGGCAGCGGACCCTTCAGGAGCACTACGGCCAGGCGCAGGTGGCAGCCGACCGGATCGCCGAGGCGGGCCGGCGCTGGGCGGACGGGCATGCCTGCCATCCCGTCCAGAGCGGACCGCTCACGGCCGGCACCGCCGAGGAGAACGTCCTGAACGACGCCTACCTCGTGGCGGTCGACCGGGCCGCGCAGTTCCGCGCGGCCGTGGAGGACGCGGCCCGGCACCTGCCGGGCGTCCGCCTGGAGGTGACCGGCCCGTGGGCGCCCTACTCCTTCGCCGCGCCGTCGACCCCGCCCCCCGAGCCGTGAACACCACCGGCCCCCGGGATCCGGCGCTGCCCGCCCGCCAGGTCGCCCTCGTCGACCTCCTGGACCGGCTGCTGGCCGGCGGTGTCGTCATCGTCGGCGACGTGGTGCTGTCCGTCGCCGGGATCGACCTCGTGCGGATCTCCCTGCGCGCCCTGGTGAGCTCCGTCACGGCCGACGGAGCGCCCGACCCTGCGGACGGGGAGGTGCGGCATGGGTTCCGGACCCCGGGTGCCTGACGGCCCAGGCCGGAGCCGCGCCGGTGTGCCGGATCTGCGGGACACCGGACGGGCCCTGGCCGATGCGGTGCGCCTGCTGCCCGCGACCCCGTCCGAGACGGCCTCGGCCGGCGGTCCGGGCCACCGCCTGCGCACCGGCCCGGACTCGGCCGGCGAGGATCTCGTCAGGCTGGTCCTCACGGTCGTCGAACTGCTCCGGCAGCTCGTCGAACGTCAGGCGGTGCGCCGCGTGGAGGCCGGCGGCCTGACCGAGGCGCAGGAGGAGGAGCTGGGCGCCACCCTCCTCGCCCTGCACGACACCATGGCCGAGCTGTGCACCCGGCACGGCTACACCCTCGCGGACCTCAATCTCGACCTCGGGCCGCTGGGCCCGCTCCTGCCCCCGGGACCCTGACGGAGCGCAGGGGCCGGGGCCGTGCGGGCGTCCGGCTCCCGTCAGCCCTCGACCCCCGTGGCGCCGTGCGGGGAGCCGACCGGCTTGGATTCCGGGGAGCCGCGCTGGCGGAGGTAGACCGAGAGGATGGCCATCGCCGCGACGGCCAGCAGCTCGGACTGCCAGTTCTGCAGCGACCGGTTCCAGAAGTCCGCCGAGCCGAGGTACGCGCCCCAGCCCAGGGGTTCCTGGAGCTGCCGCAGCTGCTGCTCGTCGTACGCGGCGACGCCGGCGACGGACTGGGCGAGCCAGGACAGCAGGAAGAGGGCGGCCATGACGGTGCCGAGCGAGCGGGAGTACAGCGTCTGACGCCAGTCCTTGGTCGCGGCCCAGCGGGGCGAGTCGGCACGGGCGTGGTCGCCCACGTGCTGGTCCCGGTCGCTCTCCGGCCCGGCCTTGTGCAGCTCCTTGGACTCCGGCGAGCCGCGCTGGAGCAGCCAGACGGTGCCGAAGACGTACAGGAAGAACTGGAGGAACTCCGACTGCCAGTTCTCGGTGACGTCGACGGCGAAGTCCGAGGACATGAGGTACTCCCCCAGCGTGAGCTGCTGGAGGCCGTCGACGGCCAGCGCCTCGTTGAACTCCGCGTGCCCGGCGAGTGCCTGGCCGGCCAGGACGAGGAAGAACCCGGTGCCGAAGGCCAGGGTGAGGCTGTTGTCGTGCCAGAAGCTCCGCCGTCCGCTCACCGGTGCATCGCCCCGATCGCGAGGAAGTATCCGAGGCCGCCGAGGAGGACCAGCAGGCAGCCGAGGAACAGGACCCGCATCTCTCACTGCCCTTCGACGGTGCACGAGTACGGCTGCTCCCCGCGCGGGGTGCAGCCGGCGGCCGCCACCTTCCAGCCACCGCGGAACTGGGACAGGAAGAGGGTGTCGGCCGTGAGCTTGAGCAGCGCCTGCCGCCCGTACACCTCGGTGGTGCGGACGGCGCCCCCTTGCGGCAGGTGCTGCCCGGGGAGCGCGTCCGGGCAGGGCTTCGACTCGTCCTGCTCCAGCCGGGCGCGGGTGGCGGGGACGAGCAGGGCGCAGGCCGCGCGGTGGTCGGCGGCCGCCAGCGCGCGTTCGAAGGCGGCTCCGGCGTCCCGGGCCCCGTCCCGGCGCCCGGCGGGAGCCCCGCAGCCGGCGAGGAGCACGGCCGCGGCGGCTCCGGCCAGGGCCCGCAGCGGCCAGGGCGGACCGGGGGCTCGGGCGGGCGGCGAGAGGGTGGTGGGCATGACGGTCCCGTTTCTGCCGGGCGGCTCCTCGGCGGCGCGCCGCATGTGTCGCGGTGTTCCGTTCCCGGCCGAGGGCGGGTCGCCGCGGGCGGCGGGCGGAATGCACCCGTCTGCGGTACCCCGGCGGGTCAGCGGGCTGCGGCGGGTGGCCGGCCGGCGGGTCCTCGGGGGGTCAGCCCGGGAGGTGGGCGGTGGGCGGCAGCCAGGCGTCGCCGTCGTCCCGTTCGATGACGGCCGGGTCGGCGGCGAACACGTGGACGCTGACCGTCGGGCCCGCGTCGTGGGCGGCGCGCATACGGTGGTAGAAGGTCTCGTCGAAGCAGAACCCGGTACTCGGGCCGAATTCCCGGGTGTGCGGGGCGCTGCCGAGCCGGACCCGTTCGTGGGTGAGGGTGCCGCGGGCCACGTAGACGGCGCCCCTGATGCCCTCGTGGTCGAGGTAGCAGGTGCCGGGCGGCATGTGGTGCCAGCCGACCGCCCAGACGCCCAGCGGGCCGGACCGGTACAGCAGGATCCAGCTGCGATCCTGCTGCGCGTCCGTCAGCCGCGGGCGCCAGCGCGTGTAGTCGCGTCCGACGTCGCAGGCGATCGTCAGCAGCTCCTCCGGCTCGGGCAGGACGCCGGAAGCTCTCGGGGCCGGTTGTCGCTCCATTCCCTGCGACTGCCCCGGCGGCGGACGGCCCAAGCAGATGCGTCCGGGGCGGGGCGGCGGGGGCATGGCGTGACGGGGCGGCCGGCAGGGCTGCACAGGTCCGGCCGGACCGGCAGGAGGACTGCGCCGGCGCCGGGCACCGGCCGGAGCGCCCGCGGTGGACGCCGCGGGTCCGGACCAGTGGGAGGTTCCCGTGACGCCGCGGGCGGCACGTTCGCCCACTCCTGGACCGGAGGCGGCGGAGATCTGGCCGCCGAGGTGTTCCGTGCTTCTGAGGCCGGGAACGCGCGACGGGGCCTCACGGCCCGGCGCGGCTTCGCCCGGCGGATGCCGGCGCCGGGCCGAGTACCACCGCCGGGGCCGGGTACGCGCGCTTCGGGGACCGCCGCGGCAGGCCGGGCCCCATCCGGAGGAGGAGCGCACTCGTGCACGGCAAAGCGACGACCCGCAGCAAGAGCCCGCCGGAGTTCCCCGACGGGAGCCGGCCGGAAGGGGCCCGGGAGCGGGTGAACCGGCGGTGGGCCGAGATCCTGCAGGAGACGCGGGTCGCGCAGACCGGCGGGCAGATCCTGTTCGGGCTGCTGCTGAGCATCGCATTCACGGCCCGGTTCGACGCACTGACGGCGTTCGACCGCGCCCTGTACGTGGTCACGGTGGTCCTCGCGGCATCCTCCACGGCGGCGCTGATCGCACCGGTGGCGATCCACCGCTGCCTGCGGGGGCTGCGGCGCAAGCACGAGGTGGTCGAGGCCGCGGGGCGCATGATGGCCTGCGGCATCGTGCTGCTCGCGCTGACCATCGCGTGCACTTTGCTGCTCATCCTCGACGTCGTGCTGCCGCGGCCGCTCGCCCAGGTGATCGTAGGGTTCGTCATGCTGTGGTTCGTCCTGTGCTGGTACGTGCTGCCGGTCCGGCTGCGGCGCCGGGCCCGGCCGCCGACCGGCCGGCGGGCGGCCCGCCGACGGGCGGCCGGCATCCGCGGGGCACGCGCCACGCGCCGGCTGCCCGGTGCCGGCGGTCCGGTGCTGGGCCCGGCAGCCGCGACGCGACGCCGGTGAGGGGCTGCGCCGTGCTTCAGCGGCGCGGACGGGGGCAGGGGCGGGTATGGAGACCACGAGCAGCACGGGCGCAACCGGCTTCGAGCTGGTGACCATCGATTTCCTCGGCGACGGGCTCACACGGATCGGCGTACCGGTCGACGGTGAACCGGCGGCCGGGCCTCTCGGCATCCCCGCGGGCACGGTGATCACCGTCGCGTTGACGTTCCGGCTGCACGCGGCCGCCACCGGCCTGGCGTTCACCGAAGTCCGCTCGCGGGACGGCGTGGTGCTGTCGACGGCGCGCACGCCGCTCGGCAGCTACCGCGCCGGTGGCCCGTACGAGGTCCGCCTGCCGCCCGAGCGGGTGCCGAACAGCCGCGCCGATGCCGTGACGTACGAGGTGACGGGCACGTTCACGGATGCGGCGGGCCGGGTGCTGGCCGAGGAGCGGCACTGCATCCGGATCCTGCCCCCGCCCCCCGCCGGCGGCGGGCATCGTACGGCGGCGGGCGAGGGCCGGGGGCGGAGGGTTTTCCGTCCGCATGCCCGGCCCCATCCCGGGGAGACGCACCACATGAACGGCAACCTTCCCGACCCCGATCCCCGTCCCGCTTCCGGCCTGCCCGGCGGAGTCCGCGTACCGCCCGGCGAGACGCCGCCCGCCGAGTCGGGCACCGGCCCGGCCACCGGCCCCTACCGTCCGATCGTGCGCGGCTGGGGCAAGGGCCCGCTTGCCGCCATCATTGCCCTCGCGGTGATCGTGGCCCTGTTCTTCCTGGCCTACGGCATCGTGGTGGCCCTTTGAAGGGAGTCCGCATGACCAGCACCGAAGTGACGGTCGTGCTCGGCGACTGTGCGGAGACGGACGCGCGGGCCGTGCTGGCCGCGCTGGGCGAGGCGTTCCCGTCGGCAGAGGGGCCGGCCGGCCCGGCCGCCGGCGGGGGCGGCGCGACCGTGTGGACGTCCGTCTTCGACGTGGCGGCCCCCGGCGGGCACTCACCGGCCGGGCCGGTGCCGCTGGGCCGTCCGGTGACCGTGGAGGCGCAGGGCGGCTACGGTGCCGTGGACCGGCTCCTGGCCGAACTGGCTGCGGTGTTCGCCGTCGAGGACCAGGGGACGGCCGCCGGCGACCAGGAGAAGGACGTCCACCTGCGGCTCCGGTCGCGGGCCTCGCAGAACGCGTAGCCGCGGGCTGCCCGCCGGCCCGGCCGGCACCGCGGTGGGCGCCTCCGTCGCGCATGGCGGAGGCGCCCGACCGCGGTGCCGGTCAGCCCGGTCGGCGCTCCACGCGCCGGTCGTCCGGCGGGGTGTCCGGTGCCGCACGGCTGATGTCGGCCAGCGCCGAGCCCGGGTCGCGCTCCACGGCGAGGTCCCCGAGGCTGACGATGCCGACGACGTGGCCGTCGTCCATCACGGGCAGCCGACGGACGGCGAACTGCCGCATCAGGTCCACGGCCGCGGACACCGGGTCCCGGGGGCGGACGCTGACGGGCCCGGGGGTACAGGTCTGCCCCACCGTGACCTGCTCCGGTTCGAATCCCTCGGCGACCGCCCGTACGACGATGTCCCGGTCGGTCAGGATCCCGACGACCTGCTCCCCGTAGGCGACGACCACGTCTCCGATGTCGCGGTCACGCATGGCCCTGGCCGCCTCCGCGAGCGAGGCGGCGGGGCGCACCGTGGCGACGCCGGGCGTCATCACGTCCTGGACGAGCACTGTCATGGCTCCCTCCTTTCGGCGGTACCCGGACCGGACCTCCCGGTGCCGGTGCCGGGCGGCTACCCGCCCCGGCCGCCGCCATGCTGCGCGGGCAGTGCCGGGCGCCATGGCGGCGGGGTCGTTTGTGGCGGCCGCGCACCTGGGCCGGGGCGGGACGGGTGCCTAGCCTCCCTGGCACCGCAGTGTCGTGTGCCTGGAGGTTCCATGAGCCCGTCCGACGCCGTCCGGTTCCGCCGGGCCGCATCCCGTGCCCCGTTCCCGCGGCTCCGCCGGTGGGTCGTGCTGATGCTGGTGGTCTGCACGGCCCACCTCGCCGTGCCGGCCGGCGGGGCGGTGGCCGTGCCGGTGACGGTGACGGTGCCGGTGCCGGTCGCCGCCGGGGAGCTGGGGGCGTACCGGGCCGGGGCGGTGTACAGCGCCGGGGTGTCGTCCGGCGGGTACATGGCGACGCAGCTGCACGTCGCGTACTCCGGTACGTTCGCCGGTTCCGCGGCCTTCGCCTCCGGCCCGTACGGCTGTGCGCGCAACGACCTGTCCACGGCGCTGTACGCATGTATGGACACCGTGCAGGACCTCCGGCCGGCCGAGCTGGAGCAGACCGCCCGCAGCTGGTCGGCGCAGGGCCTGGTGGATCCGGTGGCGAACCTGGCCGGTGATCCGGTGTACGTCTTCAGCGGTTCGGGCGACCCGACGGTGAAGCGGCCGGTGGCGGACGCGCTGGCCGCGTTCTACGGCCGGTTCGGCGCCCGGGTCCGGTACGACGACACGACGGCGGCCGGGCACGCCTGGATCAGCCCGCGGGGCCCGAACTCCTGCACGGTCACGCAGAATCCGTGGCTGAACGACTGCGGCATCGACGCCGAGGGGGACCTGCTGGGCCACCTCCTCGGGCCGGTCGCCGCACCGGCCGCCCACCCGGCCGGCACTCTGGTCCGGTTCGACCAGAACAGGTACGCCCCCGGCGGGGCGGCGAAGCCGGTGTCGATGGACGAGCAGGGCTTCCTGTACGTGCCGGCCGGCTGCGCGGCGGGCGCGGAGTGCCGGCTGGTGGTCGCCCTGCACGGCTGCAAGCAGGGCCACTCGTACCAGGGGTTCGGGACGCGGTTCGTGGAGAACGCCTACCTCAACGAGTACGCCGACACGAACGACCTGCTCGTGCTGTACCCGCAGGCGGTGCCGACGGCGACACCGGACAATCCCAACGGCTGCTGGAACTGGTGGGGTTACCTCGGCGATCCGGCGTACGCCCGGCACGGCGGCCGGCAGCTGGAGACGGTGATGAACATGGTCCGGGAGCTGCGCGGCAGGGGTGTTCCCCCGGGACCGGAGCGGGTGGTCATCGCGAGCACCGACGCGCAGGACGGCTACGTGAAGGCCGCTGCCGACGGCTCGGGCGCGGTGCCGGGCACCCTGGAGGACGTGTACGGGCTGGCCGTCGGCCGCGGCAGCGACGGCAGGTTCAACCGGGCGGTGCTGTCGTTCGACACGTCGCTCATCCCGGCCGGGCGGGAGGTCACCCGGGCCTGGGTGACGGTGACGCGCAGCGGCGGGTCCGGCGACCCGTGGTCGCTGCCGGCCGGGAACCGGCTGCTCGCCGATGTCCGGACGGGCTGCTTCGGCGGGAGCTGCGCGGTGGAGGGTGCGGACTGGGCGGCTGCGGCGACCGCGGCGGGGGCTGCGGAGATCGGGTCCTTCGCGGCCGGCCCGGAGGACTCCACCGACGTGTCGGCGGCAGGTCTGGCCGCCCTCGCCCGCTCCGGCACCACGCAGATCCGGCTCCGGTTCCAGTCCGGCCAGACGGCCACCGCGTACGCCTTCCTCAACCGGGACTCCCAGGCGACGCTGACGGTCGAGTACCGCTGAGCCGGGCCGCTCACACCGCCTGCGGGCCGGTGGCGGGCCGCTGACGGGGGGCCGGTGGCGGGGGCTGCCGTGAGGGCCCGCCGTCGGGGGCTGCCGTCGGGGGCCGGCGTCAGCGCCCGCGGGCCGCGGCCCGGTCCGCTGCGTCGAAGCGGGCGAGGGCCAGCGCGCCGGGCCGGACGGCGCGTTCCAGGGCGGCGGCGAGGCCTGCGTCCAGCCCGCCGACCGCTTCGGCGGACTCCTCCAGGACGTCCCGGACGATCTCCTCGGCGACCTCGCGGGCGGGGGTGCGGGGTCCCGTCTTGCTCACGGCGGCCGCGGCGCGGGCGGGCGTGAGCAGCGAGGTGACCTGGCCGAGGAGCCAGCCGGGCACACCGGCGGCACCCTCGGGCGGCACCGTGTGGGGGCGCGCGCCGTCGAAGCGGTCGTCCTCCGCGAAGGCGGGGTGCTTCACCTTGGCGACCGGGCGCGGTCCGGTGCCCGCCGCCGGGCCGGTCCCGCCGGCAGACGCCGCAGCGGCGTCGGGGTCCTGCGACCACCACTCCCCCGCGGGTTTGACGACGAATCCCTCGGCCGCGTTGTCCGCCAGCCCGGGCAGGCCCAGCAGGGCCGGCACCCGGGTCGGGAACACCGGGCTGCGGTCCTGTACGCGGTCGAGCGGGCCTCGGGCGAGCAGCGGGGCGCAGTGCAGACCGGCGGTGTGCGCGGCCTCCCGCAGGGTCCGGTCGGCGACCCAGAGCAGGCCGCCGGGGGTGCCGATCGCCGCGTCGAACGGCAGCCAGAGGAGGCCCGGCGCATACCAGACTCCGGTCTGCACGGGCTCGGCCGCGGGCTCCGGTGGCACGTCCGGGTGCGGGTAGCGGCCGCCGGCGAGTTCGCCGTAGACCGTGACCGGGGCCGAGGCGGGCGCTCCGTGCCGCCGGCGCAGGACGGCGGCGCAGCGGTCCGCGGCGACGGCCAGCGCGGGCCAGATCCGCCCGACGCCGAAGAAGTCGTCGAGCCCGCTCTCCCCGAGCAGCCGGCGCCGCTTCGCCGGGCGGACCCCGGCGGCGTCGCACAGCACGGCGAAGTTCGCGCCGTGGACCTTCTCCAGGGCGGCCCACTCCCGGACCCGCGCCCCGCCGAGCCGGACCCGGGAAGGGATCTTCGGGTACGGCACCCACAGAGGGTCGGGGACCCCGGGCCGCGGGGCTGCGTGGCTCATCGGTCCTCCGTCGGACGCAGTGGTCGGGTGGGGCGGGGCGGGGCGGGGCGGGGCGGGGCGGGGCGGGGCAGCCGATCGTAGCGGCCGGATGCGGGGACGGCCTGCGGTTTTCCCGCGGGAGGAGGGCAGCCGGCCAACCGGCCGGGCGGGGTGCGCCCTTGACGGCCCGCACCGCCTCCGGGACTCTGCGTACGGGCGTCGGGGGGCGCCCCACGGTGACGAGGGGGGACACTCATGCCACTCACGACCGATCTGGCCGAGGCACTGAAGCTGCCGTCCGGCAGTGCCAACCAGCTGGCCCATCTGGGCCGCCTCTGGCACGCCTACGTGTGGCTGGAGAAGGACACGACGACGGCGACCGACGCGCGGACCAGGATCTGCGAGGCCGTCAACGGGCAGCTCGCCACGGCGAAGATCAAGATCACCCGCGGCTTCCAGGCGTACGACCCGGTGGTCCGGCGCGGCCGGCCCAAGCGGTACGTCGCGCTCGCGGCGACGATGTCCGGCGGCACCGACGGCGGCGCCGGGCACGCCACGGCCATCATCGAATGGATCAAGGGCAGCCGGGTGCTGTCCGCCCTGCCGGAGGCGGCGCAGGAGTTCGTGGTCATCACGCACTTCGCCGAACTGGGGCGCGGCTACGGCTCGGAGCTCGACGCCCTGTACAAGCGCCTCGTGGAGATCGCCCAGACCGGCTCGGCGGTGAAGTCCAAGGCGCTGTGGGGGGACTTGGCCACGAAGTGGTCGCCGGTCCTGACGTACAAGGAGGACTCCTCGACCGACTGGGACCCGGAGAAGGACGGCGACACCGAGATGTCGAAGGACTGACGGGCCCGGTGGCAGCGGCGGCGGGTGCGCCGCCGCTGCGGCGTCCCCCGGCCCCGTCCACCCCGTCCGCCCCGTCCGCCCGGTCCGCCCCGTCCACCCCGTCCGCCCCGTCCGCGGCACGTGTGACCATCTCATGATCGGTTCGTTGACCGCGGTGTGGGACGAAGAAACCGGGACGGGACGGCGGTGCGCCGGGCCGAGGCCGTCGTGGTCGAGCGCTATCCGCAGTGGGTGCGCCTCGCCTATCTGACGCTTCCGGCCGGACTGGGCCGGCACACGCGCGTGCTGCGTGCCCACCGTGCCGTGCAGCAGGCGCTGCGCCCGGCAGGCCGGCGGGCCGGGCAGGGCGAGGACCCGGTGGCGGCGGTGCGCACCGAGGTCGTGCGGCGCGCGGCCGGGCGGATGCGGCCGCTGCCGCCGTGGGTCGGCGTGTGGGGGCTGCGGATGTGGCCGGGCGCCGAGGAACTGGAGGAGGCCGCCCGGGACCTGGCCGGGCTGTCCGCCTTCGCGCGCGCCGCGCACGTGCTGTGCCATTGGGACGGGCTGCCCGGGGACGCCGCGGTGCAGGTCCTGGCGGCGGCGGGCGCGCCGGGTCCCGCGGAAGCGGTCCGGGCCGGTCTCGCGGTGGCACCGCGGGCGGCGGCGGGCCGCGGGAGCGCGGCCGGCGTGCACCCGGCCCAGGTGCAGACCCGTCCCGCGGACCTGCTGCTGCGGAGCCACCGGGCGCGGGCGGGGTGGGCGGCGGCCGGAGCCCTGGCGCTCTGTGCGGCGCTCGTCACGGCCTCCGGGGAGGACGGGACACGGAGGCCCGTGCCGTACGCCGGGGCACCGGCGGGACGGGGCGCGCTCGACCCCGGCCGCCTCGTGCAGGTGCCCGGCCGGACCTGGTCGGACACCGGCCGGGTGGACTTCACGGCCTGGCCGGCCCGCGGCGGCCGGACGGCGGACCGGCCCCTGCTGGCCCGCGCGCTCGCCACCTGGGGTGCGCCGCCCGCCGGCGCGGACGTGACCGCCGCGCCCGGCACCACGGACGAACCGCCTTCCCGGTCACCGCAGTTGCTGTACGCCGGAGAGCCGGCGGCCGGGGCCGCGGTGGTGGTGCTGCTGGACGGCGACCGGCTCGTCCGGTACACGGAGCGCGGCGCGTCCCGCAGCCTGGACTTCGTGCGGGTGGACGACGCGAACGTGACGACCGCGGCGGCCGTCGTCCTGCTGCGCGGGGCCGACGGGGCGGGCCCGGTACGGAAGTTGCTGGGACCGTGGATCACGAGCGCAGGCCTCCGGGACCTGACGGCGCCCGGAACTCCGGTGCGCCGCCTGCCGGTCGGGGCCGACGGCACGGTGACGGTGCCGGCCGGGGTGCGCCGGGGCTGCGCGCCGGGACCCGTGCTGGAGGTGGCGTCCTCGGCACGGATCGTGGAGAAGCACGCGTTCCTGCTGGCCGACCTGGGCGGCGTGCTGCCGGTGCACCTGACCTACACGCCGCTGCCGGAGGAGGCCGGGGTGGCCCATGCCCGGCAGCCCCGCGAGGCCACCGGGCGGGCGGCACTGGAGCGCTGGGCCCGGGAGGCCTGCGTGCTGCGGGAGGTGGACGGGCGGGCGGTCCGGGCCGTCAACCTGTGGGACTTCGCGCGGGCCGGTCTTCCCGAGGGAGCCGGGCCGGCGGTGTGGTCCTGCATCCGGGCCACGCACTGGACGGGGCGCGGCGACGTGCTGGTCAGGCTGCGCCCGCCGTCCGGGGAGCCGCTGACGGCGGCCCGGGTGCCGGCGACGGCGGCGTGCGGCCGGTTCGGGCAGCACGTCCTGGCGGGCACGGTGTGGCGTGCTCCGTCCGGGCGGGCGTACCAACTGGCCGCGGGGAGCCGGGAGGTGGCGGGGATCACCGCGTCCGGCTCGGTCCGGGCCGGGGCCGCGGGCCGGACGTTCGCGGCCCCCGCCGCACCGCCGGGAGCCGAGCCGCCCGTCCTGAGCGCCCGCCTGCACAGCGGTACGGTCCTCACCGCGCTGGACGGGGGGAACGGAGGCCGGGACTGACGCCGGACCGGGGGTCCGCGGGGCCGCGGGGCTGGGGGGCCGCGGGGCTGGGGGGCCGCGGGGCTGGGGGTCCGCGGGGCCGCGGACGGCGGTCTCAGCTCCGGCCGAGGGCCGCGGCGCCGAAGGAGACGTCGAAGCGGTCGCACCAGATGGTCATGCTGGTGTAGTCGGCCAGACGGGTGTCTGCCGGGATCGGGTAGTTCTGGTTGCCCTTGTTCCCCTTGAGCTTGCCGAGGCTGAGGTGTTTTCCGTCGTCGAAGACGTGCCAGCCGTCGGAGCCCGGCTTCACCGGGGCGTCGGTGAGCCAGACCCGCAGGTCGGGGCCGTCGCTGGTGTCCAGGCCCTCCAGCCGGAGGATGCGGGAGCCGTCGGGCAGCTCGATGATCTTCACCGTGCCCTTGGTGGCGTGCTCGTGGCTGATCAGGGTGCCTTCCGCGAGGACCCTCAGCCCGCGCTGCACGCCGGGGCTTGCGGAAGCCGCCGCGGTGGGGGTGCCCGAGACGCCCGGCAGGGCCTCGTCCACGTTCGTGTCCGTCCACAGTTTCCACGGCTGGAACCAGTACAGACCGAAGCCCCCCAGGACCGCCGCCACCGCCAGCGCCCCCAGCACCAGTCCGAGCCGCTTGCGCTTCAGCGCCATGCCGCCACCTCGCCCTTCCGCCTTGTCGCCGCCGTCGTGCCGCCGGCCGGGGCCGGCGTGCCCCCGATTCAACCGGCTGGACGGCCCGGGCTCCAGCACAGGGCCGGGGTGGCGGCCGGGGAGGCCGCCGGGACCGGGAGGGGCCGGCCCCGGCGGCCCGTACCGGTCAGGCCGCGGGCTGCTGCTGGGTGACGCAGTGGATGCCGCCGCCGCCCGTGCCGAGGCGGTCGATGTTGAGCTGTTCGACGACGCGGCCGGGGAAGAGGCGGGTGAGGGTGGCCCGGGCGGCGCTGTCCGCGCGGGTGTCGCCGAAGTGGGCGGAGATCACCGCGCCGTTGCAGACGTAGTAGTTGGCGTAGGAGGCGAGGAAGTCCGGGTTGGACGAGCGGATCTTGTAGTAGTCGGGGCCCTGGATCTGGTCGACGGCCCTACGGGTGCCGTCGGCGGCCGTCGACGCGGACAGGATCTGGTACTGCTGCCGGGCGTCCTTCGCGTAGACGTCGGTGTCCGTGCTCAGCGGCATCTGGACGAGGGCCCGGCCGGGGGCGAGGAAGCGGGACGTGGCGTCGACGTGGTCGTCGGTGATGTCCTGGCCGCGGACGCCGTCGAACCAGATGACCTTCGAAGCGCCGTACGCGGTGCGCAGGGCCGCCTCGATCTGCGCCTCGGTCAGCCCGGGGTTGCGGTTGCGGTTCACCAGGCTGCTGCGGGTGGCCATGAGGGTGCCGGCGCCGTCCTGTTCGACGGCACCGCCCTCGCCGACGATGGGGGCGGCGGTGAAGGGGACACCGACGTGGGCGGCGACCCGGCCGGTGACGAGGGCGTCCTTGGCGTGGGTCTGCTTGTTGCCCCAGCCGTTGAAGTTCAGGCCGACCGCGTCCAGGCCGCCGGTCCCGTCGGTACGGAAGACCGGACCGGTGTCGCGCATCCAGCAGTCGTCGACGGGGATCGTCGTCAGGACGGTGACCGACGGTCCGCACAGCGAGCGGGCCCGGGAGGCGCTGCCGGGGTTGGCACACAGGTAGACCGGCTCGTACTTGGCGATGGTGCGGGCGATCAGGGCGATGTCGGACTGGACGCCGGAGAGCTTGCCGCCCCAGATGGCGCTGCTGTCCGGCCAGGCCATCCAGGTGCGGGTGTGGCGGACGTCCTCGATCGGCACCCGGAAGGCTCCGGCCGCGACGGGCCGGGCGGCGGCCCGGACCGGGGTGCCGACGGCCGCGAGGGCGGCGCCGGCGGCGGTGAGTCCGGCCGCGGCGAGGAACCGGCGGCGGTCCAGGCCGGCCCGGGGCGGCAGGTCTGCTGCTGCGTGATCGGTCATGGGGGGTCTCCTTGGAGGGTCAACTCGCCTTGGCAGTAAGGGGAGTTGACCGGAAAATTAAAACTGGCCAAGCGCTCGGTCAAGTCTTTCGGCAGGACTGTTCCGGCGGATCCGGCAAAGCCGCAGGTGGCGCGGCGGGCAGTCGTTAGAGTGCGGCCATGAGTGCCGACGCGAAGGACAACCCGACCGCTGCCGTGCCCGCCGCCCGCGCGGGCCGACCGGGCCGGACCCGGGCCTCGGCGAAGGGCGAGCAGACCCGGGCGCGGCTGATCGCCGCCGCCCGGACGCTGCTCGCCGGCGGCATGAGCGAGCGGTTCACCACCCGTAACGTGGCGGCCCTCAGCGGGGTCTCGCACGGGATGTGCCACTACCACTTCCAGGACCGCACCGACCTGGTGCTGGCCGTCGTCGCCGACATCCGGCCGGAGTGGATCCTGCCGCTGGAGGAGGCGGTCGCGGCGCCCGGCACGTTCGCCGAGCGGGCCGGACGGGTGGTGGACCTGCTGTCCCGGCCGGAGGGTGCCGAACTCTCCCATCTGCACGCGGCGTTGCACTGGCACGCGCTGAACGACGCGCGCGTACGGGAGTGCCTGGAGGCCGAGTACCGGCGGTGGCGCGGCTGCTTCACCGCGCTCTTCGAGGTGCTGGCGGCGGAGCGGGGCGGGGGGGTGGACGCGCGGCTCCTCGGGGAGGCGGTGGCCGCTGCGGTGGACGGGCTGGCGGCGGTGGAGTCGCTGGGGGCGGAGGTGGATCCGGGGGCGGTGCTGCGTGCGCTTCTCCGTACGGTCGCCGCGGGCAGTTGGGCCGGGGCTCCGGAGCGGGGCTCCGCCCCGGACCCCGCGCCTCGCACTCCCCCGGCCGCAGGGGGCTGAAAGATGCCCCCGGCGGGGTTGGACCTGCCCCGTCAGAGCGCGCGCCGGGCCGCGGCGATTGCCTCCGGGTCCCAGCCGGGGCGGGGTACGGACTCCAGGAGGAGCCGGGTGTACGGGTGGCGGGGGGCGGCCAGGACCTCCTCGGTGGCGCCGCGTTCGACCACGGCCCCGTGGCGCATGACGACGACCTCGTCGGTGACGCAGCGGACGACGCCGAGGTCGTGGGTGATGAACAGGTAGCCGATGCCCGTCTGCTCGCGGATGTCGGCCAGCAGGTTGAGGATCTGGGCCTGGACCGACACGTCGAGGGCGGCGACGGCCTCGTCGAGGACGAGGACGGCCGGCTCGACGGCGAGCGCGCGGGCGATGGCCACCCGCTGGCGCTGGCCGCCGGAGAGCTGCCGGGGCCGTGCGTCGGCGGCCCGGCTGCCCAGACCCACCTGGTCGAGCAGTTCCCGTACCCGCGCGGTGTGGTCGCGGCCGGGGAAGTGCAGGGCGAGGGTTTCGCGAAGGGCGGCCGCGACGCCGGTGCGCGGGTCGAGGGAGAGGAAGGGGTCCTGGAAGACCATCTGGACCTCGCGGGCGCGGGCCAGCCGGGCGGCCCGGCCGCGGGCGGGCCCGGTCCGGGTCCGGCCGCGGACCAGGACCTCGCCCCCGTCGGCCTGTTCGAGGCCGGCGACGATCCGGGCGGTGGTGGTCTTGCCGGAACCCGACTCACCGACGATGCCCAGCGAGCCGCCCCCGGGAAGGACGAAGGACACGTCGTCGACGGCGCGGACGCCTCCGAAGTCCCGCCGCAGGCCGCGCACTTCCAGGAGGGCGGATGACGTGCTGTCCGCGGTGCTAGCGGGCATCGGCAGGGCTCCCTTCGAGCCGGTCGCTGTGGTGGCAGGCGGCCGTGTGGTCGGGCCCGCCGGGGGCCGCGGCGGGGGCCGGGGCCTGCCGGTCGCACACCTCGGTGGCGAGCGGGCAGCGGGCCGCGAACCCGCAGCCGGGCAGGGGTTTGCGCAGGTCGGGCGGCTGGCCGTCGATGGCGGCGAGCCGGCCGCGGGGGCCGTCCATCCGCGGCGTGGAGGCCAGCAGGGCGGCCGTGTACGGGTGCCGTGGGGCGGCGAACAGGGCCTGGGCCGGACCGGTTTCGACGATCCGGCCCGCGTACATGACGTAGACCCGGTCGCTGATGGCGGCGGCGAGGTCGAGGTCGTGGGTGACGAACAGCAGTCCGGTGCCGAAGTCCCGCCGCAGCCCCGCCAGCAGGGCGATGACCTCGGCCTGGCTGGTGACGTCCAGCGCGGTGGTGGGTTCGTCCGCGAGCAGCAGGACGGGGTCCCCCATGAGCGCGGCGGCGATCACGATGCGCTGGAGCATGCCGCCGGAGACCTGCGCCGGGTAGCGGCGCATCACGGACTCGTCCAGGCCCACGGCCCGCAGCAGGCGGCCGGCCCGGGCGGCGGCGTCGGCCCGGGTCAGGGCGCCGGTGAGGACGGCGCCCTCGGTGAGGAAGTCGCCGATCCTGCGCAGCGGGTTGACGGCGGCGCGCGGGTCCTGGAAGACCATGGCGGCCGTGCCGGCGCGTACGGTGCGCAGCTCGGCCGGGGTCATGGCGAGGACGTCGCGGCCGTCGACGCGGACCTCTCCGGCGGTGCCGGCGCCGGGTGGCAGCAGGCCGAGTGCGGTGCGGGACGTGAGGCTCTTGCCGGAGCCGGATTCGCCGACGAGGGCGACGGTCTCGCCGCGGGCGACGGCGAGGTCGACGCCGTCGACGACGGGCCGGGCGGTGCCGGGCAGGGTGATGCGCAGTCCCGCGATGTCGAGGGCGTTGCCGGGTGTGGTCATCGGTCTCTCCTGGCGACACGGTCGGCCCAGCGTTCGCCCACCACGTTGAAGGCGACCACGGTGAGGACGATGGCCGCGCAGGACAGGACCGCGGACAGCGGGTAGCCGTGCTGGATCGCGGTCTGCCCGTCGAAGACCATGCGGCCCCAGTCGGGGGTGAGCGCGGGGACGCCGAGGCCGAGGAAGGACAGGCCGGCGAGGTCCATCAGGGCGTAGCCGAAGTTGATGGTGGACTGGGCGAGGACGACGGGGGCGATGTTGGGGAGGACGTGGCGCAGGCAGATCTGGAGGGCGGAGTGACCCTGGACCCGGTAGGCGCTCACGTAGGGGCGTTCGCGTTCGGCGAGGACGAGCGAGCGGGTGAGGCGGCTGACGTACGGCAGGTAGGCGACAGCGAGTGCGAGGACGGGGGCGAGCAGGCCTTCGCCGTACACGGAGATGATGAGGATGGCCAGCAGCATGCCGGGGAAGGCGAAGACCAGCTCGGTGCTGCGGGACAGCAGGGTGTCGAGGCGGCCGCCGCGCCAGGCGGCGGCGGTGCCGATGGCGACTCCGGCGACGGTGGAGAAGACCACGACGCCGAGCGGGCCGAGCAGTGAGGTCCGGGCACCGAGCAGCAGCCGGGAGAGGGTGTCGCGGCCGGCTGCGTCGACGCCGAGCGGGTGTCCGGCAGAGGGTGCGGCGAGGGCGCTGCCGAGGTCGACGGCGTTGGGGTCGTGGGGCACCAGCCAGGGTGCGGCCACGGCGGCCAGGGTGACCAGGACGACGACGGCCAGGCAGAGGTGGTGGAGCGGGGAGCCCGCGGTGCGGATCCGGGCGAGGCCGGGCCGCCGGGTGAGGACGGCGGTCATGCGGCGGCTCCCCTGGTGCCGAGGGTGATCCGGGGGTCGACGAGCGGCAGCAGCAGGTCGACGATCAGGTTCACGGTCATGAACAGGGCGACGATGATCAGGGAGATGGCCTGCACGGTCGGGAAGTCCTTGGTGCTGGTGGACAGTTCGAGGAGCTGCCCGATGCCGCCGACGCTGAACGCGGTCTCCACGAGCACGGTGCACACCAGGAGGGTCGAGACGACGAGTCCGCCGGTGGTGAGCACGGTGCCGAGGGAGTTGCGGAACACGTGGCGCCGGATGACCTGGCGTTCGGGCACGCCGCGGCTGCGGGCGACGGTGACGTGCTCGCTGTCGAGGGCTTCGAGCATCGCGGAGCGGGTGACCCGGGCGAGCATGCCGATCAGGTAGAGGGCGAGGGCGATGGCGGGCAGGGTGAGGTGCCACACCTTGTCGGCGAAGCCTTCGCCGGCGCCGCTGCTGGGGAACCAGCCGAGCCGGACGGCGAACAGGCCCTGGAGCAGGACGGCCGCGACGAACGACGGGGTGCCGACGGCGAAGGTGGTGGCGACGAGCACCGCCGAGTCGGTCGCCCCGCCGCGGACCGCGGCCAGCCGGCCGAGGAACAGGCCGACGACGGCGACCACGAGGAGCGCCATGGCGACCAGCAGCAGGGTGGTCGGCAGCCGGTCGGCGAGCAGCCGGGAGACGTCGGTGCGATAGGTGAGGGAGCGCCCGAAGTCGCCCTGGAGCACGTCGCCGAGCCAGTGGCCGTACCGGACGAGGAAGGGGTCGTCGAGGTGGTACTGGGCCTTGACGGCGGCCAGCGCCTCGGGCGAGGCGGAGCGCCCCGCGAGGAGGAAGCTCGCCGGGTCGCCGGGGGCGAGGTAGAGGGCGCCGAAGACCACGAACGAGGCGGCGAACAGGGTGACCGCCATCTCCAGCAGCCGGCGGGCGGCGAATCCGGCGAAGCTCATCCGGCGGCCCCCACGTCGGCGGCCCACGGGTGGTACATGTAGGAGATGGTGGTGGGGGCGCCGGTGATCCGCTTGCCGAGGAAGACGGCGGTGGGCCACTCGGCGACGGGGATCCACAGCAGCTGCTCGGCCGCGCGGCGCTGCAGCTTCGCCTCGATCGCCAGCCGCTGCCGGGGGTCGTAGGCTGCGGTCGCCTCGTCGACGAGCCGGTCGTAGCCGGGGTCGCTGTAGCCGGCGAAGTTCAGGTACGCGCCGGTCTTGAAGTTGGTGAGCAGGTCGAGCGGGTCGGTGATCGAGTCGTAGTAGGTCAGCGGGAACATGTCGATGCCCTCGCGCGCCTGCGGGTCGGTGAACAGGGCGGTGAACGCGTTCGGAGCGATGGTCTTGAGCCGGATGTCCAGCCCGATCTGAGTACCGGCGGCCTGGACGGCGGTGGCGAGGAGGGAGACGTCCTGGCCGATGGAACTGGTGGCGACGGTGAGGGTCTTCCCGGTGGCGCCGGCCTCCTTGACAAGGGCGCGGGCCTTTTCGAGGTCCTGGCCGGTGGGCGGGAGACCGTCGAAGGCGGTCTTCAGGACGGGCTCGGGGGCGGCGGCCCAGGCGGCGCGGGTGGTGAGGGAGTTGGTGACGGTTCCGGCGCCGCCGAGACCGGCCTTGACGAAGCCGGAGCGGTCGAGGGCGAGGGACAGGGCGCGGCGGACCCGGACGTCGCCGAGCGCGCCGCGCATGTTGGTGACGTTGACGTTGACGGTGCTGAGGCCCTCGCCGAAGTAGAGGGTGCCGGCGCCGCTGCCGCGCAGCCGGGCGTAGCTCTCGGTGGGGATGAGGTAGCCGCCGTCGACCTCGCCGCTGAGCATGGCGTTGGTGCGGGCCGAGGGGTCGGTGAGGAAGCGGAAGACCGCCTTCTTGGCCTTGGCCTTGGTGCCCCAGTAGCCGGCGAAGCGCTTCAGTTCGATGGACTGGCCCTTGTTCCAGGTGCCGAGTTCGAACGGGCCGGTGCAGGCGAGGCCGCCGGAGGTGCCGTAGTCCTTGCCGGCCGCCTCGGTGCCGGCCTTGGAGGCGACGACGCCCGCGGCGGTGGCCATGTACTGCGGGAACTGCGAGTCCGGCTGTTTGAGGGTGACGGTGACCTGGAGCGGGCCGGTCTTGGTCACGGACTTCACGTTGCGGAAGACCTGTGCCCAGGCGGCGGCGTTGGCGGGGTCCGTCTGCCGGCGGAGGCTGTGGACGGCGTCGTCGGCGGTCAGCTCGCCGCCGTTGTGGAAGCGGACGCCGGGCCGCAGGTCGTAGACCCAGGTGGTGGGGTCCGGGTTGGACGCCTTGCGGGCGAGGCCGGGTTCGGTCTTGAGGTCCGGGGTCCAGCGCATCAGGGACTCGCACACGTTGGCCAGGACGGTGTTCTGCGGGTAGTCGAAGGCCATCGTGTAGTCGAGGGTGGGCGGCTCGGCGTACACGGCCCAGGTGAAGGAGTCGATTTCGCCGCGGGCCAGCGGGGTGGACGCGGAGAGCCGTACGTCGGTGAGGGCGGTGCCTGCGTCCCCGGGCGGGCCTGAGCAGGCCGCGAGGAGCGCGCAGGCGGCCAGGGCGGCGGCCGCGGTACGGGTGGGGCCGGACCGGTGCAGGGGGCGTCTGCGGGTGCGGGGCGGGAAGGTGGTCATCGTGGCGCTCTCTGTTCCGGGAGGGATGCGGGGAGGAGGAGCGGGGCGGACCGCCGGGGCGGTCCGCCGGGTACGCCGGGGTGACGGTGCGGGCGGGTGCGCGGTCAGCCGGTGGTGCGCGGCAGGGGGATCTGCTGGGTGATGCAGTGGACGCCGCCGCCGCCGAAGGCGATGGCGAGGGCGCGGACGCCGACGACCTTGCGGCCGGGGTGCGCGGAGGCGATCACGGCGAGGGCCGCTTCGTCCTGGGGCAGGCCGGCGACGGGGACCACGACACCGCCGTTGGCGATGTAGTAGTTGAGGTAGGACACCTCGATCTCGCCGCCGGCCAGGTCTGCGAACGCGGTCTGCGGGACGTCGATGATCTCCAGACGGCGTCCTCGGGCGTCGGTGCTGGCCTCCAGCACGGCCAGGTTGGCGCGCATCCGGACGTAGTCGGGGTGCGCCGGGTCGGCGGGGAGAGAGACGACGACGGTGCCGGGGGCGGCGAAGGCGCAGACGCCGTCCACGTGGCCGTCGGTCTCGGTGTCGAGGAGACCGCCGTACGGCAGCCAGATGATCTTCGTGACACCGAGCCGGGCCTTGAGTTCGGCCTCGATCTCCTCGCGGCCGAGGCCGGGGTTGCGGTTGGGGTGCAGGAGGCACTGCTCGGTGGTGATGAGGGTGCCTTCGCCGTCGACCGTGATCGCGCCGCCTTCGAGGACCATCTCGGAGGGGATGCGCTCGACGCCCAGGTGCTCCAGGAGGAGGGCGCTGATCCGGTCGTCGGCGTCCCACGGGTGGTGCTTGCCGCCCCAGGCGTTGAAGCGGAAGTCGACGGCGGCCCGGTTGCCGTCGCCGTCGAGGACGAACAGCGGCGCGGAGTCGCGGAACCAGGAGTCGTCGACGGGCATCTCGACGATGGTGATCCCGTCCCCGCAGTGGGCGCGGGCGTCGTTGCCGTGACCGGGCGGGGCGACCATGGTGACGGGCTCGAAGGCGGCGATGGCGCGGGCCACGTCCGCGTACTCCTCCTTGACCTCGGCGAGGACGCTGCCCCACAGGTCCTCGCGGGTGGGCCAGGCCATCAGGCAGCCCTCGTGCGCGGACCACTCGGCGGGCATACGGTAATCAGCCATCGGGTGTCTCATTTCTTGCGTTGGAAGAGTCTGACATTCGACTGAAATTTCAGTCAAGAGTCGGGGTGTGAATCGGCTCGCGGCGCGGACGGCCCGGAGAGGCGGCGGCGCCGGGTACGACTACGCCGGCGGGGCGGCCGGGTGCGACTGGGTGGCGCAGTGGATGCCGCCGCCCCCGCTCGCAATGTTGTCGATGGCGATCTGCACCACCTGCCGGTCCGGGTACGCGGCCTGCAGGATCGCGTACGCCACGCCGTCGGCGTACCCGTCGCCGAAATGCGGGGCGACGACGGCCCCGTTCGGCGTGTAGTAGTTGGTGTAGCTGGACAGGAACTCGGCTCCCCCGCCGCGGATGAACCGCTTGTCCGGGCCGGGGAGTTCGGTGATGGCCAGCCGCCGGCCGCGGGCGTCGGTGGCGCCCTCCAGGACCCGCTTCGTCTCCTCGTACACGGCGACCCACTTGGGGTCGGCGCCGGGACCGGGCCGGTCGAGGATGACCCGGCCGGGGGCGGTGAAGCGGGCCAGGCAGTCGATGTGGCAGTCGGTGATGTCCTGGCCTGCCAGGCCGGGCACCCAGATCACCTTGGCGATGCCGAGCGACGTCCGCAGCGCCTCGTCCACCTGCTGGAGGCTCATGCCGGGGTTGCGGTTGGGGTTGACCAGCGAACTGACCGTGGCCATCAGGGTGCCCTCGCCGTCGGTCTCCAGAGAGCCGCCCTCGCCGACGAATCCGGCCCGGATCCGCGGGACCTGGTACTCGTCGAGGAGGATGCCGGCCGCGGCGGCGTCGTTGGCGAAGGGCTGTGCGTACTTGGTGCCGGCCTTGCCCCACCCGTTGAAGCGGGTGTCCACGCCGGCGACGGCCCCCGGACCGGCCAGGAAGGTGGGGCCGAAGTCGCGTATCCACAGGTCGTCGACGGGGATCTCGATGACGTCGACGGCGTACCGGGCGCCGCGCCCGCAGAGGTGGCGGGCATCCGCGGCCTGACCGGGCCGGGCGAGCACCACGACCGGCTCGAACCGCGAGATCGTGTGGGCGACCTCGGCGATGTCGGAGCGCACCCGGTCGAGCGAGCGCTCCCAGACCGAGGAGAGCGCAGGCCAGGCCAGGTACGTGCGGACGTGGCGGTCGGTCTCCGCCGGCATGGTCAGCGCGGGTGCGGCGGCCGCCCGGGCCGGGGCGGCGGCGAGCGCCGGACCGAAGGCCGCCAGCGGCACGGCCGCCGCGCCGAGGCGGAGCATGCTGCGGCGGGAGGGGGTGGGGATGTCCATGGGGTCTCCGTCAGGGGAAGGAGCGGGGAACGATCGGCATCCTTCCGCTAACTGAAAATTCAGTCAAGATGTGAAACGATCTCGCCGACGACACGAAGCAGCGCCACCGTCCGGCGAACCGGCCCGGCCCGCACCCTTGTCGTACGGCCCGGGAGCCCTCCCCGGCCCGTCCCGCCGGTCCGCGATCGGAGCCCGCAGTGCCGAAGAAGTCCCCCGTCCGCCACGAACTCCTCGCTCCCGGCCTGGTGCTCCTCGCCGTCGTCGCGGTCATGGTCACCGGCGGCTGGCTGCAGTTCGGCGAGCGCCAGGCCCTGGACACCGTGTACACCGCCGGCCGGTCCGCCCCCGACCGGGTCGACGTACGGGCGACCGTGCAGCGGGTGGACGCCACCGCCCGGGAAATGGTGCTGCGCGTCCAGGTCACCCCGCGGGGCGCGCTGGCCGAGCCGGGCGGCGTCTCCCCGGTCGAGGACCTCACGCTGCAGACCTCGGCGGCGTCCCGGGGCGACCTCACGTACAAGGCCGGGCAGCGGATCTCCACGGTGGACGTTCCGGTGGCCCTCGTCAGCGGCTCGGTCATGGACTACCCGTTCGACTCCTACGAGACGTCCGTCGAGTTCGCCGCCGTGCTCGGCGGCGAGAGGGTGCCGGTCCAGGTCCGGCTGACCAACAACGACGTGCTGTTCTCGGCGGCGGTCGACACCGCCGAGGCGAACGGCGCCGCGGTCCTCGACCTCGGGCTGGCCCGCTCCAGCAGCGTCCTGGCCTTCGCACTGTTCATGATGGTCGCCATGTGGGCGCTCGCCGTGGCCGTCCTGATCGGCGGCTGGTACCTGGTCACCCGCCGCAAGGGCCTCACCTGGCCGGCCCTGGGCTGGATGGCCGCGACCCTGTTCGCCCTCGCCGCGTTCCGCAACACCGCGCCCGGCGGCCCTCCGATCGGCTGCCTGCTGGACTACCTGGCGTTCATCTGGGCCGAGTTCATCGTCGCCTTCTGCCTGATCACCGTGGTCGTCTCGGCCATCCGCGCCGAACCCCCGGCGGAGCCGGACCCTGCACCGGCCTCCTGACCGCGCCCCGGCCCGCAGGTCCAGAGGCTGCGGAGCGGGCGGCGGACGGCGGACGGGGGGCGGCTCCAGAGGCGGCCCGCAGGGGGCGGGGCGCGGCCGGTGCGTCTTCCCCCGTGCTCTTGCGGGCGTTCACCCGTTTGGGGGTACGGGGCCGGTGGGTAGTTCGGCGGGCGCTGCCCCGCGGACGGCCGGGGGCGGGGAGGGGGAGGCGCATGCGGGCGACGAGGGAGGGGCACGGGCCGGTACGGACCCGGGCGGCGCTCGACGGTCCGGGCGGCCCGCCGGCCCGTGCCTGGTGCGCGGCATCAGGGCGGGCGGGAGTGAGCCCGCGTACCGCCTCCGAAGCGCCCCCGGCAACTGCCGGTCCCGGTGCCCGGTGCGCGAGACCGTTGGCGCTGTCCACCACCACCCGCTGAGGAGATCCCGTGCCCGAAGGCTTCGGCGAGGCGCTCGCCGACCGGGAGTACTACGTGCCGCTGCCGTCCGCGGCCGATCCCGGGCCGCGCTTCGCACCCCGCGACGTGCCGCCGGGCATGCAGGGCGCCGCCCGGGGCATCTGGACGGTCTGGGGCGACACGCGGACCGGGCTCCCCGAGCAGGGCTGGAAGATCCACGTGTCGGCGCGGCTGGACCGGGCGCAGCACGTGCTCGACACGGTCGCCCGGATCTGCTTCTCGGAAGGCGTTCCGTTCAAGCACCTGAGCGCCCGGCTGTTCTTCCTGTTCCTCCACCACAAGCACGCCCCGCGGGCCCAGTCGGGCAAGTTCTGCGCCGTCTACCCGCCGGACCCGGCCACCGCCCGCCGGCTGCTGGAGCGCCTGCGTGACGCGCTCGACGGGGAGGAGGGTCCGTACGTCCTCACCGACCGGCGCTTCCGCGACTCGCGGACGGTCCACTACCGCTACGGCGCCTTCGGTGCCCGCAGCCGGCTGCTGGCCGACGGCACCCGGGAGCCGCTGGTGCGCGACGGCGCCGGGCGCGAGGTCGCGGACCTGCGGGTGCCCGCCTTCCACCTGCCCGCCGGGATCACGGACCCCTTCGCCGGGAAGGAGGAGGAGCCGCACGCGGGCCCCATCCTGATCCGCGACTACGAGGTGACCCGCGCGGTGCGCCTGGGCAACGCCGGCGGCACCTACCTGGCCCGGGACCGGCGCGACGGCCGCACCGTCTTCGTCAAGGAGGCCCGCGCCCACAACGGCCTGGTCTTCGACGGGACCGACGCGCAGCAGCGGCTGCGGCACGAGTACGAGGTGCTGCGCGCGCTGCACGCGGCCGCCCCCGGAGCGGCCCCCGAGCCCCTGGAGCACTTCACCGAGTGGGAGCACGACTTCCTCGTCACCGAGTACGTGGAGGGGCAGCCGCTGGTGGGCTGGCTGAGCCGGTCCTCCCCGCTGGCCCGCGCCGACCGCACGGCCGGGTCCGTCGCCGCGTACTACGGGGCGTGCCGGCAGCTGCTGGACGCGCTGGACGCCACGCTGGAGCGGGTGCACGCCGCCGGCTACCGGTTCGGGGACCTCAGCCTCGGCAACATCATGGTCACGCCGCCGGGCGGGGTCCGGCTGGTGGACTTCGAGGCGGCCTCGGCGCTGTCCGCGGCGCCCTCCGGGATGGGCACCCCGGGGTTCACACCGCCGCCCGGCCTGCTGCGGACCGGCACGGATCCGTTCCTGCAGGATCGTTACGGCATGGCGGCCGTCGCGTTCGCCTTCCTGGCGCCGTTCCAGGAGACCGCGGAACACGCCCCCGGCAACCTGGCGCTGCTGCGCCGCGACCTGGCGGACGTGGCCCCGCCGCAGGACCTGTGGCAGCGGGCGACCGCATTCCACCCGACGGCGGGCCGGCCGCAGGACCCGGACGGTCCCGGCCGCCTGCCCTCGCCCGCCGAGCTGGACGCCGATCCGCGCGGCAGCCTCACCCGGCTGGCCGGTGAGGTGGCCGCGGGCCTGCTGGAAACGGCCGACCCCGACCGGCCCGACTGGGCCTTCCCGCCCTCGCCCGATGCGTTCCGCACGAACACCGTGTGCCTGGCCTACGGCACGGCCGGGGTGGTGCACGCCCTGCAGCGTGCCGGGACCGCGGTGCCGGAGGAGATCCGCGCCCGGCTGCGCCGCGACACGCTGGCGCAGCGCCACGCGCTGCCCCCGGGCCTGCTCGTCGGCTCGGCCGGCATCGCCCGGACCCTGGCCGGCCTCGGCCTGCCGGACGAGGCGGCCGACCTGCTCGGGGCCGCCGACGCCCACCCGCTCACCGCCTCCTGCGCCACGCTGGCGGGCGGGCGCGCCGGGGTCGGCCTGGGCTGGCTGGCCCTGCACCGGCTCACCGGGGAGGGCAGCCACCTGGAGCGGGCCGCCGCGGCCGGGGAGGCCCTGCTGCACATCCCCGACCTGCAGGCCGGCCTCGGCGAGCACGACGCCCGCGGTCTGCTGCACGGCCGCTCGGGGCTCGCCCTCTTCCTCCACCGCCTGGCCGGCGCCACCGGCGAGGCCCGCTACCGGGAGGCGGGCCGCCGGCTGCTGCACCAGGAGCTGGACCGGACCTTCCCGCTGGACGACGGCGCCCTGTCCGTCTCCGACAACGCGCGCCTCACCCGCGCCATGCCGTACCTGGCCACGGGCGCGGCCGGGGTCGCGGCAGTGCTCACCCGCTACGTGGCCACCGCGCCGGACGAGCGGTGCGCCGAGGCGCTGCCGCGGCTGGTCGCCGGCATCCGGGTCTCGTGCACCACGAAGGAGGCCGGCCTGTACCGGGGGCTGGCCGGCCTGACCTGGTGCCTGACCGGGCACGCCGAGCTCACCGGCACCGACGCCGACCGCCGGGACGCCGTACGCGCCGCCACCGGTCTGCTGAAGTACGCCGTCCCGTACCGGCGCGGGGTCCGCTTCCTCGGCGCGGGCTCGCAGCGCTTCACCGCCGACCTGTCCAGCGGCGGGGCCGGAGTCCTGCTGGCCCTCCACCGCCTGCTGTCCGGCCCGCTCCTGACCGAGCCCCACCCGGGCTCCCACGAACCCCTGGGCACGGCGGCATTCAGCCCCGTGCCGAGGCCTGCCTGACCAGACCGGACCACCCACCCACAGAAGAGAGGCAGTACACCGATGACCCAGATCCTCGCGCTCCAGGAACTCGACACCGAGCCGGAGTCCGCCGTCCTTCCCCCCTGCTTCAGCGTCTCCTGGAGCATCAGCGACATCTTCCCCGAGCCGATGTAACGAGCCCGCACCCCGCGAGGGGCCGGGCCCGGTGGCACCACCACCGGGCCCGGCCCTGCGCCGTTCAGCGCACCCGGCCCCGCGGCTTCAGGTGTGCCGGCGGGAGGGCCGGGGCCGGGATCGGGGCGCCGTCGTAGCCTTTGACCTCGCCGAAGCGGGTGCCGTTCGTCCAGTCCTCGCGGGCCTGGGCGATCTCCTCGTGGGAGCGGCCGATCCAGTTCCAGAACATGACCAGTTCCTCTTCGAACGGTTCGCCGCCCAGGAGCATCACGGAGGCGGGGCCGTCGGTGCGGAGGGGGAGGTCGGGGCGGCCGCAGCCGAGGTAGAGCATCGAGCCGGGGTGGACGGGGACGCCGTCCACGTGGGCCTCGCCCGACATGCCGAGGACGGCGTACTCGAAGTCGGGCTCCAGCGGGAGGCGGGTGTCCGCGCCGGCGGCCAGGGTGATGTCGGCACCGACGATCGGGGTGTAGGCGTCACCCGGAGAGGTGGTGCCGTCGAGGCTGCCGAGGATGACGGTCGCGTCCAGGCCGGGCGCGGTGACGCGCGGCAGGTCGGCGTGGTGCCGGAAGTGCGGCTCGATGTGGCGGTGGGTGTCCGGCAGGGCCACCCACAGCTGCGCGCCGTGCAGGTAGCGGGCGTGCGGGCGGGGGCTCTCCTCCGAGTGGCTGATCCCCCGCCCGGAGGTCATCAGGCCCAGCTCGCGGGGACGTACGGTCTGGAGACTGCCGGTGCTGTCGCGGTGCAGCACCTCTCCCTCGTGCAGCCAGCTGACGGTCTGGAGGCCCATGTGCGGGTGCGGGGGCACCTGCATGCCGGGCTCGTCGGCGATGTCGTCCGGGCCGTAGTGGTCGACGAAGCACCAGGCGCCCACCATTCGGCGGCCGAGATTGGGGAGCAGCCTGCGGACCTCGGAGGATTCGCCCAGCTTGACCTGGCGCGGGGTGAGGAGTTCGCGTACGGGTTCGGCGACGACGAAGCCCCGGCCGCCGCACACGGAGAGCGCGGCCTGGCGATCGAGATTGCTCATGGCGACAACCTAGTGCTGTGGGTGCCGTTGCGGGGCCCGGGCGGCACCGCGGCCAGTTCGTGGAATTTTCAACTTCATCGTGCGGTTGACGCGTCCGAACGGCCCGCAACGGACGGGCCGCCGGCCGGAAGGGCGCCATGAGCGAGCGTACGACGTACTACGAGCACGGGACGGCAGCCGAGCGCTGGGCGCGGGCCCGGCTCTTCTTCGACGCGAAGGAGTACGCGACGGCAGCGAAGGTGCTCGACGGGCTGGCGGCGGAGGCGCCCGAGCAGCTGGCGACGCGGCTGCTGCTGGCCCGCGCCTACTACCACTCGGCGCAGCTGCGGAAGGCGGAGGCCGAGCTGCGGGGCATCCTGGAGCGGTGGCCTGTGGAGGACTACGCCCGGCTGATGCTCGGGCGGACCCTGGAGCGGCAGGGCCGGGCGGCGGAGGCCGCGCCGCACCTGCGGATCGCCGCCGCGATGGCGGGCGAGCTGCCGGGCGAGTGAGCAGTGCGGGGTCCGGGGTTCCGCCCCGGACCCCGCACCCCGGCCGGCGGGGCTGCGAAGTGCCGGGCCGGGGCCCGGCTCGGATAGCCTGGGCGGCACGATGACTGGCACCACTGAGAACCGTTTCACGACGCCGTGGGGTGAGTTCGGCCTCGGCCGCTACCCCGAGGACCCCCGCGACCGGCTGCGCGCCTGGGACGCCGCCGACGAGTACCTGCTGCGGCACCTCGCCGGGGAGGTGGGGGACGGCGGGCCGGTGCCGCAGGACGGCCGGCAGGTCACCGTGCTGGGTGACCGCTGGGGCGCCCTGACCTGCGCCCTCGCCGCGCGCGGCGGGGCGGCCGGGCTCACCCAGATCACCGACTCGTACCTCACCCACCAGGCCACCCGAGCCAACCTCGCGCGCGCCGGGGTGCCCGCGGCCGCGGTCCGGCTGCTGACCACGCAGGACGCCCCGCCGGAGCGGATCGACCTGCTGGTGGTCCGGGTGCCCAAGAGCCTGGCCCTGCTGGAGGACCAGCTGCACCGGCTGGCCCCGCACGTGCACGCGGACACCGTCGTGGTGGGCACCGGCATGGTCAAGGAGATCCACACCTCGACGCTGAAGCTGTTCGAGCAGATCCTCGGCCCGACCCGGACCTCCCTCGCGGTCCGCAAGGCCCGGCTGATCTTCTGCACGCCGGAAGGCGCCGCCGACCGCGCCGCCGGGCCGGGCGCGGGCTCCTGGCCGCTCACGTACACGCTCGACGGGGACGAGGGCGCGGCGGCCGGGCTCACGGTGACCAGCCACGCGGGCGTGTTCTGCGCCGACCGGCTCGACGTCGGCACCCGGTTCTTCCTCGGCCACCTGCCGCACGAGGCCGGCCGGGCCCGGATCGCGGACCTCGGCTGCGGCAACGGTGTGGTCGGCACCGCGGTGGCGCGCGCCAACCCGGCCGCCGAGCTGGTGTTCACCGACGAGTCGTACCAGGCGGTGGCCTCCGCCGAGGCGACGTTCCGGGCGAACCTGCCGTTCGGCGCGGCCGAGTTCCTCGTCGGCGACGGGCTGGCCGGGGTGCCGGAGGGCTCGCTGGACCTCGTGCTGAACAACCCGCCGTTCCACTCGCACCAGGCGATGACGGACACCACGGCGTGGCGGATGTTCACCCAGTCGCGGCGGGCGCTGCGGCCCGGCGGCGAGCTGTGGGTGGTCGGGAACCGGCACCTCGGATACCACCTGAAGCTGCGGCGTCTGTTCGGGAACTGCGAACTGGTCGCCGGGGACCCGAAGTTCGTGGTCCTGCGGGCCGTGAAGCGGCGCTGATCGCACACCGCACCCCACCTGCTCCACCCCCTGGAACCTCCCGCCGCCCGGCGGGAGGTTTCCTTTTGACTCTGAATTGGGTCACAAGACCTAGATTTATGGGTCAGGCGACCTATAGTTGCCGCATGACCCTGATCACCGATGCCCTGCACCACGACCCGGCCGGTCCCGTGCTGATCGCCGGCGGCTACGGCACCGTCGGCGCCGAACTCGCCCGGCTGGCCGCCGCCGACCGGCTCCCGGTCCTGCTCACCGGGCGGACCCCCGAGCGCGGCGCGGCGCTGGCCGACGAGCTGGGCGGCGCCGTGCGCCGCTGGGACCTTGCGGCTCCCGAGCCGTTCCGGGCCGGCGTACGGGCGGTCGTGGGCGCGGTGAACGACCCGGCGGACCGGGTGCTGCGCGCGGCCGTCGCGGGGGCGGTGCCGTACGTGGACATCACCCGCTGGACCTCGCGGCTGCAGCGCGCCCTCGGGGTGGCTGCCGCGCTGCGGCCCGCCGCGCCCGTGCTGCTGTCGTCGGCGTGGATGGGCGGGGTGAGCGCCCTGGTGGCGGCGGCGCTGGCGGACCGGCTGGGCGGGGCCGACCGGGTGGAGACGGCCGTCCGCTGGGACCTCGCGGACCGGGCGGGGGCCGATTCGGTGGAGTTCATGGACCGGCTCGGTGTGCCGTTCGAGGTGGTCGAAGCCGGGCGGACCCGGCTCGCGGTGCCGCTGGGCGACGTGCGGACGGTGCTGGTGGGCGGGGAGCGGACGCGGGTGGCGCGGATCGACACGCCGGAGCAGTTCACGCTGCCGTTCACCCTCGGGGCGGGGACGGCCGCCACCCGGATCGGATTCAGCTCGGCGGCCGCGACCTCGGCGCTGCTGGCGGTGGGCCGGACCGGGTTCTTCCGGTGGGGCGGCGGGGAGCGGTGGGCCGGGGCGCGGCGGTCGCTGCTGTACTCCCCCGGCGACGGCGGCACGGCCCGGCTGCGGGTCGACGTGGCACGGGCCGGGCGGGAGCTGACGGCCACGGTCACCGATCCGCGGGGGCAGGCCCGGCTCACGGCGGTCGGTGCGCTGCTGGGGCTGCGGCGGGTGCTGGGTGCGGACGGGGCGGCGGCACCGGACGGGGTGAGCTTCCCCGAGCTGACTCCGCTGCCGGGCGGGGTGCCGGGGGCACTGGCCGCGCTGGGCGTGGAACTGGCGGTGTCCGGAGACGGTGCCGGTGCCGGTGCCGGTGCGGGGGTCGCCGCGTGAGTGCGCCGACGCCGAAGGGCAGCCGGCGGCGGGCCGAGCTGCTGGATGCGGCGGAGCGGGTGCTGGCGGCCGGCGGCGGGGCCGAGCTGACCATGCGGGCGGTGGCGGGCGAGGCGGGGGTGCGGCTCGGGCACCTCCAGTACTACTTCCCGGGCCGGCCGGACCTGCTGGCCGCACTCCTGGAGCGGGTGCTGACGGGGGCGCTGGAGCGGGTCGCCGCGCTGGCCGGGGCGGACGCAGAGCAGCGGCCCGCGGCCGGGGACGTACTGGACGCCGTACTGCTGGCCGATCACGACGATCCGCGCCTGGTGCGGGTGTTCACGGAGATCTGGGCCATGGCGGCGCGGGAGGAGCCCGCCGCCGCGGCCGTGCGGGGCTTCTACGACGCGTACGCCGGGCATGTCGCGGAGTACATCGCGCGGGGGGCGCCGGGGGTGCCGGCGTCGGTGTGCCGGGCTCGGGCGGAGACGCTGGTGATGCTGGTGGAAGGGGCGGCGCTGATGCGGTCCGGGGTTGCGGGGGTCCGGTCGGCGGCGACGGATGCGGAGGTGCGGAGGGTGGCGCTGTCCCTGCTGGCGCCGGGGTGACCCTGCGGAGGCTTTTCCCCTGCCCGCCCCTTCCCGAACCGGGGCTCCGCCCCGGACCCCGGTCCTCAAACGCCGGACCGGCTGGAAAGCTGGCTTCCGTCCCGGACCCCGGTCCTCAAGCGCCGGACGGGCTGGGAGGCGGGCTTCCGCCCCGGACCCCGGTCCTCAAACGCCGGACCGGCTGGAGGCGGGCTTGCGTCCCGGGGCCGGCGGGCATGCGCCGGAGGGGTCTGGGCAGGGAAAAGGCGTTGCCGTGGGCTCCGTTGGCGGGAGACGCTTCCCGCATGTCCACGATCACGAACGAATCCTCCCGCGGCGTCTCCGACCTGTTCCGCGACGGACGCCTCCAGGCGATCCCCCGCCGGCCCGCCCGCCGCGAGCAGTTGCTCGACCACCTGGCCGAGACCCTGTTCGAGCCGGGCCGTTCGTACACGGAGTCCGAGGTCAACCACGCCCTGCGGACGGTGCACGAGGACTGTTCCGCCCTGCGCCGCTACCTGGTGATCGGCGGGCAGCTGTCGCGCACCAGGGACGGGAGCGCCTACCGGCGTGCCGACCGGGCGGCCGGATGATCCGGCCGCCCGGCGGCGGGCCGTCCGCGAGGGCCCCTTTCCCGGCGCGGACGTGGCCCGGTTACGGGTTGGTCAGACCCAGGGTGTAGGAGCCGGAGCCGCTGTAGGCGTCCACCACGTAGCGGTAGTAGCCCGCGGTGCCGGTGTAGCGGATGTCCTCGTTGGCGGTCTCGTTGCCGGAGACGGCGACGTCCACCCAGCCCGCGCCGTTCCACTTCTGCAGGTAGAGGTCGAAGTCCGCGCCGGCCGGGCCGCGCAGGCAGCCGAGGTGGCTGCCGGAGACGGACGAGTAGTAGTACGAGCCGTCGGGCTGGGCCTGGGCCTGGCCGGAGGCCAGCGTGCCCTGGTAGGTGAACTCGGCGTTGGCGCAGCCGGTGGGCGGGGTGGTGGTGCCGACCGTCAGGCTGTACGTGACGGTGTGGGTGGCGGAACCGGTGCCCTTGACGGTGATCGGGTAGGTGCCGTTCGCCGTGCCCGCCGCGACCGCGACGGTCATGGTGGCGGAGCTGCCGGAGGTCACCGAGGACGGGCTGAAGGAGACGGTGACGCCGCTCGGCTGGCCGCTCGCGGACAGCTGCACGGTCTGTGCGCTGCCGCCGGTGGTGCTGGTGTTCACCGTGGCGGTGACGGAGGCGCCCGCCTGGACCGAGCCGGCGGCCGGGTTCAGTGCGAGGGAGAAGTCCGGCGTGGTGGTGCCGCCGCAGTCGGTCTCACCGGACTGGGCGGGGACCCGGACGGCGTCCCAGGCGGTCTTGACGGCCTGGCACTCGGCGCTGCCGTAGGTGTTCTTGGCGCTGGCCAGGGTGGCCTTGCGGGCGGCCGGGTGGTTCCAGCCGGAGGTCTTGGCGAGCAGGGCGCCCATGAAGATCTTGCCGGCCTTCTGGATGCCGATGCCCGTCACCGACGAGGGACCGCCGGCGCATATCGGGCTGGCGGGCTTGCCGCCGCCCGGGTTCGAGCCCTCGGCGAGCAGGTAGAACCAGTGGTTCTGCGGGCCGGCCGCCGCGTGCACCTCGGTGCCGGAGGTGAGCTGGTTGTAGCAGTTGGGGTCGTTGTTCGCGAGCGACGGGTTGTACATGTACCGGATCGGCTTGTTGTCGCCGAGGAAGTTCAGCTTCTCGCCGACCGTGTAGTCCGGGGTGTCGTTGGGGTTGTTGGCGTAGTGCTCGGTCAGGGCGCCGAAGATGTCCCCGGTGGACTCGTTCATCCCCCCGTTCTCGTTGCTGGATCCGGCGCTGCCCGGGGTCTTGTCGAAGATCTCGTGGCCGTACTCGTGCGCCACGACGTCGATGCCGGTCAGCTGGTTGGTCTGGTTCTGGTTGCGGCCGTACGTGGTCTTGGTGCCGTCGTAGTAGGCGTTGACCTCGGACAGGCCGGCGCGGGCCGGGACCATGCCGCCCTGGCCGTTGACGCCGTTGTAGCCGAGCCAGTTCTTCAGCATGTCGGACTCGCGCTGGGCCGCGTACATGATGTCGACGCAGGCGGTCACGAGGTCGTTGGCGCCGCCGTTGCCCCAGGGCGAGGAACCGGTGTAGGCGCTGCCGTTCTGGCCGCCGCACTTGAAGCCGCCGCGGCTGGTGTCCGTCATGGAGGTCGCGGCGGTGTCGATGGTGACGTTGCCGTTGTGGTGGCCGCGGCCGTCGGCGTGCATGACCTTGTCGGTGGACCGGGCCACCTTGCCGGTACGGGCGTCGACGAAGGTGTCAAGGACGCTGGGTGCGTTCCCGGCCGTCCGGCCGCTGACCGTGGTGCGCCAGGTGAGGACCGCCTTGCCGCCCTTGAGGAGCACCGTCAGGCGGGGTGCGCTCGCGCTCTCCACCCGGGCGAGCTGCTTGCGGGCGGTGGCCAGGGCGGCGGCCCTGGAGACCTTGGCGGTGGTGCCGGTGCGGATGGCGGGGGCGGCGGCCGCGGTGACGTTGCGGACCCTGCCCTTGCTGTCGCTGAGCACGACCGCGTCGCCGCCGACGACCGGAAGGCCGCGGTAGGTGCGCTCGTACGAGGCGTAGTAGAGGCCGTTCGACCAGGGGGTCACCCCGGTGCGCACGAGGTCCTCGTCGGCGCCGTGCCGCAGGCCGTCGAGGCCGCTGGCGGCCGCCTGGTCGGCGGCGGCGAGGGCGAGCGACCTGCCCTGCTGGGGAGGCACGGGGCTGCTGCTCGGCGCGGCTGCCGATGCGGTGCCGGCGAGGGTGCCGGCGAGGCTCGCGGTCAGCGCGAGTGCCGCCACGGTCGCCGTCAGTCGGGTGGACTGCACGTCTGCTCCGTTCGTGGGGGGAGACGGATGTTTCGCGCCGAGTATGGATGTGAACATGACGTGTCAGGGACATCTCATCGGTCATAACGCGCGGGTTATGGTGCCGCCGCCGAACGGGCCGTACGCTGCCCGAATGCAGCTGGAGTTGAGGCACTTGGAGGCGGTCTGCACGATCGCGGAGGCGGGCAGTCTCGGCCGCGCGGCCCAGCGCCTGGGGGTCTCCCAGCCCGCGCTCTCGGCCCAGCTCCGCCGCATCGAACGGGTCACCGGCGGGGAGCTGTTCGCCCGCGGCCGTGGTGGCGTACAGCCCACTCCGCTCGGCGAGTTCGTCCTCTCCAAGGCCCGCCGGGTCCTGGGCGAAATGGACGAACTGGTCGCAGGCGCCCGGGCCGTGGCCACCGACACCCCGCTGCGCCTGGGCTGCATCCTGCTCGTCCTGATCGACGGACTGCTGGCACAGCTCGACCAGGTGACGGGGGGTCAGGACGTGGCGATCGGCCTGGAGAACTCGGCGACCGCACTCAGCCGGATGCTCGGCGCCGGACAGTACGACGTCATCGCGTTCGGCGAGGTCAACGATCACGAAGTGCCGCTGCCGGCCGGGGCGGCGGCCCGTACGCTCGTCCAGAAGGAGCCGTTCTGCGTGCGCATGTCGGCGGCCCACCCGCTGGCCGGCCGCGACCGGATCGACCTCGCCGAGCTGGCGGACGAACCGTGGATGACGCTCGTCGAGGACGACGACGGCGGCCCCGAGGCACTCGTCGAGGCCTGCGCGAAGGCCGGGTTCACTCCGTCACTGCGCTACCGGATCACCGACCGCAAGATGCACTACGACCTCATCGCCGCGGGCCGCGCGGTCTCGCTCAGCCAGCCCACCGCGCAGGCCGCACCGGGCACCGTGATGGTGCCGCTGGCCGGCGATCCGGTCACCGGCCGGATCCGGCTGGCGTGGAACCGCTCCGCGGTCTCCGCCCGCCAGGCCGACCTGCTGTACCGCGCCGCCGCCCGCGCCTACCTCGCGAACATCGGCAACAACGCCTTCCACCAGGCCTGGTGGGACGCCCGACCGGAACTCCACCCGGTCCTCGACTGACACGGCGCCGCCCCGGCGGCCGTACGGCTGCCGGGGCGGCGGCAAAGTGCCCCAGGGGGCTGCCCCTAGAAGTTGCCGTAGTTGACCTGCCAGGTCGGCAAGCCCATCCGGCGCCAGACCGCGACCACCCGGTCCCGGTCGTCCAGCGACACCCGGACCGCGAACCGGTTCCGGACGTGCGCGTCGAACAGCTCCGCCTTCACGATGTCGTCGCTGCGCCCGTCGCCCGCCGCGCGCATCCACAGCTCGTCGTACACGACCTCGTGCCTGCGCAGCCACGCCTCGGTCTGCGGGCGGTGCTCCTCGCTGCGCCCGGACAACAGCACGACGGTGTCGCCGTCGGCCCGCCGGAAGGCGTCGAGGGCCTGCTTGACCGGCGGGTTCAGGAGGTCCAGCTCGCAGCGGGTGAAGTCGTACGGGCCGCGGTCCCCGCGCAGCGCGAGGGTGCCGTCGATGTCGCACAGCACCGCCGACGGCAGCGCCGGGTCGGCCGTGTACGGCTCGGCGGACGGCCGGTCGTTGAACCAGTCGCCGGTGAGCCGCCAGCCGCCGCGCCGGGACTTCGCGTGCTTGTCCGCCAGGATCCGGATGATCTCCTCGCCGACGCCGGGCTCCCGGGCCGCGTCGCGCGCCACGCACTCCTCCACCGGCACGTCGGTGAAGTCGTGCACCACGAAGGTGGCGTCCAGGCCGGTGACGGCGGCCTTGAGGCGCTTGGGGATGTGCGGGGTCAGGTGGGTGTTGTCGACGACCACGTCGAAGCCGTCCTCGACGGCCGCCCGGACCGCCGCGTCCTGTACGGCGAGCACGGTCTGCTCGTGGCCGTGGGAACGCTCCCCGCGCGCGGCGGGCAGGTCCATCATGGCCCGCAGGTCGTCGAGGTTGATCCGGCGCATCCGGCCCCCGGACTCCTCCTGGAGCCGCCGGGCCGCGGTGGTCTTGCCCGAGGCGGGCAGCCCGGTCATCACGTGTACGAAGGGCACGGGGTCAGTTCTCCTCATCGGTGGTGAAGGGGTCGGAGGCCTCCGGCCGCACCGAGCGCCAGACCAGGAGCTCGGTCGGGCGCCCGTCGAGGCGCAGGAAGACGGCGGCCCGGACGCCGCGGTCCGGCAGCGCCTTGGCGGCCCGGGCGAACGCGGCCCGGTCGGCGGCGAGCGGGGCGAGCGAGCGGTAGGCCTCGTCGATGGCCGCCTCGCGGAGCGCGGCCGCCTCCTCCATCGCCTCGATCCGCTCGCGCACCCAGGCGTCGAACTCGTCGGGGACCTGCTCCAGGAGGGCGTCGAGCGGCTTGCCGCCGGAGGCCTGGACGTCGGCGACGGAGCAGCCGATGCCTTGCGCGACCTGCCGGGCGGGCAGGCCGGCGAACCGCTGGATGCCGTGGCTGCGCCAGATGTCCCGCTCGGTGACGCCGGTGAGCACCTTGTGCAGCCGTACGTACTCGGAGAACTTGGCCTTGGCCCGGACCCCGGAGGCGAAGCGCAGCACGAAGCCCTCGGCGTCGGTGCCGGTGGCCGCGGTGCCGCCCGGCCGGGTGTCGGTCGCGGTGAGGGCGAGCAGGTCGGCCAGCGGCATGGCGGGCCACACGGTGACGACCGAGCCGATGCCCGCCCAGGCGGGCGCCGCGCGCTCCAGCGGCACCTCGGTGCCGGCCGCGCCGAAGGCGGCGAGCAGCACCAGGTCCCGGCGGTCGCCGTAGTCGACGACGATACGGTTCTGCGGGTACAGGATCTCGGCGAGGTAGGTGGTGCCGGGGACCAGGGCGGCGGTGTCCGCGGCGTCCAGGCGGCGCTGCGCCCAGGTCGCCTGTTCGCTGGTGAAGGACCCCTTGGACGCCACCTGCCAGCGGCCGGCGTAGTGGAAGACCACGGCGAGGCTGCCGTCGACCTTGTCGTAGACCTCGAACGGCTCGTCCGGCAGGGCGGGGGCGTACGGCTGCCCCGACTCGTGCTCGCCGACGTTGAAGAACTTGGGCAGCGGCAGCGCCACGACCGCGCCGGTCTCGTCGTCGGCGACGAGTCCCCGGCACCGGGTGGTGACGGTGTTCCAGATGCGCTCGTACTGGCACACCCGCGTGTAGGTGTACAGCGACAGCGGCAGTTCGGGGTGCCGTTTGCGGACGACGTGTCCGGCGTCGAGGGCCTGCGCGAGCTCCTGCTGCGGCATCAGGTCGTGAAGAGTCAGGCGGTCCTGGCTCATGGGGTCCTCCCGTGGGTGATGCGCCATTCTCACGTGCGGGAGCGGCCTGCCGGTACCCATTTACGGGGCCGGCAGGCCCAAGAGTCGCAGGTCACGGCCGGTGGCGCCAAGCCGGGAGGGGCGGGGTCAGCCGCTGCCGTCGCGGTACGCCTCCAGCAGCCGGAGCCAGACCTCGCTGACGGTGGGGAAGGCGGGGACGGCGTGCCACAGCCGGGCGAGGGGGACTTCGCCGGCGACGGCGACGGTGGCCGAGTGCAGGAGCTCGCCGGTGCCGGGGCCGACGAAGGTGGCGCCGAGCACCACTTCGCGGTCGAGGTCGACGACCATGCGGGCCTTGCCGCGGTAGCCGTGGGCGTACAGGCCGGCGCCGGTGACGGCACCGAGGTCGTGGTCGACGGCCCGGGCCCGGTGTCCGGCCCGTTCGGCTTCGGCGAGCGTCAGGCCGACGGACGCGGCCTCCGGGTCGGTGAACACCACCTGCGGGCGGGCGGCGTGGTCGGCGGTCGCCGCGTGGGCGCCCCAGGGGGTGGTGTCGGGTGCGGTGCCGGCGGCCCGGGCGGCGATGGCCGCGCCGGCGATCCGGGCCTGGTACTTCCCTTGATGGGTCATCAGGGCGCGGTGGTTGGCGTCGCCGACGGCGTACAGCCAGTCGGTGCCGTCGACGCGGCAGCTCTCGTCGACGGGGAGCCAGGCGGCGGGGGCGAGACCGACGGTGTCGAGGCCGATGTCCTCGGTCCGGGGGGCGCGTCCGGTGGCGAAGAGCACCTCGTCGGCGCCGATCATCTCGCCGCCTTGGAGGACCACGGTGACGGGTCCGGTGCTGCCGTCGCGGACCAGCGCCTCGACGGTCACGCCGGTACGGATCGCCACCCCGGCCTCGCGCAGGCCGTCGGCGACGAGTTCGCCGGCGAACGGCTCCATGCGGGGCAGCAGCTGCGGGCCCCGGACGAGCAGGGTGACGCGGGCTCCGAGGGCCTGCCAGGCGGTGGCCATCTCGACGGCTACGACCGAGCCGCCGACGATCGCGAGCCGGCCGGGGACGTGCTGGGAGCTGGTGGCCTCGCGACTGGTCCAGGGCCGGGCGGCGGGCACCCCGGGCAGGTCGGGGAGGACGGCGCGGCTGCCGGTGGCGAGGACCACGGCGTGCCGGGCGACCAGGACGTGGTGGTCGCCCTCGGGGCTGGTGACGGTGATCTTCTTCTCGCCGTAGAGGCGGCCGTGGCCGCGGTAGACGTGCGCTCCGATGGAGGCGAGCCAGTCCACCTGGCCGTCGTCCTTCCAGTGCCCGGTCCACCAGTCGCGGTGGGCGAGCACGGCGGGTGCATCCAGCCTGCCCTGCACGGCCGGGGCCAGGCCCGGGACCCGGCGGGCATCGGCGCGGGCGAGGGCGGGGCGCAGCAGGGCCTTGCTGGGCACGCAGGCCCAATAGGAGCACTCGCCCCCGATCAGCTCGGCTTCCACCAGTGCGGTGCTCAGCCCCGCGGCGCGGGTCCGGTCGACGACGTTCTCGCCCGCCGGCCCCCCGCCCAGGACGACGACGTCGTACTCCACGGCTTCGGTCATGGGGACAGTCTCGGGGAACGGGCGGGCGGGTGCACCCGGGTCAGGCGCCCGCGGCGCCGGCGCCGCGTGCCTCGGCGATCTTCGCGCGGACCTCGTCCATGTCCAGGGCGCGGGCCTGGCCGATGACGTCCTCCAGGAGGGTCTCGGGCAGTGCGCCGGGCTGGGCGAACACGGCCACCTGGTCCCGGATGATCATCAGGGTGGGGATGGAACGGATCTCGAAGGCGGCGGCCAGCTCCTGCTGGGCCTCGGTGTCGACCTTGCCGAAGACCAGGTCGGGGTGGGTTTCGGAGGCCTTCTCGAAGACCGGGGCGAACTGCCGGCAGGGACCGCACCAGGACGCCCAGAAGTCGATCAGCACGAATTCGTTCTCGCTGACGATCTGGTCGAAGTTGTCCTTGGTGAGTTCAACGGTGGCCATGGCGTGGTCCCTCTTTCGTCGTGTGCGGCGCTTTCCTCGGGTGCGGGCAGCCGTCCGCCTCAACGGTGGTCCGGTCCCGGCTATTCCGGTCCCTTCAGAACGGGTACCCGGCGGGCTCGCTCCTGACCGTGGTCCAGCGGAGTTCCGTGAACGCGTCGAGGTTGGCCTCGCCGCCGAAGCGGGCGCCGGTGCCGGAGGCGGCGACCCCGCCGAAGGGCGCCACGGCCTCGTCGCCCACCGTCTGGTCGTTGATGTGGGCGATGCCGGTGGGGATGCGGTCGGCGAGGTCGAGGCCGCGGGCGGTGTCCCGGGTGACGATGCCGAGGGAGAGTCCGTACGGGCCGGCGGCGGCGAGCGCGGCGGCCTCGTCGAGGGTGCGGAAGGAGCGGACGGGGGCGACGGGGCCGAAGACCTCCTCGGCGTAGGCGGGGGTGTTGTCGTCGGCGCCGGCGAGGACGGTGGGGCGGTAGTGGAGGTCGCGGTGGGTGCCGCCGGCCACGAGCTTGGCCCCGGCGGCGGTGCTCGCCTCGACGAGGGCGTGGACGCGGTCGCGCTGGGCGGCGTCGATCAGCGGGCCGAGGTGCACCTGCTCGCGGTACGGGTCGCCTACCGCGAGGGCTTCGGCGCGGGCGGCGAGGGCCTCCACGTAGGCGTCGTAGCGGGATTCGTGGACCAGGTGGCGGCCGGCGGTCATGCAGATCTGGCCCTGGTGGAAGAAGGAGCCCCAGGCGGCGAGGCCGACGGCCGCCTCGACGTCCGCGTCGTCGAGGACGACGAGCGCCGAGTTGCCGCCCAGTTCAAGGTGGGCCCGCTTGAGGGCGCGGCCGGCGGCCTCGCCGACGGTCCGGCCGGTGGCGGTGGAGCCGGTGAACGAGACGACGCGGACCCGGGGTTCGGCGACCAGGGCGCGGCCGGTCTCGGCGCCGCCGGGCAGGACGTGCAGGAGGCCGTCGGGGAGGCCGGCCGCGGTGAACACGGCGGCGAGGGCGAGTCCGCCGCAGACGGCGGTGCGGGCATCGGGCTTGAGGAGGGCCGCGTTGCCGAGGGCCAGGGCCGGGGCGACCGAGCGGACGGCGAGGATCAGCGGGGCGTTGAAGGGGGCTATGACGCCGACGAGCCCGGCGGGCACCCGGCGGGTGTACGAGAGGCGGGGGGCCTCGCTGGGCAGTACCTGGCCGGTGGGGCGGGAGGCGAGGGCGGCGGCCTCGTAGCACTCCTGGGCGGCCACGTGCAGTTCGAAGGCGGCCTTGCCGGGGATGGAACCGGATTCGCGGACCAGCCAGGTGGTGAGTTCCCCGGCGTGCTCGGTGAACAGGTCGCCGGCCCGGCGCAGGACGGCGGCGCGCTCGGTGTGCGGGGTGCGGGCCCAGGTGTGCTGGGCGGCCTCGGCGCGGGCGGCGGCGGTGGCGACGTCGGCGGGGGCGGCGAGGCGGATCTCGGCGAGCGCGTCGCCGGTGGCGGGCTCGGTGACCGGGGCGGTGCCGCCGGTGCCGGGGTGGCCGTCCTGCCAGGTCGTCGGGTCGAGCAGCGGCATGGGGTGCGCCTCCGGTCTGGGCGGGCCCGGCGGGGGCCGGGATCGCGCGCCATGCTAACGAGCCGGCCCCTTCAAATCTGTTCAGTTATTGGGCAGTTGCTGACCGAAAATGATCCACTGCGGGGGCGGGGAGACCCCGCGGCGGCGAGGCGGCGGCGTGACCGGTGCCACCGCAGTGGAGCAGTGCTCTGAGCCGTGATCAGCGCTCCAGGACGAGAGCGATGCCCTGGCCGACGCCGATGCACAGCGCCGCAACTCCGGTGCCGGAGCCGGCGGCGGCCAGCTGGTGGGCGACCGAACCGGCAAGCCGGGCGCCCGAGGCGCCGAGCGGGTGGCCGAGGGCGATGGCGCCGCCGCGCGGGTTGACCACGGCCGGGTCGAGGTCGGGCCACTCGGCGAGGCAGCCCAGCGCCTGGGCGGCGAAGGCCTCGTTCAGCTCGAAGGTGGTGAGGTCGGCGAAGCCGCGGCCGGCCTTGCCGAGGGCGCGCTGCACCGCGTCGACCGGGCCGAGGCCGAAGAGCTGCGGCTCGATGCCGGTGACGGCCGAGGTGCGGATCCGGGCGAGCGGCTCGCGGCCGGTGGCGCGCAGGCCCTCCTCGTCGGTGAGCAGCAGGGCGGCCGCGCCGTCGTTGAGCGGCGAGGCGTTGCCGGCGGTGACGGTGCCCTCGGGCCGGAAGACCGGCTTCAGTTTGGCCAGGGCCTCCGGGGTGGAGCCCTCGCGGATGCACTCGTCGCGTACGAGGTCCACGCCCGGGTACGGCGCGACCTCGGCGTCGTACAGCCCGGCGGACCAGGCGGCGGCCGCCTTGCGGTGGCTGGCGAGGGCGAAGGCGTCCTGGGCCTCGCGGCCGATGCCGTGCTTGTCCGCGACGAGTTCGGCGCCCTCGCCGAGGGAGACGGTCCACTCCTCGGGCATCCGGGGGTTGGTCATCCGCCAGCCGAGGGTGGTGGACCACATCTGCTGGTGGCCCGCGGGGAAGGTGCGCTCGGGCTTCTGCACCACCCAGGGGGCGCGGCTCATGGACTCGACGCCGCCTGCGATGGCGACGGAGGCGTCGCCCAGGGCGATGGCGCGGGCCGCCTGGACGACGGCCTCCAGGCCGGAGCCGCACAGCCGGTTCACGGTGACGCCGGGCACGCCGACGGGGAGCCCCGCCAGCAGGACGGCCATCCGGGCGACGTCGCGGTTGTCCTCGCCGGCCCCGTTCGCGTCGCCGAAGACCACGTCGTCGATGCGGGACGGGTCGAGGTCCGGGGTCCGGTCCACGAGGGCGCGGACCACGTGGGCGGCCAGGTCGTCGGGCCGGACCCCGGCGAGCGCACCGCCGAACTTGCCGATCGGGGTGCGGACGGCGTCGACGATGTACACGTCGCGGATGCTCATCGGGGTCTCCAGGGCAGATCCGTGCGGGTCGGGCACGTCCCGGTCGGACGCGCCCGAAGTCTCCTTCCGCCGCCGCCGCCGTGTCAACGGCGGCCCTGGTGGGCGGGGGTGCGGCGGCGCGATGGTGCGCACCGGCAGGTCGGGTGGAGCCCCGCCGGACCGCTCCGGCGGCCGACGGGCCGCGCCGCCGCTTGGCGGGGCCGGCACCATCCCGGGGCGGGCGGGTCCGGGCAGGCCGGGCAGGTCGGGCGGGACCGCGGTCGGCCGGAACCCGCGGACGGCTGGCAGCGGGCGGGTCCGGCGGGCGGGCCGACAGGCCAGCGGCCGGGTGGTCGGGCCGGCCGATCCGTACGGTGTTCGGGCGGGGCCGCAGCGGCGGCGGAGCCCGGGGAGAGCGGCAGGCCGGGTCGGCCGGGCGGGCGAGCAGGCCGGGCGGGCGAGCGAGCGGGCAGGGGGCGGGACCGCCAGTCGGCCGGAACCGGCGGACGGTCGGCGGCGGGCCGGCGGGCGGGCAGGTCTGCCATTCGGCGGGGTCCGGCGGTCGGGCCCAGCGGTACGGCGGTCGGGCCGGCGGGCCGGCGGGCCGGCCGATCCATACGGTGTTCGGGCGGGGCCGCAGCGGCGGCGGAGCCCGGAGCGGGAGGTTGGCCGGATCCGGTCCGGGGGTGCGTCCCGGGCGGATGACACGTGTAACCATGGGGCTCGCACCACGCTTGGCCACCGCCCCGCCGCGCTGACCCGGCCCGGCCCGGCCCGGGGCCTCCCGTACGACACGCAGAAAGGCACGCCCGTGCAGCTGAACACGCACACCTGGGGCGACGGGGACCGGACCGCCCTGCTCGTCCACGGCCTGATGTCCGACCACCGCACCTGGCGGCGGGTCGGGCCGGCGCTGGCCGGGCTCGGCTACCGGGTGATCGCCGTGGACCTGCGCGGACACGGCGCCAGCGGGCGGGGCGCGTACGCCCCGGAGCTGTTCGCCGACGACCTCGTGGAGACCCTGCCCGCCGGCGCCGATCTGGCCCTCGGTCATTCGCTGGGCGGGCTGAGCCTCTCGCTGGCGGCGGCGCGGCTGCGGCCGGCGCGAGCGGTGTACTCGGATCCGGCCTGGACCGTACCGGAGCCGCTGCGGGGGCTGGGGCCGGAGCTGTCCGCCCAGTTCAAGCGGGCCGGGCGGAAGCAGGTCGAGGCGCTGAACCCGCGGTGGGAGGCGGCGGACGTCGACGTGGAGCTGGCGACACTGGCGCTCTGGGACGAGAGCACCGCTCTCGGTCTGGGCGGCACCGCGCTCGCGGGCGGCGGCCTGATGCCGGACACCCCTGCCGTGCCGTCCATGGTGCAGCTGGCCGACCCGAGCTTCCTCGTCTCCCCCGAGCAGGCCGCCGCCCTCGCCTCCCGCGGGTTCGAGGTCCGCACCGTACCCGGGGCCGGGCACACGATCCACCGGGACGACTTCGACGGGTTCATGGCCTCCCTCTCCGGCTGGTTGTGAAACCGCCCCGGCGCCGGGACTGACGCCCGCCGCCCCTCCCCGTTACTGTCGGTACTACCGGTCGGTAACAGGGGGAGGTCCGATGTCGGATGCGCAGGCCGCTGCGGAGTGTGCGGGGCTGGAGGAGACCGCGGGGGCGCTGGCGCGCGGGGAGCTGTCGGCCACCGAGGCGACCCGGCGGGCACTGGCGCGCATCGACGCGGCCCAGCCGGTCCTCAACGCCTTCCGGATCGTCCGTCACGAGGCGGCGCTCGCCGAGGCCGCCGCCTGCGACCGGCGGCTCGCGGCCGGTGAGCGGCTGCCGCTGCTCGGGGTGCCCGTCGCGGTCAAGGACGACATGGACGTGGCCGGCGAGCCCACCGCGTTCGGCTGCCCGGGGGACTTCCCGGCCAAGACGGCCGACGGCGAGGCGGTACGGCGGCTGCGCGCGGCCGGGGCGGTGATCGTCGGCAAGACGAACACGCCCGAGCTGGGCCAGTGGCCGGTGACGGAGGGCCCGGCGTTCGGGGACACCCGCAACCCCTGGCACCACGGGCACACCCCCGGCGGCTCCTCCGGCGGTTCGGCGGCCGCGGTGGCCGCGGGCATGGTGCCGGCGGCGCTGGGCTCGGACGGCGCGGGTTCGGTGCGGATCCCCGCGGCGTGGACGCACCTCGTCGGCATCAAACCGCAGCGCGGGCGGATCTCGACCTGGCCGGACCCCGAGGCCTTCCAGGGGATCACGGTGAACGGGGTGCTCGCCCGGACGGTCGCGGACGCCGCCCTGCTGCTCGACGCGGCGAGCGGGCAGCACCCCGGCGACCTGCACCGGCCGCCGCGGGTGGCGGCACTGGCGGCCGCCCGGCGGGAGCCGCGCCGGCTGCGGATCGCGCTGTCGTTCCGGATGCCGTTCACGGCCACCCCCAAGGCCCTGGACCCGGCGGTGCGGGCGGCGGTTGAGCGGCTGGCGGGGCGGCTGGAGGCGCTGGGGCACGAGGTGGTCCCGGCCGATCCGCGGTACGGGCAGATCGGGCTGACCTTCGTGCCGCGGGCCACGGGAGGGGTCCGCGAATGGACGGCCCGGGTACCGGACCCGGCCCTGCTGGACCCGCGCACCCGGGAGGCGGCCCGGACCGGCCGGCTGCTGGGCGGGGCACCCCTGCGGCTGGCCCGGCGGGCCGAGGGGCTGCTGCACCGGCGGATCGGCGAGATCTTCGGCCGCTTCGACGTGGTCCTCACCCCGACGACGGCCGCTCCCCCGCCGCCGATCGGCCATCTGACCGGCCTCAACGCCCTCCGCACGGACCGGACGATGATCGCCGCCTGCCCGTACGCCTGGACGTGGAACGTCCTGGGCTGGCCCGCGGTGAACGTCCCGGCGGGCTTCTCGCCCGACCGCCTGCCGCTGGGCGCCCAGCTGCTCGGCCCGGCCCGCAGCGAGCCCCTGCTGATCTCGCTGGCGGCCCAGCTGGAGTCGGACCTGCGGTGGTTCGAGCACCGGCCGCCGGCCGTCACGGCGGCGGCCCCGGGCGCTCGCACGGAGGCCTGAGAGCGCCCGCTCGCCCCGGCGGCGGCTGAAACCGGCTGGTTTCGGACGTCCTCGGACGGAGGGGAGGCGGATCCGCGCGGCGAGCCGGGCACCGGCGGCCACCCGGGCGGAGCAAAGCGGAGGATGCCCGGGCGCACACCCTCCGCAGCCGACCGGGTGGGGACCTGCCGGTCACGGGGCCGGGCACCCCGCCCCGGCCGGTCGGCACCGCCCCGCCGGGGATGTTTCGCGTGGAGCGAGCGGGTTGGCACCCATATATTCGGATATACGCCGTGTCCGACGCCACGGCGCGACGCCCGCTGCGTTCAGCCGCCCGATCGCCGCCCGACCCCCGCCCACCAGCGGGTTCCCCGACCGGAACCGACCCCGACCACCCCCCGGCCCACCCCCGGCGATCCTCCACCGCACGGCAACTCCCTTGGCCTGCTTCTGCGTTGGCGCAAAGGGATCTTGCCGCGTCCCCGCGTACCGGATTGGGTGGGGCGGTCACGGTATCGACAGGAGGATCCGGCCATGCCACAGGAGTCGCCCGGCGACCACGACCGACGGGTCACCGAACCCGAGGTCGAGGCGCTGGTCCACGGCATCTGTTTCAAGACAGGCCCGCCCCGATGTACCGGCGCCGAACTCGAATGGCTCGTGCTCGACGCCGACCACCCCGAACTCCCCGTCTCCCCCGAACGCCTCGGAGCCGCGCACGCCGCGGTGGGGGCCCTGCCCCTGCGTTCCCGCCTCACCGTCGAACCCGGCGGCCAGCTGGAGCTCAGCTCGCTGCCCGCCGCCTCCCTGACGGAGTGCGTCGACGGCCTCGCCGCCGACCTGACCGCCGTACGCACCACCCTCGGCGGCCACCGCCTCGCCCTCCACGGCCTGGGCCACGACACCCGCGGAAGCGTCCCGGAGCGCATCCTCCGGCACCCCCGCTACGAGGCCATGGAGACCTTCTTCGACCGCACCGGCGCCGCCGGCCGCAGCATGATGCGCGCCACCGCCTCCGTCCAGGTCTGCCTGGACGCCGGCCACGAGGAACCGGGCCCGCTCGGCCACGGCCGCCGCTGGGCGCTCGCCCACCTGCTCGGGGCCGTGTTCGTCTCGGCCTTCGCCAACTCCCCCGCCACCGGCGGGCCCTACGCCGGCTGGCGGTCGGCCCGGCAGGGCATCTGGACGGACCTCGACGGCCGCCGCACCCTCGCCCCGCCGATGGACGGCGACCCCCGGGCCGCGTGGACCCGGCACGCCCTGGACACCGACGTGATGTGCATCCGGGCCCCCGAAGGGCAGCGGTGGGAGGTGCCCGAGGGGCTCACCTTCCGGGACTGGGTGCGCACCGGCGGCCCCCGCCCGCCCACCGCGGCCGACCTGGACTACCACCTGACGACGTTGTTCCCGCCGGTGCGGCCGCGCGGCCACCTGGAACTGCGCATGATCGATGCGCAGCCCGGCCCGGACGGCTGGCTGGTGCCGGTGGCGGTGGTCACGGCCCTGTTCGACGACCCAGAGGCCTCGGAGACCGCGTACCGCGTGGCCAAGGGCCTGGCCGACCGGGCCGGGCCCGGACCGGCGCCGCGCAATCCGCTCTGGCTGGCGGCCGCCCGGCACGGGCCCGCCGACCCCGACCTGCGGACGGCCGCCGCGGCCTGCTTCCGGGCGGCCGCCGAGGCCCTCCCCCGGCTGGGCGCCACCACCGCGGTGCGCGACGCGGTGACCGCGTTCCGGGACCGCTACGTGGCCCGCGGCCGCTGCCCCGCCGACGAGTTCTACGACCGAGACCGGCACGGAAAGGGACCGAGAACGTGAACGACGTACCGCAGGCCCTCCGCGAGCGCGCCCTGACCGCCCTGTCGGCCGCCCGCGCCCGGACCGCCGCGCTGACGGACTGCGTGGACGAGCAGGACCTGACCGCCCAGCACTCCCCCCTGATGTCGCCGCTGGTCTGGGACCTGGCGCACATCGGCAACCAGGAGGAGCTCTGGCTGCTGCGCCACGTCGGCGGCCGCGACCCGATGCACCCGGAGATCGACTCGCTGTACGACGCGTTCGAGCACCCGCGGGCGGAGCGGCCGAGCCTGCCGCTGCTGCCTCCCGCAGAGGCCCGCAGGTACTCCGCGGAGGTCCGCGGCCGGGTGCTCGACCTGCTGGAGCACACCACCTTCGAAGGAACCGCGCTGCTCGACGACGGCTTCGCCTTCGGCATGGTCGTCCAGCACGAACAGCAGCACGACGAAACGATGCTGATCACCCATCAGCTCCGCAAGGGCGCCGCCGTGCTGGCCGCCCCGGACCCCGGGCCGCCGGCCGGCCCGCCGGTCACGGCCACCGAAGTCCTGGTGCCCGGCGGCCCGTTCACCATGGGCACCTCCACCGAACCGTGGGCCCTCGACAACGAACGCCCCGCGCACGTACGCGACCTGGCCCCGTTCTGGATCGACACGCTGCCGGTGACCAACGCCGACTTCCAGGCCTTCATCGAGGCGGGCGGCTACCGCGACCGGCGGCTGTGGGCGGCCGAGGGCTGGGACCAGATCCGCCGGCACGCCATCGGGGCGCCGCTCTTCTGGCGGCGCGAGCCCGGCGGCTGGGTGCGGCGGCGCTTCGGCGTCACCGAGCCGGTCCCCGCGCAGGAGCCGGTGCTCCACGTCAGCTGGTACGAGGCCGACGCGTTCGCCCGCTGGACGGGCCGGCGGCTGCCCACCGAGGCGGAGTGGGAGAAGGCGGCCCGGCACGACCCGGTCACCGGCCGCTCCACCCGCTACCCGTGGGGCGACGAGGACCCGACCCCGGCGCACGCCAACCTCGGCCAGCGCCACCTGCGCCCGGCCGCCGCCGGCAGCTACCCGCAGGGCGCCTCGCCGCTGGGGGTGCGGCAGTTGATCGGCGACGTGTGGGAGTGGACGTCGAGTGACTTCGAGCCGTACCCGGGCTTCACCGCCTTCCCGTACAAGGAGTACTCCGAGGTGTTCTTCGGCCCCGGCCACAAGGTGCTGCGCGGCGGCTCCTTCGCCGTGGACCCGGTCGCCTGCCGCGGCACGTTCCGCAACTGGGACCTGCCGGTCCGCCGGCAGATCTTCTCCGGCTTCCGCACCGCGAGGGACGCCTGATGTGCCGTCACCTGGCCTACCTGGGACCGGCCGTACCGCTGGGGCGGCTGCTGACCGACCCGGTGCACGGGCTGCTGCGGCAGTCCTGGGCGCCCCGCATGCAGCGGTACGGGACGGTCAACGCCGATGGGTTCGGCGTCGGCTGGTACGCCCCCGGCGACCCGGTGCCCGGCCGCTACCGGCGGGCCGCGCCGGTCTGGGGCGACCTGTCGTTCGTCGACCTGGCCCGGGTGGTGCGCAGCGAGGCGGTGCTGGCGGCGGTCCGGGACGCGACGCTGCCCGGGGCGGACGGGGAGGCCGCGGCCGCCCCGTTCGCCGACGGGACCTGGCTGTTCAGCCACAACGGGGCGGTGCGGGGCTGGCCGGAGTCGGCCGTCCCGCTCGCCTCGGACCTGCCGCCCGCCGAGCTGCTGCGGCTGGCCGCCCGTACCGACTCGGCGTTCGTGTGGGCGCTGGTGCTGCGCCGGCTGCGGGCCGGCGAGGACCCGGGCACCGCGCTCGCCGAGCCGGTCCGCGAGCTGGCCGCCGCCGCGCCGGGGTCCCGGCTGAACCTGCTGCTCACCGACGGCCGGACGGTCGCGGCGACCGCCTGGGGCGACTCCCTGTGGTACCTGTCCGACCCCCAGGCCGGCCGCACGGTCGTGGCCTCGGAGCCCTACGACGACGATCCGCGCTGGGCCGAGGTGCCCGACCGGACCCTGCTGACCGCTTCCCGTACGTCCGTCCTGCTGACCCCGCTCAAGGAGCCTGCACCGTGAGCCGTTTCCTGATGACCCGGACCCTGGACGAGCACGCCGCCGAGGCCGCGCTGCGCGCGGACGTGCTGCACGGCCTGACCGGGCAGCCGAAGGTGCTGCCGCCGAAATGGTTCTACGACAGCCGCGGCAGCGAACTCTTCGAGGACATCACCCGGCTGCCCGAGTACTACCCGACCCGGGCCGAGCGGGAGATCCTGCTGGCCCGGGCCGGCGAGATAGCCGCCGTGAGCGGTGCCCGGACGCTCGTGGAGCTGGGTTCGGGGTCTTCGGAGAAGACCCGGCACCTGATCGACGCGATGCCGGGGCTGGAGCTGTACGTGCCCGTGGACGTGAGCGGGAGCGCGCTGGAGGGTGCGGCGCAGACCCTGCTGGCGGCGCATCCGGCGCTGCGGGTGCACGCGATGATCGCCGACTTCACCCGGCCGCTGGTGCTGCCGCCGTCGGAGGGTCCGCGGCTGGTGCTGTTCCTCGGCGGCACCATCGGCAACCTGCTGCCGGCGGAGCGGGCCGCGTTCCTCGCCGCGGTGCGCCGCATGCTGTCGCCGGGCGATGCGCTGCTGCTGGGCACCGACCTGGTGAAGGACGAGGCCACGCTGGTGGCCGCCTACGACGATGCGCAGGGGGTGACGGCGGAGTTCAACAAGAACGTGCTGGCCGTCATCGACCGGGAGCTGGGCGCCGATTTCCACGCGTACGACTTCGACCACGTGGCGGTGTGGGACCGCGAGCAGGAGTGGATCGAGATGCGGTTGCGGGCCCGCCACGAGGTGGCGGTGAAGATCCGCTCGCTGGACCTGGTGGTGCCGTTCGCCGCGGGTGAGGAGATCCGTACGGAGGTGTCGGCCAAGTTCCGTCAGGAGGGGGTGCGGACCGAGCTGGCGGCGGCCGGCCTGGAACTGACGCGGTGGTGGACGGACGAGGCCGGCCGGTTCGCGCTGTCGCTGGCGACGGCGGCCTGAGCGGCCCTCGCGAGGGTGCGCCGGTCGGGGTGGCGGCCCGCCGGGATCCGCGGCAGCAGCCGGATCTCGGCGGTCACCCCGCGGGCCCGGGCGATCCGCCACAGCGAGGCGGTGAGGGGGTCGTCGCCGACGAAGGCGGGGGCGCCGGCGGTGGACCCGTCGGGCAGCCGGTAGGCGAGCCGGACGGGCTGTACAGGCACCCCGGCGTCCAGTGCGGCCTGGAAGGCGGCGTGCCGGAACGGGCCCTGGTCGCGGCCGCACCAGGTGCTGCCCTCGGGGAAGACGGCCACCCGGTCGCCGGCGCGCAGTGCGCCGGCGAGGGTGGCGACGGTGCCGGGCAGGGCCCGGATGCGGTCCCGGTCGATGAAGAGGGTGCCGGCCGAGGCGGCGAGCGGTCCGAGCACCGGCCAGCGCCCTATCTCGCCCTTGGCGAGCATCCGGGCGGGCAGCACGGCGGCGATGAGCGGGACGTCCAGCCAGGAGACGTGGTTGGCGACGACCAGCCGGCCGCCCCGGGGGCCGGGCCCGCCGGCCGCGTCGATGCGGATGCCGAAGGCCCGGACCAGCAGCCGGCACCAGGCCCGGACAGCCCGGTGCCGGAGCCGGCCGGGCAGCCGGCGTGCGGCCGGTGCGCCGGCCACCCCGGCCAGGAGGACCGCGGCGGCCGCCGCCAGCCGCAGCAGTGCCAGCGGCAGCGGGGCGGGGCGGCCGGGGTGGCCTGCGCAGGCCGGCGGCGTGCAGGGCGCGACGGGCAGCCAGACGCTCATGCGGACGGGACGAGCGAGAGGAAGTGCCGCAGGTAGCGCGGGTTGGTGCGGCGCAGCGACAGCAGGACGTACAGGTCGGCGACGCCGAACTCGGGGTCGTGGGCGGGTTCGCCGCAGACCCAGGCGCCGAGCCGGAGGTAGCCGCGCAGCAGCGGCGGCAGCTCGGCGCGGCCCTGGCGGGGCACGCCGTCGGACGGCCAGGGGCGGCGGGGGGTGACGCGGTACTCCTCGGGCGCGAGGTTGCGGGCGAGGACGGTGTCGCGGGTGGCGGCGGCGAGGGCGCCGCCGTCGTCGAGGGGGACGGAGCAGCAGCCGGCGAGCCAGTTGTGGCCGGTCTGCTCCATGTAGCGGGCGAGGCCGGCCCAGATGAGGGCGATGACGGCGCCGTTGCGGTGGTCGGGGTGGACGCAGGAGCGGCCGACCTCGACCAGGTCGGGGCGGATCGGTTCGAGGCGGCGGAGGTCGAACTCGCCGTCGGAGTAGAGGCGTCCGGCGATGGCTGCGCGCTCGGGCGGCAGCAGGCGGTAGGTGCCGACGACGTCGCCGCGGTCCTCGTCGAGGACGAGGAGGTGGTCGCAGTAGGCGTCGAAGGCGTCGGCGTCGAGGCCGGGCTCGGGGCCGCTGAGGCGGGCGCCCATTTCGCCGGCGAAGACCAGGTGGCGCAGCCGCTGGGCGGCGCGCACCTCGTGCTCGTCACGGGCGAGGCGGACGGTGTAGCGGGCGGGCGGGGCGGGGGCGGCGACGGTGGGGGACGGCGCCGGGGCGGTGCGGGCGGGGGCGGCGACGGTGGGGGACGGCGCCGGGGCGGTGCGGGCGGGGGCGGCGAGGGGTGCGGGCGTGGCGGGCGCGATGCTCATGGCGGCTCCAGGTCCGGACGCGGGAGCCGGGCCGCAGGCGTGCGGCCCGGCTCTTCCACTTGTTCCGTGACCGGCTGGATTCGACATGACGGAGCGGGGGCCCGTACATGTGCGGCGGCTGAATGGTCGGCGGGGCGGTCCTGGTCCGGACGACGGCCCCTGTGCCTGTCGGCGCCTCGGGGCGGGCAGGAGTTCGACGACGGGCCCTGGTGCCGGGGTGGTCAGCGGTCGGAGCTGAGGACCTTGGTGAGGGTGGCGGAGGCGCGGCGGGCGGCGGTCCTGGGGTCCTCGCCGAGCAGGACGGCCGTCATGTAGGGCTTGATCGGGTTCTTCGCCTCGACCTCGGCCCAGCGGCCGGTCTTGGGGGTGGCGCGGCCCTGGGCGGCGCCGACGGCCATGGCGGCGGCGCCCGCGTTGCCCTCGACGACGTGCGCGAGGGTGGTCTTGTTCGGTACGTAGCTCATCTCGCGGGCCAGTTCGGTCTGCCAGTGCTCGCCGACCAGTTCGGTGACAACCTCGATGGCGGCGCGGCGGTGTTCGGTGGCGGCCGGGATGATCAGGTCGGAGCCGCCGGTGAAGACGGCGCCGGGCTTGGCGGCGGTCTTGCCGGGTATCGGGAAGAAGCCGATCTTGTCCCGGAGGGCAGGGGCGGCGGCGAGGATCTGGGAGACCTGGCCGGGCGGGCCGATGATCTGGGCGACCTGGCCGCGGGCGAACACCTCCGCCTGCGGGGGCGTCTCCTCGTCGGCGTCCTTGGGGCCCTGGCCGAGGGCCTGGAGCTCCTGGTAGAACTTCATGCCCCTGAGGGCCTGGGGGGTGTCGAGGGCGCCGTTCCACTGGCCGCCGCCCTCGACGGCGAGCTCGCCGCCCTCGTCCCAGACGAACCCGGCGAGCACGTACCAGTTCTGGCCGGGCAGGTAGATGCCCTGGCGGCCGTCCCCGTCGAGCTTCTCGGTGGCGGCGATCCACTCGTCGCGGGTCTTGGGGAGCCTGGTGACGCCCGCGTCCCGGAACAGCTGCTTGTTGTAGATGACCACGCGGTTGGCGGCGTACCAGGGCACTCCGTACTGGGCGCCGTTGATGCTGCCGGGCTCGGCGAGGCCCTTGAGCCAGTCCTTGGCGCCCCAGTCGCGCAGGCCTTCGAGGGTGAGTTCGCTGAGGCCGTTGGTCTCGGCGTACTGGGCGACCTGGGTGTTGCCGACCTCGATGACGTCCGCGGTCTCCTTGCCGTCGAGAACGCCGTTGACCTTGTCGACGATGCCGGTCCACTCCTGGATCCGGATGTCGAGGTCGATGTCCTCGTGCTGCTTCTCGAAGCTCTTCGTGAAGCGGTCGATGAAGTCGTCGGAGGCGCTGCCCTTCATCAGCCAGACCGTGACCTTCTCGGACCCGCCGTCGCCCGATCCGGGGAGCTGGCCGCAGGCCGTCAGGGCCAGGGTCGCCAGCACGGCCGTGGGCATGGCGAGGAAGCGCTTCTTCACGAATGTCACCTTCGGGGGTTGATCGCAGATGGCTTGAAATTGGCATGGACCAATGCCCGGGTCAAGGGGTTCTGCGGGAGTTTTCTTCACACAAACCGCACGTGACGGGCCCACAACACGGGCCAATTGGGATCAACCACCCACGGGGCAGGGTGTGGCCGAAGCGGATTCCTGTCGGGCGACCGGAATCCGCCGGACGGCTGTGTGTGCGGGAGCGAGCACTCGCCCGTCCGGCGGACGGCGCGGCCGCCACGCCGCGGTCGGCGCGCGCGCCGGGGCCGGGTGGGGCACCGTGGAGTCAGATGCAGCAGTCGACCGACCGGGGAGTCCCCATGTCCAATCACACCTACCGGGTGACCGAGATCGTCGGCACCTCCGGCGAGGGCACCGACCAGGCGATCCGCAACGGGATCGAGCGGGCCGCGCAGACCCTGCGCAATCTGGACTGGTTCGAGGTCACGCAGGTGCGCGGCCACATCGAGGACGGGCGGATCGCGCACTACCAGGTCGGCCTGAAGGTGGGCTTCCGCCTCGACGACGAGGACTGACGGGAGAGGCGGCCGACGCGTGGCCGCGGCACGCCCCACCGCGCCGGCGCCCGCAGCGGGCGCCGGCCGGCCGCCGTCCGCCGGGTGTGAGGGGGCCGGACCCGCTCAGGTCCGGCCCTCACGCTCCTGGGCGTCCTTCAGCGCCTCCGACCCGTCCGCCCAGTCCGCGAGGACCACCCGGAACCCGGCCGCGCGGGCGGCCCGGCAGACCAGCTCGTCGTCGTCGACGAGCATCCGCACCTCGCGCCCGCGGCCGATCCGGCGGAGCACCTCGACCTTGGTGATGCGGGCCGGCCGGCGGTCCTGGTTGCCCCGCATCCACAGCCGGCCCTCCGGCAGCCCCTGCGCGGCCAGCCAGTCCGACGTGGCCTGCCGGCACCGCTCCGGACGGCCCGTCAGGTAGACCACCTCGCACTCCTCGGCGCTGGTCCGGGCCAGCTCCACGCCGCGGGCCAGCGGCGGATCGGCTTCGGCGGCGGCGAAGAAGGCGTCCCAGTCGCGCGGCTTGCGCTCCAGGAAGTGCTGGCGGTGTGCGGTGTCCGCCAGCGTCCCGTCCAGGTCGAACACGGCCAGCGGCCGTCGGCTGTTGTCGCTCATGCCGGTCAGCGTAGGCGGGCCCGCCGACGGCGGCGGGCCCGCGCGGTGCGGCCGGGCGCGCGGCCGGGGCTCAGCGGGTGGCGCGCACCAGCCCCTGGGCCGCCGCGCCGCGGGACAGCACGGCTTCGGTGACCTGCCGGTCGACGGCCGCGTACTCCTCGCGCCGGCCCTCCGGGGCCGGGCCGCAGGACACGCAGGCGACGCGGAACGGCGGTCCCATGTCGGAGTACTGGGTGAAGTACTCGGCCTTCACCACCTGCCAGCGACCCGGGTGACCGGGCCACGGCGCGAAGGTGAACCGCGGCACCGAGGACATGTTGCCGCGCTTCTTGTCGGCGGGGACGAAGCTCGCCACCTGGTCGCCCATGCCGTAGACCACCCACACGCCGTTGACCTTCTCGTACGGCTGCGGCACGTGGTTGTGGGTGCCGATGATCAGGTCGATGTCCGGCATGCCGCCGGTGCGGGCGGCGGTGAGTTCCTTCGCCAGGGTGCGCTGCTGCTCGTCGGGGGCGGTCTGCCATTCGGTGCCCCAGTGGACGCTGACGAGGACCACCTGGGCGCCGGCCCGCCGGGCGGCGCGGGCGTCGTCGAGGATCCGCTGCCGGTCGATGAGGTTCACCGACCAGGGCTTGCCGTCGGGCAGCGGGATCCCGTTCGTGCCGTACGTGTACGACAGTTGGGCCACCTTCGCGCCACCGGCGGTGTACCAGGCGGGTGTTGCCGCCTCCTTGGGGCTGCGGGCCGAACCGACGTGCTTCAGACCGGCCTTGTCGAGGTGGTCGAGGGTGCGGACGAGGCCTTCGTACCCGGCGTCGAGGGTGTGGTTCGAGGCGGTCGAACAGCCTTCGTAGCCGGTGTCCTTGAGGGAGGCGGCCAGCTGGTGCGGGGCCTTGAAGGTCGGGTAGCCGGTGTAGGGGCCGCCGGGCTGCCCGTACGGTATCTCGTGGTGGCACAGGGCGAGGTCGGCGGCGGACACCAGCGGCTTGACCCCGGCGAGTATCTTCCGGAAGTCGTGGCTCTGGCCGCCCGCGCCGGCGTCGTCCGCGGCCCGGGCGATGATCGACGGGTACGGGATGATGTCCCCGGTCGCCACGAGGGTGAACGGGCGCCCCGGGGCGGCGGCGGCCCCGGACTCCCGGGCGGCCCCGGCGCCGGCCCGCAGCCGCCCGTCGGCATCCGCGCCCGAGTCCGCGAGCTTCGGCACCAGCCACACCCCGGCGGCCCCCACGGCGAGCGCGGCGACGGCGGCCACCGCCGCCGGCCGGCGCACCCTGCTCCCGCGGGCTTCCGCCGGCTCCCGCTCGTCCCCGTGGCCGTTGTGCTCCATGCGCTGTCCTTCCGTTCCCCCGCTCACCGCTCCGGCACGCCGCGTCGACGCCGCGCACCGGAGCACATACGTTCGGTGAGACGGTCATACTGTCGCATGGGTTGCCCGGCGGGGCCCCCGGGATCCCGCCGGACGGGCGGGGCGCGCCGGGCGGCCGCTCACGGCCGGTGGGCCACGTTCAGCTCGGCCACCGAGGTCCACGGGTTCCCGCCGGCCTCGCCGGTGGCCCGGAGCCGGACGTAGCGGGCCGCCCGGGGCGTGAAGGCCACCTCCTGCTGCGCACCGGTGTCGGGGAAGGTGCCGGTGGCGGCGGGCGCCGACCAGGTGGTGCCGTCGGCCGAGGTGTACACCTCGTAGCCGGCGATCCGCCCGTTGCGCTGGTTCTGCCGGGGCAGGTACAGCAGCCGCGAGACCTGGTACGAGGCCCCCGGGTCGAGCGTGATCTCGTGCGGCATGGGCGCGGCGGGCGGGGACCACTGCGTGTGCCAGATGGTGGCGGGGTCGCCGTCGAGGACGTTGGCCGCGCGGCCGTCCTCGTAGGCGGTCTCCTCGCTGCCGACGGATGCGACGGACATCTGCGCCTGCGGGACGGTGGCCTCGCCGCTGCCGGTGTCGCCGAGGTCGTCGACGGTCAGGTCGTCGAGGATCAGGTCGGCCTCGTCGTGCGAGCCCTCGGGGGTGGCCTTGCGGATCCCGATCCAGGCGTCCGCGCCCGCGGTGAAGGTGCGGGTGAAGGTGGTGGGGGTGCGGGCCTGGCCGAGGGCGGTGGCGGTCTCGGCGCTGCCGGCGCCGGTGACGAACCGGTAGTCGTCGCCGTACCCCGCGGCGTAGCGGAACTGCACCCGGTAGCTGTGGCCGGGGGTGAAGCGCAGCGTCTGCGGCAGGGTCCGGTAGACGAGCCCCTGCCGTTCCTCGTGCGACTTCAGCGAGTGCTCGCCGCCGATCACGTCGTCGACCAGCTTGCCGCGCCAGCCGGCCTGCGTGTAGGGGGCGTTGCGCCCGGCGACGTGGGTGCGCGGGTCGGTGGCGGAGCCACCGGCGCCGCCGAACGCGAACGGGCCCCAGCCGGCGTCGGGTCCCTCGAAGTCCTCGGCGTACCAGTGGCCGCCGGACGGGGTGCGCACCGAGGGGGTGACGCGCACGTCGTCGAAGCGGACGGTGCCGGGGCCGGCGGCCGCGGACAGTTCGAGGACGGCGGAGGAGGCGCCGGCGGGCACGTCGAAGAGGACCTTCATCCGCTGCATGTTCGTGCCGTTCTTCTCGCTGCCGCCGAGGCTGTCGGTGAGCGGGGAGGAATCGGCGTACCCGGTGGCGGGGGTGCCGCCGGCCGGGGTGACGGCGAGGGTGGCGCGGCGCCCGGCCGGGGTGGCGACCCAGACGGAGGCCGCGCGGGTGCCGGGGGCTGGCGGTGCGGGTGTAGTCGACGACCCGCGGGAAGGCGGGGTCCACGCGGACGGACAGCTCGGGCGAGGCGATGGTGACGGGACCGGCGGCGGGGGCACCGGCCGCGGGCGCGGCAGCCGGCAGCGGAGCCGTCAGACCGGCCGCCACCGTCGCCGCGACCCAGTGGGGGGTTCGCATCGGGTTCTCCCTCGGTACGTCGGGGCCGCGCGTGCGGCCCCGGTTGGCGAGCCAGCCTGGCGCGCGGCCGGGGCGCCGCCCATGGACAAAACCGAGACCGGTCATGGACTTCTCGCCCCGGGCGGGGGCGGGGTGTACCGCGGCTGCGGTACGCGGGGCCGCCCGGGTACGCCGGAAGGAGGGCGGGCGGGTCCGCCTGTGGTCCACCGCCCCGGTGTGGTGCCGCCGTCTAGGGTGCGGGCATGAGGATCAGACTGCCCGGGCGCCGCGGGCGCCTGTTCGCGGGTGCGGCCGCCCTGCTGGTGGCGGTGGGCGCCGGTACCTGGAGCGCGACCGTGTCCGAGGGGCCGCCGGAGGTGCGGCGCACCGACCGGGTGCTGCGGATGCCGGGCGCCGCGATCGACACCTCGTACTTCACCGCGGGCGGGCCGGGGCGGCGGCCGGCGGTGCTGCTCGGGCACGGCTTCGGCGGCAGCAAGGAGGACGTCCGGCCGCAGGCGGAGCGGCTGGCGGGTGCCGGGTACGCGGTGCTGACGTGGTCGGCGCGCGGGTTCGGCGCGTCCGGCGGCCGGATCGGCCTGAACGACCCGGCCCACGAGGGGAAGGACGTCTCCCGGCTCGTGGACTGGCTGGCGGCCCGCCCCGAGGTGCGGCTGGACGCGGCGGGCGACCCGCGGGTGGGCGTCACGGGAGCCTCGTACGGGGGCGCGGCGGCGCTGCTGGCGGCCGGGTACGACCGGCGGGTGGACGCGATCGCCCCGCTGATCACGTACTGGGACCTGGGCGAGGCGCTGTTCCCGCAGGACGTCTTCAAGAAGCTGTGGGCGGGAGTGTTCTTCGGGGCGGGGGCGGTTCCCGGCACCGCGGCTTCCGGGCCGGCGGCCGGAGCCTCTCCGGCCGGGTCCGAAGCCGGGTCCGCAGCAGGGTCCGCAGCCCGGTCCCGTGCGGCCGCAGGCTGCGGCCGTTTCCAGCCCGAGCTGTGCGCCATGTACGAGCGGGTGGCCGTCGCCGGCCGGCCCGACACGGCCGCGCGCACCCTGCTGGAGCGGCGCAGCCCGGCCGCGGTGGCGGGCCGGATCAAGGTGCCGGCGCTGATCGTGCAGGGGCAGGCGGACTCGCTGTTCCCGCTGGACCAGGCCGATGCGATGGCCCGGACGATCGCCGGCAACGGCGCCCCGGTGTCGGTCGACTGGGCGGCCGGCGGGCACGACGGCGGGCTGCGCGAGCAGGGCCGCATCGAGGACCGGGTGCGGACCTGGTTCGACCGCCACCTGAAGGACGACCGGAAGGCGGACACCGGCCCCGCGTTCCGGATCGCGCGGACCGGCGGCCTCGACACCACCGACGGGGAGGTGCTGCTGCGCGGGGCGGCCGCCGGCCGCTACCCGGGGCTCGGCGGCAGCCGCCGGGAGCAGTACGCGCTCACCGGGCCGGAGCAGCGGTTCGCCAACCCGGCGGGCGGCGCCCCGCCCGCGCTGTCCTCGCTGCCCGGCTTCGGCGGGCCGCTCGCGGCCTTCGGCACCGGCCTGTCGGTCGACTTCCCCGGCCAGCACGCCCGCTTCGACTCGGCCCCCGTCGCCCGCGACCTGCGGATCACCGGCTCCCCCACGGTGCGGGTCCGGGTGCGCTCCACCGCCGAGGACGGCTCGGCGGTGCTCTTCGGCAAGGTGTACGACGTCGGCCCGGACGGACGGCAGCAGGTGCTGCCCGGGCAGCTCGCCGCCCCCGTGCGGGTGACCGGCGTACGGGAAGGGCGCACGCTCACCCTGACCCTGCCCGCCGTGGACCACGCGGTGGCGGCCGGACACCGGCTGCGGCTGGTGCTGGCCGCCACCGACCTCGGCTACGCCACCCCGGCGCAGCCCGCCACGTACACGGCGGCCCTCGAAGGCCCGCTGGCCGTTCCGCTGGCGCCGGAGGTGGCCACCGGCGAGGGCGGACTGCCGTGGTGGGTGTGGGGGCTGCCGCCGGTCGCGCTCGCCGTCGCCGGGGCGCTGCTCGCGGACGGCCGGCGGCGCAGCCGGGGTCCGGTGCCGGTGCCGGATCCGGAGCTCGCCGGGGTGCCGCTGCGGATCACGGGGCTGACGAAGCGGTACGCGAAGGGCTCGGACCGGTACGCGGTCCGCGACCTGTCGTTCGAGGTGCGGCAGGGCCAGGTGCTGGGCCTGCTGGGGCCGAACGGGGCGGGCAAGACGACGACCCTGCGGATGCTGATGGGGCTGATCCGGCCGGACGCCGGGGAGGTCCGGGTGTTCGGGCACGCGGTGCGGCCGGGGGCGCCGGTACTGTCGCGGGTCGGGGCGTTCGTGGAGGGCGCCGGCTTCCTGCCGCACCTGTCGGGGCAGGCCAACCTGGAGCTGTACTGGCGCTCCACGGGCCGGCCGGCGCAGGACGCGCACCTGACGGAGGCGCTGGAGATCGCCGGGCTCGGCGATGCGCTGGAGCGGGCCGTGCGCACGTACTCGCAGGGCATGCGGCAGCGGCTCGCGCTGGCCCAGGCCATGCTGGGGCTGCCCGACCTGCTGATCCTCGACGAGCCGACCAACGGCCTGGACCCGCCGCAGATCCGCGAGATGCGCGAGGTGATGATCCGGTACGCCGCCGCCGGTCGGACGGTCATCGTCTCCAGCCACCTGCTGTCGGAGGTGGAGCAGTCCTGTACGCATCTCGTGGTGATGGACCGGGGCCGGCTGGTGCAGGCGGGTCCGGTGGCGGAGATCACCGGCGGCGGGGACACCCTCCTGGTGACCCTGGACGGCCCGGCGGACGACCCGGCCGCCGGGAAGGTGGCCGCGCTGGAGGGCGTGGCCTCGGTGGTCCGTACGGACGAGGGGCTGCTGGTCCGCCTGGACGGGGCCACCCCGGCCGGCCTGATCGCCGAACTCGTGCGGCTGGACCTGCCGGTGACCGGCGCCGGTCCGCACCGGCGGCTGGAGGACGCGTTCCTGACCCTGATCGGAGGCCCGGCATGAGCGTGCGCAGTGAGGCGCGGACCCAGGACGCGGCGGCGGAGGGCGCGCCGGGCTACCGGGCCCGGCACACCCTGCCGCTGCGGGTGGAGGCGCTGCGGCAGTGGCGGCGGCGCCGCACCCTGGTGATGGGCGGGGTCCTGGCGGCGCTGCCGTTCGTGCTGGTCATCGCCTTCGCGGTGGGCGGCGGGCCCTCGGACGACCGGGGCGGCGGGGGCCGGATCACGCCGATCGACGTGGCGACGGCGTCGGGTGCGAACTTCGCCGTGACCTGCCTGTTCGTGTCGGCGGGCTTCCTGCTGGTGGTGCCGGTGGCACTGTTCTGCGGGGACACGGTGGCCTCGGAGGCGAGCTGGTCCTCGCTGCGGTACCTGCTGGCGGCTCCGGTGCCGCGGTGGCGGCTGCTGTGGAGCAAGCTGGTGGTGGCGCTGGCCTTCAGCCTGGCGGCGATCGTGCTGCTGCCGCTGACGGCCCTGGCGGTCGGCACGGCCGCGTACGGCTGGGGCCCGCTCCAGCTGCCGACGGGCGGCGAGCTGGGCGCCTCCCCGCTGCCCCGGCTGGCGCTCGCCACCGGCTACGTCTTCGTGTCCCAACTGGTCACCGCGGGGCTGGCGTTCTGGCTTTCCACCCGTACGGACGCCCCGCTGGGCGCGGTCGGCGGTGCGGTGGGTCTGACCATCGCGGGCAACGTGCTGGACGCGGTGACCGCCCTGGGCGACTGGCGCGAGTTCCTGCCGGCCCACTGGCAGTTCGCCTGGCTCGACGCCCTGCAGCCGCAGCTGGAGTGGGGCGGCATGGTCCGTGGCGCGGCCGTCTCCGCGTCCTGCGCCCTGGTCCTGTTCGCCCTGTCCTTCCGGGGCTTCGCCCGCAAGGACATCACCTCCTGACCACCCTCGGGCACGGGCGGCCGCGGGACCGGCCCCAGGGGGTGTTGCGAAGGTCCCGCAACACCCCCTAAGCGAGGTGGACCGACGGCGTCTCCGGCCGCGCCTCCAGTTCCAGGAGCCAGATCTCGTTGGCGCCCGGCCGGAGGAGCGGGCCGGGGACGTAGAGGGACTGCTGGGGGCCCCGGGACCAGTAGCGGCCCAGGTTGAAGCCGTTGATCCAGGCGAAGCCGCGGGTCCAGCCGGGGAGGGCGAGGGCGGCATCGCCGGGCGTGGTGACGTACGCGGTGCCGCGGTAGAGGCCGGGGGCGGCGGCGGGGGCGGCGGCGGACGGGAGGGTGCGGACGCGGACGGCGTCGTCGAAGGCGTCGAGCCGCAGGCCGCGGGCGCGCACGCCGTGCAGGTACTGGCGCTCGTGGCGGATGCCGCCGGTGATGCCCTTGGGTTCGCCGAGCCGGGGGCCGTAGTTGACGCGGCCGAGGGACTCCACCCACAGGTCGACCAGTGCGGGTCCCGGCACCGGCTCGGGCAGCCGGTCGTCCTCCTCGGTGAGGACGCCGGCCCGGACGCCGTCGACGAGGACGACGGCCCGGTCCCGCAGGCCGGGCACGCTCAGCGGGTACGGCTGCCGGGGTCCGGGCACGGTGGCCCGGTAGCGCACCAGGCCGCGGTCCACGCCGAGTTCCTCGAAGGTGGGCGGGGCGCCGAAGGTCCGCTCGGTTCCCCCGAGGGCGGCGAGCACGTCGTCGAGGGAGGTCCAGGCCGAGAGCTCGGCACTGACGGGTGCCCCCAACTGGGGTGGTTCCGGCGGGAGTTCCGGCAGCGGCACATCGGAGAATTCGGCGAGGACCGCCCGGAAGGCCGCGAACTTCGCCGTGGGGCGGCCCCGTTCGTCCACCGGTGCGTCGTAGTCGTACGAGGTGACGTCGGCCCGGAGCGGACCGTCGTGGAGGTCGCCGTCCCGGTTGGCGCCCGCCCAGCCGCCGAAGCTGGTGCCGCCGTGCGCCATGTACAGGTTGACGGACGCGCCCAGGGAGAGGATCTCGCGGAGGGTGGCGGCGGCCTCGGCGGGGTCGCGGCGGGCGGGGGCGCCGCCCCAGTGGTCGAACCAGCCGCACCAGAACTCCCCGCACATCAGAGGGCCCTTGGGCTGGTGCCGGCGCAGGGTCTCGAAGGCCTCGGCGGGCCGGGAGCCGAAGTTGACGGTGGCGAGGACCCCGGGCAGCGATCCGCCGGTGAGCATGTGGTCCTCGGGGCCGTCGGAGGTGAACAGCGGCACGGTCACCCCGCCCGCCCGCAGGGTGTCGGCGAGGTGGCGCAGGTGGCGGGTGTCGGAGCCGTAGGAGCCGTACTCGTTCTCGACCTGCACCAGCACCACCGGGCCGCCGCCCGGTGCGGTGCTCTGGTGCGGGACGATCATCGGGAGGAGTTCGGCGAACCAGGCGTCCACGCACGCCAGGTACTCGGGGTCGCGGGTGCGGATGCGGTTGCCGAGGGCGCCGGTCACCCAGTGCGGCAGGCCGCCGTTCTCCCACTCGGCGCAGATGTACGGGCCGGGCCGGACGATCGCCCGCAGTCCCGCCTCGTGCACGGCGGCCAGGAAGCGGCTGACCGCGGCCACGTCCCGGTACCGGCCGGGGTGCGGCTCGTGCAGGTTCCACGGGACGTACGTCTCGACGCAGTTGAGGCCCATCGCCTTCAGCATCGCGAGGCGGTGGCGCCACTGCTGCTCGTGCACCCGGAAGTAGTGCAGGGCCCCGGAGAGCAGCCGTACCGGCCGCCCGTCCTGCTCGAAGTGATCCTCACCCACGCGGAATTCGCTCACCGCCCCAGCATCGCCCTCTGGCGGCCCGCCGGTCCATGGACAAAGATCGGCGGTGCATGGACGGAGGTCGGGCGGTGTATCACACGTGGATGCGGTACTTCACCCCCGGACCGGTGCACCACCGGCTCGGGCTGGTCTGCCTCGGGGTGGGGCTGCAGTACGGGACGCTGCCGCCGGTGGGGCCGCGCGTCCTCGACCACCACGTGGCGGTCGTGGTGTCGGCCGGCAGCGGCTGGTTCCAGTCGCCGGACGGCAGCCGGCTGAGGGTCCGCGCGCCCGCGCTGATCTGGCTGGTCCCGGGCCGCGAGCACGCGTACGGGGCGGATCCGGTGACCGGGTGGGACGAGTGCTTCGTCGACTTCACGGGCCCGGCCACCGCCACCTACGCGGAGCTGGGGTTCATCGAGCCGGACCGGCCGGTGGTGCCGCTCGGGGAGGCGGAGGGGGCGCGGGCGGTCGTCGGGCGGATCGCGCGGGCCGCGCACCGCGGCAACCCGCTGCTGGAGGTGGAGTCCTCGGCGGCCGTCCACGAACTCCTCGTGGTGCTGCGGCGGGCCCGGGCGGACGCCGCGCCCGAGGGCCATCCGGTGCTCCAGGCCCTCACCCGGGACGCGTTCCTGCCGCTGTCGGTCGCCGAGCACGCCGCACGGCACGGCATGAGCCCGGCGGAACTGCGGACGGCGGTCCGCCGCGGCTCCGGGTGCAGTCCGAAGGACTTCCTGCTCGGCATCCGGCTGGGCCGGGCCAAGGAGCTGCTGGCGGCCACGGACCTGCCGGTGGCGGCGGTGGCCCGGCGGGTCGGCTACCACGATCCGGGCTACTTCTCGCGCCTGTTCACCCGCCGGGTCGGGGTGGCGCCGGTCCGGTTCCGCGAGCAGCAGGGCCGGACGGTGCCGGGCGGCTGGTCGCACCAGGTGCCCGACCCGGCCCGGCCGCCGACGCTGGGCCCGGCGGCATGACCGGTGCCGGTGCCGCGCGCCGCGGCGGCCGTGCCGCCGGCCGCCGGGCGATCCTGGACGGTGGGCGCTGACCTGCCGGTATCGATTTCCGGGTACGGTCACGGACAGGGGTGTGGACGGCCGGTCCACGAGCAGGCGACCGGGCGGCCACGGCGGAGCATCCACGGAGAAGGCAGAACGGACATGGCACGGATGGAGTTGCGGCCGCATCAGCGGGAGGCCGTCGATGCCGTGCTGCGCGCCCTCACCCCGCCGCCCGGCGGGCCGCACGGCCGGCGCGGGCTGCGCACCCAGGTGATCATGGCGACGGGGTCGGGCAAGACCCTGGTGGCCGCGCGCGCCGCCGAGGAGCTGCGGGCGCACCGGGTGCTGGTGCTGGTGCCGTCGCTGGACCTGCTCACGCAGTCGGCGGCCGGCTGGCGGCAGGCCGGCCGGCACGGGCCGGTGGTCGGGGTGTCCTCGCTGCGCGAGGCCGACGCCGGGTTCCGCAACACCACGGACGCCGGGCAGCTGGCCGCGTGGTGCCGGGAGTCGCCGCGGGTCACGGTGTTCGCGACGTACGCCTCGCTGGGGCTGGGCGTCATCGAGCGGGCGCACCGGTCGGGACTGCCGGAGTGGGACCTGGTCGTCGTGGACGAGGCGCACCGGACGTCCGGCCGGATCGGCAAGGCGTGGGCGGTGGTCCACGACAACGAGCGGGTGCCGGCGGTGCGGCGGCTGTACATGACGGCGACCCCGCGGCTGTGGCAGGCGGGCGAGGAGGAGCAGGCGGGCCGTCCCGGTGCGGAGAAGGCCGGTGCGGGCGAGCTGGTGGCCTCCATGGAGGACGATCCGGCCGGGCCGTTCGGCGCCGTCTGCCACGAGCTGACCCTGTCGGAGGCCATCGACCGCGGGATCGTCGCGCCGTACCAGGTGGTGTGCGTGGACGTGACCGATCCGGGGTTCCAGGCGGCGGTGCTGCTGGGTGCGGACGCGCGTTCGGACGCGGTGCGCGGGGCGCGGCTGGCGGCCCTGCAGACGGCCGCGGTGAAGGCCGCCACGGAGGAGGGGCTGGGCCGCACGCTCGTCTTCCACCAGCTGACGAAGGAGGCGGAGGCGTTCGCCGCGGGGCTGCCGGAGGTGGCGCGCCGGCTGCACCACACGGACCGGGCGCGGTTCCCGCGGGAGGTGTGGGCGGACTGGCTGTGCGGGGAGCACCGGCCGGCGCACCGCCGGGAGGTGCTGGAGAGGTTCGCGACGGCCCGGGGCGGCTTCCTCAGTTCGGTGCGGGTGCTGGGCGAGGGTGTGGACACCCGCTCGTGCGACTCGGTGTTCTGGGCGGACGTACGGGGTTCGATGCCGGACCTGGTGCAGGCGGTGGGCCGGGCGCTGCGGATCCGGCCGGGTGAGGGAAAGGTGGCCTCGCTGGTGGTGCCGGTGCTGCTGGGCCCGGGCGAGCGGCCCGACGACATGCTGTCGTCGCGGGCGTACGGGGACCTGGCCCGGCTGCTGGAGGCGCTGCGCGCGCACGACGCGCGGGTGGTGGAGGCGCTGGCGCAGCCGCAGGCGCCGGGCGCGTACCAACCGACCGGCCGTGGCGCGGGGCGGCAGGCCCGCGGGCTGAGCGGGCCGGCACGGGAGCTGCTGAAGTTCTCGGTGCCGCGGGATCCGGCGGCGCTGGCGGCCTTCATCAGCCTGCGCATCCTCAGCCCGGAGACCACGCACTGGAACCGCGGGCTGGCGGCGGCCGCCGCGTACGCGCAGCAGGCCGGGGACCTGCGGGTGCCGTTCGGCTACCGGACCCCGCAGGGGCCGGAGGCGCTGCCCGGCGGACCGGCGGACTTCCCGCTGGGGCAGTGGATCGCGGACGCCCGGCGGGCCCGCAAGCTGGGCCGGCTCGCGCCGGAGCGGGCCGCCCGGCTCGACGCGCTGGGGATGGTCTGGTCGCACTTCGACGTGGCCTTCGAGGAGGGCCTGGCGGCGGCGCAGGCCTGGGCCGCCGAGCACGGGCACCTGCTGGCGCCGCTGGACACCACCTGGCAGGGGTATCCGCTGGGGGTGTGGCTGAAGAACAACCGGGCGGCGGCCCGGCGCGGCGCGCAGGCCCCGGGGGGGCTGTCCGAGGAGCGGCGGCAGGCGCTGGAGGACATCGACGCGGCCTGGTGCCCGGACTGGCCGATCTCCTGGCAGCGGTGCTTCCGGCTGGTGCGCCTGCACACGGCGGCGGGCGGCGCGGTGCCGCAGGTGCCGGGCGAGCGGGTGGTGCAGGGCGAGGACCTGGGGGCGTGGGTGCAGGCCCAGCGGCTGGGCTGGGACGGCCTGGCGATGGCCCAGCAGTGGATGCTGCAGCACGTGCTGGGGCTGCTGCCGGCGGAGGCCGGGGAGCGGCCGCCGGCGCGGGTGCCGCATCCGGACAAGTGGGCGGCGAACCTGGCGGCGGCCCGGCAGTTCGCCGGCCGAGAGGGCCATCTGAAGGTGCCGCGCACGCACGTCGAGACCGTCGGCGGTACGGCGTACCGGCTGGGCGCATGGGTCGCCAACGCCCGCAGCCGGGCGGCCCGGCTGGCGCCCGAGCGGGTGGCGCAGCTCGATGCGCTCGGCATGCGGTGGGCGGAGTCGGGGGCGGGGCGACGGTGACGGGGGCCGTCCCCTTCGCCGGCCTTGTCAGGAGGCGAGCGGGAGGCCGTGGGCGAGGCGGAACGCGCCCTCCTCGCGGTGGACGTATCCCTCGTGGCTGAGGGTGCGCAGCAGGTGGTACGTGGTGGGCAGCGGGATCCCGGTGACCCGGGAGAGGCGCTTGGCGGTGGCCGGGCCTTCGGCGTGCAGCACTTCGACGAGCCGCAGGGCGCGCTGCACGGAGCCGATGAGGGTGGGGGCGGAGTCCTTCGTGGGATGGTCGGTGTCGGTGTCGGATGCCATCAGTAACCCCCTGATGCGAACGAACGGGACGACCTGCCACGCCGGTACGACCGGACGTCACATGCCATCAAAGCCCTCCCGGTCGCGGCTGACCAGCGGACTCGCGCGCCCGACCGTAAGATCATCTAATGCTCGATGCGCGGAAGATGAAGTTCCGTGTCGGCATCGGCTGGGCCGAGCGGGCGGACGTACCGGGTGCCGGGGGTGCCGCCGACGTCGGCGGGGCCGTCCGGCCGGAAGCCGGTGCGGTGCAGGACGGCGGCCGAGGCGGGGTTGCCGTCCGCGACCAGGGCGGTGAGGGCGGTGAGCCCGTACGCGGTGCGGGCGCGGTGGCAGACGAGGCGGACGGCGGCGGTGGCGAGGCCGTGGCCGGTGGCGCGGCGGGCCAGGCGGTAGCCGAGCTCGGCGCTGCCGGTGTCCGTGACGTCGAGCAGGTTGACCCGTCCCACGACGGTCCCGTCGTCGTCGGTCAGCACGTGGAAGTGGCAGGTTCCGCCGTCCTGTTCGTCGAGCAGCGCCCGGTGCCGGTCCTCGAACTCCGCGAAGTACGCGTCCCCCCGGTCGGGCACGAACTCCCCGAACCAGTCCCGGTTCTCCTGCTCGAACCGCAGCACGGGGGCGGCGTGCGCCGCCGTCAGCCGCACCATGACCACCCGTCCGCGGTCTCCGCCCGTCCCCATCAGCGCCCCCTTGCGATCGGGCCCCACCCTACGCACTCCCCCGCTCCCGCTGCGCGGGCCTTTTTCCGGCATCCGGCCCGCAGGCGAAGTCCCGGCGGGGCACACTCGAGCCCTTCCGGCGGCTAAGGACCGGGGTCCGGGGCGGAGCCCCGGAGTCCGGCCCCGCCGGCGAGCGGGGCGCGGGTTCAGGCGGGCGGGAGGACGCGGGAGACCAGGGTGCCGATGAGGGAGTCGACGGGGTACGGGTCCAGGAGGCCCGGCACGGTGAGGTCGTCGACGATCAGTCCGAGCATCGCCAGATACAGCAGGACCACCCCGTTCCGGTCCCCCGGCAGCCCGCTGTCCAGATGGAACCGCACGTTCGCCTCCAGCTCCAGCCGCAGGAACGACGTCAGCTCGGCCAGCAGCTCCGGCCTCCGCGTCGCCTCCAGCCGAAGCTCCAGCATGGCGATGTGCACGCTCCGCTCACGCCGCATCCGCTCGACCAGCCCCCGCAGCAGCGTCGCCGTGTCGAGCGGCCCGGCGAGGTCCGCCGCATCCGGCACCAGCCGCTCCCGGGTCCGGTGCAGCACCTGTGCGAGCATCTGCGCCCGGTTGGCGAAGTAGTTGGAGGCCGTCCCCGTCGGCACGCCCGCCTCCGCGTCCACCGCCCGCAGCGTCAGCCCCCGCGACCCCTCCCGGGCCAGGACCTCGATCGCCGCGTCGAGCAGCGCGGCACGGCGGGCCGGATTGTGGCGCATGGCAGGACCTCACGGGAGTACGGTGGGCGACGCCACTGCACATGCAGTGGCACCAGGCACGGTAACCCACTCGGAGCACTCCCGTCCGCCCCCGTCCCCTCCCGCCGCCTCCCGTGGGCGGTCCGCCCTGCGAACACCGTCCTCCCCCGCCCCGGCCAGGTGGTTGACTGGCCCCATGAGTGAGCTGTTCATCAAGATCTGCGGCCTGCGCACCGCGCACGACGTGGACACCGCCGTCCGGGCCGGCGCCGACGCCATCGGCTTCGTCTTCGCCGCCAGCCCCCGCCTGGTGGACGCCGGCACCGCCCGCCGCCTGGCGGAGCGGGTACCGGCGCACGTCCTGACCGTCGGCGTGTTCCGCGGCCAGCCGCTGGACGAGGTGCGGCGGCTCACCGAGGAGAGCGGCGTACGGGCCGTCCAGCTGCACGGCGACGAGGGCCCGGAGTACTACACGGCCCTCCGGACCCCCGGCCGCACCCTGCTGCGTGCCACGTCCACCACCGGACTCCCCCTGCAGTGCGGGGAGTTCGGCGAGGACCTGCTGCTGCTCGACGCCCCCGACCCCGGCTCGGGCAAGCCCTGGAACTGGGGCTCGGCAGACTTCACCGCTCCCGCCGGCCGCTGGCTCCTCGCGGGCGGCCTGACCACCGGGAACGTGGCCGACGCGGTCCGCGCGGTCGCCCCGTGGGGCGTGGACGTCTCCAGCGGCGTGGAGAGCTCCCGCGGCGTGAAGGACCCGGCGCTGATCGAGTCCTTCGTCGCCGCCGCCCGCGGCGCCCGCTGACGGACGCCGTCCGGCTCACCTCACGACGCCGCCTCCCGCGCACCCGCCGGTACGCCGCCGCCCGCCCTCAGCCCGGGCCGCAGCCCCCACGCGCAGCCGACGCCCAGCAGCACCAGCGCGATCCACGTGAGGGCCGCGAGCCCGGCGCCGCGGGCCGCGTCCAGGGCCGCCCCCGTGAGCAGGTTGCCGAGGGTGATCCCGATGCCGCAGACGGTGTTGTAGAGACCGTAGTGGGTGGCCACCAGGCGTTCGCCGGCGAGCCGGACGACGGTGTCCATCTCGAACGGGTACGCCGCCATCGTGCCGAACGCCAGCAGCAGCGCGGACAGCGCCGCCGGCACCGCGGCCAGCGCCCACCGCCCCGGCCCGCCGCCCGGCACCGGCACCGCGGCCGCCGCCAGCATCGGCAGGAAGGCGGCCGCCATGCACAGCACCCCGCCGGCGAGCGCCTGGTCCGGCCGCAGCCTGCGCCGGCACCAGGCGGTCACCCGGGTCTGGAACAGCACCGTGCTCAGCCCGGAGGCCACGAACAGCAGCGCGGTCGCCACCGTGCCGGCCGCGCCCGGCCCGCCCACCCGGCGTGCCTCCAGCGGCAGCGCCAGGTACACCTGGAACGACAGCACGTACGAGCCGCTCATCGCCACGGCGAAGACCAGGAAGCGCCGGTTGGCGAGGATGCCCCGCCACTCGGCGAGCACGCCCGGCCGCGGCCCGCCGCCGGTCTCGCCCCGCCGGGCCGGCAGCGCCCGCACCTGGACCAGGCCAAGCACGGCGAACACCCCCGCGGCCACCAGGCAGGTCAGCCGGAAGCCGGCCCCCGCCAGCGCCATCCCGACCAGCGGCCCGAGCAGGATGCCCGCCTGGTAGAAGGCGTTGAACAGGGCGAACGCCTCGATCCGCCGCTCCCCCGCGTCCTGCGCGAGGTACGCCCGCACGGCCGGGTTGAACAGCGCGCCCGCGAAGCCGGTGGCCGCCGAGCCGACGATCAGCGCGGGCACCGAGCCGGCCAGGCCGAGCGTGGCGAACCCGGCCGTGCGCAGCAGCAGCCCGGCGACGATCAGCGGCTTGTAGCCGAACCGGTCGGCGAGCGTGCCGCCGATCAGGAACATGCCCTGCTGGCTGAAGTTCCGTACGCCGAGGACCAGTCCGACCAGCCAGCCGGCCAGGCCGAGGCCGCCGGACAGGTGCTGCGCCAGATAGGGCATCAGCATGTAGAAGCCGAGGTTGATGGTGAACTGGTTGACCATCAGCAGGCGGACACTGCGGTCGTACGAGCGGAACTGCGCGAGCGCGGAGGTCACTTGAGCCCCCCGGCGACGGTGACCGGTCCGTCGCCGCGGGTCCCGCCCACCGGGTCGACGACGCGGGCGCACCGGGTCCAGCGGGTGACCTCGCGCTCCCCGGGGTGGGTGATCTCGTCGGGGCCCTCGGCGGGTTCGCCGCCCAGCAGCCCGTGCCGCGCGCACCAGGCGTCGTCGTAGACGGTCTCCAGGTAGCGCTGCGGGCCGTCGGGGAAGACCGCCGCGATCCGGGTGGCGCGCGGCTGGGTGCGGGCCAGCCAGCCGGCGACGAGGGCGACGGCGCCGACGCTCCAGCCGCCGGTGGCGTAGTGCGAGGCGGCGAGCCTGCGGCAGGCCCAGACGGATTCGGCGGGCGCGACCCAGTGCACCTCGGAGAAGTCGGGATAGGCGACGTTGCGCGGGTGGATGCTGGAGCCCAGGCCGCGCATCAGCCGGGCCCGGGCGGGCTGCCCGAAGATGGTCGAGCCGATGGTGTCGACGCCCACCAGCCGCAGTCCGGGCTGGAGTTGGCGCAGCACCCGGGAGACGCCCGCGGAGTGGCCGCCGGTGCCCACGCTGCACACGAGGATGTCGATGTGCCCGAGCTGGCCTGCGAGTTCGAGGGCCAGGGAGGTGTAGGCGGAGACGTTGTCGGGGTTGCCGTACTGGTCGGGGCACCAGGCCCGGCGGTCCTCGGCGAGGAGTTCGGCGACCCGGTCGCGGCGGGCCTGCTGCCAGCCGCCGGCGGGATGGGGGTCGGCGACGATGTCGATGCGGGCGCCGTACGCGGTGAGCAGCCGGACCATGGACGGTTCGAGTCCGGGGTCGGTGACGAGGGTGACGGGGTGGCCGTGGACCATTCCGGCGAGGGCGAGCCCGAGGCCGAGGGTGCCGCTGGTGGACTCCACGACGGCGGCTCCGGGCCGCAGGTCGCCGCGGGCGCGGGCGCGCTCCACCATGTGGAGGCCGGGGCGGTCCTTGATGCCGCCGGGGTTGAACCCTTCGAGTTTGGCCCAGAACCCGCGGTCCCCGCCGGTGAAGGGCCGGGACACGCGCAGGACGGGGGTGTTGCCGACGAGGCCGGCGAGGGTGGCGGCGCCGGGGGTGCGGCCGCTGGTGGAGGGAGAGTGCATGGTCTCGCTCTCGGTTCGGTACGGAGGCGGGTGCGGTACGGCGGGCTGCGCGGGGGCGGGGCCGGGTGACGCGACCGGGTACGGGCCTGCCGGCCGCCGGGGCGGCAGGGCACGGCGGGGCGCCGCCGCCGCGGGAGGCGCGGGGCGGTCTGACCCGCAGGTGCGGGAGCGGGTGGGTGCGGCCGGGGCCGGTTCACGCCCGGCCGTCCGGCCGGGCAGCACCGCGTACGCCTGCCGGCCCGGGAGCGCACACCGGGTCCGCGCACGGCCGTACGCGGGGCCGGGCGCGCGGCGCGCGCCCGCTCGGCCACCGCTCGCCGCGGGAGCGTCGGCCCGGCGCCCCTACAGGCGCAGCACCGCCGACTGGGCCGCGTGCGGTATCGGCACGACGAAGCCGCCGGTGGCCGCGGGCACGACGGCGGCCGGCACGGGCGCGGCCGGGGCGCCGTCCTGGGGTGCCGAGCCGAGCGGGGAGCGGACGGGCTGGGGGGCCTGCGGGCCCGCCTGGGGCTGGCCCAGGGCGCAGGTCTCGACGGCGTGTCCGGTGCCGTGCCCGCCGTGGTGCCCGGGGCCGTGCGGGCCGTACCCGCCGGCCGCGGTCAGGTGCACCGGTGCGGAGTCGGGCGCGACGGCGTGCGTGAACAGCAGCCCCAGCAGGACGAGTACGGCCATCGCGATGCGCGGTGCGGCCGCCCCACGGCGGCTCCGCATACCGGAACGTGACCTGCTCGTCATCACGTTGTGATCATAACTCAGGCCCCCGGCCCGGCGGATGAGGCGTTTCGGCCCCGTTGCGGCGGTCAACCCCCCGCCTGGGCGCTCCGGTTGCGGGCCGATTCGAGCAGGTAGGGGACGTCGATGACGGCGACGCCGGGGGTGAACAGCAGGCGCGCTTTGAGCCGCAGGGCGTTCTGGTTGTGCAGGGGCTGCTCCCACCAGCGGCCGACGACGTACTCGGGGATCACCACGGACACCACCCCGGCGGGATCCTCGGCGGTGAGTTCCTGGACGTGCGCGAGGACCGGGCCGACGACCTCGCGGTACGGGGAGTGCAGGATCTTCAGCGGCACGCCGAGGTCCCGGGCGGCCCAGTCCGCGCGCAGCCGGTCGGCTTCCTCGTCGGCGGCCACGGTGAGGGCGACGAGCGTGTCGGGCCGCAGGGTCTGGGCGAAGCCGAGGGCTTTGAGGGTGGGCGCGTGCACGGCGGCGACGAGGACGACGACGTGGTGCCGGGCAGGCCGCTTCGGCTTGTCTTCGGGGAGCAGCGCCACCTGCCGGGCCACCTGGTCGTAGTGCCGGCGGACGCCCTTCATGCCGAGGAAGAGGACCGGCATGGCGATGACGACGAGCCAGGCGCCGTGCGTGAACTTGGTGACGAGGACGATGACCAGGACCAGTGCGGTCATGACGGCGCCGACGGCGTTGATGGCCAGGGAGCGGTGGATGCGGCGGCGGGAGTCGACGGCGGTGGCGGGCGCGGCGAGTTCCTTGCGCCAGTGCCGCACCATGCCCGCCTGGGAGAGGGTGAAGGAGACGAAGACGCCGATGATGTAGAGCTGGATCAGGCGGGTCAGCTGGGCGTCGAAGGCGACGATCAGGGCGATGGCGGCGAGGGCGAGCAGCACCACGCCGTTGGAGTACACGAGCCGGTCGCCGCGGTTGTAGAGCTGCCGCGGGGCGTAGCGGTCCCTGGCGAGGATCGAGGCGAGCATCGGGAAGCCGTTGAAGGCGGTGTTCGCGGCGAGGACCAGCACGCCCGCGGTGACGACCTGGAGCAGGTAGAACAGGACGTGCCATTCGCCGAAGGCGGCGCGGCCGATCTGGGCGAGGGCGGTGGAGGTCGCGGCGTCCGCGGGCAGCCCGAGGTCGGCGGGGCTCTCGGCGACGTGCACCTCGAACACCAGGGCGAGGGTGGTGATGCCCATGAACATGGTGACCGACAGCAGGCCCATCACGGCGAGGGTGTTGGCCGCGTTGCGGCTCTTGGGCTTCCGGAAGGCGGGGACACCGTTGCTGATCGCCTCGACCCCGGTGAGGGCCGTACAGCCGGAGGCGAAGGCGCGCATCGCGAGCAGGACCAGGGCGATGCCGGCGTAGCTGCCCTCGGCGTGGATCGGCAGGTCCGCGGATTCGGCCCGGATGGTCTCGCCGGTCGCCATGCGGACCGCCGCCCACGCGAACATGAGGTAGATGACGGCGATGAACCCGTAGGTGGGGAGGGCGAAGACCCGGCCGGACTCGCGGACGCCGCGCAGGTTCATGACCGTGAGGAGGACCACGAAGCCGACGGACAGGCCGACTTGGTGGTCGTGCAGGGCGGGTGCGGCGGAGGTGATCGCGGAGACGCCGGAGACGACCGAGACGGCGACGGTCAGCACGTAGTCGACGAGGAGGGCGCTGGCCGCGGTGAGGGCGGCGGTGGGTCCGAGGTTCTCGGAGCTGACGACGTAGGCCCCGCCGCCGCCCGGGTAGGCGTGGCAGGTCTGCCGGTAGGAGGCGATGACGACGACGAGGAGGAAGACGATCGCGGCTGCGGCGTACCAGGTCAGGTGGAGCAGGGCGACCCCGCCGAGGGCGAGGATGAGGAGGATCTCCTCGGTGGCGTAGGCCACGGAGGAGAGCGGGTCGCTGCAGAAGATGGGCAGGGCGAGCCGTTTGGGGAGCAGGGTCTCGCCCAGGCGCGCCGTGTCGAGCGGCTCGCCGACGAGGACACGCTTCGGATGGATACGCCTCATTGGGGCATGATCGGCGCATTCACTCCTTTTGTTCCGTTGTGACACACGAGTTCCACGGACCGGTGGGCGATCCACAGGTCGTGGCGGGCGCTGGGCGACTGGAGCAGTGACCGCTCCAGCACCGCCTCCAGCCGGGTGAGGCGCTTGCGGGCCCCCGGTACGGACAGTCCCAGCGCGGCCGCGGTCGGCACGAGCTGCGCGTCGTGCTCCAGCCAGGTGCGGAGGGTGTCCCGGGCGCCGGGCGGGGCGTCCTCGTCGGCCAGCGGCCGCAGCTGACGGCCGGCCCACCGGACGACGGCCGGATGGGCGAGCACCTCGTCGAACGTGCGAGGGTCGGCACCGGCACCGGCACCGGCGCCGGGCGGCACGGCGGACCCGGCCACGGGCAGGTCCGCGGGCTCGCCGGCCCCGCCAGGCGTCAGCCGCAGCGCCAGGGACAGTGCGGACTGGTCGGCGAGCGCGGCGAGGTCCACGCCGAGCAGGCCCTCGACGTGCCGCAGCCGCCCGGCGAGGGTGTTGCGGTGCACCTTGAGCAGCCGGGTGGCGTGCGAGGCGAAGTTCAGCCAGGCGTGCGTGGTGGCCCGCAGCTCCTGGGCGCCGGGGTCCTGCGGGCGGCGCGGCCGGTACGTGTGCAGCGGGGCGAGCAGGGCGGCGGCCCAGGCCGCACCCGGGCCGTGGGCGGCCAGCGCGAGTTCCGGCCCGGCCCCGAACCGGGCGTGGCGGGCGTCCCGGCCGCGGGCCACCGCCAGGGCATGGAAGGCCTGCCGGTACGCGTCCGGCGCCTCGCGCAGGGGGACCGCCTCGCTGACGCCGACGACGCCGGCGGGCGTCGCCGCGGTGAGCGCCTCGGCGAGCGGGTCCCGGCCGTCGTCGGGGCCGGCCGGGCCCGCGGGCACGAACACGATGAGGTGGCGGACGTACACCGGGCAGGGCACCACCCAGGCCCGGCCGCCGGTGAGCCCGGCGCAGGTGCGGGCGACCGCGGCCCGCTCCCCCGGCGGGCATTCGACGACGTACAGCCGCATCGGGTCGGGCAGGGCGGGGGTGAGTGCCCCGGCGATCTGGTGGGCGGTCGACAGCCGGCCGTTCATCAGGAGGTGCAGCACGGCCTCGCGGGCCCGCGACTCGGCGCGCGCCGCCTGCTGGTGCCGGAGGTCGGCCTCCTCGGCGCGCAGGGCCAGCGCCAGCGGTACGGCGGCGTCCGCGAGCAGCGCCGGCAGCCGGTCCGGCAGTGGCCGGGGGGCGACGGCGGCCAGGGCGCGCAGCGGGGCGGCGGCCGCTCCGGCGGGCTCGTCGAGGGCGAAGAGGACGGCGGTGGAGCCGCCGCCGTCGAGCATGGCCGAGCGCACGCCGCGGGCGGACATCTCGACGGCGCCGCGCGCCAGCAGCCCGGCGGCGCCGGGGTCCGGCCCGGCGGGCGCGGCCCGCAGCACCGAGCCGTCCGCGGCGATCAGGCCGGTCCAGGCGCCGGTGCGGGCGGCGAGCCAGCGCAGCAGGGCGTCGGAGCCGCCGGTGAGGGCGAGCCGGTGGGCCTTGAGGACGAGGTCGGCGCGGGACCACGAGGAGTCCGCGGCCTGCGGCCCGGCGGTCACCGCACCGGCGGGCGGGTGGTGCGAGATGGCCCGCTCCCTTCGTGCAGCGGGGATGCGCCCCGGTGCGCCCCCAACTCGCGGGATTCAACCACCGGATGGTGGCTGTGCGCTGTGATACCGGTCTCGCCCGGCCACTGGGCGCAGCGAATCCTGTGCCGGGGGCCCGTCGCGCCTAGGTTGGTGCGTGCCGGGCCGAGCGCGGCGGGAACGGCTGCACGATGTGCACCCGCCGCATCCCGCTCGGAGCGGCGGCACGAGCGGCGAGGTCCCGGGGTCCGAAAGTCAACGGGGGAACACCGGGACCTCTCCGCTCAGCGCATCTTCGCGGCGGCGCTGCGGATGGCCTCCCGGATCCGGAAGTACGTGCCGCAGCGGCAGATGTTGGCGATCGCGTCGAGGTCGGCGTCGGTCGGCTCGGACGTCCGCTTGAGCAGCGCCACCGCGGCCATGATCTGACCGGGCTGGCAGAAACCGCACTGCGCCACGTCCTGCTCCAGCCAGGCCTCCTGCACGGGGTGCAGGGTGTCCCCGTCGGCGAGGCCCTCGATGGTGGTGACCTCGCGGCCCGCGGCCTCCCGGACCGGGACCACGCAGGGCCGGATGTCGGCACCGTCGAGGTGGCTGGTGCATGCCTTGCAGACGTCCACCCCGCAGCCGTACTTGGGACCGCGGACGCCCAGCAGGTCGCGCAGCACCCAGAGGAGGGGCAGATCGTCGGGGGCGTCGACGGTGACGCTGCGCCCGTTGACGGTGAAGGTGTGCGAGGGCACGAGGGACTCCTGTCAGCGCGGGTACGGGGTGAAGTCGACGTCGAAGTCGAGGGGGAAGCTGCGCGGCTTCGTGCCGGTGGCGCGGGCGTACGCGTTGGCGATGGCCCCGACGGCGGCGGGCACGCCCAGTTCGCCGGCGCCGCCCGGCTCCCCGGAGGCCGGCATCACGAAGATCCGTACGTCGGTGGGGGTGTCGCGCTGGCGGGCGTAGTGGAACTGGCTGTAACTGCCCTCCAGCGGCAGGCCCTTGTCGATGTGCAGCCCGGCCCGCAGGGTCGTGGAGATGGCGTCGGTGAGGCCGCCGAGCAACTGGGCCTCCAGACCACGGGGGTTGACGGGGCGGCCGACGTCGGCGGCGATCACCGCCTTGGTGACGCGCACGTGTTCGGGGTCCCGGGTGTCGATCTCGACCAGGCAGGCGGTGCGGGACTCGTACTCCTCGTGGAAGCCGACGCCCTGGGCGCAGCCCTCGGGCAGGGCGCGGCCCCACTCGCCCTCGGCCGCCACCTTGTCGAGGACGGCACGCTGGGCGTTGTTCTTGAGGAACTCCCGGCGGAAGGCCACGGGGTCCTTGCCGAGGCGGGCCGCGAGCTCGTCAACGACGATCTCCTCGGCGCCCCGGGTGTTGGCGGAGTACACGGAGCGCCAGGAGCCGGTGGGGATGCCGGTGGGTACCTCGGTGAGGGACTGGGTGGTGAGCCCGAAGTGGTACGGGGACTTCACGGTGGTGAGGAACAGGGTCTGGGCGAAGGTCGCGTTGCCGAGGCCGGCGGGCAGACTGGCGGCCGTGGCGGTGAGCATCTCGCCGAGGCCGTGCCGGAAGTCGGTCTCCGCGGACGCGACCCGGTGCTGGAACGAGAGCACCTGGCCGAGCGCGTAGGTGGCGCGGACGTGGTGGTGGCTGGCGGGGCGCATGCGGCCGTGCCGGGTGTCGTCGATCCGGGTCCACATCAGACGGACCGGGCGGCCGCAGGCCTTCGAGACGAGGGCGGCCTCCAGGGCGGCGTCGAAGAACAGCCGCCGTCCGAAGGAGCCGCCGGCCTGCACGACGTGCACGGTCACCTTGTCGGCGGGCAGGCCGAGTTCGGCGGCGATGGTCTGCTTGGCGACGATCGGCGACTTCAGCCCGGACCAGATCTCCGCCCGGTCGGACCGTACGTCGGCCACCGCGCAGTTGGTCTCCAGCGGGGCGTGGCTGACGAACGCGAAGTCGAACTCGGCGTCGACGTGGCCGGTCAGCAGCGGCGGGAGCAGCGGGGGCGGGGCCGCGGCGCGCAGCCGGCTGCGGATGTCGGCGTCGGAGAGCGCGTCGGCGGGGCCGGGGCCCCAGCCGACGTCGAGGGCGGCTCGGGCGTCGAGGGCCTGGCCGAAGGTCTCGGCGACGACCGCGACGCCGGTGCGCACGGTGACGACGTGGAGGACGCCGGGCATGGCCCGGACGGCGGCCAGGTTGGCGACGGACCGGACGGTGCCGCCGAGGGTCGGCGGGCGGCGCAGCACGCACGGCTTGGCGCCGGGCACGTCGAGGTCCAGGGTGTACTGCTGGCGTCCGGTGACCATGGCGCGGGCGTCGATGCGGTTCTGCGGGCGCCCGACCAGGGTGTGCCGGTCGGCCGGCTTGGGAGCGGCGGGCAGGACGGGCAGGCCCGGGTCGGCGGCGGCCTCGGCCAGGCTGCCGTACGGGGCGCTGCGTCCGTCCGGGGCGTGCACGGCGCCGTCGCGGGTGGTGAGGGTGCGGGCCGGGAGGTCCCAGCTGCGGGCGGCGGCGGCGACGAGCCGGGCGCGGGCGGTGGCCGCGGTCTGGCGGACGGGCCCGTAGAGCGAGCGGATCGAGTTGGAGCTGCCGGTGAGCTGGTTGAACAGCAGCTCGGGGCGGGCGTCTTCGAGGGCGATGCGGACGTCGTCGAGCGGCGCGTCGAGTTCCTCGGCGACGAGCATCGCGACGGCGGTGGTCAGGCCCTGGCCGACCTCGGTGCGCGGCAGCCGGAAGTGGATGATGCCGTCGGTCTCGACGCGCAGCACGAGCAGGTGCGCGGTGGGGGCGCCGGCGACGATGAACAGGTCGCCCAGGTCGACGAGGTCGGCGGGGGCCGGGAGCGAGGGCACCACGGCGTGTGCGGGCTGCGGGGCGAGGGCGTCGGCGCCGATCCTGGTCGCGAGGGCGAGGGTGGGGGCGGCGATGAGAGCCGTGAGGAACGAGCGCCGTGCGGGGCCGCGTTCGCCGGCGGCTCCGTCGGTCCGGTCCCGGTCCCCGGTGGGGGTGCTGCTGCCCTGGTCGGGGCCGTGCGCCGGCATCATCTGTGTCCCCACCCGCCTGCTGTCCGGGGTACTCCCCGGTCGGTTACCGGCCCGTAGCGTAGCGACCGGCCGCGACCTGCGGAAGCCGGTCCCCGCTGCGGGCCGCCGGGCCGCCGGCCGCGGACCCGCCGGCCACCGCCGGGATTCGGACAAGCGGATCGCACTCGACCGCCTGAGCGGGCGCCCCCGTACGCCCCCACCTCCGCGGAGGGCCGGTTTCCGGCCGGTCCCGAACGGTGGCCGGGCGCACGGGGCGGGCGCAGGATGGGAGGAGGAAGGAAGCCCCGGCGCAGACGGAACGAGGAGGTGCACGGCCATGGCGACCTACATGGACGTCCACACCGGCATGAAGGGGATCACGACCGAGCAGCTGGCGGCGGCGCACCGCGCCGACCTGGCGATCGAGAAGGACGAGGGCGTGCACTTCCAGCGGGCCTGGGCGGACCCGGTCTCCGGGCACGTCTACTGCCTGTCCGAGGCCCCGTCCGCGGAGGCCGTGCAGCGGATCCACGAGCGGACCGGGCATCCCGCGGCGGAGATCCACCCCGTCCCCATCACCGTGTCCTGAGCGGAAGGGACCCGGCCGGGAACTCCGGACGGCCGGGCGCGGAGCCTGCCGCTCCGCCGCCTGGCCGGAAACAATCGCACGGTGTACGGATGCCCGAGAAGCCTTTGGCATATGCCGGAAGCACCACCGGAACGGATGTTGCCAAATACCTTACGGGCCCTCGTGGGCTGTGCAACAGTCGTAACCGGCCCTTCCCCTCAGAGCCGCCGTGACGCGCCTGTATCGGAGTTCCCCATGCCGTCCCCTCTGTCTGCGGACCGCCCCGCCTCCTCGCCCGAGCCCGGCCCGGTCGATGCGCTCATCACGCAGACCCGGCAGCTGCGCGGCGAGGTGGACGCGGTCCGGCGCGACACCGTGGTGGACGACGACGACGCGCACGGCCGCTGGCAGCGGGCCCTGTGCGACCTCGCCGTGCACCATCTCGACGACCTGGACGAGCACTTGGGCCGTCTCAAGGACGGCCTGCCCGCCGTCCCGGCCCAGCCCGAGCACCGGGAGGCGCCCGCCGAGCGGCCGGCGCCGGACGACCGGCAGGGCCGGGTGGGCACCGCCGACTGGAACCTCCTGACCGACGAAGTCACCTGGTCCGACGAGCTGTTCCAGATCTTCGGCCGGGATCCGGAGAGCGGCCCGCTCACCCTCGACGAGTTCTGGTCCACCCTGTTCCCCGAGGACCAGCCGCGGCTCACCGCGCTGATGACCGACTGCCTGGTGGACGGCAAGCCCATCGACGGCGAGTTCCGCATCCTGCGGACCGACGGCTCGCTGCGCACCCTGCACATGCGCGGGGAACCGGCCCTGGACGCCGAAGGCTGCACCGCCTCGATGTGGGCCGTGGTCCGCGACGTCAGCGAACTGCGCCGCAGCGAGGCGGCCGTCGAGGAATCCGGCGCGTCGCTCCGGCAGCAGCAGGAGATCGCCCGGACCGAGCACCGGATGGCCGTCGAACTCCAGGAAGCCGTCCTGCCCGCCTGGCGCGGCACCCTCCGCTTCCCGTACGGCGGCACCGGCGCGCTCGACCTCGCCGCCCACTACCTGCCGTCCGCCCGCAGCTCACTGATCGGCGGCGACTGGTACGACGCCCTCGAACTCCCCGACGGCTCCTCGATGCTGACCGTCGGAGACCTCACCGGCCACGGCGTCGCGGCGACCTCCGGCATGGCCATGATGCTGGGCGCCCTGCGCGGCATGGCCATGGCCGGCATCGCCCCCGGCCCGCTGATGGGCTGGCTCAACCAGATGCTGGAGACCTCCGCCCAGCCCGCCCTGGGCAGCGCGGTGTGCTGCCGCTTCGACCCGGCGACCCGGACCCTGTCCTGGGCCCAGGCCGGTCACCCCGCACCGCTGCTGTTCCGCGGCGGCACGGGGAGGGCCCTGGCCCGGCCCGAAGGCGTGCTGCTCGGCGCCACCGCCGGCGCCGTGTACGGGCAGACCGACGAACGCCTCGACGTGGGCGACGTCCTGGTCCTGCACACGGACGGGCTGTCCGCGCGCTGTCCCGGCTTCGGGCAGCCGGACGGGACGGACCGCCTGCTGGCGCTCGCGCCCCGGTTCACCGAGGCGCGGTCGGCGCAGGACTGCGTCCGCATGGTGGTGGAGGAATTCGGCGGGACCGGCCGTGAGGACGACGCCTGTGTGCTCGTGGCGCGGGTCGGGGGCTGACCGCCGGCCTCCGGCACCCGCGCGCGACGTCCTGCCGTCCCGGTCCCGGGATGGCTGTTGCCGTGCTGGCTGTTCTTACCTGTCTTCCCGTGTTCCTGCCGTGCCCTGATCCTGCCCGTGCACCGCCCCCCGGGGAGTCCCCGGGGTCAGGGCCCCGGGATCAGACCTCCGTGCCGCGCGGGCGGCGGGACGGGCTCTTCGGCAGGGCCATCTTGATCTCCTCGCGCAGGTCCTCGATCTTCGCGTAGCCCGCGTACTGGCCGGTCAGCCGGTACATCTCGCGCAGCCGGTCCCACGTCCGGTGCGAGGAGGTCTCGCCCATGGACATCAGCGCCAGCCGGGCGTAGCGGTCCGCCTGCTCGGGGTCGTCGGCGATGAAGCAGGCCGAGGCCATCGAGATGTAGTCGAAGATCTGCGAGCGCTGGTGTCCGGCGGCACGCAGCCGCAGGGCCTCGCGGGCGTGCCGCTGCGCGATGGGCGCGGCGGACGGGTCGTGGTCGGCCAGGGTACGGAAGGCCAGGGCCTGCATGCCGTGCATGTCGGCCTCGTCGAAGTGCTGCATCCAGCTCGGCGGCGGCACGTCGCGCTTGTCGGAGACGAACAGCTCCTCGGCCTCGCCGAGGGTGCGCCGCATGGCCTGGCCCTTGCCCATGGCGGCCTGCGCCCAGGCCTCGATCGTGTGGAGCATGGCCCGCGTGCGCGGCAGGGTCTCCTCCCCGGACCCGGACTGGGCCAGCTGCATCAGGTCGAGCGCCTCGTGCGGCTTGCCCAGGTGCACCATCTGGCGGGCCGCCCGGGACAGCGCCTCGCCGGCCCGCGGCCGGTCACCGCCCTCGCGCGCCGCATGGGCGGCGATAACGAAGTACTTCTGGGCGGTCGGTTCGAGGCCGACGTCGTGGGACATCCAGCCGGCGAGGACCGCCAGGTTGGCCGCGACGCCCCACAGGCGCCGCTGGAGGTAGTCGGGGTGGCGGTAGGCGAGCATGCCGCCCACCTCGTTCAGCTGGCCCACGACGGCCTTGCGCTGGAGGCCGCCGCCCCGGGACGCGTCCCAGGCACGGAACACCTCCACGGAGCGTTCCAGGGCCTCGATCTCCTGGGAACCGATCGGCGCCGCCTCGTAGCGGTCGGCACCGATGGGATCCGCGTGCAGGGGGTTGTCGTAGCGAGGGGCGTCCAACGAGAGGGCCGGGTCGGTGTGCAGCCAGTCGTGCATGGCACTGCTGAGCGCCGATCCGGCGGTGAGCGCGGCACCCGCGCCCATCAGTCCGCGTCGGTTGAGCATGAGGTCCATTCCCGTGAATTCGGTGAGGACCGCTGCCGTCCGTTCCGGCGCCCAGGGCAGCCCGTCGGGGTTCTCCTTCACCCCCGCCGAAGGCTTTCTGGTGGCGCGCCGTTGCCGTACGAACCCGAGGTCCTCAATGGTCACGACACGGCCGAGCCGCTCGGTGAACAGCGCCGCCAGCACCGTCGGCACCGGTTCGCGCGGGGTCTCCCCCATGTCGATCCAGCGCCGTACCCGCGACGTGTCGGTCGCCAGCTGGTGGTGGCCCATGGCCGCCGCCTGCCGGTTGACCATGCGTGCGAGTTCGCCCTTCGACCAGCCGGCCAGGCCGAACAGGTCGTTCAGGCGGGTGTTGGGTCCTCTGCTCACGTCAAGCCCCCAGGTTCTCGGCTGTGTTGACAGTAACCCCCGCGCAGATGCCGAGCGACTATTCGCCAGGCTTCGCCAGGGGGCGCCACGTGGAAGGCCACCCGCGCCCGGGTGTCAGGTAGGAATGCGCCTCCCCGCCCCGGTGGCCGACCTGCCGGAGTGGTCCGGTTGAACGGCAGCCGTGCGGCACTCCCCAGGGTGTCCGCGGTGCCGGGACGGGAAGGCGTACGCAACTCGTCGGCGCACGAAGGGATCCGTATCACCCATGTACGCAGCATCGTCCTCCGTGTCCGCCCCCGTACGGCCCTACCGCACCTTCCAGGCGGGCGGCGGCCCCTACTTGGAGCCCGGCCGCGGCCCGGTCCCGGCGCAGGGCGCCGGCCGGCTCCGCCGGGCGCCCGGGGTGGCGCCGCAACCGCTGAGCGGAAGACTCGACCTGTCCGGCCCGCAGGGAGCCCAGCTGCGGACGGCCCTCGCCTCGGTGCACCGGATCTGTCCGGAGTTCGCACCCGTCCAGGTCCTGCGGCGCAGCGGACGGTCGGTCCTGCTGGTGGGCACCACCGGGCGGACGACCGCGGTCGCCAAGGTTTTACTGGACCACTCGCCGGCCTGGGCCGAGCGCTACCGGCATGAAATAGCTGCATACCGGGCGTTCGTCCGCCACCGGCCGCCGGTCAGGGTCCCGCGTCTCATCGCCGCCGACCCGGAGAACTGCACGCTGGTCGTGGAACGGATGCCCGGACGTGTCGCTGCCCTGCAGCGGCACCCGGTGGAGGCGCCCCCGCGGGCGGACGTACGGGCGGCCCTCGGGGCGATCTGCCGGGTGAACCAGTGGCGGCCGCCGGCCGAGCTGTTCGGCCGGCCCCTGGACTACGCCCGCCGCATCTCCCGGTACCACGAGCTCGGTCTGCTGACCGACCGGGACCTGGGAGACCTCCAGAAGCTGCTGCACGGCGTGGCCGTCGCCGGCGCCAAGCAGCCCGGCAGCCAATGGCAGTTCAACCACGGCGACGCCCTGCTGTCGAACCTGCTGCTGTCGCCGACCGGACCGGTCCTGCTCGACTGGGAGCACACCGGCTGGTACCTGCCCGGCTACGACCTCGCCACCCTGTGGACGGTCCTGGGCGACGCACCGGTGGCGCGGCGCCAGATCAGCCAGCTGGCGCAGGCCGCGGGCCCGGTGGCGCGGGACGCCTTCCTCGTCAACCTGATGCTCGTGCTCACCCGGGAGATCCGGACCTACGAGCTGGCGGTGCAGCGCTCGATGAACGCGGCCGCCCCGGTCCTGCCGGGCGCGCCCGGCGCGGTCGCCCCGATGACCACGGGCGAGGAGCAGCGGCTGCTGCTGCGCAGGCTGCACGACGACTGCGGGATGGCGCGCCGCGCCGTCCGGGCGGCGGTGGGCACCCGCTAGGGGCTGCAGGACGGCGGATTCCGGAATCCCGGGGTACGGGCGCACATCGCCCGCACCCCGGGATTCCGCATGTCGGCGGGCGGGCGGCGCCGTCGGACGCCGGGCGCAGGTGGCCGGAACCGGTACCCGCGCACGTGTCTTGACTTCACATGATCCCGCGAAGACCTTGCTGACGCAGCATCAGGTGTTCGGGGATCCCCGCCCCGCCTCCCCCACTCGGCTGGAGCCCGCCCATGTCCGCTCGCGCTTCACGTCCTGTCCTCCCCTCCCGCCGCACCGTCCTGGCCGGTGCCGGTGCCGGGGCGCTCGCCGCCGGACTGCCCGCCGCCGCCCGGGCCGCCGAGGGCGCGGTCCTCGGCGAGTACGACGTCGTCGTGGTCGGCTCCGGGGCCGCCGGGATGACGGCCGCCCTCACCGCCGCCGTACGCGGTCTGAGCGTCGTGGTGGTGGAGAAGGCCGCCACCTTCGGCGGTTCGGCCGCCCGCTCGGGTGCCGGGATCTGGCTGCCGAACAACAGCGTGATCCTGGCCGCCGGCGTGCCGGACACCCCGCAGAAGGCGGCGCAGTACCTCGCCGCCGTGGTCGGTCCGGAGGTGCCGGCGGCCCGCCGGGAGGCCTTCCTGACCCACGGGCCCCGGATGCTGGACTTCGTGATGGCGCACAGCCCGCTGAGGTTCCGCTACATGGCCGGCTACAGCGACTACTACCCGGACCTGCCCGGCGGTCTGCCGGGCGGCCGCTCGATCGAGCCGGACCAGCTCGACGGCAACGTCCTGGGGCCCGAACTCGCCCGCCTGAACCCGGCGTACATGCCGGTGCCCGCCGGGATGGTGGTGTTCAGCCAGGACTACAAGTGGCTGACGCTGGCCGCCGTGAGCGCGAAGGGCCTGGCGGTGTCCACGGCGTGCCTGGCGCGCGGCACCGAGGCGGCCCTGTGCGGCGAGAAGCCCCTCACCATGGGCCAGGCACTGGCCGCCGGACTGCGGGCCGGCCTGCAGCGGGCGGGCGTCCCGGTGTGGCTGGAGACCCCGCTGGTGGACCTGGTGCAGGAGGGCGGGGCGGTCACCGGCGTCGTGGTCGAGCGGGGCGGCGTGCGGGCCACGGTGCGGGCCCGGAAGGGCGTGGTCGTCGGCTCGGGCGGATTCGAGCACCACGCGGGCATGCGGGCGCAGTACCAGCAGCAGCCGGTCGGCACCCAGTGGTCGGTGGGCGCGAAGGAGAACACCGGCGACGGCATCCGGGCCGGGCAGCGGGCCGGCGCGGCGCTGGCCCTGATGGAGGACGCCTGGTGGGGGCCGTCGATCCCGCTGCCGGGGGAGCCGTACTTCTGCCTGGCCGAGCGGACCCTGCCGGGCGGTCTGGTGGTGAACGCGGCGGGCGCCCGGTTCGTGAACGAGGCCGCGCCGTACAGCGACGTCGTGCACGTGATGTACGAGAAGGACCGGGGCGCGCCGGGCTCGCACATCCCGGCCTGGCTGATCGTGGACCAGAACTACCGGAGCAAGTACCTCTTCAAGGACGTCCTGCCGGCCCTGGCGTTCCCGGACGCGTGGTACGCGTCGGGCGCGGTGAAGAAGGCGTGGTCCTGGGATGCGCTGGCGGGGCAGATCGGGGTGCCGGCCGGGGCGCTGCGGGCCACCCTGGGCCGGTTCAACGCGCAGGCGTGGAACGGGTCGGACCCGGACTTCCACCGCGGCGACAGCGCGTACGACCACTACTACACGGACCCGGGGGTGACCCCGAACTCCTGCCTGGCGCCGGTCTGGGCGCCGCCGTTCTACGCGTTCCGGATCGTGCCGGGCGACCTGGGGACGAAGGGCGGGATCGTGACCGACGAGCGGGCCCGGGCGCTGCGCGAGGACGGCTCGGTGATCCCGGGCCTGTACGCGGCGGGCAATGCGAGTGCCGCCGTGATGGGGCACAGCTATGCGGGGGCGGGCTCCACGATCGGGCCCGCGATGACGTTCGGCCACATCGCGGCGAACGACATCGCGGGCGCGTGACGGCCCGGGTCAGCCCTGCTGGAAGAGTTCGGCGGGGAGCGGCTTCAGCAGCGCGTAGAGGTCGTCGCTGATCGGGCGGTCCCAGCTGGCGATGGTGACGAGCACGTTGTCGCTGCGGTCGAACTGGACGCAGGAGATCCGGGTCTCCGACAGCTTGATCTTGCGGACGATGAGGAGGTTGTCGCCCTGCATGACGGGGCAGTCCTCGACGCCGGTGACCTCGACGTCCTCGTCGTTCTCCAGCGCGTCGAGGAGCTGGGCGACCTCGAAGGGGACCTGCTTGTCGGCGAGGTCCCGGGCGGGTGAGCCCTCGGGCAGGTTTCCGATGATCATCGCGGGGCCGCGGCCGCCGAACAGGTCGTACCGGAGGAAGACGCCCTGGCAGCTGCCGTCGGGCGCGGGGAGCAGGCCGGCCCCGAGATTCCCAGGCCAGTCCCCCGGGTCCATGGCCAGGACGTCGAAGTCCGGGCCGGCGGGGGTGGCGGCGCTGCGGCGGCGGAGGAAGGACATGCCGCCATGGTACGGGTCCCGGCCCGGTTCCCGGCGCCCGGGCCCGGCTCCCCGGGCCGCGCGGGGTGGGCCGGCGCGGCCGGGCGGCGCGGCGGGCCCCGGAGCGCGCGGAGCGGGCCCGGGGGGGGGGGGGGGCGCCCGGGGGGGGGGGGGGGGGGGCGGGGGGGGCGGGGCGGGGGGGCGGGGGGCGGGCGGGGGGGGGGGGGGGGGGGGGGGGGGGGGGGGTGGGGGGGGGGGGGGGGGCGCCCCCCGCCCCCGGGCCCGCCCGGGGGGGGGGGGGGGGGGGGGGGCGGGCCCCCCGGGGGGGGGGGGGGGCTCCCCCCCCCCCCCCGCCCCTCCGGCGTCACGTCAGAGCCGTGCCGCCCGGACCCGTGTTACGGGGTGACGGACTGGATCTGGACGCTGCCGCTGCCCGCCGCGGTGCCGCGGGCGTTGACCAGCGAGACCTCGCCGAAGAACTGGCGGCCCTCGGGGGCCGCGCTGCCGACGAGCACGTTGGCGCTGACCGTGGCGGAGGCGCCGTTGGCCAGGCTCACCGTGGCGCCCTCGTCGACCTGGACGGAGCCCAGCGAGTCGGCGAAGTACACGTCACGGTAGTCGTACGTGGTGGTACCGGCCGGGATCGCGTAGCCGATGACCTTGATGGAGTAGGTGCCGGCGGCCGGGTTGAGCAGGGTCACGGCCTCCTCGGAGTCGCCGTCGGCGGCGGAGCCGACCTTGACGCCGTCCTTGTAGACCTCGAGGTCGAGGTCGGCACCCGCGTCGGACACGCCGCCGATGGCGACGTCCAGGCGCTTGGCGCCCGCACCGATGGTGACCTCGGTGGTCTGGGTCTCACCGTTGGCGATGGAGGGCTTGGCCACCTTCGCGGAACCGAGCGGACCGCCCTTGAGCTTGCCCTCGAGGCCCGCCCAGTTGTTGGTGACGTTCCACTGGACCGGCGCCGGGGTGCCGATCTTCGCCTCGGGGATCACCTTGACCGCCGGGTCGAAGGCGGTGCCGAGCACCGACACGTCCAGCTTGTACGGGTTGTCGAGCAGCGGCGACGTGCGGCGCGACTCGACCTCGATCTCCCAGACGCCCGGCGTCGGGTTGGCGACCGACCGCAGGTCGGGGCGGCAGACGTTGGCCGGGTTGTTGTAGTTCGGGTAGCAGTTGACCGTCGCGGTCGGGTCCACGGCCACACCGTACGGGTGGATCGAGATGAAGCGGGTCTGGCTGCCCTCGGCGAGACCGCCGAGCGCGACCTCCAGGGACTTGGCGCCGGCCGGGACGTTCACGAAGAACGCCTTGTGGCTGTTGCGCTGGACCGAGCCGGTCTCGGTGAAGCCGAAGGACGGCTTCGTGAGCTGCTTGGCGATGACGACCGTGGAGAGGATCTGCTTGTCGATGCCCTCGGTGGTGGCGTCGTCGAGCTGGAGCAGGCCGCTGTGCACGCCGGCCGTGTCGGCCTTCGCCTGGACCTTGATGGTGACGGGCTTGTTCAGCGGCAGGGTGACGTAGTCGTAGCCGCCGACGACCTTGAAGGTGCCGTCGTTGTTCCGCCACGACAGGTCGTGCCGGACGCCGTGCTTCGGGCCCGAGGTACGGGTGACGACGACGTCGTAGACCTTCTTCTGGCCGGCCTTCAGGCCGCCCTCACGGTCGTAGATGCCGGTGCCGAAGCCCGGCTCCTTCAGGAACTGGTCGAGCGCGGTGTCGACCGGGGCCTTGACGGTGAAGTCGTGGGCCTTCGCGCCGCGCTGGACGGAGTCCCAGGCCGCGTTCACGTCGATGAGGCCCGCGCCCTGCTCGTGCGCGCCGTAGCCCTTGATCTTCTTCGCGGTGCTGACCAGCGCGGTGCGCAGGGCGACCGGCGGCAGCGCGACCTTGGCCTGCTTGGCGGCGGAGAGGAGCAGCGCGCTCGCACCCGCGGCCTGCGGCGAGGACATCGAGGTGCCCTGCAGCATGCCGTAGCCGGCCGGGAGGGCGTAGCCCGCCTCGGCGACCGGGGCACCCGGCAGCCAGGTCTGGATGGTGTTGATGGACGCACCCGGGGCGGTGATGATCGGCGCCTGGCCGCCGTCCTCGCGCGGACCGCGCGAGGAGAACGGGAACATGGCGTACTTCTTCTCCACGCCGGAGCCGTAGTTGGCGGCCCAGGTGTCCTTGGAGACCGCGGCACCCACCGAGAGGACCTTGTCGGCCAGGCCGGGGTCGCCGATGGTGTTGATGCCCGGGCCCGAGTTGCCGGCCGAGATGACCAGCTGGACGCCGTAGGTGTCGATGAGGCGCGTGTACATCTGGGCGCGGGCGTTGTTGCCGTCGTTGAGCGCCGGCAGGCCGCCGATCGACATGTTGACGATGTCCACGCCGCGGTTGACGACGAGGTCGATCATGCCCTCGGTCAGCGCCACGTTGGTGCAGCCGCCCGACCAGGAGCAGGCGCGCGAGGAGACGAGCTTGGCGCCCGGCGCCTGGCCGTTCATCTTGCCGCCGAACAGGCTGTTGGCGGCGGTGATGCCGGCCACGTGGGTGCCGTGCTCGGACTCGATGATGCCGACGTTGACGAAGTCGGCCTTCTTGCCGACCCAGTCACCGCCCAGCGGGTCCATCGGGACGTCCTTGCGGATCTCGATGACGAACGGGATCCGCTCGGCGACCTCGGTGGCCGGGTTGTCGGTGCCGAAGTAGCCGACCTGGAAACCGTCCTTGTACGGCTTCATCGGCTCGTTGTCCGTGAAGTCGCCATTCTGGTCGGTGTCCACGCGGACGGTGCCGGCGGCCGCGTCGTACAGCAGGCCGAACCGGTCGGTGGTGTCGCCGTCGCGGTTGACGTCACCGGCCATGTCGCCGGTCGCGGTGATCGACTCGGAGAAGCGGCTCCACTGGAAGGTGCCCTCGGGGGCCTTCCAGCTCTGACCGCCCGCGGCGAAGGTGCCGCCGGTGACCGGAGTGATCTGCGCGCGCCAGGTGGCGTCGGCGTCGGCCAGCGGGTCGGTCGCGGTCACCCAGTCGACGATCTTGCGCTCGCCGGTGGTGGTCTTCTGGAGGGCCGGGTGACCGAGGTCGACGCCGGAGTCCAGGATGCCGATGGTCACACCGCGGCCGTCGGCCTTCGGGTTCGCCTTGACGAAGTCCACCGAACCGGTCTCGAAGGACGGGTTGTACGGGTTCTTCGCCGGGGTGTCCTTGCCCGGGGCCGGGTAGGAGCCGGCGGTGCGCTTGACCGTGCCGGTCTCGCGGTCCGCGTCCGGACGCGGGTCCTCCAGCTTGATCTCCTGCCGCAGGTCGATGCCCGTGACGGAGGAGAGCTTGGCGGCGGCCGTCAGCGCGGCCTCGGCCTTCGCGGTGGGGAGGGTGGCGCGGACGTAACCGAGCTTGTCGTACGTCTTGCCCACCGACGCACCGGCGACGGCGTCGAGCTGCGCGGCCACCTGCTCGGTGTTGCCGGGGGTGGTGGCGACCATCGCGGTGACGGTCTTCTCGCCCTTGGCCTCGGCCTCGGCGAGCAGCTTGGCGTCGTCCGAGCCGAGCTTCTCCTCGGCGGACTTCACGGGAGCGGTGGTGGCCGGGTCGCCGGCCGTGAACGCGGCGAAGGCGGGCACGGGGCCCGTCGCTGCGAGGGCGGCCACCAGGCCCGCCGCGGCCGCGACGCGCGCAGCGCGTCTGGCCCCGGATATCGAACTGGGGGATTCGAGGGTCATCAGCATCCCTGATATGTGAAAGAAACGGTCCGGATTTCGGTGCCGGATGACCGGTCAGCTTTCCGCACGTGACAGGGGTTTGGGGAGGCCTGCCGGAGACGGGGTTCCGACATGGCGCACACCCGCCAGTGCGAGGGATGCGTCAGCGGGCTCGTACCGGGACAGACCGGTACGAGCCGCGAGTGTTGATGACCTGTCAGAAGTCGACTTGTCTACTCAGTTGTCGTCGCGTGTGCGGGCGTAGTGCCGGGAGGCTTTTGCCCGGTTTCCGCAGGCCGCCATCGAGCACCAGCGCCGGGTCCCGTTGCGCGAGGTGTCGAAGAAGTGCAGGACACAGGCCTCGTGGGCGCAGGCGCGGATCCGGTCGGGCGCGGTGCGCAGCAGTCGCAGGTAGTCGTGCGCCGCGGTCCAGGCCGGCCCCCAGGCGCGGTCCTCGACCTCCGCTACCTCATCCGGACCGGAGGGGGTCAGTGTCGGGCGCAGCCGGCCGTGTCCGAGGACCTTGTCGACCACTGCACACGCAGTGGCGTCGGCCGGGTCGCCGACCGCGCGGGCGAGCGCCTCGCGGGCGGTGAGGAGGTGGATCAGCGTCGGGGCGTCGGCGCGGAAGCGGTCCGCGAGTCCGGCGCTCTCCAGCCATACGGCGAGCCCCTCCAGCCGGGTCAGCCCGGCGGCGCCCGCGAACAGGTCCTGGCGCTCCCCGTCCTGCATCCAGCGGGTGTTGAGCAGGTCCAGGGAGACGGGTTCCCCGATGAGCGGGCGCGGGTCCCTGGTGGCGGCCATCCCGGTCTCCTCCTTCTTCGGCTAACCACTCAAGCGTACGTGACCGGTTGACGCTCCTTCCTCTAACCCTTAAAGTCATTTTCAGAGGTTAGAAAGAGAACGCGATGACGGCGTGCGGGATCCGCCTGTGCGCCCACCGGAGAAGGGGAAACCGTCATGACCGCCACCGGCACGCTCACCACCGGCCACGTGGGCCTGAACGTCACCGACCTCGCCCGCTCGCTCGCCTTCTACCGCGAGGCCCTCGGCTTCGGCCTGCTGGGCGAGGGCAAGGAGGCCGGCCGCCGGTACGCCTTCCTCGGCCAGGACGGCGTCCTCGTCCTGACCCTGTGGGAGCAGGCCGAAGGCGCCTTCGCGCCGGCCGCCGCGGGCCTGCACCACCTGGCCCTGTCCGCGGCCTCGATGGACGAGGTCCGGGCCCACGAGGCCCGGCTCAAGGACCTGGGCGTGACCTTCGCCCACGAGGGCGTGGTCGCCCATGCCGAGGGCGCGGCCTCGGGCGGGATCTTCTTCCACGACCCGGACGGCACCCGCCTGGAGATCTCCGCCCCGGCCGGCGCCGAAGACGCTCCCGCCCCCTCGGGCGCCGCCCCCACCTGCGGGTTCTTCTAGACACGGTCGGTCGGCAGCAGTACGTCGTCAGGAGAGGCGGAGACGGTCATGGCAACAGCAGGCGCACCGGTCGGCGGCCCCTACCACCAGGGCTCCCGCACCGTGCAGGACCGGGTCGGGGTCCGGGAGCTCGCCGACCACGTCGGCCGGTCGATCGGCCCCGGCATCCGGGACGTCGCCGCCGCCTTCCTCGGCGTACAGCCGTTCCTCGTCGTCGGGGCCGCCGATGCGGCCGGCCCCGACGGCCGCCTGTGGGCCTCCCTGCTCACCGGCACGCCGGGATTCGTCCGGGCCACCGGCCCGCACCGGATGGCCGTCGCCGGCGGGGTCCCGGACGGGGACCCGCTCGCCGGCGCCCTCGCCGCCCCCGGCACCGCCGTCGGCACCATCGCCCTCGACCCGCGCACCCGCCGCCGGATGCGCCTCAACGGCACCCTGGAGCCGACCCCGCGCGGGTTCGCGGTCACCGCACGGCAGGTCTTCTCCAACTGCCCCAAGTACCTGCAGAAACGGCAGCCGCTGGGCCCCGCCGGGGACGGCCCCGGCATCGTCCGCCGCGGCTCCTCCCTCACCCCGGACCAGCAGCGGGCCGTCCGCAGCGCCGACACCTTCTTCATCGCCAGCACCGCCGGCGACGGGGTGGACGCCAGCCACCGCGGCGGCAACCCCGGCTTCGTCGAGGTCCGCTCCGCGACCGAACTCGCCTGGCCCGACTAGCCGGGCAACGCCATGTTCCTGACCCTCGGCAACCTGGCCGCCGACCCCCGCGCCGGACTCCTCTTCCCCGTCTGGGAGACCGGCCGCACCCTCCAGCTCACCGGCCGGGCGCGTACCGAATTCGGCGAGGACGGCTCCCGTACCGTCCGCTTCACCGTGGAGGAGGCCGTCGAGGCCCTGCATCCGGGCCGGCTGCTGTGGAGCACCCCCGAGTACTCCCCGGCCAACCTCCCCGTCCCCGCCCCGGTCCCCGCCCCCGGATCCGCAGCCGCCCCGGATCACCGCGGGAGGACGACCACGTAGGCCGCCGGGTCGCGGTCGCCGGACGCCGTCAGGGCGGTCCGGATGACCGCGGCCTGCTGCTCGGCGTGGTCCCGCAGCTTGCGCGGCGTGATGTACACGACCGTCAGCCCCAGCCGCTCCAGGTGCTCCCGCTTGCGCGCGTACTCCGTCCACTGGTCGTCGCCGCCCTGACGGGGTGCCCGGGTGTCCAGCTCCACCGCCACCGCCTGGTCCGGCCAGTACGCGTCCACCCCGCCCAGCTGCGGGCCGCCCGGCAGTCGCAGGTCCACGTTCCACAGCGGCTCCGGCAGGCCGAACACCCGCACCAGCTCGTACAGCCGGTCCTCGGCGATCGCCCGCCCCTCCGCCAGCAGCGAGTCCACCGCGTCCACCACGTGCGGCCGGCTCAGCAGCCGGGCCGCCGTCAGCTCCCGCACCACCGCCGCCGGATCGCAGTGCCCGCCGCGCACCGCCTCGCTCAGCAGCCGCCGGACCGTGCCCGCGTCGTCCAGGTCCGCCACCGCGTCGGCCAGCGCCCGCGCCACCGGCGCCACCGGCACCCCGGTGACCTGCACCGGCTGCGGTACGACGGGCGCCCGCACCAGGTGCACCCAGCCGACCGACCGCAGCCGCCGGGTGCCCGGCACCAGCACGTCGATCCGGTCCAGCGCGAGCAGCGGCGGAGCGGCCGAGAACCCGTACAGCGCCAGCGCCGCCGCCCCCGTGATCATCGCCTCGCCGCCGCGCCGGCCGGCGTACAGCAGCGCGCCGTGCAGCCGCTCCTCGCTCGTCGGCACGCCCGGGTGCAGCAGGAACACCCCGGGCAGCACCTGCTGCCAGGGCCCGCCGGGCCGGCAGCGCTCGGACGTGTCGGAGGGCGTGATCCCGTGCTGCCGCAGCTGGCTGACGCTCAGGATGCGCGGCTTGCTGCCGGTGAGGTGCTGGAGCGGCCGGGGGATCGAAACACCGTGGAAGGTGGGGGAGTTGTTCATGAAGCGGAGATTCCCGCTCCCTCCGGGCTCTCTAACCGCTGTTACGCGCCCGTCGACAAATCCGGACAAGCCCGCACTAAAGTACGGGCGTTCGACTGCCGACACTGCGCAGCGCCCGGACCCGTGCGCCCGGCCCCGAACCGCGCCCGGACCCGTACGCGCAGATGCGGGCGGCGCGGGGGACACCTGCCCCCGCCCCGCCCGCACCGTCACCGCGTCAGGCCGTCACCGCGTCAGGCGGTGGCCCCGTCGCAGGCCTGCGCCCGCAGCGCGCGGGCCAGGTCGTCGCGGGACTCCAGCACCAGCCGGCGCAGCGCCGGCGCCGCGTCCTCGTGCGCCGCCAGCCACGCGTCCGTCGCGTCCAGCGTGGCCTGGTCGTCCTGGAGCGACGGGTACAGCCCGCGCACCACGTCCATGCCGATCTGGATGGACCGCTCGGCCCACAGCCGCTCGATCACCTCGAAGTACTTCGGGGCGTACGGCGCCAGCAGCTCCCGCTGGGTCGGCTGCGCGTGACCCGAGATGGTGGCCTCCACCAGCGCGTTCGACAGCGCGTCCGACTCCACCACGGCCGCCCAGGACTGCGCCTTCACTGCTGCCGAGGGCCGCGCGGCCAGGCAGCGCACCGAGTGCCGCTTGCCCGAGGCGGTGTCGTCGCGGGACAGCTCCGCCGCGATCCGCTCCTCGTCGGCGAGCCCGTGGGCCGCCAGCGGGGCCAGCATGTCCCAGCGCAGCTCCTGGTCCACGTCCAGCCCGTCGATCCGCGCCGAGCCGTCCAGCAGCCCCTGGAGCAGCTGGAAGTCCGCGTCCGTGGTCGCCCCGGCCGCGAAGAACCGGGCCCAGGTCAGCTGGTGCTCGGAGCCCGGCTCGGCCAGCCGCAGCTCGTGCAGCGCCCCCGCCGACAGCTGCCGGGAGCCCTGCTCCCGCCACTGCGGGGCCGCGTAGTGGGTGATCGCCGTGCCGGCCTGCGCGTGCAGCATCTGCAGCACGCCCACGTCCGTCTCGCGGCCCGCGAACGCCAGCACCAGCGTGATGAAGTCGCGGGCCGGCATCAGGCCGTCGCGGGTCATGTTCCACAGCGCCGACCAGCACAGCGCCCGCGCCAGCGGGTCCGTCAGGTCGCCCAGGTGCCGGCGCAGCGTGTCCAGCGAACCCTCGTCGAAGCGGATCTTGCAGTAGGTCAGGTCCTCGTCGTTGACCAGGACCAGGTCCGGCCGCTCGTTCCCGGTCAGCTCCGCGACCTCGGTGCGCGCCCCGGCCACGTCCACCTCGGCCTGCGCGTAGCGCACCAGCGCGCCGTCCGTGAGCCGGTAGAGGCCGACGGCCACCCGGTGCGGGCGCAGCACGTCGCCGTCCTGGAGGACGGCCAGCCCGGTGATCCGGCCCTCGGCGTCGTACGTCACCGCCGGGGTGAGCGCGTTCACGCCGGCGGTCTGCAGCCAGGCCTGCGTCCAGGCGCCCATGTCGCGGCCGGACACCTCGGCCAGCACGGTCAGCAGGTCGTCGAGGGTGGTGTTGCCGTACGCGTTCGCCTTGAAGTAGCGGCGGGCGCCTTCCAGGAAGGCGTCCCGGCCCACGTACGCGACGAGCTGCTTGAGGACGGCCGCACCCTTGGCGTAGGTGATGCCGTCGAAGTTGAGCTTGGCGTCCTCCAGGTCACGGATGTCGGCCGTGATCGGGTGGGTGGAGGGCAGCTGGTCGGCGCGGTAGGCCCACGCCTTGCGGTTGTTGGCGAAGGTGACCCAGGCCTGGTCGAAACGGGTGGCCTCGACCTGCGAGAAGGAGCCCATGAAGTCCGCGAAGGACTCCTTGAGCCACAGGTCGTCCCACCACTTCATGGTGACGAGGTCGCCGAACCACATGTGGGCCATCTCGTGCAGGATCGTGTTGCAGCGCCGCTCGTAGGACGCCCGGGTGACCTTGCCGCGGAAGATGTACTCCTCGCGGAAGGTGACCATGCCCGGGTTCTCCATGGCGCCGAGGTTGTACTCGGGCACGAACGCCTGGTCGTACTTGCCGAACGGGTACGGGAAGTCGAAGTTCTCGTGGAAGAAGTCGAAGCCCTGCTTGGTGACGAGGAAGACGTCGTCCGCGTCGAAGTGCTTCGCCAGCCCCTTGCGGCACATCGCGCCCAGCGGGATCGTCAGGTCCCCGCGGGTGTAGGTGTCCGTGACGTAGTGGTACGGGCCCGCCACGACGCAGGTGATGTACGTCGAGATCGGCGCGGTCTCCGCGAACCGGCGGGTGTCACCCTCGCGGGACTCCTCGGCCCCGTTGCTCCACACGTGCCAGCCGGCCGGCGCGGACACCTCGAAGCGGAACCGCGCCTTGAGGTCCGGCTGCTCGAAGTTGGCGAAGACCCGGCGGGCATCGGCCGGCTCGTACTGGGTGTAGAGGTAGACCTCGCCGTCCTCCGGGTCGACGAACCGGTGCATGCCCTCGCCGGTCCGGCTGTAGGCGCAGTTCGCGTCGACGACCAGGACGTTCTCGGCGGCGAGGCCGTCCAGTGCGATCCGGGTGCCGTCGAAGACGGCGGTCGGGTCCAGCTCCTGCCCGTTGAGGGTGACGGAGTTCACCGACGGGGCGACCAGGTCCGCGAAGCTCGACGCGCCGGGCACGGCCGAGCGGAAGCGGAGGGTGGTCACCGAGCGGAATGTGCGAGGTCCGTCCGCCGGCTCGGCCTCGTCCACCGCCGAGCGCAGGTCCAGCGAGACCTCGTACGCGTCGACGGACAGCAGCTCGGCCCGCTCGCGGGCTTCGTCGCGGGACAGATTCTCACCGGGCACGGGCACTCCTTCGTGCAGTTCGCCTCAACATCGATCACCCGATCCTCCCACGGGGAATGCGCCGGACCGCGGGCCGGTTGGCGTGGTGGACGCCCATGTGAGGCGTACGGGAACGAACGAGCAGAGGAGAGACATGTCGGACACCCAGGTGCGCGAGAAGACGCCCGTCGACTTCTGGTTCGACCCGCTCTGCCCCTGGGCCTGGATGACGTCCCGCTGGATGCTGGAGGTCGAGAAGGTCCGCGACGTCGAGGTGCGCTGGCACGTGATGAGCCTCGCCGTCCTGAACGAGAACAAGCTCGACGAGCTGCCCGAGGTCTACCGGGACCTCCTCGGCCCCAAGGGCTGGGCCCCGGTCCGCGTGGTGATCGCCGCCCAGCAGAAGCACGGCGACGAGATCACCGGCAAGCTGTACACGGCTCTGGGCACGCGGATCCACAACGAGGGCCAGGGCCCGACCCGCGAGGTCATCGCCGCCGCCCTGGACGAGGTCGGCCTGCCGGCCGAGCTGCTGAAGTACGCCGACTCCGACGAGTACGACCTGGTGCTCCGGGAGTCGCACGCCGAGGGCATCAACCGGGTCGGCCAGGACGTCGGCACCCCGGTCATCTCCGTGCCCGGCACGGACGGCAAGGACGTCGCCTTCTTCGGCCCGGTGGTCACCCCGACCCCGCGCGGCGAGGACGCGGCCCGGCTGTGGGACGGCACCCTGCTGGTCGCCGCCACCCCCGGCTTCTACGAGATCAAGCGCACGCGCGTGCAGGGCCCGAGCTTCGAGTAGGAGCGCCCGCGGTTCCCGGCATGCAGAAGGCCCCCGTCGAGTCACGTCCTCGACGGGGGCCTTCCGTTACACACGTCCGCCGTGAAGGTTGAGAAGACGATCACGAGGCGGACGGCTCGGAGGTGCGGATCAGCCCTTGACGGGGATCAGCAGCGGGGTGTTCGCCTTGGCGTCGGCGTAGCGCTTGGCCACGTCCTGCCAGTTGACGACGTTCCACATGGCCTCGATGAAGTCGACCTTCTGGTTCTTGTACTGCAGGTAGAAGGCGTGCTCCCAGGCGTCGAAGACCAGGATCGGGGTGCTGGCCACGCCCACGTTGCCCTGGTGGTCGTAGACCTGCTCGACGACCAGGCGGCCGCTGACCGGCTCGTACGCGAGCACGCCCCAGCCGGAGCCCTGGGTGGCCGAAGAGGCGAAGGTGAGCTGCTTCTTGAACTTCTCGAAGGAGCCGAAGGACTCGGTGATCGCGTCCGCCAGCTCGCCCACGCCGTCGGCCGCGGTGGGCTCGCCGCCGCCCTCGCCGGTCTTGGGGCTGGCCATGTTGTGCCAGTAGATGCTGTGCAGGATGTGGCCGGAGAGGTGGAAGGCCAGGTTCTTCTCCAGGCCGTTGAGCGCGCCCCAGTTCTCCTTGTCCCGGGCCTCCGCCAGCTGCTCCAGCGTGGTGTTGGCCCCCGTGACGTAGGCCGCGTGGTGCTTGTCGTGGTGCAGCTCGATGATCTGCGGGTTGATCACCGGCTCCAGCGCCGCGTAGTCGTACGGCAGTTCGGGAAGCGTGTAGATCGGCATACGTGAATCGGTCCCCTCGGCATGCTCACTGCTATTGCAATCAATGCGCAACTGCACGCTAGCAGTATCTATTCCGCTGATCATGTAAGGGTCACCTCACCCTGGGCCTTGGCGCAGCAGGGGACGGAGGCATGCCGAAGGCCCCCGGCGCGGTGCGCCGGGGGCCTCGGAGAAGGGGAAGGAGGGGAGGGCGGCCGGTCAGGCGGCCGCGCGCCGACCGGCGGTCCGCTGCCGGACGTATCCGGTGACGGCCAGGGCCGCCGTCAGCCCGCCGGTGAACAGCACCTGCACCCGCGTGTCGGCGTCCCACGCCATCAGACCGAGCACGCCCACCACCCCGGCCAGCGCCACCCACGTCAGGTACGGGAAGCCCCACATCCGCACGACCAGCTTCTCCGGCGCCTCCCGCTCCAGCCGGCGGCGCAGCACGAACTGCGAGACCGCGATGAAGCCCCAGACGACCAGGATCACGCCGCCGACCATGTTCAGCAGCCAGGCGAACAGGGTGTCCGGGTACCAGTACGACAGCAGCACGGTGACGAAACCGAAGCCGGAGGAGGCCAGCACCGCGCGCCGCGGCACCCCCCGCGTGACCGTGCCCAGCGCCTTCGGGCCCTGGCCGCGGGCCACCAGCGAGTACGCCATGCGCGAGGAGCCGTAGATGTTCGCGTTCATCGCGGACAGCAGGGCGATCAGGATGACCACGTTCATGATCTGGCCGCCGCCGGGCACGCCGAGCCGGTCCAGCGTCGCGGCGTACGGGCCCAGTTCGGTGACGGCCTCGTCGTCCCACGGCACCAGCGTGACGATGACCAGCATGGAGCCGACGTAGACGACCGCGATCCGCCACATGGTGGTCCGCACGGCCTTGGCGACGCCGCGCACCGGGTCCTCGGACTCGGCGGCCGCGATCGTGACCGTCTCCAGGCCGCCGTACGCGACCACCGAGGCCAGCAGGCCGACGAGCAGACCGCTCACCCCGGTCGGCAGGAAGCCGCCGTCGCCCAGCAGATGGGCGGTGCCGGGGGCGTCGCTGCCGGGCAGCACCCCCAGGATCGCGAGCACGCCCAGCCCCAGGAACAGGGCGATCGCGCCGATCTTCAGGGCGGCGAACCAGAACTCGAACTCGCCGAAGTTCTTCACCGCGGCCAGGTTGCTGCCGCAGAAGAAGGCCATGAAGACCAGCACCCACAGCCAGGACGGGGTGCCCGGCAGCCAGCCCTGCACGATGTGCGCCGCGCCGATCGCCTCGATCGCCACGCCCACGCACAGCAGCGTCCAGAACATCCAGCCCGCGGTGAAGCCGGCCCACGGGCCGATGGCCCGCTCGGCGTGCACGGAGAAGGAGCCGGACGCCGGGTTCGCCGCGGACATCTCGCCGAGCATCCGCATCACGAACATGACCAGCACGCCGGACGCGGCGTAAGCGAGCACGATCGAGGGCCCCGCGGCCGCGATGCCGGCACCGGAGCCGACGAACAGTCCGGCGCCGATGACCCCGCCGAGGGCGATCATCGAAAGGTGGCGCTGCTTGAGGCCGCCTCCCAGCGAGGAGCCGGTGGCGGGGTCCGCCTGCTGCTGTCCGGGCGGTGTGAGCGTGGTCTGGGGCATGAGGGACCTGTCCGTTTGCGGTGGGACGGGGAGGGATGCACCAGTCTGATCAATGTCCGCGGAACGGACGGATCGTGTCCGCTATCCGGACACCCGCATGACCCGCCGTGATCACTCCCGCACCCTCGACCCACCCCCGGCCCACCCTCGACCCACCCCCGGCCCACCCCCGACCCACCCCCGGCCCACCCCGGCCCACCCCCGACCCATCCTCGGACCCGCCTCGCCCCCTGCCCGGCCCCGCCTGCGCCCGCCCTCCGTCGCCGTACGGGCGGCCCCGGGTACGCCGATGCCCCCGCGCCGGGCACCGGCACGGGGGCATCGGGGGAAGAACGGGACCGTCAGACCGTACTGCTCACCGCACCGGCCTCGCGGTCCGCACCGGACCCGCCGCCCCCGCGGCGCTCCCGCCAGAACGCCACCGCCAGCACCACGGCCGTCGCCCCGCCCGACCACAGCAGCTGCGGCCGCGCGCCGTCGTCGAACAGCATCAGCACCAGCACCGCGGCCATCGCCGCCAGCGCCGCCCAGGTCAGGTACGGGAACGCCCACATCCGCAGCACCAGCCGCTCCGGCACCTCCCGCTCGATCCGGCGCCGCAACCGCAGCTGGGACACCGCGATCAGCACCCACACGAACAGCAGGACCGCGCCCACCGCGTTGAGCATGTAGAGGAACACCGACGTCGGCCACAGCAGGTTCAGCAGCACCGACACGAAGCCGAAGGCCACCGACGCGAACACCGCCCGCCGCGGCACCCCGCCGCCCGACACCGCCAGCAGCGCCTGCGGCGCCTCACCCCGCTCGGCCAGCGAGAAGATCATGCGCGAGGACCCGTACAGGTTCGCGTTGAGCGCCGACAGCAGCGCCACGAACACCACCACGTTCATGATCTGCCCGGCCGAGCCGACGCCGATCGAGTCCAGCACCGCCACGTACGGGCTCTCGTCCGGCTTCGCCGACCGCCACGGCAGCAGGGTCACGATCACCAGCATCGACCCGACGTAGAAGAAGAGGATCCGCCACACCGCGCTGCGCACCGCCCGCGCCACCGACCGCGCCGGGTCGTCCGACTCGGCCGCGGCGATGGTGACGACCTCCAGGCCGCCGAACGCGAACACCACCGCGAGCACGCCGGAGACCACTCCGCCCCAGCCGTTCGGCAGGAAGCCGCCCTGCCCGGTGAGGTTGGCCAGCCCCACCGGATCGGTGTCGGGCAGCCACCCCACGATGGCCAGCGTGCCCAGCACCAGGAACAGCACGATCGCGCCGACCTTCAGCGCGGCGAACCAGAACTCGAACTCGCCGAAGTTCTTCACCGCCGCCAGGTTGCTGACGGTGAAGAACACCATGAAGACCAGCACCCAGGCCCACTGCGGGAACCCCGGCACCCAGCCGTTCGCGATCTTCGCCGCGCCGGTGGCCTCCACCGCGAGCACGACGACGAGCAGGAACCAGTACAGCCAGCCCACCGAGAACCCGGCCCAGCGGCCGAGCGCCCGCTCCGCGTGCACGGAGAAGGAACCGGAGGCGGGCATCGCGGCGGACATCTCGCCCAGCATCCGCATCACCAGCATCGCCAGCGCCCCGGCCAGCAGATACGACACGATGATGCCGGGGCCGGCCACGGAGATCCCGGCGCCGGAGCCGACGAACAGGCCGGCGCCGATCACCCCGCCCAGGCCGAGCATGGTCAGGTGGCGCTGTTTCAGCCCGTGGGCCAGCGGCTCTTCGGGCAGCGCTTCTTCGGGCAGCGGATCGTGCATGAAGGTGCTCGTACTCTCGAACATGAGGCGACGGTGAAGGATACGCGGCAATTGGCGGGATCCCACAGTCTCCCCGAGTGGTGGTCAAGGACGCAAAACGGAAGTCTCATGCAACCGGGCTCGTGATGTGCATCACCTCTCTTCCGGCGTGGCGTCGGAGCTTTGTGTGATCCCCACCAATGCGGGCGACCTTGCTTTGTGTCCGGACGACGGTGATCGGTGCCGCGGCCCGCGGATAGCGTCGCGGTGTCCCTCCCCGAGCCCCTCACTCACCGGAGCCTCCATGAGCACCGCTTCCGTCTCCCTGCGCCCCGGCGCCGTCCTCGCCGACCTGCTGCCCGCGAGCCGCACCCGCGACGCCGCGCTGGTCCTCGGCGGCGCCGCCCTGATGGGCCTCGCCGCGCAGATCTCCGTCCACGTGCCCGGGCTCGTCGTCCCCGTCACCGGCCAGACCTTCGCCGCCCTGCTCGTCGGCACCGCGCTCGGCGCCCGCCGCGGCTTCCTCTCGCTCGCCCTCTACACCCTGGTCGGCATGGCGGGCGTGCCGTGGTTCGCCGGCGGCACCGCCGGCGCGGGCGGTGCCACCTTCGGCTACGTCCTCGGCATGCTGCTCGCGTCCACCCTCGTCGGTGCGCTCGCCCGCCGCGGCGCCGACCGCTCGGTGCTGCGCACCGCCGCCGCGATGACCGCCGGCTCGCTCGTCGTCTACGCCGTCGGCGTCCCGTACCTGGCGCTGGCCACCGGCATGTCCTTCTCGAAGGCCCTCGCCGTCGGCATGGTGCCCTTCCTGATCGGCGACGCCCTCAAGGCCGCCCTCGCCATGGGCCTGCTGCCCGCCGCCTGGAAGCTGGCCGGCCGCCGCGGCTGACCGCCCGGCCGCAGATGCACGGAACGCCCCCGGACCACGCTGTCCGGGGGCGTTCGCGTACGTACTCACAGACCGGGAGGACCGCAGGCGGTCCGTCGGATCAGGGGGTCAGCGAGGTCTTGCGGCGACGGTCGAGCACGAACCCGACGAGCACCACGGCGGCGGCGACCAGCGTCGACAGCATGACCACCTTGCGGTTGGCGTCGTCGAAGAACATGTAGCCGATCACGAACGCGATCATCCCGGCGGTGGCCCAGGTCAGCCACGGGAACAGCCACATCTTGACCGTCAGCTTCTCCGGCGCCTCGGCCTGGAGGATCTTGCGCATCCGCAGCTGGGTCAGGCAGATGACCAGCCAGACGAACAGCGCGATCGCACCCGAGGAGTTCAGCAGGAAGCTGAAGACCGTGTCCGGATTGGTGTAGTTGAAGACCACCGCGACGAAGCCGAAGACGGTGGAGCCCAGGATCGCGGCGGTCGGCACGCCCCGCCTGTTGACCTTCGCGAAGGCCTTGGGCGCGTCACCGCGCTCGCCCAGCGAGAACGCCATGCGGGAGGCGGTGTACAGGCCCGAGTTCAGGCAGGACAGCACGGCGGTCAGGACGATCACGTTCATGATCTGGCCGGCGGCCGGGATGCCGATGGAGTCGAGGGCGGCGACGTACGAGCCCTTCTCGACGATCGACTTGTCGTTCCACGGCAGCAGGGTCAGGACCACGAAGATCGAACCCAGGTAGAAGACGCCGATGCGCCAGATGACCGAGTTGGTGGCCTTGGTGACGGCGCGGCGCGGGTCCTCGGACTCGCCGGCGGCCAGCGTGACGATCTCGCTGCCCATGAAGGAGAAGACGACCATCAGCACACCGGTGAGGATCGAGCCCCAGCCGTTCGGCATGAAGCCGCCGGAGTCGGTGAGGTGCGCGAAGCCCGCACCCGGGTTGTCCGAGCCCGGCAGCACGCCGAACACGGCCAGGAAGCCGATGCCGACGAAGGCGGCGATGGCGACGACCTTGATGCCGGCGAACCAGAACTCGAACTCGCCGTACGAGGCGACCGAGCCGAGGTTGGTGACCGTCAGCACGGCCATCACGATCAGGGCCCAGGCCCACTGCGGGACCGCCGGCACCCAGCCCTCGAGGATCACCGCACCGGCGGTGGCCTCCACGGCCAGCACGACGACCCAGAAGAACCAGTACAGCCAGCCGATGGAGAAGCCGGCCCAGCGGCCCAGCGCGCGGTCGGCGTACGCCGAGAACGAGCCGGAGTTCGGGCTGGCCGCGGCCATCTCGCCCAGCATGCGCATGACGAAGACGACCATGGCGCCGACGAGGGCGTAGGAGATGAGGATCGCCGGGCCGGTCTTGGCGATACCGCCGGAGGAGCCGACGAACAGACCGGCGCCGATCACACCGCCGATCGCGATCATGGACAGGTGGCGGTTCTTGAGACCGGCCTTCAGACCGTCGGAAGACTGCGGGCCGCTGGGTTCGCCGGCGGTTCCATCTGCCTTCTGAAGGGTCGTCGTGGAGCTCATGGACGAATCCTTAGGTTCTCGGGTTGCGAGCCCGGGCATTCAATCCCGACCGGCGCCCGGGGCGGAAGACCCCAATCCACTTCGTTGCCCGGGGCACAAAGTCCCGGACCTTGGTCCCAACCCTCCCCAACTGGGAACTTAGGGATTACTTGAGCTTTCCGCGTGACTTACGCGACACCCCCCGGCCCCCGCCGACGGCGCCCGTGCCACACTCGGAGCCATGCGCGTGTACCTCGGATCCGACCATGCAGGCTTTGAGCTCAAGAACCACCTCGTGGACTGGCTCAAGAACAACGGCCACGAGCCCGTCGACTGCGGGCCCCACATCTACGACGCCGTCGACGACTACCCGCCGTTCTGCCTCCGTGCCGCGGAGAAGACCGCCGCGGACCAGGACAGCCTCGGCATCGTGATCGGCGGCTCCGGCAACGGCGAGCAGATCGCCGCCAACAAGGTCAAGGGCGTCCGCGCCGTACTGGCCTGGAGCGTCGAGACGGCCAAGCTCGGCCGCGAGCACAACAACGCCAACGTCATCTCCGTCGGCGGCCGCATGCACACCGAGGAAGAGGCCACCGCCTTCATCGAGGCCTTCCTCGCCACCCCGTACTCCGGCGAGGAGCGCCACACCCGCCGCATCGAGATGCTCTCCGCCTACGAGCAGACCGGCGAGCTCCCCCCGATCCCGGCCCACCACCCGCAGCAGGGCTGAGTCACCCCAGCGCGAACCGTGCCACCGGCCCCCGGCCGGTGGCACGGGCGTTCCACCCCCCAGGAGACCCCAGCCGTGCCCGAAGGCCACACGATCCACCGCCTCGCCCAGGACCACGCCGAGCGCTTCACCGGCCGCACCGTCCGCGTCACCAGCCCCCAGGGCCGGTTCGCCGACAGCGCCGCCCTGCTCGACGGCCGGGAACTGGCCGTCGCCGAGGCCCACGGCAAGCACCTCTTCCTCGGCTTCGACGGCCCCGGCGAGGACTGGGTCCACGTCCACCTCGGCCTCTTCGGCAAGTACGGCTTCGGGCCCGCCCCCGCCCCGCCCGCCACGGACACCGTCCGGATGCGGCTCCGCAACGACGACCACTACGCCGACCTGCGCGGTCCCACCACCTGCGCGCTCGTCACCGCAGCCGAGAAGCAGGCGATACACGACCGCCTCGGCCCCGACCCGCTGCGGCCCGCCGACGACCCCGACCGCGCCTGGCAGCGGATCTCCCGCAGCCGCACCACCGTCGCCGCCCTCCTCATGGACCAGAAGGTCGTCGCCGGCATCGGCAACGTCTACCGCGCCGAAGTCCTCTTCCGGCACGGCATCGACCCCTACCGCACCGGCCGCGACCTCGGCCGCACCGAATGGGACGCCCTCTGGACCGACCTCGCCGCCCTCATGCGCGAAGGCGTCCGCAACAACCGCATCGACACCGTCCGCCCCGAGCACATGCCCGAGGCCATGGGCCGCCCGCCCCGCGTCGACGACCACGGCGGCGAGGTCTACGTCTACCGGCGCGCCCAGATGCCCTGCCACATCTGCGGCACCGGGATCCGCACCGCCGACCTCGCCGCCCGCAACCTCTTCTGGTGCCCCACCTGCCAGCAGCGCTGACCTCCTGCGGGATCCGTCAGAAGCCGTGCGGCAGCCAGGGCGCCACGTCACCCGCGAACGCCCGCGACGCGACCGCCAGCGCACCCGGCCGCAGCTCCCGCACCCGGCCGGCCGCCGCCAGCGACAGCAGCGAGTTCCCGCCCAGGTACACCGCCGCCAGGTCCCGCGCCGACAGCGCCAGGTCCGCCGGGTCCCCGGTCCGCACGCAGGACACCCCCGACGCGTCCGCCGACAGCCGCCAGCGCCCGCCGTTCCACGGGCAGAACTCGTCCGCCACGTCCAGCACCACGTCCACCGGCACCCCGTACGAACGCGCCTCCAGCGCCGCCCCCAGCTCCACCAGCCGCACGTGCAGCGCGTCCCGCAGCAGCAGCTGCGACCTCCGCACGTCCGTCACCAGGTGCAGCACCGGATCGTCCGCCGGCCGCCGGTGCGCCCGCACCGTCCACGTCAGGTCGATCCCGCACACGTACCGCCACAGCGCCGCATACGCCGCCGGATCCACCGCGTCCAGCTGCAGCACCTCGACGGACCCCGCCGAGCCCTTCCGTTCCCACTCCGGATTCACCTGGTACCGCGCGTACCCCAGGACCTCGCCGTCCGGGCCCTCCGCCAGCACGCACGCCAGCGGCGCCTTCCCGCCCCGCTCCGACACCGGATCCAGCAGCCCCTGCCGCTCCCACCCCGGCTGCCGCGCCGGCATCCCCGGCCGCCCCGGCACCAGCGCCGCATACACCCGCTCACACGCCGGCAGTGCCTCCAGCGGATCCACCAGCCGCATCCGCACCGCATCCGCACCCGGCGGCACCGACACCCGCACCCGGGTCGTGTCGATCTCCATGGACAGCCCGTACGCGCCGATCCCGTAACCGAACCGCGGATAGATCGCCGGATCCGACGCCGTCAGCACGGCGAGCGGCTCACCACCCGCCCGGACGTCGTCCAACTGGCGGCGCATCATCGACGTCAGCACCCCGCGGCGCCGGTGCGTCGGCGCCACCCCCACCATCGTCACCCCGGCCGCCGGCACCACCGCCCCGCCCGGCACCGCCATCCGGAAGCTGAACGCCGACGCCGACCCCACACAGTCGTCACCGTCCCACACCGCCAGGGACCGATCGATCTCGGTCAGGTCCCGGTAGAGCTCACGGCCCTCGGCGGGCTCAGGTGCCCCGCCGAACGCAAGCTCCAGCTGCCGGAACCAGACGTCCCACTCCTCGGCCCGCAGCACCCGCAATTCATGTCCCATGCGCCATCCCTATCAGCGGCGATCAACCCCCGGCGACCACATTTCCCCGCGTCCGTCACCTCCGGTCAGGGGGTACCCCTGCGCACGCACAGCCTGGATGGATAAGGTCCCGAACGATGGCCGGAGCACGCGTGGAATCGTTCTCGGCCCGGATGCGCAAGGCTGCGCTCCGGGCCCGCACCGCCCTGCGCAAATCCGCCGTCGACTACTTCCGCGGCGACGCCTCCGACTGGCTCGCCCTCACCGGCCTCCTCGCGACCGTCCCCGCCATCGCCGTCGGAACGATCACGATGCCGGTCTGGTTCGCGCCGTCCGCCCTGGTCCTGCCGATCGTCGCCGGCGGCCTGCTGCTGCGCCCCGCCAGCCTGCTCGGGCTCTACGCCGCCGCGGCCGCCGCCCTGATCGTCGAATCCGTCGCCCTCGGCCCCTACAGCGGCGGACCCGCCCGGGTCACCCCCGGCACCGTCCTCGTCGTCGCCGCCTGCGGGTTCTTCGGCCTGATCATCGCCCAGTTCCGCAGCCGGGTCGGCGTGCCCTGGCGGCGCGGCGGCACCATGCTCTTCGACCTGCGCGAACGCATCCGCGTCCAGAGCAAGCTGCCCGCCCTGCCGCGCGGCTGGCACCGGGAAATGGCCCTGCGGCCGGCCGGCGGCCAGTCCTTCTCCGGCGACTTCGTCGTCGCCGCCCGCACCAACGGCGGCCGCACCCTCGAAGTCGTCCTCACCGACGTCTCCGGCAAGGGCATGGACGCCGGCTCCCGCGCCCTGCTGCTCTCCGGCGCCTTCGGCGGCCTCCTCGGCTCCCTCCCGCACCGCGACTTCCTTCCCGCCGCCAACGGCTACCTGCTCCGCCAGGACTGGGACGAAGGCTTCGCCACCTCCGTCCACCTCGTCCTCGACCTGGAGACCGGCGACTACGAACTCCTGTCCGCAGGCCACCTCCCCGCCGTCCAGCTCACCGCCGGCACCGGCCGCTGGCGGGAGGTCGCCGGCGAAGGCCCGCTGCTCGGCGTCTACGACGGCGCCGAATTCCAGCCCGCCACCGGCAACCTGCGCCCCGGCGACGTCCTGATGCTCTTCACCGACGGCCTCGTCGAGACCGCGGACCGGGACATCAGCGAGGGCATCGACCGCCTCACCGGCGAAGCCGACCGCTACGTGGCCTCCGGCTTCGAAGGCGCCGCCTGGCACCTCATCGAGAAGGTCGCCAAGGACGTCAACGACGACCGCGCCCTCCTCCTCATCCGCCGCTCGTCGACCTCCGGCCCCACGGGCGGCCGTCCCGGCCCCGCCGGGTGACCCCGCAGCCGGGGGCACATTCCGGCCCCGCCGGCGTTCGAGGCGCGGGGCCCCGGGGCGGAGCCCCCGAATCCCCGACCGACACCACCCAGGAGGCGCGCCATGCAGATGACCACGGCCGAGGTGGAGGCCACCGCGAGGGCCGCCCACACCGGCCAGACGGACAAGGCGGGCCGCCCGTACGAGGAACACCTCCGCGCCGTGGCGAACGGCGTGAGGACCCGCGGCGGCACGGAGACCCAGATCCAGGCCGCCTGGCTCCACGACGCCGTGGAAGACCACGCCCTCACCGAGGAATGGCTCGCCGCGGCCGCGCTTCCCCAAGCGGTCAAGGACATCGTCCTGGCCGTCACCAAGCGCCCCGGCGAAGAGCCCGCCGCCTACGCGGCCCGCATCCGGGCCACTCCCGGCGCCCTCCTCGTCAAGCAGGCCGACCTCGCCCACAACGCCGACCCGGCCCGCCTCGCCGCCCTCGACCCGGCCACCCGCGACCGCCTCACCGCCAAGTACGCCGCCATGCGCACCCTCCTCGGCCTGACCGAGGACTGAGACGCCCGTACCCAAACCCCCGCCGTCCCCACCCGGTTGGCGAGAAACATCTCCCATCGATTCGTCACGAGACGGATAGCCGGGCCCCGTTGGTGGCACGATGGACCATGTGGGGGCGTGCGGGGAAGCGCGTCCCGGGGCCGAGCAGGCCGATCAGGGGACGACCTAAGGTGTGATCAGTAGTGGCCATTTCGCTGTCCGTGGTGGTTCTTTTGGCCGTCATCATGGTGATCCTGATCCGCGGGAACCACATCAAGCCGGGCCCCGCCATCGTCGCCACCCTCTTCGGCTTCTTCCTGGCGTCCAGCTCCATCGCCCCCGACGTCAACCAGTTCCTGAAGTCCCTGAGCGACACCATTTCCGGCATCGACCTGTAGTCGGCGGCGGCCCGCAGCCGCCCGGAAACGCAGGAGAGCCGGCCCCAGAGGGACCGGCTCTCGCGTCGTGGAGCGGGTGACGGGAATCGAACCCGCGTAGCTAGTTTGGAAGACTAGTGCTCTACCATTGAGCTACACCCGCGCGCAGCACCGCAGGTCACAGGACCGCGGTACGGACAGCATCCTAGCGGGTCCCGGCGCCGGATCGCACACCCCATTCCGAGGCGCGCAACTCCGCGCCCATGGACCTCGCGGGCATGTACCCTACGTGTCGCACCGACGGGGTGTGGCGCAGCTTGGTAGCGCGTCCGCTTTGGGAGCGGAAGGTCGTCGGTTCGAATCCGGCCACCCCGACCAGCTCAGTCCGAGCAGTTCCGGATCATGCGTCTCCTCATGATCGCGTTGTGGGCGGCCGACCGCTTGCGGTTACTATGCAAGCTGCGTGCCCGTGTGTCTGATGTGCCGGGCCCGATCCGCAGACCCGCTGAATCGCAGCGGTCCGCAGAACCCCAGAAGTCAGCCACAAGGAGACCGAACCGTGAAGAGCGCCGTGGAGACCCTGAACCCGACTCGGGTTCGGCTCACTGTCGAGGTGCCCTTCGAGGAGCTCAAGGACAGCCTCGACGCGGCGTACAAGAAGATCAACCAGCAGGTCACGGTCAAGGGCTTCCGCAAGGGCAAGATCCCGAACCGGGTCATCGACCAGCGCTTCGGCCGCGGTGCGGTGCTGGAGGAGGCCGTCAACGACGCCCTCCCGAAGTTCTACACCGAGGCCGTCAACGAGGCCGAGGTCAACCCGCTGGGCCAGCCCGAGGTCGACATCACGGAGCTGAAGGACGGCGAGCTGCTGGCCTTCACCGCCGAGGTCGACATCCGCCCCGCCATCGAGATCCCGGACTACTCCGGCATCGAGGTCGAGGTCGACGCCATCGAGGTCACCGACGAGGACGTCGAGAAGTCGGTCGAGCAGCTGCGCAACCGCTTCGCGTCCACCAACCCGGTCGAGCGCGCCGCCGAAGACGGCGACGTCGTGACCGTGGACCTGGAGGCCAAGGTCGACGGCGAGGTGCTCGAGGACGGCGTCGCTTCCGGCGTCTCCTACACCATCGGCTCGGGCGAGCTCCTCGACGGCATCGACGAGGCCGTCAAGGGCCTGGAGGCCGGTGGCGAGGCCACCTTCACCTCGCAGCTCAAGGGCGGCTCCGCCGAGGGCAAGGACGCCGAGATCACCGTCAAGGTGACCGCCGTCGCCGCCAAGGAGCTCCCGTCCCTGGACGACGAGTTCGCGCAGATGGCGAGCGAGTTCGACACCCTCGACGAGCTGAAGGCCGACAGCCGCAAGCGCCTCGAGAACATGAAGCAGTTCGACCAGGCCACGCAGGCCCAGGAGCGCGTCCTGGAGAAGCTGCTGGAGCTCGTCGAGGTCCCGATCCCCGAGAAGCTCCTCGAGGACGAGATCAACACCCGCAAGCACAACCTGGAGCACCACCAGCTCGGCCAGATGGGCCTCACGCTGGAGAAGTACCTCGAGTTCCAGGGCAAGACGGTCGAGGAGTTCGACGGCGAGACCCGCGAGCAGGCCGTCAAGGGCATCAAGACCCAGTTCGTCCTCGACGAGCTGGTCAACAAGGAGAAGCTGAACGTCAGCCAGGAGGAGCTCACCGAGCACCTCCTGCGCCGCGCGCAGTCCTCCGGCATGTCCCCCGACCAGTTCGCCCAGGCCGTCGTCGAGGGCGGCCAGGTCCCGATGCTGGTCGGCGAGGTCGCCCGCGGCAAGGCCCTCGCGGTCGTCGTCGAGGCCGCCAAGGTCGTCGACACCAAGGGTGAGGTCGTCGACCTCTCCGACGACGAGGACGAGGTCGAGGAGGCCGCCGCGGTCGTCGAGGCCGCCGTGGACGCCGAGGCCGAGGCCAAGTAGGACCCCGCGGCCCAGGCCCCGGGCCAGGCCGTGACGAGGGCCCGGACGCACCGCGTCCGGGCCCTCCGGCGTCCCCTCGCGGACCACTTGAGGGGCCTTGCGCACCTTGCGCTCCCAGCGAACAGTTCGGGAAGCGGGATGGCGTTGTCCGACCTGCGCGTTAGGGTCCATGAATACGAGGGCACTGCCCTCTGAACGAGACGCTGAGACGGCAGGCGCCGTCGGAGACGAGCAGGTGGATACGTGACGAATCTGAAGCCTTACGCCGCGGGTGAGCCGTCCATCGGTGGCGGCCTCGGCGACCATGTCTACAACCGGCTGCTCGGTGAGCGCATCATCTTCCTCGGCCAGCAGGTCGACGACGACATCGCCAACAAGATCACCGCGCAGCTCCTCCTCCTGGCCGCGGACCCGGAGAAGGACATCTACCTGTACATCAACAGCCCCGGCGGCTCCGTCACCGCGGGCATGGCGATCTACGACACCATGCAGTACATCCCGAACGACGTGGTCACCATCGGCATGGGCATGGCCGCCTCCATGGGCCAGTTCCTGCTCACCGGCGGCACCGCGGGCAAGCGCTTCTCCCTGCCGAACACCGACATCCTGATGCACCAGGGTTCGGCCGGCATCGGCGGTACGGCCTCGGACATCAAGATCCAGGCCCAGTACCTGCTGCGCACCAAGCAGCGGATGGCCGAGATCACGGCGCACCACTCCGGCCAGACCGTCGAGGCGATCATCCGCGACGGCGACCGCGACCGCTGGTTCACCGCCGAGGAGGCCAAGGAGTACGGCCTCATCGACGAGATCATCTCTGCCGCGTCCCTCGTGCCGGGCGGCGGCGGCACCGGGGCCTGATCCCAGCCCCGACCCCAGCCCCACAGCCCGCAGAACGCCACAGGATGGTGAACACCCACATGCAGAACAACCTTTCCGCGAGCGGCCTCTACACCGGCGCGCAGGTGGACAACCGCTACGTCGTCCCGCGCTTCGTCGAGCGCACCTCGCAGGGCGTCCGCGAGTACGACCCGTACGCGAAGCTGTTCGAGGAGCGCGTGATCTTCCTCGGCGTGCAGATCGACGACGCCTCCGCCAACGACGTCATGGCGCAGCTGCTGTGCCTGGAGTCGATGGACCCGGACCGCGACATCTCGATCTACATCAACAGCCCCGGCGGCTCCTTCACGGCGCTGACGGCGATCTACGACACGATGCAGTTCGTGAAGCCCGACATCCAGACGGTCTGCATGGGCCAGGCGGCCTCCGCCGCCGCGGTCCTGCTCGCCGCCGGCACCCCCGGCAAGCGCATGGCCCTGCCGAACGCCCGCGTGCTGATCCACCAGCCGTCCGGCGGCACCGGCCGTGAGCAGCTCTCCGACCTGGAGATCGCCGCCAACGAGATCCTGCGCATGCGCGACCAGCTGGAGTCCATGCTGGCCAAGCACTCGTCCACGCCGATCGAGAAGATCCGCGAGGACATCGAGCGCGACAAGATCCTCACGGCCGAGGACGCGCTGGCGTACGGCCTGATCGACCAGATCATCTCCACCCGGAAGATGAACAACGTCTGATCCTTGCGGCCCCTTGACGCGGCCGGATCGCCACCGAAGGCGATGTGAACCGCGTCAAGGGGGCCCCGAGATGGGGGCCCGGCAAGGTACCGTCGGATAGAGGCACCAGGAGCGCTGAACCAAGCGTCTCCCAGGCGAAGGGGAAGCACCTCGTGGCACGCATCGGTGACGGCGGCGATCTGCTCAAGTGCTCGTTCTGCGGAAAGAGCCAGAAGCAGGTGAAGAAGCTCATCGCAGGACCCGGTGTGTACATCTGCGACGAGTGCATCGACCTCTGCAACGAGATCATCGAGGAAGAGCTCGCGGAGACCTCCGAGGTGCGGTGGGAGGAACTCCCCAAGCCCCGCGAGATCTACGAGTTCCTGGAGAGCTACGTCGTCGGCCAGGAGCCGGCGAAGAAGGCGCTCTCCGTGGCGGTCTACAACCACTACAAGCGCGTCCAGGCCGGCGAGAACGGCGGCGCGCAGGGCCGTGACGACGCCATCGAGCTGGCGAAGTCCAACATCCTGCTGCTGGGCCCCACCGGCTCCGGCAAGACGCTGCTGGCCCAGACGCTCGCCCGCATGCTCAACGTCCCGTTCGCCATCGCCGACGCGACGGCGCTGACGGAGGCCGGGTACGTCGGCGAGGACGTCGAGAACATCCTGCTCAAGCTGATCCAGGCGGCCGACTACGACGTCAAGAAGGCCGAGACCGGGATCATCTACATCGACGAGATCGACAAGGTCGCCCGCAAGAGCGAGAACCCGTCGATCACGCGTGACGTCTCCGGCGAGGGCGTCCAGCAGGCGCTGCTGAAGATCCTGGAGGGCACCACCGCATCGGTGCCGCCGCAGGGCGGACGCAAGCACCCGCACCAGGAGTTCATCCAGATCGACACGACGAACGTGCTCTTCATCGTGGGCGGCGCCTTCGCCGGCCTGGAGAAGATCATCGAGTCGCGGGCGGGCGCCAAGGGCATCGGCTTCGGGGCGACGATCCGCTCGAAGCGGGAGATCGAGGCCAGCGACCAGTTCCAGGAGGTCATGCCGGAGGACTTGGTGAAGTTCGGGATGATCCCGGAGTTCATCGGCCGCCTCCCCGTGATCACCTCGGTGCACAACCTGGACCGCGAGGCCCTGCTCCAGATCCTCGTCGAGCCGCGCAACGCGCTGGTCAAGCAGTACCAGCGCCTCTTCGAACTCGACGGCGTCGAGCTGGACTTCGAGCGCGGCGCGCTGGAGGCCATCGCCGACCAGGCCATCCTCCGCCAGACCGGCGCGCGCGGCCTGCGCGCCATCATGGAAGAGGTCCTGATGTCGGTGATGTACGAGGTCCCGTCCCGCAAGGACGTCGCCCGCGTCGTCATCACCGGCGACGTGGTCCGCTCCAACGTCAACCCCACCCTCGTCCCCCGCATCGTCCCCAAGGACCAGGGCCCGCACGAGAAGTCGGCGTAACCCGCCACCCACGCGCGAAGGGGCGCCCCACCGACCGGTGGGGCGCCCCTTCGCGTGCGTCCGCAGGTGTTACTTCTTCACGCGGGCCGTGTTGTAGAGCTTGGCGGCGTAGTCGGAGGTCTGCTCCAGGGAGTAACCCTTGCCCGAGGCCATGACCGCAGCAAGGTCCGCCGCGGAGACGAAGCCCACGGTGCTGTAGTCGCTCCACACGCACACCGGCATGGTCATGCCCTTGGCAAGGGGGTTCGACGTGCTCCCCTTGAACGTAAACTTCACTTCCTGGCACTTCATCAGAGCACCCGAGAACCCGGCGGGGGTCATCGCCTTGGGGGAGCCGAGGAACTCCGCCTCGCCGTCCTTCGTGTCCTCGGCCGCGCTCTTCCGGGCCATGGCGAAGTACGCGTCGATCAGCTTGGCAGGGTCTTCGACCTCGCCGTAGTAGCCCTTGAAGCTCAGGGACTTGGCGGCCATGGGGTTGGCTGCGTCGCCGGACTTGTACTCCGCGCCGACCTCGACGGGGTCCTTCATGCCCGCCGCGGCCATCTCCTTCTTGTCCTTGTCGGAGATCTCGCCGTTCTTGTCCTTGTCCTTCTTGAACTCCGCGACCGCTGCCGGCGGGACCAGCTTGTAGCCCTTGGTGGCGTCCGAGACGTCGCCGTTGCCGCTCTTGTTCATCAGGAAGAAGGCGCCGCCGCCGACGATCGCGAGGCCGACCACGGCCGCGACGACGATGAGGCCCTTCTTCTTCTTGGCCGGGGGCTGCATCGGCGGGACCGGGCCGCCGTACGGGGGCGTCGGGGGCTGCTGGCCGTACGGGTTCGGCTGGGGCGGCATGCCGGGCTGCTGCGGGTAGCCGTAGCCCTGCGGGGGGACGCCCTGCGGGGCCTGCTGCGGGTATCCGTACCCGGGCTGCGGGGCCGGCTGGCCGTACGGGTTCGGCTGGGGCTGGCCGCCGTACGGGTTCGGCTGCGGCGGCTGTCCGCCGTACGGTCCGGGCTGCTGCGGCTGGCCACCGTACGGTCCGGGCTGGTTGTAGCTCATTACTACCTCGTCCCCCTGTGCAGGATCCTTTATGTGTCGCAGACATCCTGGCGGAAGCCGAGCGGCCACATCCCCCCGGGGCACCCGATTACCGGTTTCATGGCGGGACTGTGACGGCTCTAAACTGTGCCCGTGACCGAGAACTCGCAGACACCCAGCAGCCCCAACTCCGAACTGCCGACCACCTACGCGCCGGCCGAGGTAGAGGGGAAGCTCTACGAGCGCTGGGTGGAGCGCGGTTACTTCGAGGCCGACGCGAAGAGCGACAAGCCCGCGTACACCATCGTCATTCCGCCGCCGAACGTCACGGGCAGCCTGCACCTGGGCCACGCCTTCGAGCACACCCTGATCGACGCCCTCACCCGCCGCAAGCGCATGCAGGGCTTCGAGACGCTGTGGCAGCCCGGCATGGACCACGCCGGCATCGCCACCCAGAACGTCGTCGAGCGCGAGCTCGCCAAGGAGGGCAAGTCCCGCCACGACCTGGGCCGCGAGGCGTTCGTCGAGCGCGTCTGGCAGTGGAAGGGCGAGTCCGGCGGCCAGATCTCCGGCCAGATGCGCCGCCTCGGCGACGGCGTCGACTGGTCCCGCGAGCGCTTCACCATGGACGAGGGCCTGTCCGAGGCCGTCCAGACCATCTTCAAGCGGCTCTACGACGACGAGCTGATCTACCGCGCCGAGCGCATCATCAACTGGTGCCCGCGCTGCCTGACCGCGATCTCCGACATCGAGGTCGAGTACCAGGACGACGACGGCGAGCTGGTCTCCATCCGCTACGGCGAGGGCGAGGACTCCCTCGTTGTCGCCACCACCCGCGCGGAGACGATGCTCGGCGACACCGCCGTCGCCGTCCACCCGGACGACGAGCGGTACAAGCACCTCGTCGGCCGCCAGATCAAGCTGCCGCTGACCGACCGCAGCATCCCGGTCGTCGCCGACACCCACGTCGACCCCGAGTTCGGCACCGGCGCCGTCAAGGTGACCCCGGCGCACGACCCGAACGACTTCGAGATCGGCCAGCGCCACGGCCTGCCGAACCTCGCCGTCATGGACGAGCGCGCCATCATCACCGCGCCCGGCCCCTTCCAGGGCCTGGACCGCCTGGAGGCCCGCTCCGCCATCGTCGGCGCGCTGCGCGCCGAGGGCCGGATCGTCGCCGAGAAGCGCCCGTACACGCACTCCGTCGGCCACTGCTCGCGCTGCAAGACCACCATCGAGCCGCGCCTGTCGATGCAGTGGTGGGTCAAGGTCGGCCCGCTCGCGAAGGCCGCCGGCGACGCGGTCCGCGACGGCAAGGTCAAGATCCACCCGCAGGAGATGGAGAAGCGGTACTTCGACTGGGTCGACAACCTCCACGACTGGTGCATCTCGCGCCAGCTGTGGTGGGGCCACCGCATCCCGGTCTGGTACGGCCCGAACGGCGAGGTCGTCTGCGTCGGACCCGACGAGCAGCCGCCGACGGGCGAGGGCTGGCACCAGGACACCGACGTCCTCGACACCTGGTTCTCCTCCGGCCTGTGGCCGTTCTCCACGCTCGGCTGGCCGCAGCAGACCGAGAGCCTCGCGAAGTTCTACCCGAACTCCGTCCTGGTCACCGGCTACGACATCCTCTTCTTCTGGGTCGCCCGGATGATGATGTTCGGCCTGTACGCGATGGACGGCGTCCCGCCGTTCCACACCATCGCCCTGCACGGCATGGTGCGCGACCAGTTCGGCAAGAAGATGTCGAAGTCCTTCGGCAACGCGGTCAACCCGCTGGACTGGATGGACACGTACGGCTCCGACGCGGTCCGCTTCACGCTGGCCCGCGGCGCCAACCCTGGCGTCGACGTCCCGATCGGCGAGGACTGGGTCCAGGCCTCCCGGAACTTCGCCAACAAGATCTGGAACGCCACCCGCTTCGCGCTGATGAACGGCGCCACCATCGAGGGCGAGCTGCCGGCCCCCGAGCAGATGACGGCCACCGACCGGTGGATCCTGTCGCAGCTCAACAAGACCGTGGCCGAGGTCGACGCCTTCTACGACGACTACCAGTTCTCGAAGCTGTCGGACTCGCTGTACCACTTCGCGTGGGACGAGGTCTTCAGCTGGTACGTCGAGCTGTCGAAGACCACGTTCTTCGCGGGCGGCGAGCAGGCGCAGGTCTCCGGCCGGGTCCTCGGCGAGGTCCTCGACGTCATGCTGCGGCTGCTGCACCCGGTCGTCCCGTTCGTCACCGAGACCCTGTGGACCACGCTGACCGGCCGCGAGTCCCTCGTGATCGCCGACTGGCCCGCCGACAGCGGCTTCCGCGACGAGGCCGCCGAGGCCGAGATCGAGCTGGTCAAGGCCGTCGTCACCGAGGTCCGCCGGTTCCGCAAGGAGCAGGGCCTGCAGGACGGCCAGAAGGTCCCGGCCCGCCTGGACCTGACCGGTACTCCGCTGGCCGCGCACGAGGCCGCGATCCGGCAGCTGCTGCGCCTCCAGCCGGAGGGCGAGGCCTTCAGCGCCACCGCCACCCTGCCGGTCGCCGGTGCCACCGTGGCCCTCGACCTCTCCGGCACCATCGACGTCGAGGCCGAGCGCAAGCGGCTCGCCAAGGACCTCGCCGCCGCCGAGAAGGAGAAGCAGCAGGCCGAGGGCAAGCTCGGGAACGAGGCCTTCCTCGCCAAGGCCCCCGACAACGTCGTGGACAAGATCAAGGGCCGGCTGGCCAAGGCCGAGGCGGACATCGCCCGGATCCAGAACCAGCTGGACGCGCTGCCCGCCGCCTAGGCACCCGGCGCACGCGAAGGCCCCCCGCTCTTCCGGAGCGGGGGGCCTCCTGCGTTCCCGGGACCCGGGGGATCGTGAACCGGTCCGGTTCAGGCGAACCGTCCCGCCGTCAGCCCCGCCATCACCGCGTACAGCAGCAGCGGCACCAGCCAGTGCGGCGCCTCGGCCAGCGTGCGCGGCAGCCGCACCACATGCCGGGTCACGTACCAGAACAGCGGGACCACCACCGCCCACACCAGCACGCACCACGGGCACAGCGCACCGATGACGTACAGGCACTGCGTGAAGAGCCACAGGACGAAGCCGAACGCGGCCGTCACCCCCGCCTGCACCAGCAGCCACAGCCACCGGGCGAACTCCGCACCGGCCAGCAGCGCCAGCCCCAGCCCCGCCAGCACGCCGAAGCCGGCCAGGCCGAGCAGCACGTTCGGCACGCCCAGCACGCTGCTCTGCCAGGTGCTCATGACGTCGCCGCAGCTGAGCACCGCGTTCACGTTGCACCCCGGCGTGAACCGCGGATCCTCCAGCATCCGGATCCGGTCGTACGCCAGCACGCCCGAGGCCAGCGCCCCGAGCAGACCGGAGACGAGCAGCAGCAGCGGCAGTCCCCGGCGGGACCGCCGGGGGAGGGGCGCAATGATCATTCTTACGACGCTACGCAGCGCAGCGCGGCGGCGGCAGGGCGGAAGGTCGCCCGCCGAATGGGTCGAATGTCCCGATCTGAGGTGCCATAAATCACTTCTTTCGGGCGCCGGGCGGGCCGGATCCACAGGGCGGACCTTGGATGATGGAAGGCATGCACGTCACGCCTCCCGCCCCGGTGCGCCGACGGACCGCGGCCGCGGTCCGGGCGTTCGCGGCGGCCCGGCTGCGCTCCCCGCGGGCGCTGGACGTGCTCACCGCCCTCGGCTGCTTCGGCCTGATGATGCTCGACCTGCCGGGCCTGGCCGCTGCCGACAACTCCCTCAACGGCGCGACCGCCACCCTGGTCCTGGCCGCCGGCGCGGCCACCATGCTGGTGCGCCGCCGGGCGCCTTGGGCCGGCTACCTCGCCGCCCTCGTGTTCGTCGGCTGGCTCCACGAGCTGACGCTGATCCAGTTCGCCCTGTACTCCCTGGGCCGCTACCGCGGACGCAACGCCGGCGCCCTCGGCACCGCCGCCTACATCGGCTACGCCTACCTGCTGTTCAACCTGCCCGGCTGGCCCGTCGAGCGGGCCCAGACCCTCAGCGGCTTCCTCAGTCTCGTCGTGCCCATCGGGGTGCTCGCCGCCGCCGTCGGCATCGCCGCCTACCGGCAGGACCTGGTCCGCGAACTGGACCAGCAGCGGGCCGAGTCGGCCGTCTTCCGGGCGGTGCAGCAGGAACGCACCGCGGTGGCGCGCGACGTCCACGACTTCGTGGGCCGCGAACTGACCCTCCTGACGGTCCGTTCCGAGGTCCTCGCCCTGCGCTCGCGCGGCACGGCCCACGAGAAGGACTTCGACGAGCTGTCCGAGACCGCCCGCCGCGCCCACCTCGTCCTCAACGACATCATCGTGCAGCGCGGCGAGCGGGCCGTCACCCCCGGAGTGGACGGCCTGCCGGCGCTCGCCGAGGAGAGCGGCCGGGCCGGCTCCCCGGTCCGGCTGACCGTCGACGAGGCCAGCCACGCGGTCTCCCCGCTGCGGCAGGCCGCCGTCTACCGCGTGGTCCAGGAATGCCTCACCAACGCGGCCAAGCACGCCCGCGGTGCCACCGTCGACGTCACCGTCACGGCCGACGGCCCGCAGCTGCGGATCACGGTCCGCAACGCGCTGCCCGCCCGCACCCCGCTGCGCGCCCCCGTATCCGCCGGCTCCGGCACGGCCAGCATGTCCGAGCGGGTCGAAAGCCTCGGCGGCACCCTCACCACCCACCGCAACGACGGCACGTACGAGGTCGTGGCCACCCTGCCGCGCGGCTGACCGCGGCTGACCGCGGCTGACTGCGGGGGAGCCGCGGCTCAGGCCCGGGCCGGCGCCAGCAGACCGCCCAGCGCGTCCAGGTCCTCCACGCACCGGCCCGACCCCAGCGCCACGCAGTCCAGCGGATCGTCCGCCACGAACACCGGGATCCCCGTCGCCGAGGCCATCCGCAGGTCCAGTCCCGGCAGCAGCGCTCCGCCGCCCGTCAGCACGATCCCGTGCTCCATCACATCGCCCGACAGCTCCGGCGGGCACTCCTCCAGAGTGCTGCGCACCGCCGCGATGACCGCCTCCACCGGCTCGTCGAGGGCGCTGCGCACGGCGGCCGCCGACAGCTCCAGGGTCCGCGGCATCCCGCCGACCCGCTCCCGGCCGCGCACCGTGAACGTACGGGTCTCCAGCTCGGGCCGGTCCGGCACCGGCCAGGCCGAGCCGATGGCCACCTTCACGTCCTCGGCCGTCCGCTCGCCGATCAGCAGCCCGTGCTCCTGGCGCACGTATGCGGAGATCGCCGCGTCCAGCCGGTCGCCGCCCACCCGCAGCGACTGCGAGGTGACGATCCCGCCCAGCGAGATCACGGCCACCTCGGTGGTCCCGCCGCCGATGTCGACCACCATCGAGCCGCGCGCCTCCGACACCGGCAGCCCGGCCCCGATCGCCGCCGCCATCGGCTCCTCGATCAGGTGGACGGCCCTGGCCCCGGCCCGCGTGGAGGCGTGCACGATCGCCCGCCGCTCCACCGGAGTCACCCCGGAGGGCACGCACACCACCATGCGGGTACGGGAGCGGCGGCCCGGCACCGCCTTGCGGACGAAGTGCCGGATCATCTCCTCGGCCGCCTCGTAGTCGCAGATCACCCCGTCCTTCAGGGGGCGGATCGCGGTGATCGAGCCGGGGGTCCGGCCGATGGTCTCCTTGGCCTCGGTGCCGACGGCCAGGGCTGTGCTGGTGCCCGCCCGGACGGCCACCACCGACGGCTCGTTCAGCACGATCCCGTGCCCCCGGGCGTAGACCAGGGTGTTCGCGGTCCCCAGGTCGATCCCTATGTCGCGGCTGGATGCTGTCTTGTTGCTGCTGACCTGCGGCATTTGTTCCCCTATCCTCTGCCGCAAGGCTTGCATAACGATCAGGCCGCACCTTTCGCCGAAGGTCCCGAAACGGCCGGGTCGAAAGTCCCGGCGCCCCCCGTCCGTAGACTGGCCCTGTGAGTGAGCAGCAGCCCGAGAGTGCCGACCGGTTCGACGAATTCGATGAGATCGTCGCCGAGGAGACCGACCGCGACCCCGACCTGGCGGTGATCGAGGCCGGCAGCCGCACCCTGCGCGCCCAGGCCGGCCCGCCGCAGGGCGACCCGGTCCCGACCCGCCCCGAGGACCCGGAGGTGGACCGGGCGCTGCGCGAGGTGGAGCAGGAGCTCGCCGGCCGCTGGGGCGAGACCAAGCTGGACCCGTCGGTGTCGCGCATCGCCGCCCTGATGGACGTGCTGGGCGAACCGCAGCGCGCGTACCCGTCCATCCACGTCACCGGCACCAACGGCAAGACCAGCACCGCCCGCATGATCGAGGCCCTGCTGAACGCCTTCGAGCTGCGCACCGGCCGCTACACCAGCCCGCACGTGCAGTCCGTCACCGAGCGCATCAGCCTGGACGGGGCGCCGATCACCGCCGAGCGGTTCATCGAGACGTACCAGGACATCAAGCCGTACATCGAGCTGGTCGACGCGAAGGAGGACTTCCGGCTGTCCTTCTTCGAGGTGCTCACCGCAATGGCCTACGCGGCCTTCGCGGACGCCCCGGTGGACGCGGCCGTCGTCGAGGTCGGCATGGGCGGCACCTGGGACGCGACGAACGTCATCGACGGCTCGGTCGCGGTCGTCACCCCCATCAGCCTGGACCACACCGACCGGCTCGGCGGGACGCCCGGCGAGATCGCCCAGGAGAAGGGCGGGGTCATCAAGCAGGGCGCCACGGTCATCCTGGCGCAGCAGCCGGTCGACGCCGCCCAGGTGCTGCTGAAGAAGGCCGTCGAGGTCGACGCCACCGTGGCCCGCGCGGGCATGGAGTTCGGCGTGGTCGGCCGCGAGATCGCCGTCGGCGGCCAGCAGCTGACGCTGCGCGGCCTGGGCGGCGAGTACGAGGACGTCTTCCTGCCGCTGTACGGCGAGCACATGGCGCACAACGCGGCCGTGGCGCTGGCCGCGGTCGAGGCGTTCTTCGGGATCGGCGCGGAGCACGCGCGGCCGCTGGACGTGGACACCGTCCGCAAGGCGTTCGCCTCCGTCACCTCCCCGGGCCGGATGGAGGTCGTGCGCCGCAGCCCCACCGTGGTGCTGGACGCCGCCCACAATCCGGCGGGTGCGCAGGTCACCGCGGCCGCGATCACCGAGGCGTTCGGCTTCAGCCGGCTCATCGGCGTGGTCGGCGCGAGTGACGGCAAGGACGTCCGGGGCGTCTTCGAAGCCTTCGAACCGATTTTCGCCGAGGTCGTGGTGACGGCGAACACCAGTCACCGGGCGATGAGCGCGGACGAGCTGGCCGCCATCGCGGTCGAGGTCTTCGGTCCCGACCGGGTGCAGGTCGAGCCGCGCCTCGACGACGCCCTGGAGGCGGCGATCACCCTGGCCGAGGAAGAGGCCGAGTACGGAGGAGCCGGCGTCCTGGTGACCGGCTCCGTGATCACGGTGGGCGAGGCGCGCCTGCTGCTGAAGAGGAGCTGAGTCATGCGCACGCTGTGTGCGAGCACCCTGATCGGCGAGTTCTTCGTCATCGGGTTCGCGGGTCTGGTCGCCATGAAGGGCGATCTGTCCCAGGCGGTGGTCTGGTCGGTGTGCGGCGTCGGCATGTTGCTGTCCGTGCTGCTGTGCGGGATGCTCTCCCGCCCCGGCGCGGTGCAGATCGGCTGGGCCCTGCAGATCGGCCTGGTCCTCAGCGGCTTCGTGGTCCCCACCATGTTCTTCCTGGGCCTCGTCTTCATGGCCCTCTGGTGGTGCTCGGTCCACTACGGCCGCAAGGTCGACGAGGCGAAGGCCCGCTGGGCCGCGCAGGCCGAGGCCGCCCCCGCGCCTGACGCTGCGTGACGGTGCGGCGGGCACGCACTGTAGCCTCGTAGGACCGCACCCGTATGCCGCAAGGAGTTGTCACCATGACCCAGCGCACGCTCGTCATCCTCAAGCCGGACGCGGTCCGGCGCGGGCTGGTCGGCGAGATCGTCGGCCGTATCGAGCGCAAGGCCGGCTGGACCATCCCGGCGATGGAGCTGCGGACGCTCGACCAGGAGACCCTGGAACAGCACTACGGCGAGCACAAGGGCAAGGTCTTCTACGAGCCCCTGATGGGCTTCATGGCCTCCGGCCCCGTCGTCGTCCTCGTGGTCGAGGGCGAGCGGGCCATCGAGGGCGTGCGCGCGCTGGCCGGCCCGACCGACCCGATCGCCGCGGCGCCGGGCTCCATCCGGGGTGACTTCGGCACCATCACCCGGGAGAACCTGATCCACGCCTCGGACTCCGAGGAGTCCGCCGAGCGCGAGCTGAAGCTGTTCTTCCCCGGCCTGGTCTGACCCCTCCCGGGACCCCCGGCACCGACCTCGTGTCAGCCGAATAGCGCTCTCCACCTGGGGCGACCGAAGTAATTTCGGTCGCCCTTCGGTATTCCCCGGCAGGGCCGGGAACGCATGGCCCGGACACGACGTCACCATAACGGGGGCGGGTATCCGTTCCGGCGGGAAAGCCGGAGTCCCGTCGCGCGATGTGAGCACATGCGGCACTACGATGGGGCCTCCACCCACACACCCACCTCGCCGACTCCTGACAGCAGCAGCTTTCAACCGGGAAGGCCAGACGCTCCTCATGGGGAACAAGGGGAACTCAATGTCGTTCATCGGCCGTGACATGGCTGTCGACCTCGGGACCGCCAACACGCTGGTGTACGTGAGGGGCCGGGGGATCGTCCTGAACGAGCCTTCCGTCGTCGCCATCAACACGAACACCGGCGGCATTCTCGCGGTCGGCTCCGAGGCGAAGAAGATGATCGGCCGGACGCCCGGCAACATCGTCGCCGTACGTCCGCTCAAGGACGGCGTGATCGCCGACTTCGAGATCACCGAGCGCATGCTCCGGTACTTCATCCTCAAGATCCACAAGCGCCGCTACCTGGCCCGCCCGCGCGTCGTGGTCTGCGTCCCCTCCGGCATCACCGGGGTCGAGCGCCGCGCCGTCATCGAGGCCTCCACCCAGGCCGGCGCCCGCCAGGTGCACATCATCGAGGAGCCCATGGCGGCCGCCATCGGATCCGGCCTGCCGGTCCACGAGGCCACCGGCAACATGGTGGTGGACATCGGCGGCGGCACCACCGAGGTCGCCGTCATCTCCCTCGGCGGAATCGTCACGGCGCAGTCCATCCGGGTGGCCGGCGACGAGCTCGACAACGCGATCATCCAGCACATCAAGAAGGAGTACTCGCTCCTCCTCGGCGAGCGCACCGCCGAGCAGATCAAGATCACCATCGGTTCGGCGTACGACCTCGACAAGGACGAGCACACCGAGATCCGCGGCCGCGACCTGGTCTCCGGCCTGCCCAAGACCGTGGTCATCTCCGCCGCCGAGGTCCGCAAGGCCATCGAGGAGCCGGTCAACGCGATCGTCGACGCGGTCAAGACCACCCTCGACAAGTGCCCGCCCGAGCTGTCCGGCGACATCATGGACCGCGGCATCGTCCTCACCGGCGGCGGCGCCCTGCTGCGCGGCCTCGACGAGCGGCTGCGCCGCGAGACCGGCATGCCGATCCACATCGCCGAGGACCCGCTCGACTCCGTCGCGCTCGGATCCGGCAAGTGCGTCGAGGAGTTCGAGGCCCTCCAGCAGGTCCTGGACGCCCAGCCCCGCCGTTGACACACCCCCGCAAGGGGACTATGCGGAACACACAGATCCGCCGTACGGGTGCTACCGCGCCCGTGCGGCGGATCGTTGATATACAGACACAAAGATTCCGATGAGGAAGGCACGGCCGCCGCACGTGAGGGACACACGAGAGAGCCGGCTGCTCCTGGTACTGCTGGTCGCCATCGCGTTCGCGCTGATCACGGTGGACATCCGGGCGGGCGAGGAGTCACCGGTCGACGGTGCCCGGCAGGCCGCCGCCGCGGTCTTCGGACCGGTCGAGAAGGGCGTCGCCGACGCGGTCGACCCGGTCGCCAACGCCATAGGAGCCGTACGGGACTCCGGCGAACGCCACAACCGGATCGCCGTGCTCGAACGCGAGAACGCCGCGCTGAAGGCCAAGCTCGGCAGCGACGACCGCAACCGTGCCCGGCTCGGCGAGCTCGACGCCATGCTCAAGAAGGCCGGCGCCGGCCAGTACGGCATCAAGGGCGCCGAAGTCATCGCCATAGGAGCGGCCCAGGGCTTCTCCTGGACCGTGACCATCGACGCCGGCAGCAAGGACGGCATCCAGCGGGACATGACGGTCCTCAACGGCGACGGCCTCGTCGGCCGCGTCACCACCGTCGGCCCCGACACCGCCACCGTCCTGCTCGCCAACGACCCCGACTTCACCGTGGGAACCCGCCTGGAGAAGTCCGGCGAACTCGGCTTCGCCACCGGACAGGGCGACCGCGCCCTCTCCGTCCAGATGCTCAACGGCCGGGCCAAGATCGCCCCCGGCGACCGGCTCGTCACCTTCGGCTCGCGCGGCAACAAGCCCTTCGTGCCCGGCGTCCCGATCGGCGAGGTCGTCCGCCTGGAACCCGCCCGCGGCGACCTCACCCGCACCGTCTGGCTCCGCCCGTACGTCGGCTTCTCCCGCCTCGACATCGTCGGCGTCGTCGTGATGCCGCCGCGCACCGACCCGCGGGACGCCGTACTGCCGCCCCGCCCCGAGAAGCCCAAGCCCGTCCCGACGGTCACCGTGACGGTCACGCCCTCGCCGAGCGGCGCACCCGCCGGCGACGCCGCCGCGGACGCCGGACAGCCGGCCGACGACTAGGAGACCGCCATGCGCTTCAACCGGATCCTGCTCGCGTCGTCGTTGGTCGTGGTCGCCCTCGTCGTCCAGGTCACCATCCTGGGCAGGCTCCAGCTGCCCGGCGCCGTCCCGGACCTCGTGCTGCTCACCGTCATCGCCCTCGCGCTCGTCTACGGCCACACCAGCGGCGCCGTCATCGGCTTCGGCGCCGGACTCCTCTCCGACCTCGCGCCCCCCGCCGACCACGCCGCCGGCCGCTACGCGCTGGTGCTGTGCCTCATCGGCTACGTCGCCGGCCTCGTCCGCCCCGACAACGGCCGCTTCCGGTCCGCCTGGGGCCCGCTGCTGACCGTCGTCGCCGCGGCCCTCGGCTCCACCCTGCTCTACGCGGGCGTCGGCGCCCTGGTCGGCGACACCGCCGCCCGCCATGTCGGCCTGACCGGACTGCTGTTCACCGCGGCCTTCTACGACCTGCTGCTCGCGCCGTTCACCGTGCCGTTCATCATGGCGCTGGCCCGCCGCGCCGAGAACGATCCGATGGCCGTCGAGGCCAACGGCGGCCCGCCGCAGGGCACCGACGTGTCCTCCGGCTGGCTCTCCGGCGGCACCGGCCTGCGCATCGGCAGCCAGCGCGGCGGCCTGCGGCTGCGCACGGCCCGCAGCCGGGCCGGACGGGCCGGCCGGATAAAGGGCGTCAAGGGCGTGAAGAGCGTCAAGAAGCTGTGACGGGGGACCAGGCGTGACCAACATTCCCGAGACCGGCCGCACCCCCCGGGTGCAGATCCGGCTCGTCATCATCCAGGTGATCGTCTTCTCGCTGCTGTTCACCCTCGGCGGGCGGCTCTGGTACCTCCAGATCCGCAACGGCGACGAGTACACCGACGAGGCGAAGAGCAACCACGTCCAGCGGGTCGTCCACCCCGCCGTGCGCGGTTCGATCCTCGACGCCCGCGGCGTCCCGCTGGCCGACAACGAGACCCGCCTGGTGGTCTCGGCCAGCCGCACCGAGCTGATGAAGATGAAGGACCGGGGCAAGGGCGTCATGACCCGCCTCGCCGACGTCCTGGACATGACCCCCAAGGAGGTCATGGACAAGATCCGGCTGTGCGACTCGCAGACCCCCAAGCCCTGCTGGAACGGCTCCCCCTACCAGCCGATCCCGGTCACCCTCGAAGCCACCACCCAGCAGGCGCTGCAGATCCGCGAGCGCCCCGAGGACTTCCCCGGCATCACCGCCGAGCCCACCGCCGTCCGCCGCTACCCGGCCCCCGGCAAGGCCCGCACCTCGCAGGTGCTCGGCTACCTCTCCCCGGTCACCGACGAGGAGATCCAGAAGGCCAAGGACACCGACTCGCCGCACCTGCGCTCCGACCAGGTCGGCCGCTCCGGCATCGAGCGCACCTACGACAAGCAGCTGCGCGGCAAGGCCGGGGTCACCTCGTACGAGGTCGACAACCTCGGCCGGGTCATGGGCGAGACCGAGTCCGACCCGGGCGTGCCCGGCTCCACCCTCGTCACCAGCATCGACGCCCGGGTGCAGGCCGTCGCCGAGTTCGAACTCGCCGCCGCCATGAAGGAAGTCCGCAAGACCACCGACAAGATCACCGGCCGCAAGTACGAGGCCGACTCCGGCGCCGTCGTCGTCATGGAGTCCAAGACCGGCCGGGTCGTCGCCATGGCCTCCCAGCCCGACTACGACCCCAACGCCTGGGTCGGCGGCATCTCCGCCGCCGACTACGCCAAGCTCACCAGCAAGTCGTCCAACTACCCGCTGCTCAACCGGGCCATCCAGGGGCAGGCGCCGGCCGGCTCCGTCTTCAAGGTGGTGTCCGCGAGCGCGGCCGTGCGCGCCGGCTTCGACTTCAACGACAAGTACCTGTGCAGCTCCTCGTACAGCATGGGCAACCGGAGCTTCGCGAACTTCGAGTCGCAGGGGCACGGACCCATCACCCTCGGGGACGCGCTCAAGTACTCCTGCAACACCGTCTTCTACCGCCTCGGCCACCAGGAGTGGCAGCGCGACGGCGGCCTCAAGCCCAAGAAGGGCGCGCACGACTGGTTCTACAAGACCGCCCACGACTTCGGCTTCGGCTCCGAGACCGGCATCGACGTCCCCAACGAGGTGCAGGGCCGGATCCCCGACCGGCAGTGGAAGCAGCGGTTCTGGGAGGCCAACAAGGACGCCTGGTGCAAGCAGGGCAAGAAGGGCGGCACGTACGTCGAGCAGATCGCGTACGAGAGCTGCCTCGAAGGCAACCAGCTCAAGGCCTACGACAGCATCAACTTCTCCATCGGCCAGGGCGACGTGCTCATCACGCCCATCCAGCTGGCCACCGCCTACGCGGCCATCAGCAACGGCGGCACCCTCTTCAACCCCACCATCGGCAAGGCCGTCATCAGCCCTGACGGCAAGCGGATCGACGAGATCAAGCCGCGGTCCCACGGCCGGCTGCCGGTCGGCCCCGAGACCGTCAGGGACCTCGACAAGGGCCTGCGCTCGGTCGTCGAGGCCGGCGGCACGGCAGCCTGGCGGTTCGGCGGCTGGCCGCAGGACAAGATCCCGATGCACGCCAAGACCGGCACCGCCCAGGTCTACGGCAAGCAGACCACCTCGTGGTTCGCGACGTACACCAAGGACTTCACGATCGTCATGACGATCTCCCAGGGCGGCACCGGCTCCGGCGCCTCAGGCCCCGCCGTCCGCAACATCTACGACGCCATGTACGGGCTCGACAAGACCGGCAACCAGGACCTCAGGCGGGCCCTGCTGCCCCGCCCCCAGGCCGGACTGCCGAAGATCGACGCCGACGGCTCCATCGACGCGCCGGCCGTCAAGCCGTACGTCCCGCTGCCGGAGGCACCTCCGACCGGGCAGGCCGGTCCGCCCGGTGAAGTGTGGATGGGCGGGCGGACGCTGTGACCGGAGCGAACAACTTCTCGGTGTCCCGGTACGCACCCGAGCGCGGACCGCTCGCCAGGCTGACCGCACGCGACTCGCTGCTGCGCCGGCTCGACTGGCCGATACTGCTCTCCGCGATCGCGCTGTCCTTCATCGGCGCGCTCCTCGTGTGGTCGGCCACCCGCAACCGGACCCAGCTCAACCAGGGCGACCCGTACTACTTCCTGGCGCGGCACGCCCTGAACACCGGCATCGGGCTGGTGCTGATGATCGGCACCGTCTGGCTCGGCCACCGCACCCTGCGCGGCGCGGTGCCGGTCCTCTACGGGCTCTCGCTCGTGCTCGTGCTGGCCGTGCTCACGCCGCTCGGCGCCACCATCAACGGTGCGCACGCGTGGATCGTGATCGGCGGCGGCTTCTCCCTCCAGCCCAGCGAGTTCTGCAAGATCACCATCATCCTGGGGATGGCGATGCTGCTGGCCGCCCGCGTGGACGCGGGCGACCTGGTGCACCCCGACCACCGGACCGTGATGAAGTCGCTGTGCCTGGCCGCCGCGCCCATGGGCATCGTCATGCTGATGCCCGACCTGGGCTCCGTCATGGTCATGGTGGTGATCGTCCTCGGCGTGCTGCTGGCCTCGGGCGCCTCCAACCGGTGGGTGTTCGGCCTGCTGGGATCCGGGGTCGTCGGCGCGCTCCTGGTCTGGCAGCTCGGCGTCCTCGACGAATACCAGATCAACCGGTTCGCGGCCTTCGCCAACCCGGAGCTGGACCCGGCGGGCGTCGGCTACAACACCAACCAGGCGCGGATCGCGATCGGCTCGGGCGGGCTGCTGGGCTCCGGCCTCTTCAAGGGCTCGCAGACCACCGGCCAGTTCGTGCCCGAGCAGCAGACCGACTTCGTCTTCACGGTGGCCGGCGAGGAGCTGGGCTTCGTCGGCGCCGGGCTGATCCTGGTGCTCCTCGGCATCGTGCTGTGGCGGGCCTGCCTGATCGCCCGCGAGACCACCGAGCTGTACGGGACCATCGTGGCGGCCGGGATCATCGCCTGGTTCGCGTTCCAGTCCTTCGAGAACATCGGGATGACCCTCGGGATCATGCCCGTGGCCGGCCTCCCGCTGCCGTTCGTGTCGTACGGCGGCTCGTCGATGTTCGCGGTCTGGGTGGCGATCGGGCTGCTCCAGTCGATCAAGGTGGAGCGGCCGATGTCGGCTTAGGGCCTCTCTGACGGGGGCGCCCCTGCGCCAGGTTCCGGCTACTTACCCGTAACCCGCCCGATGCGGGCCGTTCAGGACTAAGTTCGGTCCATGGCGGACACGAAGCGCGAGATCGAGCGGAAATTCGAGTTCACGACAGCCAAAGCCGGGCGCCGGTTCCTCGCCGAGCCCCCCGACCTGACCGGGACCGCGGGCATCGCGGCCGTCCTCGACCGGGGCACGGACGACCTCGACGCCGTCTACTACGACACCCCCGACCAGCGGCTCGCCGCCGACGGCCTGACCCTGCGCCGCCGCACCGGCGGCTCCGACGCCGGCTGGCACCTCAAGCTCCCCGTCGCCCCCGGCGTCCGGGACGAGGTGCAGGCCGCCCTCACCGACGACCTCCCGCGGGACCTCGCCGGACTCGTCCGCTCCCGGGTCCGCAGCACCGACCCCGTCCCCCTCGTCCGCCTGCAGTCCGCCCGCCGGGTCCTGCACCTGCTGGACGCGGACGGCGGGCTGCTCGCCGAACTCAGTGCCGACGAGGTCCGCGCCGAACGGCTCACGCTGCCGCGCGCCGTGGCCACCTGGACCGAAGTCGAGGTGGAACTCGCCGACGACGGTGACCCCGCCCTCCTCGACGCCGTCGCCAAACAGCTCAAGAAGGCCGGCCTCGCCCCCTCCGACGCACCCTCCAAACTCGCCCGCGCCCTCGCCGAGACCGGCGCCGAAGCCCCCCGCCGCACCCCGCCCCCCGACGACGGCACCGCCGGCGCCGTCCTCCTGGCACACCTCCACGACCAGGTCCGCGCCCTCGTCGCCCAGGACCCCGCGGTGCGCCGCGACCTGCCCGACGCCGTCCACCAGATGCGCATCGCCACCCGGCGGCTGCGCAGCGCCTTCCGCACCCACCGCCGGATCCTCGACCGGGCCGCCACCGACCCGCTCGGCGAGGAGCTCCGCTGGGTCGCCGCCGAGCTGGGCGTCGACCGAGACCAGGAAGTCCTGCTCGACCGCCTCAAGGACGCCCTCGACGGCCTGCCCCGCACCCTGGCCGACGGCCCGGTCCGCAGCCGGCTGCGGACCTGGAACAAGACCCGCCGGGCCGGCTCGCGGCGCCGCGCGCTCGCCGTCCTCGACAGCACCCGCTACCTCGGCCTGCTCGACGCGCTCGACGCCCTGCTCGCCGACCCGCCCCTGCGGCCGGCGGCCGCCAAACCGGCCGACGCCGTGTTCCGCAAGGCCGTCCTGCGCGACTACGAACGGCTGGCCGGCCGCATCGACAGCGCCCTCGGCCTGCCGGAGGGCGAAGAGCGCGACCTCGCCCTGCACGACGCCCGCAAGGCCGCCAAACGGGCCCGTTACGCGGCCGAGGCCGCGGCACCCGCCCTCGGCAAGCCGGCCGAGAAGTTCGCCAAGGCCATGAAGTCGGTGCAGACCCTGCTCGGCGACCACCAGGACAGCGTCGTCGCCCGCGAGGCGCTGCGCGGTCTGGCCGCCCAGGCCCGCGACGCCGGCGAGCCCGGCTTCACCTGGGGCCTGCTCTACGGCCGCGAGGAGGCCTTGGCCGAACGCCGCGAACGGGAACTGCCGGAGGTCTGGGAGAAGGCCGCCGCCCCGGGCCTGCGGGACGCCCTCGGCGGCTGACGGCCGATCATGGACGGGGCGGGGGTGGCTGCGCCTCAAGGTACGCTTGAGAGTCACCCCCTGCCCGCTTCACGAAAGTCGCGTGATGTCCGAGTCGGTCTTCCCACAGCTCGAAGCTCTGCTCCCGCATGTGCAGAAGCCCATCCAGTACGTGGGTGGTGAGCTGAACTCCACCGTCAAGAAGTGGGACGAGTGCGACGTCCGTTGGGCGCTGATGTACCCCGACGCGTACGAGGTCGGCCTGCCCAACCAGGGCGTCATGATCCTGTACGAGGTACTCAACGAGCGCGACGGCGTCCTGGCCGAGCGCACGTACAGCGTGTGGCCGGACCTCGAAGCCCTGATGCGCGAGCACGACGTGCCGCAGTTCACGGTCGACAGCCACCGCCCGGTGAAGGCCTTCGACGTGTTCGGCCTGTCCTTCTCCACGGAGCTGGGCTACACGAACATGCTCACGGCCCTGGACCTGGCGGGCATCCCGCTGTCCGCCAAGGACCGCGGCCTCGACGACCCGATCGTCCTCGCGGGCGGCCACGCGGCCTTCAACCCCGAGCCGATCGCCGAGTTCATCGACTGCGCGGTCATCGGCGACGGCGAGCAGGCCGTCCTCGACATGACCGAGATCATCCGCGCCTGGAAGGCCGAGGGCCGCCCGGGCGGGCGCGAAGAGGTCCTGCTGCGCCTGGCGAAGACCGGCGGCGTGTACGTCCCGGGCTTCTACGACGTCGAGTACCTGCCGGACGGCCGCATCGGGCGCGTCGTGCCGAACCGCTCCGGCGTGCCGTGGCGGGTGTCCAAGCACACCGTGATGGACCTGGACGAGTGGCCGTACCCGAAGCAGCCGCTGGTGCCGCTCGCCGAGACGGTCCACGAGCGGATGTCCGTCGAGATCTTCCGCGGCTGCACCCGCGGCTGCCGCTTCTGCCAGGCCGGCATGATCACGCGCCCCGTGCGGGAGCGAAGCATCACCGGCATCGGCGAGATGGTGGAGAAGGGCCTCAAGGCGACCGGCTTCGAGGAGGTCGGCCTGCTGTCGCTGTCCTCCGCGGACCACACCGAGATCGGTGACATCGCCAAGGGCCTCGCGGACCGCTACGCGGACGACAAGGTGGGCCTGTCCCTGCCCTCGACCCGCGTCGACGCGTTCAACGTGGACCTCGCGAACGAGCTGACCCGCAACGGCCGCCGGTCCGGCCTGACCTTCGCCCCCGAGGGCGGCTCCGAGCGCATGCGCAAGGTCATCAACAAGATGGTCTCGGAAGAGGACCTGATCCGGACCGTCGCCACCGCGTACGGCAACGGCTGGCGCCAGGTGAAGCTGTACTTCATGTGCGGCCTGCCGACCGAGACCGACGAGGACGTGCTCCAGATCGGCGACATGGCGGTCAACGTGATCGCCAAGGGCCGCGAGGTCTCCGGGCAGAACGACATCCGCTGCACCGTCTCCATCGGCGGTTTCGTGCCGAAGCCGCACACGCCGTTCCAGTGGGCCCCGCAGCTCTCCGCGGAGGAGACGGACGCCCGCCTGGAGAAGCTCCGCGACAAGATCCGCGGCGACAAGAAGTACGGCCGCTCCATCGGCTTCCGCTACCACGACGGCAAGCCGGGCATCGTCGAGGGCCTGCTCTCCCGCGGCGACCGCCGCATCGGCGACGTCATCCGCGCCGTGTACGAGGACGGCGGCCGCTTCGACGGCTGGCGCGAGCACTTCTCGTACGACCGCTGGATGCAGGCCGCGGAGAAGGCCCTGCCCGGGTACGGCGTGGACGTCGCCTGGTACACGACGCGCGAGCGCACGTACGAGGAGGTCCTGCCCTGGGACCACCTCGACTCGGGCCTCGACAAGGACTGGCTCTGGGAGGACTGGCAGGACGCCCTCGACGAGACCGAGGTCGAGGACTGCCGCTGGACCCCGTGCTTCGACTGCGGCGTCTGCCCGCAGATGGACACCCAGATCCAGATCGGCCCCACCGGCAAGAAGCTGCTGCCGCTCAGCGTGGTGAAGTAGCTCCCGCCGCTGTTCCGTCCCTCACACGTATGCCCCCGCCGGGTTCGCCCCCGGCGGGGGCATACGTGCTCGGGTCGGCATGCCCGGTCTGCCGGTCGCCGTCACGGCGCGGGCGCACCGCCCGGCCGGGCCGGGTTCCATCGGCTGAGCCCCTGCGGCGGTACTTCCGGGAACCGCGGAGGTCACGGGCGCGTACTCTGGGTAGTACGACAGCCGACGGTGCGGCGACCGCCTCCGAGATCTCCCTGCGCAAGCGGGCGTGAGCCGGGGGCAGGGAGCGGCCGTCCGGCCCGACAGACCTCAGGGCGACGCGCGAGCCGCGGAGCCCCGCACAAGGAGAAGAACCACTGGGCAAGCGACAGCCCGAAGGCCCGCCGCCCGCACCGGCGGTGCAGCGCATCCGACTGCGCTACACCAAGCGCGGCCGCCTCCGGTTCACCAGCCACCGAGACTTCCAGCGGGCCTTCGAGCGGGCCCTGCGCCGCGCCGAGGTGCCCATGGCGTACTCGGCCGGCTTCACCCCGCACCCGAAGGTCTCGTACGCGAACGCCGCTCCGACCGGCACCGGCTCCGAGGCCGAGTACCTGGAGATCGCGCTCACCGCGGCCCGCGACCCCGAGAAGCTCCGCGAGCTGCTCGACGAGTCACTGCCGGACGGCCTCGACATCACCGACGCCGTCGAGGCCCGCACCTCCGGCCTCGCCGACCGGCTCACCGCCTCCGTCTGGGAGCTGCGGCTGGAAGGCGTCGAACACGCCGAGGCCGAGCGGGCCACCGCCGCGTTCCTCGGAGCCGAGAGCGTCGAGGTCCAGCGCCGTACCAAGAACGGCCTGCGGACCTTCGACACCCGCGGTGCTGTAGTCAGCCTCGAGGCGCTTCCTGCCCCGGCTGATAGGACCGCGGACAATGCCTGTGCGATACTGCGCCTGGTTGTTCGGCACGTGACACCTGCCGTGCGACCCGACGACGTCCTGTCCGGTCTCCGAGCTGTGGCCGACCTGGCGCCGCCGGTCCCCGCAGCGGTGACCAGGCTGGCGCAGGGGCTCTTCGACGAGGAGTCCGGCACGGTGACCGACCCGCTCGCGCCCGACCGCGAGGCAGTCACGGCCGCCCCACCCACGGCCGCCGCAGCTGCCGACGCGAAGGCGCCGGAAGGTTCCGCGTAGGGACTGTCGTCGCACGCGCAGCCCTCGAACTCGGGAGCCACCTGGGTCGGGCCGCGCACCGACCTGAAGACTTCCGCCAGGCCGTACGGACATCACGTACGGAACCGGCGGCTCGGACAACAGCTCCCGTGCGGTGCACGCGCCCCGGAGGCCGGTCCGCGCACGTTGATGCGCGGACCGCGCCGGACCGGATGTCAGCCGCGGCGCCCGGGAGCGTGACGGGAGAACCCCCGCATGCTCAACAACGAACCCCTTCACAACGGCGCTGACGACAGCCCCAGTGACACCCTGCCGCCGCGCCGCCGGCGCCGCGCGGCGTCCCGCCCGGCCGGCCCGCCCGGCGGTGCCGTGACCCCCGAGCCGGCTGCCGAGGCCGCTCCTGCCGCCGCGCCGGCCGCCGACGAGGCCCCCGCCGCCGCCCCGGCCCGTACCCGCCGCCGCGCCACCCGCGCCGCGACCACCGCCGCCGTCGCCGAGACCCCGGCCGTCGTCGAGGCTCCGGCTGTCGAGCCGGTCGTCGAGGAGGCTGCTCCGGCCGCCGCTCCGGCGCGTTCCCGTCGTCGTGCGACGCGTGCCGCGGCTGCTCCGGTGGCCGAGACCCCGGCCGTCGCCGAGGCTGCGGCTGTCGAGCCGGTCGTCGAGGAGGCTGCTCCGGCCGCCGCTCCGGCGCGTTCCCGTCGTCGTGCGACGCGTGCCGCGGCTGCTCCGGTGGCCGAGACCCCGGCCGTCGCCGAGGCTCCGGCTGTCGAGCCGGTCGTCGAGGAGGCTGCTCCGGCCGCCGCCCCGGCCCGTACCCGCCGCCGCGCCACCCGCGCCGCGACCACCGCCGTCGAGGCCCCGGCCGTGA
>NZ_JAJAUZ010000050.1 GCF_020532645.1 Streptomyces bambusae
CGCCCCGCGCGCCGGCCCCACGGCAGAGGGCCCCGCCTCCGGCAGCAGCCGGAAGCGGGGCCCTCGTACGGGCGGAGCCGGGATCAGAAGCGGCGCGTGATCAGCGCACGCTTGACTTCCTGGATCGCCTTGGTGACCTCGATGCCGCGCGGGCACGCGTCGGTGCAGTTGAACGTGGTGCGGCAGCGCCACACGCCGTCCTTGTCGTTCAGGATCTCCAGCCGCTGCTCGCCGGCCTCGTCACGCGAGTCGAAGATGAAGCGGTGCGCGTTGACGATCGCCGCCGGGCCGAAGTACTGGCCGTCGTTCCAGAACACCGGGCACGAGGACGTGCACGCGGCGCACAGGATGCACTTGGTGGTGTCGTCGAAGCGCTCGCGGTCCTCGGCGGACTGCAGGCGCTCGCGGGTCGGCTCGTTCCCCTTGGTGACCAGGAACGGCATGACGTCCCGGTACGCCTGGAAGAACGGCTCCATGTCGACCACGAGGTCCTTCATCACCGTGAGGCCCTTGATGGCCTCGACGGTGATGGGCTTCTCCGGGTTGATGTCCTTGATCAGCGTCTTGCAGGCGAGCCTGTTCTTGCCGTTGATCCGCATCGCGTCGGAGCCGCAGATGCCGTGCGCGCAGGAGCGGCGGAAGGTCAGCGTGCCGTCGAGGTCCCACTTGATCTTGTGGAGACCGTCGAGCACGCGCTCCTTCGGGTCGATCTCGATCTGGAAGTCCTGCCACTCCGCCTGGTCCGAGACCTCGGGGTTGAAGCGGCGGATCCGGAAGGTGACCGTGATGTTGTGAGAGGCCGTGGCTTCGGACTCCACCTTGTCAAGGGTCGGGGTAGCCATCAGTACTTACGCTCCATCGGCTGGTAGCGGGTCTGGACGACGGGCTTGTAGTCGAGACGGACCGAGTCCGTGCCGTCGGCCGCGACCTCGCGGTACGCCATGGTGTGGCGCATGAAGTTGACGTCGTCGCGGTTCGGGTAGTCCTCGCGGTAGTGGCCGCCGCGGGACTCCTTGCGCGCCAGGGCGGAGACGGCCATGACCTCGGCCAGGTCGAGCAGGTTGCCCAGCTCGATGGCCTCCAGCAGGTCGGTGTTGAACCGCTTGCCCTTGTCCTGGATCGAGACGTTCTTGTAGCGCTCGCGCAGCTCCGCGATCTTCTCGACCGCGGTCTTGATCGTCTGCTCGGTGCGGAACACCATCACGTTGGCGTCCATCGTCTCCTGCAGCTCCAGGCGCAGGTCCGCGACCCGCTCGGAGCCGGTGGAGTTGCGCAGCGTCTCGACCTGCTCGACGACGAGCGACGCCGGGTCCTCCGGCAGCTCGACGAAGTCGTTCTCGGCCGCGTAGCGGGCCGCCGCGATGCCGGAGCGCTTGCCGAAGACGTTGATGTCCAGCAGCGAGTTGGTGCCCAGGCGGTTGGCGCCGTGCACGGACACGCACGCGACCTCGCCGGCCGCGTACAGGCCGGGCACGACGGTGGTGTTGTCCGACAGGACCTCACCCTCGACGTTGGTCGGGATGCCGCCCATGGCGTAGTGCGCGGTGGGCTGGATCGGAATCGGGTCCGTGTAGGGCTCGATGCCGAGGTACGTGCGCGCGAACTCCGTGATGTCCGGGAGCTTCGCGTCGAGCTGCTCCGGCGGGAGGTGCGTCAGGTCCAGGTACACGTGGTCGCCGGCGGGACCGCAGCCGCGGCCCTCGCGGATCTCCGTGTAGATGGAGCGCGAGACGACGTCACGGGACGCGAGGTCCTTCATGACCGGCGCGTACTTCTCCATGAAGCGCTCGCCGTCCTTGTTGCGGAGGATGCCGCCCTCACCACGGGCGCCCTCCGTCAGCAGGATGCCCATGCGCCAGATGCCCGTCGGGTGGAACTGGAAGAACTCCATGTCCTCCAGCGGCAGACCGCGCCGGTAGCAGGCCGCCTGGCCGTCACCGGTGAGGGTGTGCGCGTTGGAGGTCACCTTGAAGAACTTGCCGGTGCCGCCGGAGGCGTAGATCACGGACTTCGCCTGGAAGACGTGGATCTCGCCGGTGGCCAGCTCGTACGCCACGACGCCCGCGGAGTGCTTGACCCCGTCGACCTCGGTGATGAGCTGGTCCAGGACGTAGAACTCGTTGAAGAACTCCACGCCCTCCTTGACGCAGTTCTGGTACAGCGTCTGGAGGATCATGTGGCCGGTGCGGTCCGCGGCGTAGCAGGACCGGCGGACCGGGGCCTCGCCGTGGGCGCGCGAGTGGCCGCCGAAGCGGCGCTGGTCGATGGTGCCGTCCGGGGTGCGGTTGAACGGCAGACCCATCTTCTCCAGGTCGAGGACGGCGTCGATGGCCTCCTTCGCCAGGATCTCGGCGGCGTCCTGGTCGACCAGGTAGTCACCGCCCTTGACCGTGTCGAAGGTGTGCCACTCCCAGTTGTCCTCTTCCACGTTCGCCAGCGCGGCGGCCATGCCGCCCTGCGCGGCACCCGTGTGGGAGCGGGTGGGGTACAGCTTGGTCAGCACGGCGGTGCGGCTGCGCTTCGTCGCCTCGATGGCGGCGCGCATGCCCGCGCCACCGGCGCCGACGATGACGGTGTCGTACTTGTGGATCTTCATAGTCGGTTGCCTCAGCCCCGTGCCTAGCGGATGTTCGGGTCGAAGGTGAAGATCACCAGCGTGCCCAGAAGGATGGTGAACACCGTGGCGGTGTAGAGCAGGCCCTTCAGCCACAGCCGCGTGTTGGCGCGCTCCGCGTAGTCGTTGATGACGGTGCGCAGGCCGTTGGCGCCGTGCAGCATCGCGAGCCACAGCATCAGCAGGTCCCAGACCTGCCAGAACGGGGAGGCCCAGCGGCCGGCCACGAAGGCGAAGCCGATCTTGCTCACGCCGCCGTCCAGCACCAGCTGGATCAGCAGGTGGCCGATGACCAGCACGACCAGGACGATGCCCGAGAGGCGCATGAAGAGCCAGGCGGCCATCTCGAAGTTGCCGCGCGTGGCGCGGGGCGTCTTCGAGGTGCGCTTGCGCGGGGCCTCGATGTACGGCGCGGGGTGGTCGACGTCGTACAGGCTCACGCCCTCGACGTCGCCGATCGAAGAAGAGGTGTCAGTCGACATGCGCGTCACTTCCCGAACAGTTCAGCAGCTGCGTGGCCGAGCACGGGGTACAGGGCCCCGGCCATGAGCACGACCCAGACGCCCACGACGGTCCAGAGCATCTGCTTCTGGTAGCGCGGGCCCTTGGACCAGAAGTCCACAGCGATGACGCGAAGACCGTTGAGCGCGTGGAAGAGGATGGCGGCCACGAGGCCGTACTCCAGCAGCGCAACGATCGGAGTCTTGTAGGTAGCCACGACATCGTCGTACGCCTCGGGGGAGACGCGGACGAGAGCGGTGTCGAGGACGTGTACGAACAGGAAGAAGAAAATCAGGACGCCGGTGACTCGGTGAGCCACCCAACTCCACATTCCTTCCCGGCCGCGGTACAGCGTTCCAGCCGGCACGGAAAACCCTCCGGAAGCGAGGCGAGGGCCAGCCGGCTTCGTTGTCGGTCGGGCCCGGCCGGGTACGGTCCACCGGCCCCCGACATCGTAGCGACGACTTGTCGGTTCCTTCGCGCGGGGTGGTCCGGTGTGATCAAACAGGCACGGACGGGCTATCCGACAAGGCGAAATCGGCCCAATCCAGGTGTTCCGCACCGACTCCGTCGACCAGCGCGGTGAGCCGGCCCCGGGCAAGTCGCCGCAGCTCGTCGGCGGCCACCGCCCGCTCCTCGTCCTCCTCGTACGCCATCCGACGGCGAATTCCGGCCAGTACCTGCGCCGCGTGCTCCTCCGCCGGATACTCGTCGAGGCAGATGACGAAGGCGTGCCCGAACTTCCGCTCGTACTCCGCGTGCGCCGCGCCGAGCGCCAGATGGGCGGCGTACGGGGCGGCGTGGTGCAGCTCGGCCGAGGACTCGTCGGCCAGCGCTTCGGTGAGCTCCGCGGGGGACAGGTCGTAGCCTGCTTCGTCGGCGGCGGCGAGCAGGGCCTCCAGATCCGGGTACGGTCGGTGGGCGGCCACCCGGTGAGCCCAGTACCGGCTGCCGCAGCAGTGCAGCAGTGCGTCGTGGAGCGCTTCGGCGGAAGCGGCGTTGAAACGGGCCAGCCCGGAGCTGCCGCGGAGCTGGGCCGGGAGGTGGCTGGACAGCAGGGGGCTCCTCGGGGCGGGCGCGTCGGGGGTGTCCGGCAACGCTATCGAGGGCGTGCGGATGCCGTCGTACGGATACGCGGATTTCACTCTTACGAGGAGGGGAAGAGGGGTGTGAAGGTGCCGAACGCCGCACACCACGGATCCGGAGCGACAGCCGAGGCCGCCACCCCCCACAGGAGAGGCCCCGGCCGTCGTCCGTTACGGGCTCGTGCGACAAGCCCGTATATGTGTCAGCGCCGCGGGTGCGGTTTCTGTCACACCCCGCTTCGCGCACGAATGGTTGCTGGTTGTACAAGTCGTGGACGAGACGTACTTGAAAGTCGTAACGTGCTGATTTGCGCAGGACGTACAGGACATTGAACGGGTTGGGGACTTTGCTGGGGGACGACGCGGAGCTGACCGCCGCGGTGCTCGCGGCGCAGGGCGGCGACGAGAGCGCCTTCAGAACGGTGTACCGGGCGGTGCACCCGCGCCTGCTCGGGTACGTACGCACACTGGTGGGCGACACCGAGGCCGAGGACGTGGCGTCCGAGGCCTGGCTGCAGATCGCCCGCGACCTCGCCTCGTTCAGCGGCGACGCCGACCGCTTCCGCGGCTGGGCCGCCCGGATCGCCCGCAACCGGGCGCTCGACCACGTCCGGATGCGCGGCCGCCGGCCCGCCGTCGGCGGCGACGAGACCGAGCTGACCGGCCGCGCCGCGGACTCCGACACCGCGGGCGAGGCCATCGAGGCCCTCGCCACCGGCCGGACCATGGAACTCATCGCCCGGCTGCCGCAGGACCAGGCCGAGGCCGTCGTGCTGCGCGTGGTCGTCGGCCTCGACGCGAAGAGCGCCGCCGAAACCCTGGGCAAGCGGCCCGGGGCCGTCCGCACCGCGGCCCACCGCGGCCTCAAGCGGCTCGCCGAGATGCTCGGCAGCGAGTTCGGTGATAATGCCGGGGGCCCTGCCGCCCCCGGGGACGTCCGGGCCGGCGGTGAACAGGGCGACAGCCGGGACCTCGACGCCGTACCGGCGCCCCGTCCCCACCGCGACGGTTCGGTGGAGCGCACGGGTGTGACGCAATCGCGTTGGCGTACGCAGAAGGACATGTGATGGCCGACGATCGGTACGAGTGGCTGGACGGGGCCGCAGCGGAAAAACTGCTGCGCGGCGAACCCGTCGACCCGGTCGCGCCCGGCGCAGGTCGTCATGGACAGGACATTCCGCAGCCGGGTGCCGAGGACGCCGCGCACGCCGCGCGGGTCCGGGACGACGCGGCCCGCCTCGCCAGGGCGCTGGAATCCCTCGTGCCGCCCTGCCCGCCCGCCGGCTCCGGCGAGCTGCCCGGCGAGGCCGCGGCCGTGGCCGCCTTCCGCGCGGCGCACGCCGCCGCCCCCGCACCGGCCGCCGCCCCCGGCGCCGACACGGAACTGCCGGCCGTCCGGCTGGGCGCCCCCGCACCTGCGGACGTCGTCCCGCTGCGCGGCCGGGTCCGCCGCCCGCTGCGGCTGGGACTCGCGGCCGCCGTGGCCGCCGTCACCATCGGCGGTGTCGCCGCCGCGGCGACCACCGGACTGCTCCCCGACCCGCGCGACGTCGCCGGCCCGCCGACCACGGTGACGGTCAGCAGCGGCCCCAGCCCGGAGCCGACCGGCCCCGGCGGGACCGAGTCCGCCGGCACCGGAGAGCCGGCCGACCGGCTCCTGGTCGACGGACTCCCGTCCGGCTCGCCGTCCGCGTCCGCGGCCGGCACCCAGGGCGTGGGCCCGAGCCCGGACGACAGCGGCAGCCCCGCGGCGACCGCCGGGCCGTCCGGCGGCACCGGTGACAAGGGCGGCACGGTGGAGTCCCCGGCGCGGCTCGCCGCGTTCTGCCGTGATCTACGCGCGGGGCGTCTGGCCGCCGAGAAGCGGATCAAGCTGGAGCGCGCGGCCCGCGGCTCCCGGGTCGAGAAGTACTGCGACGCGCTGATCGGCAAGAGCTCCGGCGGTGCGGGCGGCGGTGCCGCGGGCGGTGCGAGCGGCGGCTCCGGTGGCTCCGGCACCCGGCCGGGCGAGGGCGCGACCGAGCCCACACCGCCGGTCGACACCACCCCCGGCGACCGGGGCGGCGTCCTGCCGACCCTGGGCTTCGGCCGCCCGTCGGCCTGACGGTCCCTCCTGCGTCTCCCGCGGGTTCCGCGGCCGCGCACGCATCCGTTCCGGCACGAGTCCGGGCACGCGTTCCGGCATCCCGTGCGGCCCTCTTCCGCGCCGGCCGCACGGGGTCGGAAACCGGTCCGCAGACCGGTTTCCGACCCCTGCACGGATGTGCCGGCGAATCGGTTCACCGCACGTGCGCACACGGCTGTAACACTTTTCGAGCGTCCGGCGCAGTACTGAGTGAGCCGACTGGTCATCGGCCGCGCATGAGCCGGGGTTCCCCCCGTACCCCTGGGCTCTGCGCACCTGGCGCGAGCGGGGCACGTTCCCCCGGCCCCGCTCGCGCCCCCCTTCCTCAGACCGTCACCGGGCCCGGCGTCACCAGTAGACGACGACCTTGTCGCCGACCTTCACCTGGTCGAAGAGCACCGACAGCTTCGCCTTGTCCCGGACGTTCACGCAGCCGTGCGAGGCGCCCGCGTAGCCGCGGTTCGCGAAGTCCTGCGAGAAGTGCACCGCCTGGCCCCGGCTGAAGAACATCGCGTACGGCATCGGCGTGTGGTAGATCGTCGAGGTCCACTTGCGGGCCTTCCACTCCACGCTGAACAGGCCCTCGCGGGTCGGGGTGTTCTCCGAGCCGAAGCGGACGTCCATCGCCGACACGACCTTGCCGTCGACCATCCAGGCGAGGGTCCGGCTCTCCTTGCTGATGCACATCACCCGGCCGGTCATGCAGCGCGGGTCGGGGGTGTCCAGCTCGTTGGTGGTCGGCGGCCGCAGCTCGTTCTCCGTCGGCTTGCGGGATGACGCCAGCAGCTTCTGCCAGGTCGCGTCGTCCACCGAGCCGGTGGCCGGCAGCCCGTGCTTCTCCTGGAACGCCTTCACCGCGGTGGCGGTGATCGACCCGTAGAAGGCCGTGGGGCTGCGCTTGAACAGGCCCAGCTGCTTCAGGCGCGCCTGGAGCTCGCGTACCTGCTCGTTCTCCGTGCCGTCCTTCAGCAGGACCTGCGAGGCGGGCGTCGATGCGCCGCCGGACGGGGAACCGCCGTTCGGCTTGTCGTCGGGGGCGGCCGAGCCCGAGGGGCCGGCCGGCGCGGAGGAGGCGGACGACGGCGCGCCGGACTCCTTCGGACCTGCGGCCGCCGGATTGCATCCGGCCGCCAGTGCGACCGCCGCGACTGCCGCGAACGTGTGGATTATGACGGAATGACGGCGCATCTGTGTCCCCCGGGAGTGTGCGTGTGTACGAAGGGATGCCGCCCGGACGCGGATGGTTGCGAACGGCGGGACGATGTTGCCAGGACGTGACAGTGCGACTCCACGGAGGTAGACGGCACATGGCGCGCGAGACGGAGTCGGGCCTGCCCATCAAGGCGGTCTACGGGCCGCAGGACCGGGCCGGCTGGGACCCGGAGCGGCAGTTGGGCGAGCCCGGCGGCTACCCGTTCACCCGCGGGGTCTATCCGACGATGTACACCGGACGGCCCTGGACGATGCGGCAGTACGCCGGCTTCGGGACGGCCGCCGAGTCGAACGCCCGCTACCGGCAGCTCATCGAGCACGGCACCACCGGCCTGTCCGTCGCCTTCGACCTGCCCACCCAGATGGGCTACGACAGCGACGCTCCGCTCGCCCGCGGCGAGGTCGGCAAGGTCGGCGTCGCCATCGACTCGATCGACGACATGCGGGTCCTGTTCGACGGCATCCCGCTCGACCGGGTCTCCACGTCCATGACCATCAACGCCCCGGCGGCCCTGCTGCTCCTGCTCTACCAGCTGGTGGGCGAGGAGCAGGGGGTGCCCGCGGACCGGCTGACCGGCACCGTCCAGAACGACGTGCTGAAGGAGTACATCGCCCGCGGCACGTACATCTTCCCGCCTGGCCCCTCGCTGCGGCTGACCGCCGACGTGTTCCGCTACTGCCGGGCCGGGATCCCGCGCTGGAACACCATCTCCATCTCCGGCTACCACATGGCGGAGGCCGGGGCCTCGCCCGCGCAGGAGGTCGCCTTCACCCTCGCCGACGGCATCGAGTACGTCCGGACGGCCGTTGCCGCAGGCATGGACGTGGACGGGTTCGCCCCCCGGCTCTCCTTCTTCTTCGTCGCCCGCACCACCCTCCTGGAGGAGGTGGCGAAGTTCCGGGCCGCCCGCCGGATCTGGGCCCGCGTCATGAAGGAGGAGTTCGGCGCCCGCGACCCCAGGTCGATGATGCTCCGCTTCCACACCCAGACCGCCGGGGTCCAGCTCACCGCCCAGCAGCCCGAGGTCAACCTGGTCCGGGTGGCGGTGCAGGGCCTGGCCGCGGTGCTCGGCGGCACCCAGTCGCTGCACACCAACTCCTTCGACGAGGCCATCGCCCTGCCCACCGAGAAGTCCGCCCGGCTGGCGCTGCGCACCCAGCAGGTCCTCGCGTACGAGACGGACGTGACGGCCACCGTCGACCCGTTCGCCGGCTCCTACGTGGTCGAGGCGATGACGGACGAGCTGGAGGCGGCGGCCCTTGCGCTCATGGACCGGGTCGCGGACCTCGGCGGCGCCGTCGCCGCCATCGAGCAGGGCTTCCAGAAGGCCGAGATCGAACGGAACGCGTACCGGATCGCCCAGGAGACCGACCGCGCCGAACGGGTCGTCGTCGGCGTCAACCGCTTCACGCTCGACGCCGAGGAGCCGTACGAGCCGCTCCGGGTGGACCCGGCCATCGAGGCCCGGCAGGCCGAACGGCTGGCCCGGCTGCGCGCCGACCGCGACGGGGCGGCCGTGGACCGGGCCCTGACCGCGCTGCGGGCGGCGGCCGCGGGCACCGACAACGTGCTCCCGCCGATGAAGGAGGCGCTGCGGGCCCGGGCCACGGTGGGCGAGGTCTGCGATGCGCTGCGGGAGGTGTGGGGGACCTACCGGCCGGCGGATTCCACCTGGTGAGAGGCCGGGTTGCCGGGCCCCGGGCGGTGTGGTGGAAAACGCAGTGAGGGCTGTCGGACCCCTGTGCGAGACTCGTTCGCATGCTGGGTGTGACCGATCTTCCGACGTACCTCGCGGCGCTCGTCCTGATCATTCTGCTGCCGGGTCCGAACTCCCTCTACGTGCTGTCCGTGGCCTCCCGGCGCGGCGTGCGGCAGGGCTACCGGGCGGCCTGCGGCGTGTTCACGGGCGACACCGTGCTGATGGTGCTGGCCGCCGTCGGAGCCGGCGCGCTGCTCCAGGCCAGCCCGCTGCTGTTCGGCGCGGTCAAGGTGCTCGGCGCCGGGTACCTGGCCTGGCTGGCGGTCGGCATGATGCGCGCCGCGTGGGGGATGTGGCGGGACCGCGCGATACGCCGGGACCCGGCGCCGCGGGGTGCGGCTGCGGCTCCTGCCGGCGAGAGCACTCCCGGCCCGGCGGAGCGGCCGTACCGGCGGGCGCTGGTGATCAGCCTGCTGAACCCGAAGGCGATCCTCTTCCTGCTGTCGTTCTTCGTGCAGTTCGTGGACCCGGACTACGCCTACCCGGCGCTGTCCTTCCTGCTGCTGGGTGCGATCGGGCAGTTGTTCAGCTTCCTCTACCTCAGCACGCTCATCTTCAGCGGCGCCCGGCTGTCCGAGGCGTTCCGGCGGCGCAAGCGGCTGTCGGCGGGGGCCACCTCGGCGGCGGGCGTCCTCTTCCTCGGCTTCGCGGCGAAGCTCGCACTGAGCTGAGCTGAGCTGAGCTGAGCCGAGCAGAGCTGAGCCGAGCAGAGCCGGCCTGCGCTGAGCCCGGCCCGGATCAGCGCAGGGCCCGCCGCAGCCGCGGCGTCAGAGGCCGTTCCACCAGCCGGTACAGCAGCCAGGCCAGACCCAGCATCAGGGCGACCGTACCGGCGAGCGTGACCGGAGCCGGCAGCCCGAGGGTGCGGTGCAGCAGCCGGATCACCACCCAGCCCAGGTGCTCGTGCACCAGGTAGAACGGATACGTCAGGGCGCCCACGACGGTCAGCCCGCGCCAGTCCGGCCAGTCCAGGCGGCCCACCGCGATCAGCGCCACCACCAGGAAGCCGGCCGTGACCACGGCGACGATCACGGCCGCACTGCGGTACGAGAAGAACCTCGGGTCGGGCGCGTGCCACAGCCCGGCCACCGCGTAGTGCTGGCCCAGCAGCCAGCCCATCAGCGCCACGCCCCAGGCCAGGGCGTCCCGCCGGTTCCGGTGCACCAGGTAGAGCCCGATGCCGCCGATGAAGAACGGCGCGTACTGCGGCATCAGCAGCTGCTGGAGCACGTGCTCGCGGCCGAGGTCCGCCATGTCGGTCAGCACCGCGGCGAACGTCCAGACCGCGCAGAACACCAGCGTGCGCTGCCGCCCGCCGCCCGGAAGCACCACGAACAGCGCGAACAGCACGTAGAACCGCAGCTCCGCCCAGAGCGTCCAGCACACCCCGAGCACCCGGTCGGCGCCCAGCGGCTGCTGGAGCATCGTCAGGTTGACCAGGAAATCCGGCCCCGACACCGTCCGCTGCGCCACCCAGGGCAGCGCGAACACCGCCGTGACCAGCACGATCGCCGCCCAGTACGCCGGGTACAGGCGGGCCACCCGGGACGCGAAGAACGAACGCAGCGGCCGGTTCCACGCGCTCATGCAGATCACGAACCCGCTGATCACGAAGAAGACCTGCACCCCCAGGCAGCCGTACGCCAGCCAGGGCGAGGCCGTCGGGAACAGCTCCCGCGGCGACGCGCCCCAGGAGTGCTGCACCTCCCCGCCGCGCCCCGCGTAGTGGTAGCCCGCCACCATCAGCGCCGCCACCAGCCGCAGCCCGTCCAGCGCCCGCAGCCGGACCGGTGCGGCCGGCGGCGCGGACGCCGTGCCCCGCTCGGGAGCCCCGTCCGGCGGCCCGGCCTGTGCCGGGAGCGCGGTCGCGGTCATCCGCGCGCGGCCCGGCTCAGGTGCCGGACCCGGCGGACCACCCGGCGCACCGCCGGGCTGCGCGGGATGAACGCCAGCTGCGGCGGCACCGCCCCCGGCAGGCCCAGCGCGGTCAGCCGGCGCTTCTTGAAGTACCGCCAGGTGTGCGCGTCGAGGCGGCTCGCGAGGTACCGCTCGGCGTCGGCCCGCCGGGCGGTGAGGATCTGCGCCTGCATCGCGTACCCGACGGCCGTCACCAGCTCGCCGAGGTCCTCCAGCACCGCCGGACCCGGCGGGGCCCAGGCCCGTACCGCGGCCCGGTCCTCCAGCTCCGGCAGCAGGGCGTCCACGATCGTCAGCGGCACCCGGTTGCTGTTCTGGTACGGCGTGACCCGGTTCAGCAGCGGCCCGGTGCCGGTGCGCGCGACCGGGATGCCGTACAGGGTGGCGGCCGTCAGCAGGCCGGTGGAGAAACACCCGACGACGAGCGCCGGATCCAGCTGCCGGTACAGCACCTCGGCCAGCACGGGGGAGTCGACCACGGTGAGCCGGGCGCCCAGCCGTACCGCCTCCTCCTCGACCCGGCGCGACCAGCGGGCCGGGGCGCTCGGGTGCGGCTTGAACACGATCCGGCCGTGGCCCAGCGCGTGCGCGCCGCGGACCATCCTGACGTGCAGCTCCTCCTCTTCCTCGGGCGTGATCAGCCCGAGGGCGGACAGGTACTGGCCCAGCAGCACGGCCGGGCGCCCGTCGCCGTCCGCCCCGGCCGCCGCCGTCTCCGGTGCCGGGGCGCACTCCGGGTCCTCCGCCAGCTCGTCGAGGACCTTCCGGAAGGCCTCCGTCGGCACGATCTGCGCGGGCACGCCGAACTCGGTGAGCAGCAGCGGCTCCAGCCCCGGCACCAGGTCGAGGTGGAGCAGCCGCCGGATGCGGACGCCGGTCTGCGGGTCCAGTTTGTTGCGGGTCGGCCCGTAGCTCATCAGCCCGTCCGCGTACACCTCGACCGGGGTGCCCGGGAACAGCTGGACGAGCGCCTGGGCCGGCGCCACCTGGATGGACTCGACGACGAGTTCGAGGCGGTCCTCGCCCAGCCCCCACAGGGCGCGCAGCTGCCGCTCCCACAGCGGTGCGTCGTCCCCGCGCGGCTGCCAGCCGCCCGGGTGGAAGGGCTCGATGACGGCGTTCCAGTCCCGCACCTCGTCGAAGCGGGCGGCCAGCCGGGCGAAGCCGGGCATGCCGGCCGGCCCCGGAGTGGTCTCCGGCACCGCCGCGTTGTTGCTGACGAGCAGGATCCGGCGGTCCGCGGCGCGGAAGCAGCCGGAGTCGAGGGCGGCGGCCAGGGTGGCCGTGCCGTAGAGGGTGGAGGCGAGGAAGATCTGCGTGGTGCGGACGGCGGTACCCATCAGGCGGCCACCTCCGGACCGGCCGGCCGGCGCCGCAGCCGGCGCAGCCGCACCGCGCGTTCCGTGTCCATGGAATGCAGGACGTCGTCGAGAACGCCCTGCGGCATGCGGTGCAAAGCGGCCGCACTCATCGAACGGAGTTTCCTGGCCACGGCCGGTTCGAACCTTTCGATGGAACCCACGTGGTGGGCGATGATCGCGCAATACGTGCGCACGGCTTTCGGCATCAGGAGATCCGCGTCCCGGTCCCGGGCCGTTTCCTTCAGCACCTGGTCGAATGCCCGGATGAAATCGAGCTGGCGTACGTCGCCGATCTGCGTCAGCGAGGTCGCGACCCCGCGCCGGTAGAACAGACCCGGCAGGCCGACCGCCGCGAAGGTGTCCGCCTCCCGGTGCAGCCGCCAGATCCACGGCCGGTCCTCGGCGGTCCGCAGCCCGTCCGTGAAGTGCAGCAGCCCGCGGTCCACCAGCCGCCGGTGGTACATCCCGGCCCACGCGAACGGATAGTCCACCGAAGTCGACCGGTCCGCGGGCAGGATCGCCGCCCGCGGGTCCAGCACCTCGCCCTGCGGGCCGTGCGGCACCCGCTGCACCGACCGGTTCCGCCCGGTGCACTGCACGTGGTCGGTCCGTACGAAATCGCAGCCCAGGCCCTCGATCGCGGCCAGCACCCGGGCCAGATGGCCGGGGGCGAGCCAGTCGTCCCCGTCCATGAAGGTGAGGTACTCGCCGCGCGCGGCGTCGATCCCGGTGTTCCGGGCCGTCGCCAGACCGCCGTTGCGCTCGTGCCGGACGTGCACCGCGCCGGGCAGCTCCTCGGCCGCCCGTTCCAGGAGCGCGGGCGTCCCGTCCGACGAACAGTCGTCGACGAGGATGAACTCGAAGCCGTCCCGCGCGTTCGCGTGCAGGCTCCGGAGGGCGTCTGGTGCGTATGTCTGCACGTTGAAGAACGGCACGACCACAGAAAGCTTGACCACCTGCGTGACATTAGGGCGCCGCCCGGCATTCACCGTGGCCCGGGCGAGTCCTTTCCGTGAACGCTGGGCATCCGCGGTGTTAACCCGGGCCGCCCCCGGGCGCATTCGCGTTCCGTCGACCGGCTGTTAACCCTCTGTTGCGCGCTCGTTGGGCCGTCCACGGGAATTCCGTCCTAGCTTCGGAGCCGTGCCAGTAAGTACCAGTGGCGTAAGTGCCCCCGGAAAAATGCGGGTTGCCGTACTCGCCGATTCCGATACGCGATGGAAATGGGGCGCGCTCACCGCCCGCCGCCTCGCCGATGCCGACGAACCCGCGCTCACCGGGTTCCTGTTGCGCGGCCGGGCCACGCCCACCGCCCGCCAGCTCGGCGAAGTCGGCGTCCGCGCCGACCGGCTGACCGAGGTGACCTGCGCCGAATTCCTCGCCGAGATGCGCAGCGCCGCCGACGGCGCCCCCGAAGGCCGCTACGACGTCGTCGTGCTCGCCCTCGTCGGCGGCGCCGTCCAGGCCGTCCTCCACGGCCTGCGCGCGCTGTGGCCGGAGCCGGCCCGCCGCCCGGCCGTCGTCACCGGCTACGTCGGCGTCGTCTACGAGAAGCTCGCCGACGGCCTGCTCCTGCGGCACGGCGCCGACCTGGTCCTCGCCAACTCCCGCCACGACGCGGACCGGTTCCGCGCCGTGTACGAGGGCGTCGGCGCCGACCCGTCGGCCGTCACCGAGACCGCCCTGCCCTTCCTCGGCGGCGCCCCGTACGAGCAGCAGACCTCGCGGGCGCACACCGTCGTGTTCGCCGCCCAGCCCTCGGTCCCCGAGAGCCGCGCCGACCGCAACTACCTGCTGCGCCGCGCCGCCGGCCACGCCCGCCGGCACCCGGACCGCGAGGTGCTGGTCAAGCTGCGCAGCAAGCCCGGCGAGCACACCACCCACCTCGAAGAGCTGCCGTACCAGCGGCTCGCCGAGCGGATCCCCGGCGGCCTGCCCGCCAACTGCCGCCTGGTGTACGGGCACATGGGCGAGGTCCTCGACCGCACCGACCTGCTGGTCACGGTCAGCTCCACGGCCGCCCTGGAGTCCCTGCACCGGGGCATCCCCACCGCCGTCCTCACCGACCTCGGCATCCGCGAGGCCCTCGGCAACCACCACTTCCTCGGCTCCGGCTGCCTCGCCTCCTGGGACGAACTCGACGCGGGCCTGCGCCCCACGGCCGACCCGCAGTGGCTGGCCCGGCACGGCGTCGCCGCCGACCGGCCGTACGACCGGGCCTTCGACGGCGCCCGCGCCCGGGTGGCCGGCCTCGCCGCCCTCGACCGGCTGCCCGCGATCACCCCCTACTACACGCCCACCACCGCCCCGGGCTACCTGCCCGGCCTGCTCGCCCGCCACCACCTCGGCCCCGACGGCACCCCGCTGCCCGGCGCCGTCCGCCCGGCGGCCGAGGACTCGACACTGCGGCGCTACGTGCGCTCGGCCCTGCGGGACGCGGCGCGCGGCGCCTACCGCCAGGGCGTACAGCGGGTGGCCCCGGCCATCCGCCGGATGGGAGAACTGTGACCAGCACCCCCCGGGCCGAGACCGCCCGCCCCGCGGGCCGGCCCGTCGTCCTCGCCGTCATCCCGGCCCGCGGCGGCTCCAAGGGCGTGCCCGCCAAGAACCTCGCCGAGGTCGGCGGCACCCCGCTCGTCGCCCGCGCGGTCCGGGCCTGCCTGGCCGCCGCCCCCGTCACCGACGTCGTGGTCTCCACCGACGACGAGGCGATCGCCGCGGCCGCCCGGGCCGCCGGCGCCGACGTCGTACCGCGCCCCGCGGCCATCGCCGGTGACACCGCCACCAGCGAGTCCGCCGTCCTGCACGCCATGGACACCTTCGAGACCCGGCACGGCACCCGGGTGGACACCGTCCTCCTCGTCCAGGCCACCAGCCCCTTCCTCACCGCCGCCGAGATCGCCGGCGCGGCCCTCGCCGTCACCACCCGAGGCGCCGACTCGGCCTTCACCGCCGCCCCCTTCCACGGCTTCCTGTGGCGCGAGAGCGCGGTCCCCTCCGGCCGCACCGGCTACGGCGTCAACCACGACGAGTCGCACCGCCCGCGCCGCCAGGACCGCCCCCTCGACCTGCTGGAGACCGGCGCCGCCTACGCGATGGACGCCACCGGCTTCCGCACCGCCGGCCACCGGTTCTTCGGCCGCATCGTCCCCGTCCACACCGACCCCGCGCGGGTCCTCGAAATCGACGACCCGCACGACCTGTCCCGAGCCCGCGCCCTGGCCCCGCTCCTGGACGCCGGCGACGGACCCGAGCGGCCCGCCGCCGCGGCGCCGCCCGCCCCGCACCACCCGCACCACCCGCACGACCCGAGCCCCGTACCCGCCGTGGAGGGCGACCACCCCGGAGCAGTACCCGCCCTCCACCCGGCACCCCGCACCTCCCGGCCCCGAAACCCCCGAAGGACGTTCCCTGCCATGAGCACCCCCTCCTCCCCCCGCCTGCGCCGCCTCGGCTCCCGCACCGCCGGCCCCGGCCGCCCCGTGTACGTCGTCGGCGAGATCGGCATCAACCACAACGGCGACCTGGACAACGCCTTCGCCCTGATCGACGCCGCCGCCGAGGCCGGCTGCGACGCGGTCAAGTTCCAGAAGCGCACCCCGGAGATCTGCACCCCGCGCGACCAGTGGGACATCGAGCGCGACACCCCCTGGGGCCGCATGACGTACATCGACTACCGCCACAAGGTCGAGTTCGGCGAGGACGAGTACCGCGCCATCGACGCGCACTGCCGCGAGCGGGGCATCGACTGGTTCGCCTCCCCGTGGGACACCGAGGCCGTCGCCTTCCTGGAGAAGTTCGACGTCCCCGCCCACAAGGTGGCCTCCGCCTCCCTCACCGACGACGAGCTGCTGCGCGCCCTGCGCGCCACCGGCCGCACCGTGATCCTCTCCACCGGCATGTCCACCCCGCAGCAGATCCGCCACGCCGTCGAGGTCCTGGGCAGCGAGAACATCCTGCTCTGCCACGCCACCTCGACCTACCCGGCCAAGGCCGAGGAGCTCAACCTGCGGGTGATCAACACCCTCCAGGACGAGTACCCCAACGTCCCGATCGGCTACAGCGGCCACGAGACCGGCCTCCAGACCACCCTGGCCGCCGTCGCCCTCGGCGCCACCTTCGTCGAGCGCCACATCACCCTCGACCGCGCCATGTGGGGCTCCGACCAGGCCGCCTCCGTCGAGCCGGGCGGCCTGCAGCGCCTGGTCCGCGACATCCGCACCATCGAGACCGCCCTCGGCGACGGCGTCAAGAAGGTCTACGAGTCCGAGCTCGGCCCGATGAAGAAGCTCCGCCGCGTCCAGGGCGAGGTCGCCGGCCGCGCCGAGCTCGCCGCGGTCTGATCCGCCCGCCCCGGCCCCGCCCCGCCCCCGTACGGCCCGCCCGACCCGAGGAGTACGCCGTGACCTCGCACGCGAACACCCTGGCCTTCGTGGAGAGCCCGGTCCAGCTGCTGAACGTCCTGGAATGGGCGTACGCACACGCCGCACGGGCCGGCGGGGCGGGACCGGCGGCCGGCCCCGTGCTGGACTGCGTCCCCTCGCAGCCCGCTCCGGGCCGCAGGCCGGGGGTGGAAGCCCCCGCGCCCCACCCGGACGCGGACCCGGACCACCCGGCCGTCCACCGGCCCGCCCGCGCCGACTACGAGGACCTGCTGATCGTCGTCCTGCCGCCGGTGGACCCGATGTCCCGCGGCCAGCTCCGCCGGATGGCGGCCCTGGCCCGCGACGAGGGCCACCAGGTCCGCTGGCAGGAGGCCCGCGGCGGCGGCGCGGCCCCGCTCAAGGCGCTCGCCGCGCTCACCGGGACCGTCCGCCGGGCCCGCCGGATCGTCGTCGGCGACCCCTTCTCCCGGTACGTGCAGCTGCTGCTGTCGATGGTCCGGGCCGAGGAACTGGTCGTCGTGGACGACGGCACCGCCACCATGGAGTTCGTCTCCCAGCTGGCCCGCGGCGAACGCCTCGTGCGCTGGCACCGGGTCGGCGCCGGCCTGGCCGGGCGGACCCGCGAGCTGGCGTACGCGCCCGTCTCGGGCGCCGCCCGGCGCCGCTTCGCGCCCGCCCCCGGCCGGCAGGTCGAGGTGTTCAGCTCCATGCCCGTCACCGCCCCCGAAGGGGTCCGGCTGCAGGTCAACGAGTTCGCCTGGACCCGGGCCGCCTTCGGTCCGCCGCGGATCGCCCGCGGCACCGACCTGGTCGGGACCTCCCTGGTGGAGACGGGGGTGGTCGACGAGGACCGGTACCTCGCCGGGGTCGGCGACCTGGCCCGCACCCACGGCGCCGCCCGCTACTTCGCCCACCGCCGCGAGACCGGCGCCAAGCTGCGCGCCCTCGCCGAGGCCACCGGGCTGGAGATCGTGCGCCCCGACCTCCCCCTCGAACTCATTGCCCGGCGTGGACCCGTCGGTCGTACGATCGTCAGCTTTCCGTCCACGGTCGTCCACACGCTGCCCTACGCACTGGCCGGAACCGGCGTCACGGTCGCCGTGGTGGACATCGACCCCGACTGGCTCACCGGAAAGGCCTCGCCGCGGGCCCGCGGTTTCCTCGAAGGTGTCACCGATACCGCACGTGACGTGCACCGGCTCCGTGCCGTGTCAGCGGGTGTCCCGACACCCGCCCCGGCCGGATGAGCGGCGGAGTTTACCCCCGGGGGAGGGGGGCTATGCGTCTGGAAGCCGGTTTTTCTTCCCCTAACGGGCTGAACTTTTCTTGATCTCCAGCCAGTTGGCCCTGGGGTGCGCCTACCCTTAAACGGGTGAACCAGTTGATGTCCCGCGAGTCCCAGACCGTCCTGCCCGGAGAGCCGGCCGAGCCGGCGCTGCCCGGCAAGCTCCCGGAGCACCTGCGTGCCGAACTGATCGCGTTCCGCCGGGACTTGCACATGCATCCCGAGCTGGGGCACCAGGAGTTCCGGACCACCGCCGCGATCAAGGCCAGACTCGAGAAAGCCGGGCTCCGGCCCCGGGTCCTGGCCACCGGAACCGGCCTGATCTGCGACATCGGCACCTGGGACCGCAAGCGGCCCATGCTGGCGCTGCGCGCGGACATCGACGCCCTGCCCATCCCGGACGCGAAGGTCGGGGTGCCGTACCGTTCCACCATCCCCGACCGGGCGCACGCCTGCGGCCACGACGTGCACACCACCACCGTGCTCGGCACCGGTCTGGTCCTCGCCCAGCTGCACCGCCAGGGCCTGCTGCCCCGCCCGGTCCGGCTGCTGTTCCAGCCCGCCGAGGAGGTCCTGCCGGGCGGCGCCGCCGAGGCCATCGAGTCCGGCGTCCTGGACGGCGTCGGGCAGATGATCGCCGTGCACTGCGACCCGCGGGTCGACGCCGGGAAGATCGGCCTCCGGGCCGGCCCCATCACCTCCGCCTGCGACCGGCTGGAGGTCGCCCTCTCCGGCCCCGGCGGCCACACCGCCCGCCCGCACCTGACCACCGACCTGGTCACCGCGGCCGCCCGGGTGGCCACCGACGTGCCCGCCGTGCTCGCCCGCCGCATCGACAGCCGCTCCGGGCTCTCCGTCACCTGGGGACGGATCGAATCCGGCCACGCGTGCAACGTCATCCCGATGCGCGCCGAGCTCTCCGGCACGATCCGCTGCCTCGACATCAACGCCTGGCACGACGCCCCCGACCTGGTGCACGCCGCCATCGACGAGGTCGCCACCCTGCACGGCGCGAAGTCCGAGATCACCTACGTCCGCGGGGTGCCGCCGGTGGTCAACGACCCGGTCGTCACCGAACTGCTGCGGGACGCCATGGCCGCCCGGCGCGGCGCGCACGCCGTCGAGGACACCGAGCAGAGCCTGGGCGGCGAGGACTTCTCCTGGTACCTGGAGCGGGTCCCGGGCGCGATGGCCCGTCTGGGCGTCCGCACCCCGGGTGACGCCGTCAAGCGTGATCTGCATCGCGGTGACTTCGACGTGGACGAGTCGGCGATCGCCGTCGGCGTGGAGCTGTTCACCGCCGCCGCACTGCTCGACGCCCGCCGATCCCGGCCCGTTTCGTAACGTTAGATCAAACTTTTTCCCGCCCTGTCCCGGGCCCCGAGGGGGGTCCGGGACGCACCCGGGAACCCGTGCGGCAACAGGGTTCTGAGCCAATCGGGTTACCGCTCGGTCACTGTCCGGTTCGCGACGATCCGATAACGACTCCTGAACGGGCCTTTAACTGACATCTACGCGCGTTACGATCGCGGCGAAACCAGCGCCGGTCAGTGGCGCTTCGGTCAGGTTTTGAAGGAGCCTCCCCTTGCGCCGGATCACCAGGATCGCAACCGTGGGCGTCGCGTCCGCGGCCCTCGCACTCTCCGCCACCGCCTGCGGTGGCAAGAAGTCCACCGACACCGGGTCCTCGGACTCGACGAAGGCGGGCACCACCGCGGCCATCGCGTACGACATCGGCGGCCGTGGCGACCAGTCGTTCAACGACGCCGCCTACGCGGGCCTCGAGAAGGCCGAGAAGGACCTGGGCGTCAAGGGCGCGGAGGCCGAGCCCACCGAGGGCGAGAGCGACGCCGACAAGGTGCAGCGCCTCACCGAGCTGGCGCGCAAGGGCAACAACCCGGTCATCGGCGTCGGCTTCGCCTACGCCCCGGCCATCAAGAAGGTCGCCGCCAAGTTCCCGAAGACCACCTTCGGCATCATCGACGACACCTCGGTGACCGGCCCGAACGTCGCCAACATGGTCTTCAACGAGGAGCAGGGCTCCTACCTGGCCGGCGTCGCCGCCGCCAAGGCGTCCAAGTCCGGCAAGGTCGGCTTCATCGGCGGTGTCGAGGTCCCGCTGATCAAGAAGTTCGAGGCCGGCTACGTCCAGGGCGTCAAGGACACCAACCCCAAGGCCGAGGTGCTGACCCAGTACCTGTCGCAGCCGCCGAACTTCGAGGGCTTCGCCAAGCCGGACCTCGGCAAGGCCGCCGCCCAGGGCCAGATCGCCAAGGGTGCCGACGTGGTCTACGCCGCCGCCGGTCTCGCCGGTTCCGGCGCGATCGAGGCCGCTTCCACCTCGGGCAAGTGGGCCATCGGCGTGGACTCGGACCAGTACAACCAGGAGGGCCTGGCGAAGTTCAAGGAGAAGATCCTGACCTCCGTCACCAAGGACGTCTCCGACGCGGTCTACAACCTGATCAAGTCCGTGAAGGACGGCAAGGCGCAGACCGGCGAGATCCGCTACGGTCTCGACAAGGACGGCGTCGGCCTGGCCGACTCCAACCCGGAGTACAAGAAGATGGCCGAGCTGATCGCCGCCGTCGACAAGGCCAAGGCCGACATCATCGCCGGCAAGATCAAGGTCAAGACCGCGCCGTAAGGCGGGTCGTCTCGATCTGACGGTCGCCGGGGTCCGGGTAGCGGTCTCAACCGCCGCTCCCGGACCCCGGGCCGCTTTTGTGGCCTGAACTTTTCACTTTCGACAGTGCTACGCGCGTAGAGGTCTCGTGGACGCGATACCTTCGGCCCCCGCCCTGTCCTTCCTGCCTTCCGCTCCTTCCCGTCGAGGAGAGTGCGTCATCAACGCGTCCAGCCCGCCCCCCGCCGTAGAACTGCACGGCATTACGAAGCGCTTCCCCGGCGTCGTCGCCAACAAGGACATCGCGATCACGGTCCGCAAGGGCACGGTCCATGCCCTGATCGGTGAGAACGGTGCCGGCAAGTCGACCCTGATGAAGATCCTCTACGGCATGCAGAAGCCGGACGAGGGCACCATCGCCATCGACGGGGAGCAGGTCGCCTTCAACACCCCCGCGGACGCCATCGCCCGCGGCATCGGCATGGTGCACCAGCACTTCATGCTCGCCGACAACCTCACCGTCCTGGAGAACGTCGTCCTCGGCGGCGAGAAGCTCTACGGCATCGGTGCGAAGGCCCGCAAGAAGATCCTGGAGATCTCCGACGCCTACGGTCTGGGCGTGCGCCCGGACGCCCTGGTCGAAGACCTCGGCGTCGCCGACCGCCAGCGCGTGGAGATCCTGAAGGTCCTCTACCGCGGTGCGAAGATCCTCATCCTGGACGAGCCGACCGCCGTGCTCGTGCCCCAGGAGGTCGACGCGCTCTTCGACAACCTCCGCGAGCTCAAGGCGGAGGGCCTCACGGTCATCTTCATCTCGCACAAGCTGGGCGAGATCCTGAAGGTTGCCGACGACATCACCGTCATCCGGCGCGGCACCACGGTCGGCACCGCCGACCCGAAGACCGCCACCACCAAGCAGCTCGCCGAGCTGATGGTCGGCAGTGAGCTGCCCTCGCCGGAGACCCGCGAGTCCACGGTCACCACCACCCCGATGCTGAAGGTCTCCGACCTGACGCTGACGGCGACCGACCCGGACGGCGTGGTCCGCGAGGTGCTGGCCGGCATCGACTTCACCATCCACAAGGGCGAGGTCCTCGGCATCGCCGGCGTCGAGGGCAACGGCCAGACGGAGCTCATCGAGGCCCTCATGGGCATGAGCATCCCCGACGGCGGTGTCATCAGCCTCGACGGCAAGGACATCTCCACCGTCCCCACCCGCAAGCGGCGCGAGGGCGGCATCGGCTACATCCCCGAGGACCGGCACCGGCACGGCCTGCTGCTGGAGTCCCCGCTGTGGGAGAACCGCATCCTGGGCCACGTCACCGAGGAGCCCAACTCCAAGCGCGGCATCCTCGACCCGAAGGCGGCCCGCAAGGACACCGAGCGGATCGTGCGCGAGTACGACGTCCGCACCCCCGGCATCGAGGTCACCGCGGCCTCCCTCTCCGGCGGCAACCAGCAGAAGCTGATCGTCGGCCGCGAGATGAGCCACAACCCGAAGTTCCTGATCGCCGCCCACCCCACCCGCGGTGTGGACGTCGGCGCGCAGGCGCAGATCTGGGACGCGATCCGCGAGGCCCGTCGCGAGGGCCTGGCCGTGCTCCTGATCTCCGCCGACCTGGACGAGCTCATCGGCCTGTCCGACACGCTGCGCGTGATCTACCGCGGGCGCCTGGTCGCGGACGCCGATCCGGCGACCATCACCCCGGAGCAGCTGGGCAGCGCCATGACCGGTGCCGCCCGGGGGCACCTGGAGCAGGACGAGAACGCAGCGGGCAACGGAAGCGACTCCGCCGCGGCCGATGCCCCGGAGGACGAGGCCCGATGATGAAAATCGACAAGGACAAGCTGATCCTCGGCGCGGCCGGTCCGGTGCTGGCACTCGTCAGCGCGTTCCTGCTGACCGCCGTGGTGCTGCTCGCCACGGGCGTCGACCCGATCGAGCCGATCCGCCTGATGATCGAGAACGCCTCGTACGAGGACGTCCAGGTCCTGATCATCAACCAGACCGGCACGTACTACCTGGCAGCCCTGGCCGTCGCCATCGGCTTCCGGATGAACCTCTTCAACATCGGCGTCGACGGCCAGTACCGCCTCGCGGCGATGCTGTCCGCCGTGGTCGGTGCGGCCGTGACCCTGCCGGGTCCGCTGCACATCCTGCTGATCGTCCTCGTCGCCATGTGCGTCGGCGCCTTCTGGTCCGGCATCGCCGGCATCCTCAAGGCCAAGCGGGGCGTCAGCGAGGTCGTCTCCACGATCATGCTGAACGCCATCGCGACCGCCCTGATCGCCTGGCTGCTGCTGCCGAAGAACCTCGGCGTGCAGCCCGAGGGCTCCAACGACCTGACCACCGGCGACATCGCCGAGTCCGGCTGGTTCCCGGCCGTCAGCATGGGCGACTCCGGTGAGATCTACGGCTTCACCTTCGTCGCCTTCGCCCTCGGCATCCTCTACTGGTTCATCCTCAACCGGACCCGGTTCGGCTTCGACCTGCGCGCCACCGGCGCCAGCGAGTCCGCCGCCCAGGCCTCCGGTGTGGACGCCAAGAAGATGATCCTCACCTCGATGCTCATCTCGGGCGCGGTCGCCGGTCTGGCCGGCATGCCGACCCTGCTCGGCGACACCCACACGTACAGCCTGTCGTTCCCCGTCGGCGTCGGCTTCACCGGCATCACCATCGCGCTGCTCGGCCGCAACCACCCGGTCGGCATCTTCTTCGCCGCGCTGCTGATCTCGTTCCTCGACAAGGCCTCGGCCTCGCTCGACCAGTACGGGTACGCCAAGGAGATCGCCACGATCATGAAGGGCCTGATCGTGATCGCGGTCGTCGTCTCGTACGAGCTCGTCCGCCGCTACGGCATCCGCCGCCAGCAGCAGAAGGTCGGCGAGGAACTCGCCGCCGGCGGCGCCATGAAGACCGAGAAGGAGGTCGCGGCGTGAGCACCAGCAGCGTTTCCGCGGCGAAGACCGCGCCCACGGCGGGCGGCGGCCGCAAGAAGCTCACCCTGCCCTGGATCCTGCTGATCATCGCCGGCGGCCTCGCGCTCGTCTCGGTGGTCCGCCTGATCAGCGGCGCGAACGACCTGACCTCCGTCGGCCAGGTCTCCGGCGCCCTCCAGCTCGCGGTCCCGATCGGCCTCGCCGGTCTCGGCGGCCTGTGGGCGGAGCGGGCCGGCGTGGTCAACATCGGCCTCGAAGGCATGATGATCCTCGGCACCTGGTTCGGCGCCTGGGCCGGCTACCAGTGGGGCCCGTGGACCGGTGTGGTCTTCGGCATCGTCGGCGGCGCCCTCGGCGGCCTGCTGCACGCGATCATCACCGTGACGTTCAACGTCAACCACATCGTCTCCGGTGTGGCGGTCAACATCCTGGCCGTCGGCATGACGCAGTACCTGTCGAACTACACGTTCAACGAGGAGCCCGGCGGCTCCTCCAAGCAGTCCCCGCGCATCGACCCGATCACGGACATCACCGTTCCGGGCCTCTCGGACTGGATGGCGGACCTCCAGGCCAAGCACTGGTTCCTGGTCTCGGACCTCGCCGGCGTCATCGGCGGCCTGGTCACCGGCCTCTCGCTGCTGACCGTCGTCGCCCTGCTGCTGATCCCGGGCACCTGGTGGGTGCTGTGGCGCACCTCCTTCGGCCTGCGCCTGCGCTCCTGCGGCGAGAACCCGACGGCGGCCGAGTCCCTCGGCGTCAACGTGTACAAGTACAAGTACATCGCCGTGGTCGTCTCGGGCGGCCTGGCCGGCCTCGGCGGCGCGTTCCTCGCGATCGTCTCCACCGGCATCTACCAGGAGGGCCAGACCGGCGGCCGCGGCTACATCGGCCTCGCCGCCATGATCTTCGGCAACTGGATGCCGGGCGGCATGGCCCTCGGCGCCGGCCTCTTCGGCTTCACCGACAGCCTCAAGCTGCGCGGTGGCGCCGAGAACGTCCACGCGATGCTGCTGCTCCTCGCGATCCTGCTGGTCGCGGCCATGGCCTGGCAGCTGTACAAGAAGAAGTACGTCCAGGCCGGCGTCGCCGCCGCGTTCGCCGTGCTGCTCTTCGTCTGGTACTCCCTCACCGACGAGGTCCCGAGCCAGTTCGTGGACGCCGCCCCGTACGTCACCACCCTGCTGGTGCTCGCCCTGTCGGCGCAGCGCCTGCGGATGCCCAAGGCGGACGGCCTGCCGTACCGGAAGGGCCAGGGCAAGTGACCGCGACCGGCGCGCCCGCCGGCGGCTGGGAGGCCCTGCGGGAGCAGGCGCGGGACGCCATGACCCGCGCCTACGCCCCCTACTCGGGCTTCCCGGTCGGGGTCGCCGCCCAGGTCGACGACGGGCGCACGGTCACCGGCTGCAACGTGGAGAACGCCAGCTACGGCCTCGGCCTGTGCGCCGAGTGCGGCCTGGTCTCCACGCTGCAGGCCACCGGAGGCGGCCGGCTGACGCACTTCACCTGCGTCGACGGCAAGGGCGACATCCTGGTGCCCTGCGGCCGCTGCCGCCAGCTGCTCTACGAGTTCGGCGGCCCGGAGCTGCTGGTCGAGACCCCCGACGGGGTGCTCACCCTCGCGGCCATGCTGCCCCAGGCCTTCGGGCCCGACCATCTGAGATAGCCGTACGACGACGGCCCTTCGCCCCTGCCGGGCGGGGGGCCGTCGCACTTCCCCCGCAGTACCGTGAACACCCCTCTCTATGCGCGTAGAAGGAAGTACTCCATGGACGTCATCTCCGTCATCCGCACCAAGCGCGACCGCGGTGAGCTGAGCCCCGAGCAGATCGACTGGGTCATCGACGCCTACACCCGCGGTGTCGTCGCCGACGAGCAGATGTCCGCGCTGGCCATGGCCATCCTGCTGAACGGCATGAACCGCGCCGAGATCGCCCGCTGGACCGCCGCGATGATCGCGAGCGGCGAGCGCATGAACTTCGACTCGCTCAGCCGCCCCACCGCCGACAAGCACTCCACCGGCGGTGTCGGCGACAAGATCACCCTCCCGCTGGCCCCGCTCGTCGCCGCCTGCGGCGCGGCCGTGCCGCAGCTCTCCGGCCGCGGCCTCGGCCACACCGGCGGCACCCTCGACAAGCTGGAGTCCATCCCCGGCTGGCGCGCCCTGCTCTCCAACGAGGAGATGCTGCACGTCCTCGACACCACCGGCGCCGTCATCTGCGCCGCCGGCGACGGCCTGGCCCCCGCCGACAAGAAGCTCTACGCGCTGCGCGACGTCACCGGCACCGTCGAGGCCATCCCGCTGATCGCCTCCTCGATCATGTCGAAGAAGATCGCCGAGGGCACCGGCTCCCTGGTCCTCGACGTGAAGGTCGGCTCCGGCGCCTTCATGAAGAACATCGACGACGCCCGCGAGCTGGCCCGCACCATGGTCGGCCTCGGCACCGACTCCGGCGTGAAGACCGTCGCGCTGCTCACCGACATGTCCACCCCGCTCGGCCTGACCGCGGGCAACGCGCTGGAGGTCCGCGAGTCCGTCGAGGTGCTGGCCGGCGGCGGCCCCGCCGACGTCGTCGAGCTGACCATCGCCCTGGCGAAGGAGATGCTGGAGGCGGCCGGCATCAAGGACGCCGACCCCGCGAAGGCCCTCGCCGACGGCTCCGCGATGGACGTGTGGCGCCGGATGATCTCCGCCCAGGGCGGCGACCCGGACGCGACCCTGCCGGTGGCCCGCGAGCAGCACGTGGTCACCGCCTCCGCCTCCGGCATCCTGACCCGCCTCGACGCGTACGCGGTGGGCGTCGGCGCCTGGCGCCTGGGCGCCGGCCGGGCCCGCAAGGAGGACCCGGTGCAGGCGGGCGCGGGCATCGAGCTGCACGCCAAGCCGGGCGACACCGTCACCGCCGGCCAGCCGCTGATGACCCTGCACACGGACACCCCGGAGAAGTTCGAGTACGCCCTCGCCTCCCTGGAGGGCTCGTACGACGTGGCCCCCGCGGGCACCGGCTTCACGCCGGCGCCGATCGTGCTCGACCGCATCGCCTGATCACCCGGCCCCGGGCCCGGGACGGGTCCGCGGCGCCCGCGACCGATGAGTTGCGGGCGCCGCGCCGGTCCACATCCCGTGAACACCAGTGACGGAACCACCCTGACCGTCCCCGGCCCCGCACCGGGGCCCGGCGACACCGCGGCCCTGTGCGCGCGCCTGATCGACCTCTGCCGGCACGGACCGCCGGGCCCCGGCGCGGACCCCGGCCCCGCCCCCGGCAGCGTCCACGTCGACGTCTCGGCCGTCACCGAGCCGGGCCTGGCCGCCGTGGACCTGCTGGCCCGGCTGGCCCTGACCGCCCGCCGGCACGGCACCCGGCTGCGGGTGACCGGCGCCGGCGGGCGGCTGCGCGCCTTACTGGCCCTGGCCGGCCTGACCGACCTGCTCGGGCAGCAGCCGCTCGGGCAGGCCGAACATCGGGAACCACCGGTCGGTGTCCAGGAAGGAATTGATCCCGACGATCTTCCCGTCTGAGATCTCCAGCACCTGCAGCGCCCACGGCACGTGTCCGTCGCCGTCCTCCGCCCGCCGGTACTGCGCGAAGGCGGGCAGCCCGTTGGCCACGGTCGGCAGCAGCCGCGAGCCCTTGCAGCCGCTGCCCTGCTCCAGGTGCCAGGCGGCGATGTCCGCCGGCCCCTGGAGCCACAGGTCGAACGGCGGCATGGACAGCACCGCGTCCTCGTGCAGCAGCGCGGTCAGCTGCTCGATGTCGTACCCCTCGAAAGCCGTCAGGTAGCGGTCCAGCAGCCTGGCCTGCTCCTCGTCGAGCGGGTCCGCGGCATCGCCCTCGCGGATGTCCTGCGCGGCGAGCGTGGCCCGGGCCCGCTGGAGCGCGCTGTTCACCGACGCGACCGTGGTCCCCAGCAGCTCGGCGACCTCACCGGCCTTCCACGCCAGCACCTCGCGCAGGATGAGCACCGCCCGCTGCCGGGCCGGCAGGTGCTGGAGCGCGGCCACGAACGCCAGCCGCACCGACTCCCGCGCCAGGGCCGTCTCCGCCGGGTCCGCGGTCTGCGGCAGCACCCGGCCGTCCGGCACCGGCTCCAGCCAGGTCACCTCGGACCGGGTGTTCAGCACCGCCGAGGCCTGCGCCTGCGGCGCCGTCAGGTCCATCGGCCGGGCCCGCTTGTTGCCCGCGCTGAGCATGTCGAGGCACACGTTGGTCGCGATCCGGTACAGCCAGGACCGCACCGAGGAACGCCCCTCGAAGCTGTCGTAGCTGCGCCAGGCCCGGATGCAGGTCTCCTGGACGGCGTCCTCGGCGTCGAACGACGAGCCGAGCATGCGGTAGCAGTAGCCGGTCAGCTCCACCCGGTGGCGGTCGAGTGCCCCGTCCAGCTCGGGCCTGGTCGCGAGCTCGCTCATCTCTGCCTTCCCCCTGGATAGCCGTTACGGGGAACGTACCCCAGGGGTCTGACAACGGCAGCCGGAACGCCCTCCGGCCCCGCTCACGTGCCCGGCTTGGTCCCGTACACGAACACGTCCTCGCCCTTCTTCAGGAGGCTCCAGTACTTCTTCGCGTCCGCGTCCCGCATGTTCACGCAGCCGCCCGAGCCCGGCGGGTTCCACATCGACTTGGTCGTGGAGTGGAAGGCCTGGCCGCCGTCGAAGAACTGCGAGTACGGCATCCACACGTGGTAGATCGTCGACCAGTGGTTGAGCTCGCGCCGGTAGACCTTCTTCAGGCCGGTGCGGGTCTCGGTGCCGTCCTTGCCGGTGCGCACCGGCACCGGCCCGTACACGAGGGCGGCGCCGTCCTGGATCCAGCTCAGCTGCCGGGTCAGGTCCACGCACGCGATGCGGCCGCGGTTGACGGGGCACTTGCCGGCCTTGTTCGGGGTCTTGCCGGCTGCCTGCTGCGCCAGCATCGTGCTCATCGTCCGCCAGGTGACGATCCCCGCGTACCCGACGGTCGGGGTGATGCCGTGCTTGCCCTGGAAGGCCCGGATCGCGGTGCAGTCGGACGCCGACTGCCGTCCGTCCACCGGCAGCCCCAGGAACTTCTCCACCTCGCGCTGGTAGGGGCCGGTCGTCAGGTTGCAGGAGGCGGCCGCCGCGGGCGCCGCCGTCACCGCCGCCGTCAGCGGCACCACCAGGGCCGCGGTCGCCACCCCGGCCGCCGCGGTGCGCCGCAGCCGGCCCGTGCCTATCCGTCCGGTCCCGCCCATCCCGCCCATCCCGCCCACTCCCTCGCCCTCGAAGCCCGCGGGGTCCACGACGCCCGCGTACCCGCGGACCGGCCCCCTGGAGTGAGACGCACGGCGGCCCGGGGCGAGTTGCACCCCGGGCCGCCGTATTGGTCCTCCGCACACCGGCGGACGACCGCCTACTGAGTCGTGCGCAGCACCAGTCGCCGCTCGGCCCGCGCCACCCGGGATCCGTAGAGCGTGATCGACACGACGCCGAGCACCGCCACCAGCCCGACCAGCACCGTCGCCGGCCAGCCCGCCGCGTGGAAGGCCACCGCGCCGAGCGTGCCGCCCAGGCTGCTGCCCGCGTAGTACGCCGACTGGTAGAGCGCCGAGGCCTGTGCCCGGCCCGTGACCGCGGTCCGGCTCACCGCCGACGAGGCGACCGCGTGGCCCGCGAAGAAGCCCGCCGTGATCAGCACCAGCCCGGCCAGGATCAGCGCCAGGTCGTCCGCGAGCGACAGCAGCAGCCCCGCCGTGGTCGTCGACACCGCCAGGTACAGCGCGCCGCGCCGGCCCAGCCGGCCCACCAGCCGCCCGGCGGCCGCCGAGGACGCGGTACCCACCAGGTAGATCAGGAAGACCGAGCCGATCACGCCCTGCCCGAGGTGGAACGGCTCCTCGGCCAGCCGGTAGCCGATCACCGTGTACACGGCGCCGAACACCGTCATGAACAGCGCCCCGATCCCGTACAGCCGCAGCAGCAGCGGGTTCTTCAGGTGCCCGGCCACGGTCCGCCCCAGCGCCCGCGGTTCCAGGGCCGAGGCCGAGAAGAACCGGGCCCGCGGCAGCAGCACCCGGAAGACGACCGCGCACACCAGGCCCAGCACGCCGACCGCGGCCAGCCCGACGCGCCAGCCGCCCAGCTGGGCCGCCCAGCCGGACACCAGCCGGCCGGTCATCCCGCCGACCGAGTTCCCCGCCACGAACAGGCCGACAGCACCGATCAGCGCCTTGGGCCGGACCTCCTCCGCGAGGTACGCCATCGCCGACGCGGGAACGCCCGCGATCGCCGCGCCCTGCACCGCCCGCAGCACCACCAGCGTGTCCAGGTCCGGCGCGAACGGCACCAGCAGGCCGACCGCCACCGCCACCGCCAGCGACCAGGTCATCATCCGGGTCCGGCCGAACCGGTCGGACAGCGCGCTCAGCGGCAGCACCAGCAGGGCGAGCGCCCCGGTGGCCGCGGACACCGTCCAGCTGGCCTGACCGGCCGTCACCCCGAGCCCGGCGGAGATCGCCGGCAGCAGTGCCTGGGTGGAGTAGAGGAGCGCGAAGGTGGCGAGGCCGGCGGCGAACAGCGCGAGGCTCATCCGGCGGTAGCCGGGGCCGCCGGGCGACAGCCGCCCGGCGGCTTCGGGTGCGGGGAACGGCGCGGTGGAGGCACCCGTGGTGACAGGTGCCCCGGTATGAACGGGAGGCATGCCGACGACGCTATGGCGACCTCCGTTCATGCGTCCAATGCGCAGAATCGCGATAATCGATGCACTGGCGTATGAGTGCAGCTCAGGAGGGTGCATGTCAACGAGCCGTTACGAAGAAGACATGGCTGTGACAACGGTCCTGGCCCCCCGGCTCGCCTACTTCGCCGCCGTGGCCCGCCACGAGCACGTCACCCGGGCCGCCCAGGAGCTGGGCGTTCCGCAGCCCACCCTGTCCCGGGCCATGGTCCGGCTCGAACAGGACCTGGGCGTCGCCCTGTTCGCCCGCAAGGGCCGCACCGTCACCCTCACCACCGCCGGCCGCACCTTCCTGGCCTCGGCCGAGCGGGCGATCGGCGAGATCGGCCGCGCCGCCGAATCCGTCCGGGCCGACGCCGACCCGGCCGCCGGCAAGGTGGCCTTCGGCTTCCTCCACACCCTGGGCTCCGAGACCGTACCCGGCCTGATCCGGGCCTTCCGCGCCGACCACCCCAAGGTCCGCTTCTCCCTCGTCCAGAACTACGGCGAGGCCATGCTGGAGCGGCTGCGGGCCGGCGAACTCGACCTGTGCCTCACCTCGCCCGTGCCCGACGCCCCCGACCTGGCCGCCCGCCGGCTGGACGAGCAGCGGCTGCGGCTGGTCGTCCCCGACGACCACCGGCTGGCCGGCCGCAAGCGGATCCGGCTCGCCGAGGCCGCCGACGAAACCTTCGTCACCCTCGAACCCGGCTACGGGCTGCGCCGCATCACCGACGACCTGTGCGCCGAGGCCGGGTTCAGCCCGCGGGTGGCGTTCGAGGGCGAGGAGGCCGAGACCCTGCGCGGACTGGTCGCCGCCGGCCTCGGCGTCGCCCTGCTGCCGCCGCCCGCCGTGGCCCGCCCGGGCGTCGTCGAACTCACCGTCACCGCGCCGCGCGCGGTCCGCGAGATCGGCGTGGCCTGGCTCGACGGCCACCCCGACACCCCGCCGGTCGCCGCCTTCAAACGCTTCCTGCTCTCCCGCCGCGGCCGGCTCCTCCCGGAGCTCTGAACCGGCCCCTACGAGAGCTCCCGCGCCTCCTGCTGCCGGGCGCCCGCCGCCAGCCAGCCCGCCTGGAACCGGCTCCGGGCGCCCACCGCCCGCATGATCTCCGCGATGTGCCGCTGGCAGGTCCGCTCCGACATCCCCAGCCGTCGCGCGATCACCTTGTCCTCGACGCCCTCCGCCAGCAACTGCACGATCGTCTGGCGCAGTTCGTCCGAGATCGACCGCGCCAGATCCGGACCCACCGTGGTCGGGAACGGCTCCGCCTCCAGCCACGACCGCTCGAAGGCCCCCGTCATGAACTGCACGACGCTCGGCTCGCGCACCACCAGCGCCGCCCCGTTCACCGCCGACCCGTCCGCACCCCGCACCGCCATCAGCCCGGTCCGCCCGTCGAACACCAGCATCCGCATCAGCCCGTCCCCGAGCGTGCGCACCTGCGCCCCCAGCGCCGTCAGCCGCTCCACGTACGCCGCCGTCGGCCGGTCGTAGCGGGCGGTGTGCTGGTAGATGGTCCGGATCCGCACCCCGCGCGCCAGCATCGACTCGTCCCGCCCGATCGCCTCCTCCAGCGTCTCCACCGGCCGGCCGCCGCCGGGCTGCGAGCTGATCAGCTCCCGTCCGCAGGACGCGGCCAGCTCGGCGATGATCGAACGGACCGCACCCAGCTCCGTCACCAGCTCCAGCCCGCCCGCCCCCTCCGGATCCCGCCGCGCGGCCCCCGCCTCGTACGCCGGCAGCAGCTCCTCCAGCCGCTGCCGGGTCCGGTCCATCTCCTCCTGCGTCTCCCGCATCCGCACCGCCAGCGGCGCCAGCGCCCGGGCCGCCGCCGCCCGCGGCTCGACCGCGCACCACCCGTCCGCGGTCCCGGCCGCCCGCTGCACCAGGTGCGCCGCGGCCAGCTCCGCCAGCGCCGCCTCCGCCTCCGGGCCCAGCGCGGCCACCGCCTCCGCGGGGCGGAACGCGGGCCGGTCGGCCGCGTACGCGTACAGGCGCCGGGCGGCCGGGCTCACATGGTCGGCGGACATGACCACATTCGTCCCTGTCTGCAGGCGTTCGTAAACCCCTCTTGTTTCCGCAAGTCGCCCATCCGAACCGTCGGCCCCCGGTACGGACCAATCCGTGCGGGGCAGAGTGGTCCGCACGGCGTGAAGGGGGAGCGCGGGATGGGACCGGGGAAGCCCGTGGCTGTGCTGCTGAGCCCGCGCCCCGCCGTCGTGGCCGCCGCCCGCCGGGCGGGTGCGCACGCCCTGGTGGTGGCGCCGGGTCCGCCCGGGCCGTCCGTCCGAGAGGGGGCGGAGCGGCCGGTCCGGGCGGACTGGCGCGACCACCGCCGGCTCGTCGCCGCCCTGGCCGGCGTGCCCGCGGTGCGCCGCGGCGAAGCCGCCGTCTTCGGCTTCGCCGCGGACAGCGCCCTGCCCGCCGCCCGCGCCAACGAGGAACTCGGCCTGCCCGGCACCCCCGCGGCCGCCGTCGCCGCCCTCATGGACAAGGCAGCCCTGCGCGCCCGGGTCAATGCCGCCTTCGGCCGCCCGGTGTCCTTCGCGCGGTGCGGGCGGGCCGCCCTCATCCCGTTCCTCGCCGGCCTCATCGGCTTCCCCTGCGTGGTCAAGCCGCGGGCCGGCGCCGACGGAGAGGGCGTCCGGCTGCTCCTCGACGCCCACCAGGCCGAACAGGCCGTGCACGACTACCCGGAGATCACCGACCTGCTCGTCGAGGAACTCCTCGAAGGCCCCGAGATCACCGTCGAGACCCTGTCCCGCGGCGGCCGTCACCGCATCCTCGGCCTCACCCGGCTCCAGGCCGCCGCCGGCCCCGGCCTCGCCGTCGCCGGCCACACCGTCCCGGTGCCCCTCGACGCCCGCACCGCCGACGGCGTACGCGCCCTGGTCCGCCGGGTCCTGAACCTCGCCGGTCACCGCGACGGCCCCGCCCACACCGAGATCGTCCTCACCGCCCGCGGCCCCCGGCTGATCGAGGCGCACGCCCGCCCGCCCGGCCCCGAACTCGCCCAGCTGCTCCGGCTGGGCCTGGGTTCCGACGTCCTCGCCTGCACGCTCGCCGCCGGCCTCGGCCTGCCCGCCCCGGTCCGCCCGCCCCGCGCCGCCCACGCCGGCCTGCGCTTCCTCGACTTCCCGCCCGGGCCCCTCGACCTGTCCGGCAGCCTCCCGGCGGCCCGGGCGCTGCCCGGGGTGGTGCGCATCCGGGTGGACGTGCCGCCCGGGGGCACCGTCCGGCACGCCCCCACCGGCTCCTTCCACCACGGCCACGTCCTGGCCACCGGCCGCACCGCGGCGGCCGTGGCCCACAGCCTCGACGAGGCCGCCGCCCTGCTCGCGCCGGAACCCGGCGGCCGGCCCGCCCAGCCGCCCGGCCCCGCCACCGGGCGGCCGGTGCCGGGCTCACCCCCGCAGTGACCGCCCGAAGCCCGACGCCAGCGGCATCCGCAGACCCAGCGGCGGGGGAGCGGCCAGCGCATCGGTGACCGGGCGCGACCAGCGGCCCGTGAACAGCGCGCCGAGGACGAAGTCCACGGCCAGCGCGACGACTTCGGGCCGGTGCTCGCGCAACGAGTGGCCGTCCGAATGCACCTCGAAACGGCAGGTCGAACGATTCGCCTTCTTCGCCCGCTCGGCCAGCCGGAACGACAACTCCGGGTCCACCACAGCGTCGTTGGTGCCGTGTGCAATCAACACCCGGCGCCCGGCAAGCTGTTTCACCGGTTCGGGGGAGACGGTCGGTGCCGGCTCGGGCAGGCAAGGGGCGAGCGCCAGAACGGAGTTGACGGCCTCGTGCCCGGCGCTGCGCAGTGCCGACAGGCCGCCGGGTCCGTACCCGGCCAGGCAGACCGGCACGTCCCCGTACCGCCGCACCACCTCGTCCACCGCCCACCCGGCCGCCGCCCCCGGCGCCGCGCCGCGCACCGCGTGCACGGCCAGCCCCTCCGCCGCCCCCGCCCGCAGCAGCGCCCGCCCCAACGGGCGGACCGGGCCGGAGGAGAGCCGGGAGGAACCCGGGAGTAACAGGACGACGCCACTGACCACCTCGGAGCCGTTCGCGCGGGCCGCCCGTCCCAGACGGGCCCCGCGCACCGGCGGCGCATGCTGTGCCATGGGGGAACAGTCTCAGACCCCGGGGTGTACGCCACCCGTCCGCGCGGTCACTGTTACGTATCGACCGCCCGGCCCGCACAAGCACTCTACGCGCGTAGGGGCTACAGTGCCGAGATGACGAGCGAGACGCCCAACCTGCCCACCCCGGACCAGATCCGCCGCGCCCCGAAGGTGCTCCTGCACGACCACCTCGACGGCGGCCTGCGCCCCGGGACCATCATCGAGCTGGCCCAGGCGGTCGGCTACGACAAGCTCCCCGAGACCGACGCGGACAAGCTCGGCGTGTGGTTCCGCGACGCCGCCGACTCCGGCTCGCTGCCGCGGTACCTGGAGACCTTCGCCCACACCTGCGCCGTCATGCAGACCAAGGAGGCGCTCTTCCGGGTCGCCGCCGAGTGCGCCGAGGACCTCGCCGAGGACGGCGTCGTCTACGCCGAGATCCGCTACGCGCCCGAGCAGCACCTCGAAGCCGGCCTGACCCTCGAAGAGGTCGTCGAGGCCGTCAACGACGGCTTCCGCGAGGGCGAGCGGCGCGCCAAGGCCAACGGCCACCGCATCCGCGTCGGCGCCCTGCTGACCGCCATGCGGCACGCGGCCCGCGCCCTGGAGATCGCCGAGCTCGCCAACCGCTACCGGGACAACGGCGTCGTCGGCTTCGACATCGCCGGCGCCGAGGCCGGGTTCCCTCCCACCCGCCACCTGGACGCGTTCGAGTACCTCAAGCGCGAGAACAACCACTTCACGATCCACGCGGGCGAGGCCTTCGGCCTGCCGTCGATCTGGCAGGCCCTGCAGTGGTGCGGCGCCGACCGGCTCGGCCACGGCGTGAAGATCATCGACGACATCGAGGTCGCCGAGGACGGCGGCGTCACGCTCGGCCGGCTGGCCTCGTACGTCCGGGACAAGCGCATCCCGCTGGAGATGTGCCCCACCTCCAACCTGCAGACGGGCGCCGCCGCCTCGTACGCCGAGCACCCCATCGGCCTGCTGCGCAAGCTGCACTTCCGGCTGACCGTCAACACCGACAACCGGCTGATGAGCGGCACCAGCATGACCCGCGAGTTCGAGCACCTGGTCGACACGTTCGGCTATTCGCTCGACGACATGCAGTGGTTCACCGTCAACGCGATGAAGTCCGCGTTCATTCCTTTCGATGAACGACTGGCGATGATCAACGACGTGGTGAAGCCCGGCTATGCCGAGCTGAAGTCGGAATGGCTGTTCCGTCAGACCGCTTCCACCAGCGGTTCTGTCTCTTCCTAGGCCAAGGCCTGACGTTCCGGAAGCGCCCGGGGAGCCGAATTCCCGGGCGCTTTCTCGTATTTGAGGATGTTTGCAGGGCGGGGTTTGAGATCGCTAGTTTGCGGAGCCGCTCAGTTCCCTGTCGCAAGGACGAGATTTCATGAAGCAGTCAGCTGCCAAGACCCTCGGTGTCGCCGCCCTCGGTGCCGCCTTCGCCGCGGCCGCCGCGGGCACCGCTTCGGCGACTCCCGCCCTCGGCGCCGCCGACGCGCTCAGCACCGTCACCGGCGTGACCAACGCGGTGCCGGTGGCGGACACGCTCGGCAAGGTCACCAACCACACCCAGGGCGAGGAGGGCCAGAGCGAGTCCTCCGACCCGCTCAAGGGCGCGACCGGTCTGCTCGGCGGCCTGCCGCTGCAGGGTGGCGGTCTGCCGCTCTGACCCGCTGCGTTCCGTACGTGTGCACGACGGGCGCACGCCTCTTCGACGAGGTGTGCGCCCTGTCGCACCCTGTGCCAGGATCGCGCCCAACTGCCGGACCACGTACGGGCAATGAGGTTCCAAGAGACATGCACGTGAAGGCGAGGGGCGCCGCCGCGCTCCTGACGGTTCCCGTCCTGCTGTTCGCCGCCGGCTGCGCCGGCGAGCATGCCGGCACCCAGGACGCCGGCGAGGGCAAGAGCTCCGGGCAGCCCGCGTCCGGTGCCTCCGCGGCCGCCGCCGGCACCCCCCTGGAGCGCGCCGCGCTCGCCCCCGGCGACCTCGACGGCTACCAGATCTCCACCGGCGCCAAGGACCCCCGCGCCACCAAGGGCCAGCCGCAGGCCGACCGCAAGGCCTGCCAGCCGCTCGCCGACATCATGGGCGACGAGCCCGACCTCAAGGCCCGCGAGACCGTCAGCCGGGGCGCCGGCTCCCGTACGGTGCTCGGCCTCGCCGTGTCCGCCTCCCTCAGCTCGTACGCCGAGGCCGACGCCCGCGGCCTGCTCGAGGGCCTGCGCACGGCGCTGGACACCTGCAAGCAGGGCTACTCGGCGACCGTCGAGAAGCAGACCGGCAGCTACAAGGACGTACGCGCCACGGCGTACGAGGTCGGCGGCGACGAGAGCGTCAGCTGGACGACCACCGCCGTCGCCGGCGGCGTCTCCGCCCCGGTGCACCTCCTCGTGGTCCGCGAGGGGGCGACGGTGGTGCGGATGATGGCCCTGAACGTGGCCGGGAAGGGCGCCGCCGAGGTCCCGCACGACCTCGCCGACAAGCAGCTGGAGAAGCTGGACCGGGTGCTCGGCGGCTGACCGCCGGCCGCGGTCACCAGCCGGTGGTGGCCTTGGCGGAGTTCTCGTTCGGGAGCAGCAGCCACAGCGCCAGGTAGACCAGGAACTGCGGGCCGGGCAGCAGGCAGGAGACCGCGAAGATGACGCGCATCGTCGTCGCGGACATTCCGAAGCGGCGCGCCAGCGCGGCGCAGACTCCGCCGATCATTCGTCCGTCACGGGGGCGGGCCAGGGCGGTCATGGGATTCTCCTTCGTCGTACCGCTTTCTGCGATGTCTCAATACTCCCGGGGAATCGCCGACAGGACGTCGCTCCAAGGGGCGATGCCGACCCTGGAAATATTCGGGGTCGGCCCCTGAGAACCCGGCACGGATTCCGGGGCGGAACTCCGCCCGCGGCGCAGCCGGGCCCGCAGGACGGGGACCACGGCGAGGTGCGCGAGGGCCACTCCGGCGGTGTTGAGGAGCAGCGAGTCCACGTCCACGACCCGCCCCGGCACCGCGCTCTGCAGCATCTCGATGGCGAGGGAGACCAGGGCGCCGGTGGCCGTGGTGCGGGCCAGGGAGGCCAGCGGGGAGACGGCGGCGAGCCGGCCGCCCACCAGGGGCAGCAGAACGCCGAGCGGGGCGAGGAGGACGAGGGCGGAGCCGATCCGGCGGGCGGCCCCGACCGGCCCGTACGCGAGGTCCGCGCGGATCCCCGCCAGCGGGGTGAGGTTGCCGGCCGCGGCCCAGGGCACGTCCAGGGGACGCAGCGTGAACCAGCCGACGAGTGCCAGGTGCGCGAGGAGCAGGACGCCGCTCACGGCCCGGAGTCGTATGGCGGTGGTGCCGCCCACGTCATGACGCTGTTGCACACCCCCAGGGACGCGGCCACCGGTGGGGGCGGTTCCGCAAGCGGGGTGTGACGCACGCCCCGCTCCCCGGAGGCCGGTCTCAGCGGGTGGCGAAGAGGACCGCGAGCAGCAGGGCGCCGGCCACGGCCGGGGCGATGAGCTCGTACGTCCAGCGGATCGCGGGCTCGCCCTGGGCGCCCGGCCGGGCGGTGGCGACGGCCTGCTCGTGGATCTCGGCGAGGTCCTTCACGTGCTGGTCGGCGACGGCCCGGCTGACCTCGTCCTGCTGGCCCGGCACCACGTCCTCGCCGGCGGCCTTGCGCTTGGCGTTGCGGCGGGTGGCGGCCTTGCGCTGGCGCAGCGAGACCGGGATCGCCCACAGCTGGTAGGTGGCGTCGCCGACCAGGGCCTCGGCCGAGTAGCGGGCCCGTACGGCGGCCACCGAGGCCCACGGCAGCTCGATGGTGCGGAACGGGTTGCGGATCTTGAGGCGGTCCTCGTTGGCGAAGACCGCGGGCCGCAGGGTGTACGCGACCACCAGCGGGGCGGCGGTCAGGAAGCCGGCCAGGGCGAACCACGGGGTCCGGCCGCTGCCGCGGACCACGGCGTCGCCGCAGATCCACAGGCCGAACGCCAGCAGCAGCACGCCGGCGACCAGGGCGCCGTTGGATCGGTAGACCCGGTCCGCGTAGGCCGGTTCCTCGTGGGGCTGCTGGGGGCTCGTCATGCGCCCGATTCTGCCTCACGCGGCCGTGGCCCACGCGGCCGGAGCCGCCGGGCGGGTGCGGGGCCGGAAACGGCGGCGGCGGGCCGCCCGCGAGGGGGCGGCCCGCCACCGGCGGACAGGAGGGGGATCAGCCCTTGGCGGGCGTGCAGCCCAGCGGGAGCTTCGGGAAGCCGGCGCGGCCGAACGGCGCGTCCCCGCCCTGGGTCTTCCACTCGAAGACCGGCTTGGCGGTGTCCGCCTTGAGGATGCGCGCGACGATGCCCGCCGAGGACGGCAGCGAGGTGCGGCCGCGGTGCAGGGTGGCGTACGCCTCCGTCGGCGTGGCCCACTCGCGCAGCACGGCCTTCGGGCCCTTCGGCGAGGTGGTCAGGTCGGCGAACATGCCGGCGCCGATGTTCGTGCGGGAGACCTGCGAGACGCAGCCGCGGCCCAGGTCGGAGTTGCGGACCGGGAGCTTGTAGGTGGCGACCTTGGTGCTGCCGTCCTTGGTGACCTTCAGCTCGGGGCGCGCCGAGTCCAGCTTGACCAGGGCCGTCTTCATCCCGTGCAGGCGCTTGGCCGGGTGGCTGCTGTCGAGGAGGCCCTCGACGCGGACCATGTAGGTGTCGCCGGGGGTCCAGTCCAGGCCGGCGTAGCGCAGCCAGGCCTCCGGGCCGGTCTTGTCGTTGTTGCGGAGCACCGCGACGATCCCGTTGCCGATCGCGACCGCCTGGCCGAGGTAGCGGCTGTCGTCCGCCGGGCGCGGCGCGGCGCCGACGGTGCCGTGCACGACCGGGGCGGCCGGCCGGCCGGCGGCGAACACCGTGCCGGCCGCGGGGGCGAGCAGGGCGCCGGCGAGGACGGCGGTGGCGAGGGCGGAACGGGCGGCGGTACGCATAACGACTCCTGAAGCATTGTCTCGGTAAGGGAAGGAGAGCCGCATGCCGCGTTGTCTCTGTCGGGCTTTCATCCGGTCAGGTCTGGCGGGCTGCAGGAATGAATTTAGTGATCTTGTACGGCCGGTAGATCCGCTTCCCGTCACGGATGTGTCACGGCCCGCTCGGTCGAGCAGTGGGGGGTGACAGGTCGCTACGCGCGTAGATATGCTCATCTGGTGACCATGCCCACCACATCCCCCGCATTCGCTGACGTGACGACGTCCGACAGCGCACTGCGCCGCTTCCTCCACGGGCTGCCCGGCGTCGACGCCGTCGGCCTGGAGGCCCGCGCGGCCGCGCTCGGCACCCGCTCGATCAAGACCACGGCCAAGGCGTACGCCATCGACCTGGCCATCTCGATGATCGACCTGACGACGCTGGAAGGCGCGGACACCCCGGGCAAGGTCCGGGCGCTCGCCGCCAAGGCCGTCATCCCCGACCCGACCGACCGTACGACCCCGATGACCGCCGCGGTCTGCGTCTACCCCGACATGGTGGCCACCGCGAAGGCCGCCCTGAACGGCGCGGACGTCAAGGTCGCCTCGGTCGCCACCGCCTTCCCGGCCGGCCGCGCCGCGCTGCCGGTGAAGCTGGCCGACACCCGGGACGCCGTCGCCGCGGGCGCCGACGAGATCGACATGGTCATCGACCGTGGCGCCTTCCTCGCCGGCCGCTACCTGGAGACGTACGAGCTGATCAAGGCGATCAAGGAGGCCTGCGTCCGCGAGGACGGCACGGCCGCCCGCCTCAAGGTCATCTTCGAGACCGGCGAGCTGTCCACCTACGACAACATCCGCCGCGCCTCCTGGATCGGCATGCTGGCCGGGGCGGACTTCATCAAGACCTCCACCGGCAAGGTGGGCGTCAACGCGACCCCCGCGAACACCCTGCTGATGCTCGAAGCCGTCCGCGACTTCAAGGCGCAGACTGGAATCCAGATCGGTGTGAAGCCGGCGGGCGGCATCCGGACCACCAAGGACGCCATCAAGTTCCTGGTCCTGGTCAACGAGACCGTGGGCGCGGACTGGCTGACCAACGAGTGGTTCCGTTTCGGCGCCTCCAGCCTGCTGAACGACCTGCTCATGCAGCGCCAGAAGCTGAGCACCGGGCGTTACTCCGGTCCCGACTACGTGACGGTGGACTGAGACCCTCATGGAAAACAAGACATCCCTCTTCGAGTACGCACCGGCCCCCGAGTCGCGCTCCGTCGTCGACATCGCGCCCTCGTACGGCCTGTTCATCGACGGTGAGTTCACCGACGCCGCCGACGGCAAGGTCTTCAAGACCGTCAGCCCCAGCAGCGAGGAAGTCCTCGCGGAGGTCGCCCGCGCGGGCGCCGCCGACGTCGACCGGGCCGTCCAGGCCGCCCGCCGCGCCTTCGAGAAGTGGTCCGCGCTGCCCGGCTCCGAGCGCGCCAAGTACCTCTTCCGCATCGCCCGGATCATCCAGGAGCGCAGCCGCGAGCTGGCCGTCCTGGAGACGCTGGACAACGGCAAGCCGATCAAGGAGACCCGCGACGCGGACCTCCCGCTGGTCGCCGCGCACTTCTTCTACTACGCGGGCTGGGCCGACAAGCTCGACCACGCGGGCTACGGCGCGAACCCGCGCCCCCTCGGTGTGGCCGGCCAGGTCATCCCGTGGAACTTCCCGCTGCTGATGCTGGCCTGGAAGATCGCCCCGGCGCTCGCCACCGGCAACACGGTCGTGCTGAAGCCCGCCGAGACCACCCCGCTCTCGGCGCTGTTCTTCGCGGACATCTGCCGCCAGGCCGGTCTCCCCAAGGGCGTCGTCAACATCCTCCCCGGCTACGGGGACGCGGGCGCCGAGCTGGTCTCCCACCCCGACGTCAACAAGGTCGCCTTCACCGGCTCCACCGCGGTCGGCAAGGCCATCGCCCGCCAGGTCGCCGGCACCGACAAGAAGGTCACCCTGGAGCTGGGCGGCAAGGGCGCCAACATCGTCTTCGACGACGCGCCCGTCGACCAGGCCGTCGAGGGCATCGTCAACGGCATCTTCTTCAACCAGGGCCAGGTCTGCTGCGCGGGCTCCCGCCTGCTGGTCCAGGAGTCGATCCACGACGAGCTGCTCGACTCCCTCAAGCGCCGCCTGTCCACCCTGCGGCTGGGCGACCCGCTCGACAAGAACACCGACATCGGCGCGATCAACTCCGCCGAGCAGCTGGCCCGGATCACCGCGCTCGCGGAGACCGGCGAGGCCGAGGGCGCAGAGCGCTGGTCCCCGGCGTGCGAGCTGCCGTCCGCGGGCTACTGGTTCGCCCCGACGCTCTTCACGAACGTCACCCAGGCCCACACCGTCGCCCGTGACGAGATCTTCGGCCCGGTGCTGTCCGTGCTGACGTTCCGCACCCCGGACGAGGCCGTGGCCAAGGCCAACAACAGCCAGTACGGCCTGTCCGCCGGCATCTGGACGGAGAAGGGCTCCCGCATCCTCGCGGTCGCGGGCAAGCTCCGCGCGGGTGTCGTCTGGGCCAACACGTTCAACAAGTTCGACCCGACCTCGCCCTTCGGCGGCTACAAGGAGTCGGGCTTCGGCCGCGAGGGCGGCCGCCACGGCCTGGAGGGCTACCTCGATGTCTGAGTCTTCTGCGTCCCGTCTGAACGTCTTCAAGACCTATAAGCTGTACGTCGGGGGCAAGTTCCCCCGCTCCGAGAGCGGCCGGGTGTACGAGGTGAGCGACACGAAGGGCAAGTGGCTGGCCAACGCCCCCCTCTCCTCCCGCAAGGACGCCCGTGACGCGGTCGTCGCCGCCCGCAAGGCCTTCGGCGGCTGGTCGGGCGCGACCGCGTACAACCGCGGCCAGATCCTCTACCGCATCGCCGAGATGCTGGAGGGCCGCCGTGACCAGTTCGTCCGCGAGGTCGGCGAGGCCGAGGGCCTGTCCAAGTCCAAGGCCGGCGCGGTCGTGGACGCGGCCATCGACCGCTGGGTCTGGTACGCGGGCTGGACCGACAAGATCGGCCAGGTCGTGGGCGGGGCCAACCCGGTCGCGGGCCCGTTCTTCAACCTCTCCACCCCCGAGCCGACCGGTGTGGTGACCGTCGTCGCCCCGCAGGACTCCTCGTTCCTCGGCCTGGTCTCGGTGATCGCCCCGGTGATCGCGACGGGCAACACCGCCGTCGTCATCGCCAGCGAGAAGGCCCCGCTGCCGGCCCTCTCACTGGGCGAGGTGCTCGCCACCTCCGACCTGCCCGGCGGCGTGGTCAACATCCTGTCCGGCAAGGCCGCCGAGATGGGCCCGCACCTGGCCGCGCACCAGGACGTCAACGCGATCGACCTGGCGGGCGCCGGTGCGGCCCTCGCCAAGGAGCTGGAGATCGCCGCGGCCGACAACCTCAAGCGCGTCCTGCGTCCACAGCCTGTGGACGACTGGAGTGCCGACCCCGGCACGCACCGCATGACCGCCTTCCTGGAGACCAAGACCGTCTGGCACCCCACGGGCTCGCTGGGCGCCTCGGGCTCCTCGTACTAGCCCGTACGCACGCACGCAGGACCCCCGGCCGTGTCGCACCCGGCCGGGGGTCCTGCGCATGCGGGCTTCCGGTCCGCCCGGCGGCTCAGCCCGGGAGCAGCGGGGCCAGCAGGGCCACCCCCGGCAGTTCGCCGACCTTGGCGCCCTTGGTGACGGTGTCCGTGACGGTCGTCGTGCCCACCGCCGGGAAGTCCGAGACCTTCGTCGCGATCCCGTTGTCCAGCGGGTCCACGCCCGTGTTGGCCAGCGGGTCCACCTGGAGGTTCTGCACCGGGCCCAGCGCGCCGGCCAGTGCGTGCGGAACGGAGATCTCCCCTGCCTGCGCACCGGACGCCGCGGCCGCAAGGGCCGCACCCGCCAGGGAAACGGTCAGGCCTGCGTTCCGCAGGGTGCGCCGGGTGCTGCCGGGGACAGAGTGACGTGCCATGGATTCCCGCCTGTGTCGGTAACCGATTGCGCACGCAGCGTAGTTGAGATGTGATGCTGAATACCAACCCGCCTCCCGATGGGTCCCCTACGCGGGGTAATGCCGCACACTGGTGTTCCGTGAGCTGTTCATCTCCCCTTCCGACGCGCGTCGTCCTGCTGACCGGTCCGTCAGGGTCCGGAAAGTCCTCGCTGGCCGCCCGCAGCGGCCTGCCCGTGCTGCGACTCGACGATTTCTACAAGGAGGGCGACGACCCCACCCTCCCCACGGTCGAAGGCAGCTCCGACATCGACTGGGACTCGCCCCGCTCCTGGGACGCCGACACGGCCGTCGCCGCCGTCGCCGCGCTGTGCCGGACCGGCCGCACCGAGGTGCCCGTCTACGACATCTCGACCAGCTCCCGCACCGGAGCCGAGACCCTCGACATCGGCCGCACCCCGCTGTTCATCGCCGAGGGCATCTTCGCCGCCGACATCGCCGCCCGCTGCCAGGAACTCGGCCTGCTCGCCGACGCCATCTGCCTGCGCGGCAGCCCGGGCACCACGTTCCGCCGCCGCCTCCTGCGCGACCTGCGCGAGGGCCGCAAGTCGGTGCTGTTCCTGGTGCGCCGCGGCTGGCGGCTGATGCGCGCCGAGCGCGGCATCGTCGCCCGGCACGTCGCGCTCGGCGCCCACGCCTGCGCCCGCGACGAGGCACTGGGCCGGCTCGCCGCCGCGGCCGCCGGCCGGCACCGGGCGGCCGTCCCCCGCGAGAACGCCGCGGTGTGACCGCGGTCCGGGCCCGAGCGCCCGGACCGCGGTCACACCGCCCCCGGAACACGCGAGAGCGGGACCAGACGGACCCCCGACCGTCTGATCCCGCTCTCATCCCCCATGGCCCTCCGTCCCACCCCCGCGAGACGGTCCCCTTCGGGCCTTGTGGTTCTCCGCCGCCCCTAGGCGACCAGCTCCCCGAACGAGTCCGCCTCGGTCTCGCCGAAGCTCAGCGACTCGTCGTCGCGCAGCCGGCGCAGCGAGCGCCAGATGCTCGACTTCACCGTGCCGACGCTGATGTCCAGGATCTCGGCGATCTCCGGGTCCGTACGGCCCTCGTAGTAGCGCAGCACCAGCATCGTGCGCTGCGGCTCCGGCAGCTTCGACAGCGCCTGCCACAGCACCGTGCGCAGCTCGGTGCCCTTCATCGCGTCCGTCTCGCCCGCCGTCTCCGGCAGCTCCTCGGTCGGGTACTCGTTCAGCTTCCGCCGGCGCCACGCACTGATGTGCAGGTTCGTCATCGTCCGGCGCAGGTAGCCGCCGACCGCCGCCTTGTCGCTGATCCGGTCCCAGGCCCGGTACGTCGAGAACAGCGCGCTCTGCAGCAGGTCCTCGGCCTCGTACCGGTCGCCGGTCAGGTGGTAGGCCGTCGCGAAGAGCGCCGCCCGACGCTCCTGCACGTAGGCGGTGAACTCGGCCTCCGAGGCAGCCGACGGGGTGCGCTGCGCGGGCACGGTGTACGCGGTGGCGTCGATCGCCACCTTGTGGGTCGGCCGGGTGCGGGTGACCGGTGCGACGCGGACACCCGCCCGGCGGTTCACATCGTGCAGCCGCGTGACAACGGCGCTGGTGCTGGTGCTGTGCAGCGTGTTCATCTCGCGCCCCCGTCGTGGTCTGCCGTGGAACCGGCTGTTGCCGATGGGAAAAGACTGCCCGCGGGACTTAACCGGGGTGTCCGCCGACTGTCACAGCACTGTCACAGCGAACGGTGGCGACCGCCCCCGCTCCGGCACCCGCGGGCATGGGACAGAATGTCGGCGTGCCTTTCCTGTTGCTGATCGAGGACGACGACGCCATCCGCACGGCGCTCGAACTCTCCCTGTCCCGTCAGGGCCACCGTGTGGCCACCGCGGCGACCGGAGAGGACGGGCTGAAGCTGCTCAAGGAGCAGCGGCCGGACCTGATCGTGCTGGACGTGATGCTGCCCGGGATCGACGGCTTCGAGGTGTGCCGCCGCATCCGCCGCACCGACCAGCTGCCGATCATCCTGCTGACCGCGCGCAGCGACGACATCGACGTGGTGGTCGGACTGGAGTCCGGCGCCGACGACTATGTGGTCAAGCCCGTGCAGGGCCGGGTGCTGGACGCCCGGATCCGCGCCGTGCTGCGCCGCGGCGAGCGCGAGTCGAGCGACTCCGCCACCTTCGGTTCCCTGGTGATCGACCGTTCCGCGATGACGGTCACCAAGAACGGCGAGGACCTCCAGCTCACCCCGACCGAGCTGCGGCTGCTGCTGGAACTCAGCCGCCGCCCCGGCCAGGCCCTGTCGCGCCAGCAGCTGCTGCGGCTGGTCTGGGAGCACGACTACCTCGGCGACTCCCGGCTGGTGGACGCCTGTGTCCAGCGGCTGCGGGCGAAGGTCGAGGACGTGCCGTCCTCGCCGACGCTGATCCGCACCGTGCGCGGTGTCGGCTACCGCCTGGACTCCCCGCAGTGAAGCGGGCCGTTCTCGCGGGCCGCCGCTGGACCAGTCTCCGGCTGCGGCTCATAGTCGTGTTCGGGCTGGTCGCGCTGACCGCCGCGGTGTCCGCGTCGGGAATCGCGTACTGGCTCAACCGGGAGGCCGTGCTCAGCCGTACGCAGGACGCGGCGCTCGGGGACTTCCGGCAGGAGATGCAGAACCGGGCCGCCGCCCTGCCGGCCGACCCGACGCCGGAGGAACTCCAGCGCACCGCCGAGCTGATGGCCGGCTCCAGCCCCGGCTACAGCGTGCTCCTCGTCGAGGAGAAGAAGGACGGCCGCAAGGTCTTCGGATCGGCCGGCCCGGACTCCTTCAGGCTGTCCGACGTGCCCAAGTCCCTCCAGGACGCGGTCGCCGAGCAGCAGAAGGTCACCGCCGCCAACGACGCCCCGTTCCACATGTACTGGCAGCGGACCAAGCCGAACGGCAACCCGTACCTGGTCGGCGGCACCCGGATCGTCGGCGGCGGGCCCACCGGCTACATGTACAAGTCCCTCGCCACCGAGCGGGCGGACCTCAACGCGCTGGCCTGGTCGCTGTGCATCGCCACCGCGCTGGCGCTGCTCGGCTCGGCGCTGCTCGCGCAGGCCGCCGCCACCACCGTCCTCAAGCCCGTGCAGCGGCTCGGGGACGCGGCCCGGCGGCTCGGCGAGGGCGAGCTCGACACCCGGCTCGACGTGTCCGGGAACGACGAACTCGCCGACCTGTCGCACACGTTCAACCTGGCGGCGGCCGCGCTGGAGAAGAAGGTCGCGGACATGAGCGCCCGCGAGGAGTCCAGCCGCCGGTTCGTCGCCGACATGTCGCACGAGCTGCGGACCCCGCTGACCGCCCTCACGGCGGTCACCGAGGTGCTGGAGGAGGAGATCGACGGGCTCGACCCGATGATCGCCCCCGCGGTGGAACTGGTCGTCAGCGAGACCCGCCGGCTGAACAACCTGGTGGAGAACCTGATGGAGGTCACCCGGTTCGACGCCGGCACGGCCCGGCTGGTCCTGGACGACGTGGACGTCGCCGACCAGGTCACCGCCTGCATCGACGCGCGCGCCTGGCTGGACGCCGTCGAACTCGACGCGGAGCGCGGGATCGTGGCGCGGCTGGACCCGCGCCGGCTCGACGTGATCCTCGCCAACCTGATCGGCAACGCCCTCAAGCACGGCGGCTCGCCGGTACGGGTGTCGGTGCGCACGGAGGAATCGACGCTGGTGATCGCGGTCAAGGACAACGGGCCGGGCATCCCCGAGGACGTGCTCCCGCACGTCTTCGACCGGTTCTACAAGGCCAGCGCCTCGCGGCCGAAATCGGACGGCAGCGGTCTGGGCCTGTCCATCGCGATGGAGAACGCGCACATCCACGGCGGCGACATCACCGCCGAGAACTCCCCCGAGGGCGGGGCGCTGTTCACCCTGCGGCTGCCGGCGGACCTCACCGCAGCGGAGGCGGGGGCGTGAAGAGAACATGGTGGGCGGCCGCACTGCTCCTGCTGCCCGCGGCGCTGGCCGGCGGCTGCGGCATCCGGGCCACCACGGTCCCCGTCGACGTGGGCGCGGCGCCCTCGCGGGTCTCCTGCGACAAGCCCGCCCGCAACACGTCGGGTGCCGCCGACGGGTTGCGGGCCACGGTCGAGATGGTCTGCGGTTCGCAGCTCGTCGGCATCGAGCGGGTCGTCCACCTCTCCGAGAAGCGGCCGGTACGCGCCACCCGCGTGCCGGTCGCGCAGGCCCTGCTCGCCGAGCTGGAGCGGCCGCTGTCGGCCGCGGAGCGGGACGCCGGGTTCACCACCGGCGTGCCGGACGGGCTGTCGGTGACGGCCCCGCGGGCCGGCGACCCGGCCGGCACCTTGCGGCTGAGCCGCAAGCCGGAAGACCTGCCGCCGCTGGCGCTCGCGCAGATCGTGTGCACGCTGGCCGGCACCCCGCTGACCGGCGGCCCCGGCCCGGTCGTGCTGGGCGGCCCCGACGCCGACCCGCCGCGCGCCTGGGAGTGCACGGCGGCGGTACGGGCCCGCCCCGAGGCGGTGCCCACACTGGGCGAGATCGTCCGCCCCACGCCGTCGCCGGGCGCCTCCCGGCGCCCCTGACGGCGCGGCGCCGGGCGGCGGCGGGGGCGCTCCGCCAAGGTGGGCTGGACCGTGTCTTCCCGCGCACAGACAAGGGACCCCGCCCATGCTCAGCACCGACTTCACCACCGGTTCGCCGGCCTGGCTCGACCTCGGCAGCCCGGACGTCGACGCCTCCGCCGCCTTCTACCGGGCCGTGTTCGGCTGGGAGGCCGTCAGCTCCGGTCCCGAGGGCGGCGACTACCGGTTCTTCCGCAAGGGCGGCCGGACCGTCGCGGCCGTCGGCCCGCTGACCGAGGAGGGCGCCAAGCCCGCCTGGACCGTCTACTTCGGCAGCCCCGACGTCCAGGCCACCACGCAGGCGGTGCGCGACGGCGGCGGCCGGGTGCGGGTCGAGCCCATGGACGTCATGGGGGAGGGCTGGTTCGCCCAGTACACCGACCCGGACGGCGCCGACTTCGCCGTCTGGCAGGCCGGGAAGACCGCCGGCCTGGAACGCACCTCCGAGGACGACACGCTGGTCTGGGTGGAGCTGATGGCCTCCGACCCGGAGGCCTCCACCGCCTTCTACCGGAGCCTGTTCGGGTGGCGGCACGCCGACATGGACGTGCCCGGCGGGATGACGTACCGGGTGCTGTCCACGGCCGACGGAGACCAGGAGGACGCCTCCTTCGGCGGCGTGGCCCCCGACGACATCGGCGGCGACAACGCGCCGCACCGCTGGATCCCGTACTTCGCCGTCGCCGACGCGGACGAGACCGTCGCCCGGACCGAGGGCGCCGGCGGCTCGGTGCTGATGCCCGCCGCGACCATGGAGGGCGTCGGGCGGATGGCCTGGCTGCTGGACCCCGCGGGCGCGCCCTTCGCGATCCTCAAGCCCGAGCCGCCGGCGGCCTGACCGGGCGGGCACGGCCCCGGAGCGCTCCCGGCGCGCGCCGCGGCCCGTCCCGTGCTGTGCTCTGTAGGGGCAACCCCCACAGCACGGCACGGGAACGGAGCGGAGGAGACGCCATGGACAAGAGACTGCGGGCCCGGGACATGATGACCGCCGGGGTTCAGTGCGTGCGCGAGGAGCAGAGCCTGCTGGACGCCGCGCGGATGATGCGTGACCTGGGCGTGGGCGCCCTGCCCATCTGCGGGTCGGACGAACGCCTCAAGGGCATGATCACCGACCGCGACATCGTGGTGAAGTGCTGCGCCGAGGGCATGAACCCGGCGGACGTGACGGCCGGCTCGATGGCGGGTGTCCTGCACTGGGTGGACGCGGAGGCCGACGCCAACGAGGCCGTGGACACCATGGAGGTCCACCAGATCAAGCGGCTGCCGGTCATCGACGTGGTCAACGGCCACCGCCTGGTCGGCATGATCACGGAGGCGAACCTGGCGAAGAACCTCAGCGACGAGGCGATGGCGGAGTTCGCCGCCCGCGTCTACGCCGCGAACTGACGCCCGGGGCCGGCCGGCCGGTCGGGGCCGGAGACGTCCGAAGGCCCCCGGGACGGTGCTCCGGGGGCTTTCGGGTGCGCTGCGCGGCGGGTCAGATGCCCGCCGCGGCCGCCAGGTCCTTCTTGACCGCGTCCAGGACCTCCTGGCCGCGGGTGCGGGCCGACGCCAGCCCGGAGGCCTCGGCGACCGGGACCACGACCTCCAGGTAGCACTTGAGCTTGGGCTCGGTGCCGCTCGGGCGGACGATCACCCGGGCCTTGTACTCGCCCTCCAGGTGGTAGCGCAGCCCGTCGGTGGGCGGCAGCGCCGCGGAACCCAGCGACAGGTCCTCGGCCGACACCACCCGCAGCCCCGCCAGCGAGGCCGGCGGCCGCTCGCGCAGCGCCTGCATCGCGTCGGCGATCACCGACAGGTCCTGCACCCGCACCGACAGCTGGTCGGTGGCGTGCAGGCCGTGGGCCATCGCCAGGTCGTCCAGCAGGTCGGTCAGCGTCCGGCCCTGCTCCTTGAGCTCGGAGGCCAGCTCGGCCACCAGCAGGGCGGCCGTGATGCCGTCCTTGTCGCGGACTCCCTCGGGGTCGACGCAGTAGCCCAGCGCCTCCTCGTAGCCGTACCGCAGGCCCTCCACGCGGGAGATCCACTTGAAGCCGGTCAGCGTCTCCGCGTAGCCGACGCCCGCCGCCTCGGCGATCCGTCCCAGCAGCGACGAGGACACGATCGACTCCGCGAACACGCCCGACGCGCCCTTGTGCACCAGGTGCGCGGCCAGCAGGGCGCCCACCTCGTCACCGCGCAGCATCCGCCAGCCGCCCGCGGCACTGCCGTCGACGGAGTCGGTGGGAACGGCCACCGCGCAGCGGTCGGCGTCCGGGTCGTTCGCGATCACGATGTCCGGGCCGGTCTCGGCGGCCTTCGCGAAGGCCAGGTCCATGGCCCCCGGCTCCTCCGGGTTGGGGAACGCCACCGTGGGGAACGCCGGGTCGGGCTCGGCCTGCTCGGCCACCAGCACCGGCTCCGGGAAGCCGGCGCGGGCGAACGCGGCCAGCACCACGTCCTTGCCGACGCCGTGCATGGCCGTGTACACGGTCCGCACGCCGCGCGCCGAACCCGGCGTCAGGACGGCGTCCGTCCGCGCCAGGTAGGCCTCCAGGACCTCGTCGCCGAGCTGCTGCCAGCCGTCGCCGGGGCGCGGGACGTCCGCGAGCGGGCCCACCGCCGCGATCTCGGCGGCGATCTCCGCGTCCGCGGGCGAGACGATCTGCGAGCCGTCGCCCAGGTACACCTTGTAGCCGTTGTCCCGGGGCGGGTTGTGGCTGGCGGTGACCTCGACGCCGGCGACGGCACCCAGGTGCCTTATCGCGTACGCGAGGACCGGCGTGGGCAGCGGTCGGGGCAGGACGGCGGCGCGCAGCCCGGCGCCCGTCATCACGGCGGCCGTGTCGCGGGCGAAGTCCGCGGACTTGTACCGCGCGTCGTAGCCGACCACGACGAGCCCGCCGTCGTGGCCCTGGGCCTTCAGGTAGGCCGCGAGGCCGGCGGCGGCCCGGATGACCACCGAGCGGTTCATCCTCATCGGGCCCGCGCCCAGCTCGCCGCGGAGGCCCGCGGTGCCGAACTGGAGGGTGCCGGCGAACCGGTCCGCGAGTTCGGCGGCGCCCGCGGGGGTGTCCGCGGCGTCGATCAGCCGGCCGAGCTCGGCGGCGGTCTCCGGGTCCGGGTCCTCCGCCTGCCAGGCCCGGGCGCGTGCGATCAGATCGTCCTGCACTGGTTCCCTTTCCGTACGGGTGGTCCGGCTCAGATCCGGTCGAGGACCCGGGTCAGCAGCTCGCCCATGCGGGCGGCCGAGTCGCGGCCGGCCTGCAGGACCTCCTCGTGGTTCAGCGGCTCGCCGGACAGGCCCGCGGCCAGGTTGGTGACGAGGGAGATGCCCAGGACCTCGGCGCCGGCCTCACGGGCCGCGATGGCCTCCAGGACCGTGGACATGCCGACCAGGTCGGCGCCCATGACGCGGATCATGTTGATCTCGGCCGGGGTCTCGTAGTGCGGGCCGGGGAACTGCACGTAGACGCCCTCTTCGAGGGTCTCGTCGATCTCCTTGCACAGGGCGCGCAGACGCGGCGAGTACAGGTCGGTGAGGTCCACGAAGTTCGCGCCGATGATGGGCGAGGTGGCCGTCAGGTTGATGTGGTCGCTGATCAGGACCGGCTGGCCGGGGCGCATGCCCTCGCGCAGGCCGCCGCAGCCGTTGGTCAGGACGACGGTCTTGCAGCCGGCGGCGACGGCGGTGCGGACGCCGTGGGCGACGGCGGCGACGCCGCGGCCCTCGTAGTAGTGGGTCCGGCCGAGGAAGACCAGTGCGCGCTTGTCGCCGATCTTGTACGAGCGGACCTTGCCGCCGTGTCCTTCGACGGCGGCCGGGGGGAAGCCGGGCAGCTCGGTCACCTGGAACTCGGCCTCGGGGGCGCCGAGGGCCTCGGCGGCGGGCGCCCAGCCGGAGCCCATCACGAGGGCGACGTCGTGGGTTTCGGCGCCGGTGAGCTCGCGCAGGCGTGCCGCTGCGGCAGCGGCGGAGGCATGGGGGTCGGTAGCAGATGCGTTCACGCGGACGAGGGTAGCCGCTCAATCCCTACGCGCGTAGATGGCACAGCTCACGGTGTTCGGATCGTTGCCTTGTCGTTTCCGACGAATTGTCCGCAGGCGGGTTCGGGGACGGCTCCGCAAGGGGTCCGGAGACGGTTCCCGGGCCGCCTGCTGACCGGCCTCAGCAGGGGCGCTTGCGCAGCTCCATCACGTAGTCGTGCGGGGCGCCGGCGGACTCGGCGGCGTCGGCGATCTCACCCAGGTAGCGGGCCGAGGGCAGGCCGCCCTCGTAGCCGTTGAGCACGTACACCCAGGCGGCCTCCTCGCCGTCCAGGGTGTGCACGCGCAGCCGCATCCGGCGGTAGATGTCGAGCCCGACGCCCTCCCACCGGTCCATGGAGTCCTCGTCGAGCGGTGCGATGTCGTAGAGGGCGACGAACACCTGGGAGCGCGGGGCTTCGACGATCGTGGCGAGGGCACCCTCCCAGCCCATCTGCTCGCCCCCGAAGGTGAGCCGCCAGTCGTTGATCCAGCCCGTGCCACGCAGCGGGGAGTGCGGAGCGCGGCGCGTCATCAGCCGCGCGTCGAGGTTGCCGGCGTACGCGGCGTAGAGCGACATGGGATCGAGGGTACGGGAGGGCCGGGCGTGGCGGGCCCAGGCCCCGGCTCCCGGCCGGGACCCGGCTCCGGACCGGCCGCGGGCCCGGCGCGCGGCCGCCCTGGATGAAGCACCTTGGCGCGTGCGGGACAATGAGAGCGGAATGCATCCCCCGGGGACACCCCCCGGACCACCGGCCGGGGCGGCAGCCGGCCGGGTAGACGTGAGGCGGACTTTTCGTGACCCGGATCGTGATCATCGGCGGCGGACCCGGCGGGTATGAGGCGGCGCTCGTAGGTGCCCAGCTCGGCGCGGAGGTGACCGTCGTCGACTGCGACGGTCTGGGCGGGGCGTCGGTGCTGACCGACTGCGTACCGTCGAAGACGCTCATCGCGACGGCCGAGGTGATGACGAACTTCGACTCCTCGTACGAGGAGCTCGGCATCATCGTGGCCGACGACACCCCGCCGCTGGAGCAGTCGGCGCGCGTGGTCGGCGTGGACCTCGGCAAGGTCAACCGGCGTGTGAAGCGCCTCGCGCTCGCCCAGTCCCACGACATCACCGCCTCCGTGACCCGGGCCGGCGCCCGTGTGATGCGCGGCCGCGGCCGGCTGGGCGGCCCGCAGGGCATCGACGGCACCCGCGACGTCATCGTGACCGCCGCCGACGGCACCGAGACCATCCTGACCGCCGACGCCGTGCTGATCGCGACCGGTGGCCACCCCCGCGAGATCCCCGACGCGCAGCCCGACGGCGAGCGGATCCTCAACTGGACCCAGGTCTACGACCTGGAGGAGCTCCCCGAGGAGCTCATCGTGGTCGGCTCCGGTGTCACCGGCGCCGAGTTCGCCGGCGCCTACCAGGCCCTCGGCTCCCGCGTCACCCTCGTCTCCTCCCGCGACCGCGTGCTGCCCGGCGAGGACCCGGACGCGGCCGCCGTCCTGGAGGACGTCTTCCGCCGCCGCGGCATGAACGTCATCTCGCGGGCCCGCGCCGAGTCCGCCAAGCGGGTCGGGGACCGGGTCGAGGTGACCCTCGCCGACGGCCGGGTCATCTCCGGTACGCACTGCCTGATGGCGGTCGGCGCGATCCCGAACACCGCGGACATGAACCTGGAGGAGTCCGGGGTCAAGCTCAAGGAGTCCGGCCACATCTGGACCGACAAGGTCTCCCGCACCACCTCCCCGGGCGTGTACGCGGCCGGTGACGTGACGGGCGTCTTCGCGCTGGCCTCGGTGGCCGCCATGCAGGGCCGGATCGCGATGTACCACTTCCTCGGCGACGCGGTGGCCCCGCTCAACCTGAAGACGGTCTCCTCGAACGTCTTCACCGACCCGGAGATCGCGACCGTCGGCTACACCCAGGCCGACGTGGACGCGGGCAAGATCGAGGCGCGGGTCGTGAAGCTCCCGCTGCTGCGCAACCCGCGGGCCAAGATGCAGGGCATCCGGGACGGCTTCGTGAAGCTGTTCTGCCGCCCCGGCACCGGCATCGTGGTCGGCGGCGTGGTCGTCTCCCCGCGCGCGAGCGAACTGATCCATCCCATCTCGATCGCGGTCGACAACAACCTGACCGTGGAGCAGATCGCAAACGCGTTCACGGTGTACCCCTCGCTGTCGGGTTCGATCGCGGAGGTCGCCCGCCAGCTCCACACCCGCAAGGCCACCGGCGAGGCCTGAGCCGCGCCGAACCGCCGTCGGCGGCAAGGGCATTGAGACGGGCCGACGGGCCGCCGGGATCCGGCGGCCCGTCGCTGTCCGCGCGTATACCACTACCGGCCCTGCCGTACGGACAATTCCTGTAATCCGGCGCAAGGAGCTGAACGCAGACGGTCGTTGGGGTTACTGTCAGTTTCGTGTTCGCTGCTGAACGTCGCCAATTGATCCTCGAAATGGTGCGAGCGAACGGAGCGGTGTCGCTCCGGGAGCTCGCCCGCGTCGTCCAGACCTCAGAAGTGACCGTACGGCGCGACGTGCGGGCGCTGGAGGCAGAAGGACTCCTCGACCGCCGACACGGCGGTGCGGTATTGCCGGGCGGTTTCACGCGGGAGTCCGGCTTTCCGCAGAAATCCCATCTCGCGACGGCGGAGAAGACCGCCATCGCCGATGTCGCGGCCGGCCTCGTCGAAGAAGGCGAGGCCGTTGTCGTCGGCGCGGGCACCACCACCCAGGAGCTGGCCCGCCGGCTCGCGCGGGTGCCCGGACTCACCGTGGTCACCAACTCGCTGCTCGTCGCCCAGGCCCTCGCGCACGCCAACCGGGTGGAAGTGGTGATGACGGGCGGGACCCTGCGCGGGTCCAACTACGCCCTGGTGGGCAGCGGGGCCGAGCAGTCCCTCCAGGGGCTGCGGGTCTCCCGGGCCTTCCTGTCGGGCAGCGGCCTGACCGCCGAACGCGGACTCTCCACGTCCAACATGCTGTCGGCGAGCGTGGACCGGGCCCTGGTGCAGGCGGCCGCCGAGGTGGTGGTCCTCGCGGACCACACCAAGCTGGGCACCGACACCATGTTCCAGACGGTGCCCACGGAATTCATCACCCGGCTCGTCACCGACGAGCCGCCGCCGCACGACGACCGGGCGCAGAGCGAGCTGCAGGCGCTCGCCGACCAGGGGGTGCAGATCGCCGTGGCGGCCGGTTCGGGCCTCCAGTCCGGCCCGCCGGGCACCGGCGAGGGTCTGCCCGGCGGTCGCCGCCCGGCCCGGCGGGAGTCCCCGCTGCCGGTCCAGCGGCGCACCGGCGCGGCCGCCCAGCTGCGCGCCGCGGCCCTGGCGGACCCGGGCGACCGGGCCCGGGTGGCGGACCTGAGGGGCCGCCGTTGAGGGGCTTACCCGGGAGCCCGGCGGGTGCGGGTGTCCTGGGGAAGGCCGAGGCCCCGCCCGGTGTGACCGGGCGGGGCCTTGGTGTGCGTACTGCGTGCCCGCCTGTCTGCTGCGGGGGAGGAGGCCGGGCGGGTGGGAACCCGCCCCGGCTCAGTTGTCC
>NZ_JAJAUZ010000051.1 GCF_020532645.1 Streptomyces bambusae
GGACCGGCTCCTCAAACGCCGGAGGGGCTGGGGATGGCGGCGCCAGCCCCCGGGCACCGCCCAGACCCGCTCCTCAAACGCCGGAGAGGCTGGAGGTGCGACGCCAGCCCCCGGGCACCGCCCAGACCCGCTCCTCAAACGCCGGAGAGGCTGGATGTGCCCCCGCGGGGTCTCAAGCGCCGCAGGGGCTGGGATTCCCCCGCGCGCCGTTCACCGCGAAGGCGGCAAGCCCGTCAGGTCAAGGCGCAAGGCAAGAGCCCGCCGGGTCACGGCCGGAGGTTCGAGAGGCCGCCGGATCGCGGCGGAGGTACGAGAGACCGACGGGGTCGCGGCGGAGGCCGGAGGCCGTCACGGTGTCGGGAGCCGGCCCAGGCGCTCCGCTTCGGCGAGGGCGATCAGTTGGTCGGGGGTGACGTGGGAGGGGATCGGGACGGGGGCAGGGGTGCGGAGCGGCGGCTGCCACCCCTGGTCGGGGTCGTAGCGGCGCACGATCCGCGCCGGCGCGCCGGCGACGACGGCGTGGTCGGGCACCTCGCCCCGGACCACGGACCCCGCCGCGACCACGACGTTCCGCCCCAGCCTCGCCCCCGGCAGGATGACCGCCCCGGTGCCCAGCCAGCACCCCGGCCCGATCTCCACCGGCGCACTGCGCGGCCACTGCCGGCCGACCGGCTCGTCGGGATCGTCGTAGCTGTGGTTCGTGGAGGTGATGTACACCCCGGGTCCGCAGAACGTGTCGGACCCGATGGAGATCCGGCTGTCGGCGATGACGTGGCTGCCGCGCCCGAGCACCACCCCGTCCCCCAGCACGAGCACCGGCTCCAGCCCCAGGTCGAGCCCGGGCATCATGCCCGCGGTCAGCGTGACCTGCTCGGCGATGATGCAGCAGCTGCCGAGGTGGATCCACTCCTCGCCGAAGACCGTGCCCTGCGGGAAGGCCAGCCGGGTGCCGGCGCCGATCGCGCCGAACCGCAGCCGCCCCGGCGTCTGCGCGGAGATCGACCCGGCCCGCTGCATCCAGCGCCACCCGGCGTGGGCGGCGCGTGAGGCGGCCCGTCGCCGCCAGGCGGCCAGGGATGAGAACGTGTTCTGGTTCTTCGGCACCCGGCCACGGTAGTCCGCACGGCGTGGTGCGTCCGGCCGACCGGCCTGTGATCTTCACCCCATCGTCGGTGCGCGACGGCCCGTGCCCTACGGTGCTGGGGGCGCGCAGCGTGTGTACGAAGAGGAGAGACCATGACCAGCAGTCAGGCGGACCGGGCGCTCGTCGCCGGTGTCGGCGGCAAGAGCCCGCAGGTGGACCCGGAGGCGTTCACCGCGCCGACGTCCGTGGTGGTGGGCGACGTCACGCTCGCCGCCGGTTCGAGCGTCTGGTACTCGGCGGTGCTGCGGGGCGACTGCGGCCCCATCAGCCTCGGTGCGGACAGCAACGTGCAGGACAACTGCACGCTCCATGTGGACCCCGGCTTCCCGGTGACGGTCGGCGAGCGGGTGTCCATCGGCCACAACGCGGTCGTGCACGGCTGCACGGTCGAGGACGACTGCCTGATCGGGATGGGCGCGACCGTCCTGAACGGGGCGGTCATCGGGGCGGGCTCGCTGGTCGCGGCGCAGGCGTTGGTGCCGCAGGGGATGGTGGTGCCGCCGGGGTCGCTGGTGGCGGGGGTGCCGGCGAAGGTGCGGCGGGCGTTGACGGACGAGGAGCGGGAGGGGCTTCGCGTCAACGCGGCGATGTACGTGGAGCTGGCGAAGCAGCATCGCGCGGACGTGACCCCGCAGCCCTGACCCACGGGGCTCCGCCCCGGACCCCGCGCCCCAAGCGCCGGCGGAGCTGGATTTCGGGGCTCCGCCCCGCACCCCGGTCCTCAAACGCCGGACGAGCTGGCATACGCCCCCTGCCCGCAGGCAGAGGCGCGCCGCCCGGACCGGGCCCGCCCGCTACCCCCGGGCCAGGGCAGAGCCCCGGAAATCCAGCCCCGCCGCCTATTGAGGTGCGGGGTCCGGGGCAGAGCCCAGGTCTTTGCGGCTCGGCGGCAGGGGCAGGGGCGGGGCGGGTCAGTCGGACGTGCCCGCGGGGACCGGGACGGGGTCGGAGACCGGTTCGGGGGACGCGGCGGCCGCAGCCTTCCGCGCCTTCTTCTTCAGCACCAGCATCGACGTCACACCGATCAGCACCGCCAGCACCAGCCCCAGCCAGGAGAACCGCTTCAGCCAGGCCTCCGCCACGACGCCGACGTAGTAGATGACGGCCGTGGTGCCGCCGGCCCACAGGATCCCGCCGAAGACGTTGGCGATGAAGAACTTCCAGTACGGCATCTGCAGGACCCCGGCCAGCGGCCCGGCGAAGATCCGCAGCAGGGCCACGAAGCGGCCGAAGAAGACCGCCCACATGCCCCACTTCTGGAAGGACCGCTCGGCCATCGCGATGTTCTGCTCCCCGAAGTGCTTCGGGAACCGCTTGCCGAGCCGGGCCAGCAGCGGCCGTCCGCCCTTGCGCCCGATCGCGTACCCGATCGAGTCGCCGATGATCGCGCCGGCCGTGGCGCAGGCGCCGAGGATCACCGGGTCGATGTCGCCGTGCTGCGAGGCGAGCAGCGCGGAGCTGACGAGGATGATCTCGCCGGGCAGCGGAATGCCCAGGCTCTCCAGTCCGATGACCACGCCGACCAGCAGGTAGACGGCGACCGCCGGTACGGTTTCGAGCCAGTCCTGGATGTGCACTGCCGGGTCCTCCCGCGTCCCTGTGCGCCCGCGCGGCGCACGGCTGGGCAGCCTACCCGCTCCGCGTGCCCCGTCAGCCTCCGCCGGTGGCCCGTACCAGCGCCTCGGCCCGCAGCGGAAGGTCCCTGGAGGAGCGGCCGATCTGCACCACCCGCCGCCCGGTGCCCCGTACCCAGCCGTGCCGTCCTGGGTCCCAGGACGACAGGGTGCGGGCGTCGATCACGACGGCGACGCGCCGGGCCGCGCCGGGGGCGAGGGTGAGCCGACGGTAGCCGGCGAGCAGCCGGACCGGCTGGTCGAGGCGCAGGTCGGGCGAGGGCCCCAGGTACACCTGCGCGACGTCCGTACCGGCCCGGCGGCCGGTGTTCCGTACGGTGAACTCGACGCGCAGCCCGTCCCCGTCGGGGCGGACGGCCGGCTTCTCGTAGCCGAACGTGGTGTACGAGAGCCCGTGCCCGAACGGGAACAGCGGTGCCACCCGCTGCGCGTCGTACCAGCGGTGCCCGACGTGCACCCCCTCGGTGTACTCCTGCCGGCCGCCTACGCCGGGGTAGCGGAGCGGGTCGCCGGCGACGGGGTGCCGGGTGTCGGAGGCGGGGAAGGTCTGGGTGAGGCGGCCGCCGGGGTCGGCGTCGCCGAAGAGGACGGCGGCGGTGGCGGCCGCACCCTCCTGGCCCGGGTAGTACATCTGCAGGACGGCGCCCGTCTTCGCGAGCCAGGGCATGGCGGTGCTGGACGAGGTGTTGAGGACGACCGTGGTGCGCGGGTTGGCGGCGGTGACGGCCTCGATCAGCTGCTGCTGGGCGCCGGGCAGGGCGAGGGTGGTGCGGTCGCGGCCCTCGGTGGCGTCCTCGTAGGCGAAGAGCACGACGCTGTGGGCGGCCTTGGCGGTGCGCACGGCGGTGGCGAGGTCCTCGGCGCGGCTCGCCCGGCTGGTGTGGCGCAGCCGGAAGCGCTGGCCGGTGGTCCCGCCGTCGGCCCGGACGGCGAGCCGGTGGGGGCCGGGCGCGAGCTTGACCGTGGCGCGGCGGACGGTGAGTCCGTCGGCGGCGGCGGCGAGCAGCCCGCCGGCGAAGTACTCGGCCACGCCCGCGCGTACGGGGAACAGTTCGGCCCCGTCGAGGCGGACGGCCGGCCGCTTGCCGGTGTAGTGGACGATCAGCGTCCATTCGTCCTCGGCGGGCAGGGTGAGGGTGCCCTCCCAGGCCCAGGTGCGGCCGGCGGGCACCTGCCGGTCGTCGAGGTCCGTGGCGGGGGCCAGGGTGGCGGCGGGCAGGGGGCGGCCGTAGAGGTCCTCGCCGAGGGCCCGGGTGACCCGGGCGTCCTTCGCGGCGCCGGCGGCGCGGGCGGTGAGGGCGGTGAAGGGGCTGTCGGCGCGGTCGGGGACGACGTGGGCGCTGCCGCCCCCGCTGACGAACGGCACGCTGCCGGTGGGTCCGATAACGGCCAGGGCGCGGGCGGCGGGGGCGGCGAGCGGGAGGGTGCCGCGTTCGTTGCGCAGCAGCACGGCGCCCGCCTCGGCGATCCTGCGGGCGACGTCGGCGCCCGCGGCGGGGTCGCGGGCGGGCCGGGGCGGCGGGGTGCCGTCGAGGAGGCCGAAGCGGTCGAGGGTGGTGAGGATGCGGCGCACCGCGCGGTCGACGCCGGCGATCGGGACCGATCCGGCGGTGACGGCCGTCTTGAGTGCGTCGCCGTAGTGCCGGCCGCCGGGCATCTCCATGTCGAGTCCGGCGCCGAGGGCGCGGGCCGTGCTGTGGGTGGCGTCCCAGTCGGACATGACCCAGCCGGCGAAGCCCCAGCGGTTGCGCAGCAGGTCGTCGAGGAGGGGCTTGTTCTCGCACGCGTGGGTGCCGTTGACCTTGTTGTACGCGCCCATCACGGCGCCCACGCCGGCGTCGACGGCTGCTTCGAAGCCGCGCAGCTCGGTCTCGTGCAGGGTCTGCTCGCCGGCGATGACGTCGACGGTGGTGCGGCCCTCCTCCTGGTTGTTGAGGGCGAAGTGCTTGACGGTGGCGATCAGGCCTTCCTCCTGGATGCCGCGGATCATCTCGGCGACGAGGTCGGCGGTGAGGCGGGGGTCCTCGGAGAAGGTCTCGAAGTTCCGTCCGGCGTACGGGGTGCGGATCAGGTTGACCATGGGCGACAGGAGGACGTCCTGGCCGAGGGCGCGGCCTTCGCGGCCGATGACCCGGCCGTACTCGCGGGCGAGGGCGGGGTCGAAGGCGGAGGCGAGGAGGACGGGCGCGGGCAGGGCGGTGGCCGGTCGGGCCACGCGGACGCCGGCGGGCCCGTCGGCGAGCCGCAGCGGCGGGATGCCGAGGCGGGGCACGCCGGGGAGGTAGCCGGCCTGGCCGAGCGGGGCGGGGTCGCGGTCGCCGTGCAGGACGCGGATCTTCTCGTCGATCGTGAGGCGTTCGATCAGGGCTTCGACGCGGGCCTCGCTGCCGGGGCGGGCGGCCCGGCGGACGGCGGGGGCGGCCTCGGCGGGGGCGGCGGCGGTCTGCGGGCCGGGCGGCGGGGGTGCGCAGCCGGCGATGCCGGAGGCGACGGTGGCCGCCCCGAGCAGACGGATCGCGGAACGTCGGGAAACGGCCTCGCTCATCGGCGGTCCCTCCTCGGGGTCGGCGGCACGTCGCGGCCGCCCCGCGGTGCCGCGCCGTCCGGACGCTGCCCGCGCGGCCCGCCCCGGTACGGGAGTGACGCGGGGCGGGACCCGGCGGCCCGGGCGGGATCCGGCGTGCACGGCCCGGGCAGGCGCCGGCCGCGCGGCCACTGTGCGCCAGCCGCCGCCGGGACCACGTCAGGCGCCCCGGCCGCCCCGGGGATTCCCCCCGGCTGCGGGACACGACGCACCGGCGGGTCCGGGCACCCGGCAGACCGGTCGCCCAGGCCGCAGGGCACCGCGGTCCGGTCGGACGGGACCCGGCCGGGCCGGTCGGAGCCGGTCGCGGGCAGCCGCGGGACCCGCCCCGGAAACGCCGCACGCCCGCCCGGGGTCCCGGCTGGCGGGGTGCCCGGGCGGGCGTGCGGAGGAAAGGGGGACGTGGGTCAGCTGTTGGGGCGGAGGGTCCAGACGACCGTCATTTCGCCGGTGACCGCCTCGTCCTCGCGCTGGATCGCGATGGTGACGGGGAACTCGGGGCGGCCGCCGGCGTCGAGCTCGGCGACGATCTCGGCTGCCGGGCGGCCGAGGGTGGCGGTCGCGGTGACGACGCCCTTGGCGAGCTTCTTGTAGCCGATCTCGGCCCTGACGGCGAGCGGCACGGCGCGCTGGAGCTGGTCGCCGAAGGCGGCGAGGACGATCGCGCCGCTCGCGGACTCGGCCAGCGTGAACATGGCGCCGGCGTGCGGGCCGCCGACGTGGTTGTGGTACGCGGCCTGGTCCGGCAGCCGCACGACGGCACGCTCCGGGGTGGTCTCCAGGAACTCCAGGTTCAGCGTGCGGGCCATCGGCACGGTGGCGGCGAGCAGTTCGCCCACGTTCATCTGATCAGCGCTCATGGAGCAGGATGTTACCCGCGAGTAGCGGATATTGGCCAGACCCTGGCCGGGGGCGGCCGTAGCCCTGCCACCCCTCCCCCCTTATGGTTACTGGCCATGTGGCCAGAACAGCAGCCGCCCGGGGGCGAGCAGAACGCGCAGAACGGGCAGCCGAACCCGTACCAGCAGCCGGGGGAGCCGAACCCCTACCAGCAGCCGGCGCAGCCGGGTGGTTACGGCTACCCGCAGCAGACGCCGCCGCAGGCACCGCCGGCGGGCTACGGCTACCCGCAGCAGCCGGCCCCGCAGCCCGGCGCGTACGGCTACCCGCAGCAGCCGGCCCCGGAGGGCCAGTTCGGATACCCGCAGCAGCCCGGTCCGGACGGTCAGTTCGGGCAGTTCGGATACCCGCAGCCGCCGACGGTCGAGTCCTGGCAGCCCGAGCCGCCCAAGGGCCGCAACACGACGAAGATCGTCGCCATCGGTGCCGCCGTGGCCGTGGTGGTCGCCGCCTCGGTGACCGCCGGCATCGTCATGAACAAGGACGACGGCAAGAAGGACGTGGCCGACGACAAGCCCGCCGCCCCGACCCAGCCGGCGTCGCCCACCGCGAACCCGCGGGCCGGCGGCGACATCCCGCCGTCGATCCCCGGCTGGAAGGTCGTGGCCAACCCGAAGTACGGCGTCGCCTTCGACGTGCCGCCGGAGTGGAAGGTCGACAAGCAGTCGGTCTCCCGCGGCTTCCTGGACGCCAAGAAGAACGACGGCATGCCGGTCGTCAGCATGTCGGGCACCGCCACCCTCAAGGAGGAGTGGTGCACGACGGACACCAACCAGGACGGCGAGACGGAGAACACCAGCCTCGCCGACGCCGGCACCAAGGGCGGCCAGGGCGCCAAGAGCACCGCCGAGGCGGCCCGCAACGAGGCCGGCAACTGGGTCTGGGCCGGGTTCGCGCAGAAGGCCCCGAAGGGCACGGTGAAGGTGTCCAAGGCGAAGGCGTACACAAGCAAGTCGGGCCTGAAGGGCCACTACGCCAGCGCCAGCGCGAAGGGCATGAAGAAGACCGGCAAGTGCGACACCGACGGCAAGGCACTGGCCTTCAGCTTCAAGACCGCCAAGGGTGACTACGCCAGCTTCGTGCTAGTGGCGGTGGACCGGGTCAAGGACGAGATCCCCTCGGCCACCTCCAAGAAGATCATGAGCACGGTCCGTCTCACGGGCCAGTGATCCGGCCGGTGGTCCGGCCGGCGTTCCGTCCGCCGATCCGGCCGCTTCGCGTCCGGTGACCGGGCGGCCGCCCACCCCCGCAGCCCCCGCAGCCCGGTAACCCATTTGGATTACCGGGCCGCGGCAGGGATAGTCCCGTGGTGAGCTCTCCCACCGCACTGCGCCGCCGCCCCTCGTGGGCGGGACGCAACTACACCCTGCTGACGGCCGCCGCGGTCGTGACGAACCTGGGCAGCCACGGCGCCCTGATCGCGGCGGCCTTCGCCGTGCTCCAGGCCGGCGGATCCGGTGGGGACGTGGGCCTGGTCGCCGCCGCCCGCACTTTGCCGCTGGTGCTGTTCCTGCTGGTCGGCGGCGCGCTCGCGGACCGGCTGCCGCGGCACCGGGTGATGGTCGCGGCCAACGCCCTCAACTGCGCCTCGCAGGGCGTCTTCGCCGTCCTGGTCCTCACCGGGCGGCCGGAGCTGTGGCAGATGATGCTGCTGAGCGCGCTGGGCGGCACCGGCCAGGCGTTCTTCAACCCGGCCGCCGAGGGCATGCTGCTCTCCACCGTCACCGGCGAGCAGGCCGCCCGGGCGTTCGCCCTGTTCCGGCTGGCCATGAACGGCGCCGGGATCGGCGGCGCGGCCCTGGGCGGGGCGATGATCGCCGCGATGGGGCCGGGCTGGGTGCTCGCCGTGGACGCCGTCGCGTTCGCCCTCGCCGGCGCGCTCCGGGCGTTCCTCGACGTGAGCCACATCCCCGAACGCGAGCCCGGCGGCGGGCTCCTCGCCGACCTGCGCGAGGGCTGGAAGGAGTTCAGCACCCGGCCCTGGCTGTGGAGCATCGTGCTCCAGTTCTCCGTCGTGGTCGCCGTGGTCGGCGCCGCCGAGTCCGTCTACGGACCGCTGGTGGCGCGCGATCGACTGGGCGGGGCGGCGCCCTGGGGGCTGGCCCTCGGCGCGTTCGGCGTCGGCACCATCGCGGGCGCCGTGCTGATGATGCGGTGGAAGCCCCGGCGGCTGCTGCTGGCCGCCACCCTGTGCGTGTTCCCGCTGGCGCTGCCGTCGGCGGCGCTCGCGGTGCCGCTGCCGGTGTGGGGGCTGTGCGCGGTGATGTTCGTCAGCGGCACGGCGATCGAGGTGTTCGGCGTCTCGTGGATGACGACCATGCACCAGGAGATACCCGAGGACAAGCTGTCCCGGGTCTCCGCCTACGACTGGTTCGGCTCGGTCTCCATGCTGCCGCTGGCCACCGCGGTCGCGGGCCCGGTGGAGTCCGCCGTCGGGCGCACCGCGGCGCTGTGGGGCTGCGCGGGCCTGGTCGTCCTGGTGACCTCGGCGGTCCTGCTGGTCCCGGACGTACGGCGGATGACCCGGCGGACGGACCCGGTGGCGGGGAGCGCCGGGGCTCCGGCCCCGGCGGGCGCTGCGGGCGCTGCGGGCGCTGCGGGCGAGTCTTCGGCCGGCGCCGTGCGGGACGGCTCCTGACCCCCGGTCAGCCGAGGCTGAACGCGCCCTCCGGCGGCGGGGGCGACGGCACCGCGTCCACGTCCCCGACCGGGGTCGCGCCGCGCATCATGCGGGCCAGCGCGGACCCCTCCTCCACCCGGGCCGGGAAGGCGTCGGCCGCGCAGCGTCGGGCCAGGGCGGCCAGGTCGAGCGGGGCGTGCGAGGCGAGCAGCAGCACGTTGCCGAAGCGGCGGCCGCGCATGACGGCCGGTTCGGCGACGAGGGCGAGGTGCGCGAAGGCGGTGGCGAAGTTCGCCAGCTGCGAGCGGAGGAAGTCGAACGGGGCGCCGTCGGCGAGGTTCGCGGCGTAGATGCCCTCGGGGCGCACCACGCGGGCCGCCTCGCGGGCGTACTCCACGGACGTGAGCGTGGCAGGTACGCGGGAGCCGCCGAACACGTCCCCGATCAGGACGTCGGCACTGCCGGCCGGGGCGGCGGCCAGCCAGGCGCGGGCATCGGCGGCGTGTACGGCGATCCCCGCGGCGGCGGGCAGCGGCAGCACCTCCTCGACGAGCGCCAGCAGCGGGGCGTCGGCGTCGACGACCTGCTGGCGGGAGCCGGGGCGGGTGGCGGCGGCGTAGCGGGCGAGGGTGCAGGCGCCGGCGCCGAGATGGACGAGGTCCAGGGGGCGGCTGGGGGCGGCGACCGTGTCGAGGACGTGGCCGAGGCGGCGGACGTACTCGAATTCGAGGTGCGTGGGATCGTCGAGGTCCACGTACGACTGGGGTGCGCCGGACACGGTGAGCAGCCAGGCGTTGCCGCTGTCCACGTCCGGCATGAGCTTGGCGGTTCCGCCGCCGACTTCCCGCATCACGGGCATCGCATCGTCCACCCGCCCATTGTCCCCGCTTCCCGCGCCTCAATCGCCGGACGGGCTGGGTTCTCCCCTGCCGGGGACTGCCCAGGGGCTGGATGCTGCGGGGGAAAGTCAGGCCTCGCCGGCGATTGAGGCGCGGGGAGCGGGGCGGAGCCCCGACGGGTCAGCGGGTCCAGAAGCCCGCCGCTTCGGCCGCGTGCGCAAGAGATTGCGCACGCCCCGCCACCGCAGCCGGCGCCCGCCGCGCCGGATCCAGGACGTTGCGCCCGAACGCGGCCCGCGACGCCTTGTCGGGCGTGAGGAGCAGGACCGACGCCCCGCCCGCCCGCAACCGCTCCGCCTGCCGCCGGGCAGACGGCAGCACCCCCGCCCCGGCGGCGACCGGCGCCAGGATGACGACCCGCTCGCACCCGCCCGCCAGGTCCGCATTGGTCGCCGACCGCACCCCGCCGTCGATGAAGCGCCGCCCGCCGATGGTCACCGGCGGCCACACTCCCGGCACCGCGCAGCTCGCGGCGACCGCGTCGACGAGTCCCGCCCCGTCCGAGCGGCCGAACGCACGCAGCTCCCCGGTCAGCGCGTCCACCGCAGTGACGAGCAGGCGCCGGTCGGGCCAGTCGTGCGAGACCAGCCGGGCCGCGAGCACCCGGCGCCGGTCCGCCTCCGCCCCGGTGTCCGCGGCCAGGGCGAAGGCGCCGACCCGCCGCCGGTAGGCCCGCGGCTCCCGCTCCCGCAGCATGGCGAGGGCGTGCCGGGCGAGCAGGCCGGGCCCGAGCCGGGCCGGGGTCTCCCCCGAGGCGTCGCCGAGCTGGCGCTCGTACAGCTCCGGCAGGGTGAGCAGTCCGGAGGTCAGCTGGGCGCCGATGACGGAACCGGCCGAGGTGCCGATGACCAGGTCGGCGGTGGAGAGGTCGACGCCCGCCTCCGCCAGCCCGTGCAGCATGCCGGCCTCCCAGCCGACCCCGGTGAGCCCGCCGCCGCCGAGGACCAGTGCCGTACCGCCCATGTCCGCGTCCCCCTTGCCGTGTGCGTGGTGTGTGGCGGCAGTCTGACGCAGCCCGACCGCCGCCACCACGCCGGGGTCGCCCCCGTCACCGCATCCGCATCACAGCACCTCCGTCACCGTCCCCGCCCCCACCGTCCGCCCGCCCTCGCGGATCGCGAAGCCGAGCCCGGCCTCCAGGGGCAGGTCCCGCCCCAGGGTGACGGTCATCCCGACCGTCTCGCCGGGACGGGCCACGGCCGCGGCGCCGAGGTCCACGTCGCCGACCACGTCCGCGGTACGGACGTAGAACTGCGGCCGGTAGCCGCCGGCCAGCGGCGTGTGCCGGCCGCCCTCGCGGGCGGACAGCACGTACACCCGCGCCGTGAAGCGGCGGCGCGGCCGTACGCTGCCGGGCGCGGCGACCACGTCCCCGCGCCGTACGGCGTCCCGCGGCACCCCGCGCAGCAGCAGCGCCACGTTGTCCCCGGCCTCGGCCGACTCCATCGGCCTGCCGAAGGTCTCCAGCCCGGTGACCACGGTCTCGGCCGGACCGGAGGCGCCGAGCAGGGCGATCCGGTCGCCGACCCGCACGGTGCCGCGTTCGACGGCTCCCGTCACGACCGTGCCGCGCCCGGTGATCGTCAGCACGTTCTCCACGGGCAGCAGGAACGGCGCCGCGGTGTACCGCACCGGCGTCGGGACGTACGTGTCGACGGCGTCGAGCAGCGCCTCGACCGCGGCCGTCCAGCGCGGCTCGCCGGACAGCGCGCCCAGCCCGGAGACCCGGATCACCGGCACGGTGTCGCCGCCGTAGCCGTGCGCGGTCAGCAGGTCGCGGACCTCCAGCTCGACCAGGTCGGTCAGCTCGGGGTCCCCGGCGTCGGCCTTGTTGAGGGCGACGACGATGTGGTCGACGCCGACCTGCCGGGCGAGCAGGACGTGCTCGGCGGTCTGCGGCATGATCCCGTCGAGCGCGGACACGACGAGGATCGCGCCGTCCAGCTGGGCCGCGCCCGTGACCATGTTCTTCACGTAGTCGGCATGGCCCGGCATGTCGACGTGGGCGTAGTGGCGGGTGTCGGTCTCGTACTCGACGTGGGCGAGGTTGATGGTGATGCCGCGGCGGGCCTCCTCGGGGGCCCGGTCGATGCGGTCGAAGGGCACGAAGGAGGCGCCGCCGCGGTCCGCGAGGACCTTGGTGATCGCGGCGGTGAGGGTGGTCTTGCCGTGGTCGACGTGGCCCATGGTGCCGATGTTCAGGTGCGGCTTGGTGCGCACGAATGCCGTCTTGGGCATGGCTGAGCGTGTTCCTTCCCGGAACGAGGTGGAAGCGGGACCCCCGGGCCTGGCCGACCCTCCCCCTGCGGGGTCCGCCGGACGGTCCGGGAAGGGTCAGCTTCGTGCGCCGCCGTGGGGCGCGGCGGGCGCACCGGCCGGGAAGACCGAGCAGCCCGCCGGGCCCGGGAAGGGCGAGAAGGGCGAGAAGGCCGGGAAGGGCGAGGACGTCACCACGGCAGCCTTCGGCGCGTCCGCGACGGCGGACGGCACAGGGAGGAAGGCGAACCGGGACATGCTCCGATCATGCCGTCCGCCCGGCCGCCCGTCGAACGGATTTCCCTGCGGCCGGGGCCGGTTGGGGCCGGCGGGCGCTCCCGGGCCGCGCGGCGCACCGTCTGCCGCGCCCCTCCCCCGTCGTCCGTCCGCATGAGACCCCGGTTACGGCGATCACACATATGTGTCGGTTAGTCTCCCCGGATGTCCTTCCTGCTCGCGCCGTGGACCCGGCTGTCCCTGCTCGTCGTCCTCCTGGCGTCGGCGGGGGTCTGCGTGGTCCTGTACGAGCCGCAGCGGCTGCTGGCCGACGGCTGGCCGCCCGCGCTGCCGGCCGGTCCCGCGGTGCTGCTGTTCGCGGCCCTGTACGGCCTGTGCACCGCCGCGTTCGTCCCGCGTCCGCTGCTGAACCTGGCGGCCGGAGCGCTGTTCGGCTCCTGGCTGGGCCTGGGCGCGGCGGTGGCGGGGACGGTGCTCGGCGCGGGCATCGCGTTCGGTCTCGGCCGCGGGCTGGGCCGGGAGGCGCTGCGGCCGCTGGTGCGCGGGCGCTGGCTGGAGGCGGCGGACGGGCAGCTGAGCCGGCACGGGTTCCGTTCGATGCTCGCGGTGCGGATCTTCCCCGGCGTGCCCTTCGCGGCGGCCAACTACTGCGCGGCGGTGTCCCGGATGCGGTGGCTCCCCTTCCTCTTGGCGACGGCCCTCGGCACGGTCCCGAACACGGCCGCGTACGTGATCGCCGGCAGCACCGCATCGTCCCCTTCCTCGCCGGTCTTCCTGGCCTCGTTCGGCTTCATCGCGGTGTCCGGGCTGGTCGCGGGGGCCGTGGCGTGGCGCCGGCGGCACCGTCTCGTCCCCAAGCACCCCCCTGTGGTCGGGGGCGTCACTTTCGGGCCCTAGCATCGGACCCGACCTGCCCACGATCACTAAGGACGAGCGCACCCCGACATGAGCTGGTTCGAATCCCTAATCCTCGGTCTCGTCCAAGGGCTCACGGAGTTCCTCCCCATCTCCTCCAGCGCCCACCTGCGGCTGACCGCCGCCTTCGCGGGCTGGCACGACCCCGGTGCGGCCTTCACCGCGATCACCCAGATCGGCACGGAGACCGCCGTGCTGATCTACTTCCGCAAGGACATCATGCGGATCGTGTCCGCCTGGTCCCGGTCGCTCTTCGACCGCAGCATGCGCGGTGACCACGACGCCCAGATGGGCTGGCTGGTCATCGTCGGCTCCATCCCGATCGGCGTCCTGGGCATCACGCTCAAGGACCAGATCGAGGGTCCGTTCCGCGACCTCCGCCTGATCGCGACCACGCTCATCGTGATGGGCATCGTGCTGGGCATCGCCGACCGCCTGGCGGCCCGCGACGAGACCGGCGGCCGGCACCGGGTGGTGCGCGAGCGCAAGTCCCTCAAGGAGCTCGGCGTCCGGGACGGCCTGATCTTCGGCGTGTGCCAGGCGATGGCGCTGATCCCGGGCGTCTCCCGGTCCGGTGCCACCATCTCCGGCGGCCTGCTGATGGGCTACACCCGCGAGGCGGCGGCCCGCTACTCCTTCCTGCTCGCCATCCCGGCCGTACTGGCCTCCGGCGCCTACGAGTTGAAGGACGCGGGTGAGGGGCACGTCTCCTGGGGCCCGACGATCTTCGCGACGGTCATCGCCTTCGTCGTGGGCTACGCGGTGATCGCGTGGTTCATGAAGTTCATCACCACGAAGTCCTTCATGCCGTTCGTGGTCTACCGGATCATCCTCGGCATCGTGCTGTTCATCCTGGTCGGCGCCGGCGTGCTCAGCCCGCACGCGGGCGAGTCCGCCGGCTGACGGCGGCCGTCGCACGACGCGGGGCCCGCCCGGGAACGTTCCCGGGCGGGCCCCGCGTCGTTGTCCCTGCAGGGCCCGTCCTGGACGAGGCAGGGCGGGTGGCACCAGGCAGACGAGTTGGGGGTGCCCATGGGACGGCGAGTGGTGCTGGAGCGGTTTCCGGCGGGGAGTCCGCGCGGCAGCTGGCCCGCGGAGGAGTACGCGGCCGAGCGGCTGCGGGAGGGAGTGGCCGCCGAGGTGGTGATGGACCTGGCGTCGGACGCGTTCCTGGTCGTCGTACGGCAGCGGGAGGCGCATTCCGGCCACTGAGCGCGGCCGCCGGGATCCGGTGCCCGCACGGCCCTTGGCCTGGCGGGCGCGCTGTCCCACACTGACCCGATGACGCAGCGTGTGGATCTCGCGACGGTGATGGACCGGCTGGCGGTGGACGCGGTGGTCACCGGATACGCGGTGGCGGTGGACGACGGGGACTGGACGGCGTACCGGGGGCTGTTCACCCGGGACGGGCGGGCCGACTACCGCTCTGCGGGCGGCATCGAGGGGCCGGCCGCGGAGGTCGCGGACTGGCTGGCGGAGACCATGCAGATGTTCCCGGTCCGCCAGCACCTGATCGTGAACCGGCGGATCACCCTGGAGGACGCGGGCGGCTCACCGGGCGACCGGGCCGAGGTCCTCGCGGACTTCGTCAACCCGATGCGGCTGACCGGCGCGGCCGATCCGTCGACCGCACCCAATTTCGTGGCCGGCGGCCGCTACACGTTCGCCCTCGCCCGCACGTACGACGGCTGGCGGCTGCGCCGGGTGACCGTCGCCGAGCGGTGGCGCCACTTCGCCGCCGCGGGCCCGGACGGACAGGCGCGGCCGGACGGGCCCACACTGTAAAGCGGAGGCGTGTCATGCGATTCCCGGCCGGTCCGCAGCGGGCCACCCGCGGCAGGTGGCGGCTCGCTGCGGCCCCGGCCGCGGGTGCGCTGCCGGCGCTGGCCTTCCCGGCGCCGTCGCTGTGGTGGTTCGCGTACGTCGCGCTGGTGCCGTGGCTGCTCCTGCTGCGGACCTCGGCGACGCCCCGGCGGGCCGCGCTGGAGGCCTGGCTGGGCGGCTGGGGGCTGATGGTGGCCCTGCACCACTGGCTGCTGCCGAGCCTGCACGTGTTCCTGCTGCCGCTGGCCGCGCTGCTGGGGCTGCTGTGGATCCCGTGGGGGCTGCTGGTGCGCCGGCTGCTCGGCGGGCGGCCGGCACCGGCCGATGCCGCCCGGGCGCTGGTGGTGCTGCCGGCCGGCTGGCTGCTGGCGGAGCTGGTCCGGTCCTGGCAGGGGCTGGGCGGGCCGTGGGGGCTGCTGGGGGCCTCCCAGTGGCAGGTCCCGCCGGCGCTCCGGCTGGCCTCGGTGGGCGGGGTCTGGCTGGTGGGCCTGGTGGTGGTCGCCCTCAACTGCGCGGTGGCACTGCTGATCTCCGTACCGCGGGGCCGGCGGGTGGCGCTGGCCGGGACCGCCGGGTGCGCGCTGCTGACCGGCGTGGTGTGGGCGGCGGCCCCGCAGCCGGAGGCGTACGGAAGCCTGCGGGTGGCGCTGGTGCAGCCGGGGGTGGTGGCGGGTGCGGACTCGGTGGAGCGCCGGTTCGAGGCCGGGGAGCGGCTGACCCGGCAGCTGGCCGGCCGGCCGGTCGACCTCGTGGTGTGGGGCGAGAGCAGCGTCGGCGCGGATCCGGCGCGGCGGCCGGACCTGGTGCGGCGGCTGTCGGTGCTGTCGGCGCAGGTCGGGGCGCCGCTGCTGGTGAACGTGGACGCCCGCGGCGGCGGCGCGGACGGCCGGGCGGCGGGCATATACAAGAGCGCGCTGCTGTTCGGCCCGCAGGGCCCGACCGGGGACCGGTACGACAAGATGCGGCTGGTGCCGTTCGGCGAGTACGTGCCCGCCCGGGCGCTGCTGGGCTGGGCGACGTCGGTGGGCAAGGCGGCGGGCGAGGACCGGCAGCGGGGCAGCACGCCGGTGGTGATGGAGCTGCCGGGCCGGGACGGGGTGCGTTTCGGGCCGCTGGTGTGCTTCGAGTCGGCCTTCCCGGACATGGGCCGGCACCTGGTGCGGGACGGGGCGGCGCTGCTCGTCGCACAGTCGGCGACGTCGTCGTTCCAGCAGAGCTGGGCGCCGGAGCAGCACGCGTCGCTGGCAGCGCTGCGGGCCGCCGAGACGGGCCGCCCGGTGGTGCACGCGACGCTCACGGGTGTGAGCGCCGTGCACGGTCCGGCGGGCGAGCGGCTGGGCCCAGCGCTGGGCACCGGGGCGCGCACCGCAGTGGTCCGGGAGGTGCCGCTGGTCCGCGGCAGCACGCTCTACGTGCGGTTCGGCAACTGGCCGGTGTACGGGTCGCTGCTGGTGCTCGTGCTGTTCTGCGCGGGCGAGGCGGCCCGGACGGTCAGAGGGCCTGCTCCAGAGCCGTCAGCACCACTCGCTCGCACAGGTCGTGGGTGAGCAGGGCGTCGCGGGCACTGAGCGTCTTGCCGAGGGCGACGGCCTCCAGGAAGTGGTCCACGACCTGCTCGATGCCGCGCTGCCGGGCCACCGGGGTCCAGTCGCCGCGGCGGCGCACCGAGGGCTGCCCCTTGTGGTCGACGATCTCGGACAGGTTGAGGACCTGGCGCTTGGTGTCCTGGCCGGAGACCTCCAGGATCTCCTCGGTGGATCCGGAGAGCCGGTTCATGAGGCCGAGCGCGGTGAACCCGGGGCCGGACATCTGGAGCACGACCTGGTGCATCAGCCCGTCGCGGACGACGGCGCGCACGTCGATGTGGTCGGCGTCGCCGGGCAGCAGGAAGCGCAGGGTGTCGACGACGTGGATGAAGTCGTCGAGGACGAAGGTGCGGGGGTCCTCGGGCAGCCCGACCCGGTTCTTCTGCATGACGATCAGCTCGCGCGGGTGCTCGGCGCACTGCGCGTAGCCGGGGGCGTGCCGGCGGTTGAAGCCGACGGCCAGGGACACACCGCGTTCTTCGGCGCGTTCGACCAGGCGGCGGGAGTCCGCGTAGTCGTAGGCGAGGGGCTTGTCGACGTACGTGGGCACGCCGGCGTCGAGGAGGCGGGCGACGATCTCGGGGTGTACGGCGGTGGGGGCGTGCACGAACGCCGCGTCGAGCCCGGCGGCGAGGAGCGCGTCGAGGTCGGTGTGGCAGCGGTCGGCGGGCACGTGGTGGCGGGCGGCGACCTGCTCCAGGGTGGCGGGGGTCCGGGTCTGGAGGTGGAGTTCGAGACCCGGCCGGGCCGAGAGGACCGGCAGGTACGCCTTCTGCGCGATGTCGCCGAGCCCGATGCAGCCGACCTTCACCGGATGCCTCCCTCTGGTGTCGAGCCGGCCGCCGCGGTCCACGACCGCGCCGCCGGCTGCTTCCGATGCCCGCAGCAGCTTAATCCCTGGCGCTGAGCTGCGCGTTCCCTGAGGATGACCGCCATGACCATTACAGAACGTCCCGAACCCTCCACCACCGCCGGCGAGCGCGAAAGCCTGGAGGGCTGGCTGGACTACCACCGGGCGACCCTCGCCCTGAAATGTGAGGGCCTGGACGACGCGCAGCTGCGCAAGGCCGCGCTGGCTCCGTCGGAGCTGACCCTGCTGGGGCTGGTACGCCATCTGGCCGAGGTCGAGCGCTGGTGGTTCGCCATGGTGCTGGAGGGGCTGGAGCTGCCCGACCTGTATTCCACGGCGGAGGACAGGGACGGCGACTTCCACGTCACCGAGGAGCACACGTTCGCGGACGCCGAGGCGACCTGGCAGGCGGAGATCGACCGGGCCCGGGAGATCGCGGCCAAGCACGGCCTGGACGATCTGGCGGTGCGCCGTTCCCGCCTGGGCGAGGAGTTCAACCTGCGCTGGATCTACACCCACATGATCGAGGAGTACGCCCGTCACAACGGGCACGCGGACCTGCTGCGCGAGCAGATCGACGGCGTCACCGGCGAATGAACGCTCACCCGTGCGGGGTGAATATCGCCCGCGGGTTTCCGCAAGCGGGCCGGAGCACAGCAGAGTTGCCCGGGTGCATCGAAACCGAACCACGACAAAGCTGCTGCTCGGGGTGGCCTGTGCGGTCTCCGCGGTCTCCGGCTGTGTGAATGTGAACCCTGCGGCGGTGCAGCCCGCGGCGTCCTCCGCGGAGCCTCCCGGGCACGCCCCGCGGGGTGGTGCCGCACCCGAGCCGGTGGTCGTGCAGGCGCCCGCCCTGGAGGCGCTGGAGGCCGTGGAGGCCGGTCCGGCCGCCGCAGCCGGCGGGGCGGACCGGAAGGCGTCCGGAGCGGCCGGTCCGGCGGGTTCGGCCCGCCGGGCGGAGCCCGCGCCGGTGATCCCGGCCGCCGGCCTGGCCGACGATCCGCAGCCGCCCGCGCAGGCCCCGGCCCCGGCGGCCGGGCGGGCGCATCCGGAGCATCCGGAGCACCCGGACCGGCCCGGGAAGGCCAAGGCGCGGACGCCGAAGCTGAAGGACCTGCCGCAGCTGCCGGCGGAGGCGGCGGACGTGTGCGCCCTGGGCCGCAAGTACGGGAACTGGGGCAAGAACAGCCCCGAGTCCCGGATCTGCTCGGGGGTCTACGGGGAGTGACCACGGCCGGCCGGGTCCCGCCGCCGGTCGGCCGCCCGGGGCCGGCCGGGCATCGCCGTCAGGTGAACCGGCCCGGGTAGGTCCCCGGGCCGGTGCCGCCCCCGTCCGGCCCCAGCCGGTGCTCCAGGCGCGCGATGGCGGCCCTCACCCCGTTGCCGTAGCCGTCGTCCGGCAGGTTGGCGGAGGCGGCGCGGGCCCGGGCCAGGTGGACCCGGGCCGCCTCGGGCCGCTGCACCTTGAGGTAGTCGGCGGCCAGGTTGAGGTGGAGGGACGGGTAGAGCGAGCGGACGGGGGCGGCGGGTTCGCGGCCGGCGGGCCGGTCGTCGGCGAGGCCGTCGGCCGCGTTGAGCGCCCGCAGGTCCCAGGCCAGCTCGTCCGCGGGGTCGTCCTGCGCGTCGGCCATGTAGTGCGCCAGCGTGCAGCGGTGCAGCGGGTCGCCGTGGGCGCCGATCTCCGTCCAGATGGCGCCCAGCCGGTTGCGGGCCTCCTCGCGGTCGCCGGCGTGGAGCAGCATGATCGCCTGGCCGATCCTGGTCATGACGGCGTCCGGGGACGCCTCCTGCTGCTCCGTCACTGCGGCCTCCTGCGGCGTGCGCCCGATGGGATCGTCCCGACGCTAACCGGCCGCCGACGCATTCCCGCCCAGGCGCGGTCCGGCGTCAGCCCAGGTCCGGGATCCGCCAGTCGATCGGCTCATGGCCCTGCGCGGCGACGGCCTCGTTGATCTGTGTGAAGGGCTGGGAGCCGAAGAACTTCTTGGCGGACAGCGGGGAGGGGTGGGCGCCCTTGACCACGACGTGCCGCTCCTCGTCGATCAGCGGGAGCTTCTTCTGCGCGTAGGCGCCCCAGAGCACGAAGACGGCGGGGTCCGGGCGCTCGGCGACGGCGCGGATCACGGCGTCGGTGAACTTCTCCCAGCCCTTGCCCTTGTGCGAGTTGGGCTCGGCCTCGCGGACCGTGAGGACCGCGTTGAGCAGCAGGACGCCCTGCCGGGCCCACGGCATCAGGTAGCCGTTGTCCGGGATCGGCAGGCCCAGCTCGGCCTGCATCTCCTTGTAGATGTTGCGCAGCGACGGCGGGGTCTTGACCCCGGGCTGCACGGAGAAGCACAGCCCGTGTCCCTGGCCGGCGCCGTGGTACGGGTCCTGCCCGAGCACCAGGACCTTGACCTGGTCGAACGGGGTGGCCTCCAGGGCCGCGAAGACCTGGTCGCGGGGCGGGTACACCGGCCCGTTGGCCCGCTCCTTCTCGACGAACTCGGTCAGCTCCTTGAAGTAGGGCTGCTCCAGTTCGCCGCCGAGGACGGGGAGCCAGGACTCGGGCAGGATCTCGGTCACGTCAACAACCTCCGGTAGCGCTTCGCGGCGTTCTGCAACGCACGACACGAACCTACCGGCGGCCACTGACAGTGGCTCACCCGCCTGCGGATCCCGGCTCCCCGGGGCCTCGTTACCAGCTGGTCTTGCGGTACAGCACCCACACCTGCATGACGGTCTGCGGGTCGAGGGCCTGCTCGGCGCCGCCGATGTCCTCGCCGGCGGCCACGTACAGCTTGCCCTGCCACAGGGGCAGCAGGCGGACGTCCTCGGCGAGGATCTGCTGGGCCTGGGCGAACTCGGTGTCGACGGCCCCGCGGTCGCTCTCGCGGCGGGACTTGGGCAGCAGCTCGTCCGTGATCTTCTTGGCCTCGTACGGCGTACCGACGGCGTTCTGCTTGCCGACGAACGGCGCGATGAAGTTGTCCGGGTCCGGGAAGTCCGGGAACCAGCCGCGGCCGAAGACCGGGAACTCGCCGTTCTTGTAGCCGGCCTGGAAGGACTTCCAGGGCTGGCCGCGCAGGGTGATCCTGAACAGGCCGCTGGCCTCCAGCTGCCGCTTGAGCTCGGCGAACTCGTGGGCGGTCGAGGAGCCGTAGCGGTCGGTCGTGTAGTACAGCGTGAGGTCGACCGTGTCGGTGATCCCGGCCTTGCGCAGGATCTTCTTGGCCGCCGCCACGTCGGGGTGGCCGAACCGGTCGTAGAAGGGCGTCTTGTGGCCCGCGACGCCCTTGGGGACCATCGAGTACAGCGGCTCGGCCATGCCCGGGTAGACCTTGGCGACGAGGGCGCTGCGGTCGATGATCTGGGCCACGGCCTCGCGCACGGCGGGCTTGGCGGCGGCGCCGTCGGCCGGGTTGAAGACCAGGTAGCGGATCTCGGAGCCCACGTTGTCGACGAGCTGGACGCCCGCCTTGCGGGACTCTGAGCTCTTGAGGTCCTTGATCTGGTCGGCGGTCAGGCCTCGGTAGGTGGCGTCGATGTCCTTGTTCTTGAGGGCGGCGACCATGTCCTTCGAGTCCTCGAAGTACCGGATCGTCACGGCGTCGTTCTTGCGGTCGGCGAAGCCGCTGTAGTCCGGGTTCCGGACCAGTTCCGCCTGCTTGCCGTCCTCGTACTGCTTGAGGACGTACGGGCCGGAGCCGGTGACCCTGCCGTCCTCGCGGAGCTTGTCGAGCGGGTAGTCCTTCGGCGCGACCAGGGAGGCGGCCGGGGAACCGAGGACGAAGGGGAAGGTCGCGTCGGGCGTCTTCAGGTGGAAGACCACCGTGAGGTCGCCACTGGCCTCGACCTTGTCGAGGCTGCCGAAGAGGTCCTTGGGGCCGACCTTCGAGCCGATCGTGAAGATCCGGTCGAAGGAGTGCTTGACGGCGTCGGCGTCGAGCGGCTCGCCGTTGGAGAACTTCAGCCCCTTGCGCAGGGTGCAGCGGTAGGACTCGTTGCCGGAGTCGGTGAACTCGCAGCTCTGGGCGGCGTCCGGCATCGGCTTGGCGGAGCCGGTGGGGAAGCTCAGAAGGGTCTGGTAGACGTTCCGGTAAAGCTCCCAGGAACCGTCCCAGGCCGCTGCGGGATCGAGGGTGGTCGGCTTGCTTGTCGTGCCGACGACGATCTTCTGATTGCCCTTTTCGTCGTCTTCCGAAAGCAGGCCGCAACCGGCGAGCAGGGATATGGACGCAAGGGCCGCAGCGGTCTGCAGACATCTGGTCCGGTTGAACACGTGCACGCTCCTCGATCAGCCAGGGGATCGGCGAACGATACCGCAGTGCCCCACGAATCCAAGGGGGAGGGACCCGTGGGGCACTTGACCGGTTCCGTGCAGATTAGGGATGCATTTTGCACCGGTCAGGAGGTGAATTCGTCCGATTAACGGTCATCCAACTCCGGCATTCAGAAAGATTCCACCATCAACAATCAAAGTCTGTCCGGTGATCCACTCCGACTGGTCGGATGTGAGGAATGCGGCAGCACCTCCGATATCGGCCGGTACGCCCAGTCTGCCCAGCGGATAGGCCGCGGCGGCTTCCGCTTCGCGCCCTTCGTAGAGCGTCTGGGCGAACTTGGTCTTGACCACCGCCGGGGCGATGGCGTTCACCCGGACCCCCGGGGCCATCTCGTGCGCGAGCTGGAGGGTCAGGTTGATCATCGCGGCCTTGCTCATGCCGTACGCCCCGATGAAAGGCGAGGCCGACACCCCCGCGATCGACGCGATGTTCACGATCGCGCCGCCGTGGTCCTTCTGCCAGGCGTGCCAGGTGCGCTGCGCGAAGCCCAGCGCCGAGATCACGTTGGTCTCGTAGACCTTGCGGGCCACACCGAGGTCGAGGTCGGCGAGGGGGGCGAAGACGGGGTTGGTCCCGGCGTTGTTCACCAGGAAGTCGACCCGCCCGAAGGCCTCCATCGTGCGCTCGACCGCCACGGCCTGATGGGCCTCGTCGTGGGCCTTGCCGGGCACCGCGATGACCCGGTCGGCCCCGAGGCGCTCCACGGCCTCCTTGAGGGCGTCCTCGTTGCGTCCGGTGATGCACACGCGGTCGCCGCGGGCGACGAGCGCCTCCGCGACCCCGTAGCCGATGCCGCGGCTCGCCCCCGTGACGAGGGCGGCCTTCCCGCTGTCGGGCACTGCGGTCATGTTCCCTGCCTCCGTCAGTTGAGCGGGCCGCCGGCGACGTACAGGACCTGGCCGGACACGAAGCCGGCCGCCTCGCCCGTGAAGAAGGCGATGGCGTTGGCGACGTCGTCGGGCACGCCGACGCGCGCGACGGGGATCTGGGTGGCGGCGGCGGCCTGGAAGTCCTCGAAGCCCATGCCGACGCGGGCCGCCGTCTGGGCGGTCATCTCGGTGGCGATGAAGCCCGGGGCGACCGCGTTGGCGGTCACGCCGAACTTGCCCAGTTCGATGGCGAGCGTCTTGGTGAAGCCCTGCAGACCGGCCTTGGCCGCGGCGTAGTTCGCCTGGCCCCGGTTGCCCAGCGCGGAGCTGCTGGACAGGTTCACGATGCGGCCGAACTTCGCGTCGACCATGTGCTTCTGACAGGCCTTCGCCATCAGGAACGCACCGCGCAGGTGCACGTTCATGACGGTGTCCCAGTCGGTGTCGCTCATCTTGAAGAGCAGGTTGTCGCGGAGCACGCCGGCGTTGTTGACGAGGATCACGGGCGCGCCCAGGGTCTCCGCCACGCGCGCGACCGCCGCCTCCACCTGCGCGGCGTCGGAGACGTCGCAGCCGACCGCGAGGGCCGTGCCGCCCGCCGCCGTGATGGCCTCGACGGTGTCCTTGCACGCCGTCTCGTCGAGGTCGAGGACGGCGACGGCCCGGCCCTCGGCGGCCAGGCGTACGGCAGTGGCGGCGCCGATGCCCCGGGCCGCCCCGGTCACGATCGCTACGCGCTGCTCGGTGGTGGACATGCTGGTTCTCCTCGCCCTTGAGACACGGCCGCCCATCCATGAGCAACCGCTTAGTAGGTTCAGCGCTGGAGACGCTAGAAGCCCTGGCACCCGGTGTCAACGGCACCCGGCTGCCAGGGCTTCGGGCCCGGACCCGTCCTGCGGATCAGCGGACCAGCAGGTCGAGCAGGCGCTCCACCTCCGCCTGGGGGTCGGCGGTGAGCCCGGTGTGCACCGGACCCGGCTGCACGACGGTGCTGCGCGGGGCGATCAGCCAGCGGAACCGCCGTCCCGCGTCGTCGCCGGCGGCCTGCCCGGCCGCCTCGCCGCCCGTGCACACCCCTTGCACCCCGTGCAGGGCCGCCCGTACGCCCGGTACGTCGGCTCCGGGATCCAGGGCGAGGAGCTTGGCCTCGTCGAGGTGGGTGCGGGCGGCCACGAAGGACTTGGCCCGGCAGTAGACGATCACTCCGGCGTTGAAGCACTCGCCGCGTTCGACCCGGGGCACGACCCGCACCAGTGCGTACTCGAAGACGTCCCGCTTGCTCACTTGCTGTCGCTCTTCTTCTTGTGGGGCCATTCGGTCAGGTGGTCGGTCAGCCAGCCCGGCGGGCCCGACGGGGCCTTGGCCCGGGCCTCCATCGAGATCCGCTCGTGGATGACCGCCGCCCGCGGCAGCAGCGTATCGACGTACGCCCGCCGGACCTCGTCGGCAGAGCCGAAGCCGGGCTCGTCGACCAGCCACTCGTCCGGCACCTCGGCCGCGACCTCCATCAGCAGCTCGCGGGTGACCAGCGGCGCGAGGGCGGCGGCCGCCGCGGCGAGGTCCGGGCCGAACGGGGCGAGGACGTGGTCGGATGCGTTGTACGGCTTGTCCGCGGCGGTCTTGGCACCCGGCCAGTTGTGGTGCCAGATCATGGTCGCGCCGTGGTCGATCAGCCACAGGTCGCCGTGCCAGACGAGCATGTTCGGGTTGCGCCAGGACCGGTCGACGTTGTTGATCAGCGCGTCGAACCACACCACGCGCCCGGCCTCGGCCGGGTCCACCTGGTACGCGAGCGGATCGAAGCCGATCGAGCCGGGCAGGTAGTCCATCCCGAGGTTCAGTCCGCCGCTGGACTTGAGCAGCTCCTGCACCTCCTGGTCCGGCTCGCCGAGCCCGATCACGGGGTCGAGCTGCATCTGCACCAGCCGCGGCACCCGCAGCCCCAGCCGCTGGGCCAGCCGCCCGCAGACGACCTCGGCGACGAGCGTCTTGCGCCCCTGCCCGGCTCCGGTGAACTTCATGACGTAGGTCCCGAGGTCGTCGCCCTCGACGATCCCCGGGAGCGAGCCGCCCTCACGCAGGGGCGTGACGTAGCGGGTCGCGATGACTTCGGACAGCATTTCCCCAGGCTAACCGGCTGCCCGCCGGAGCAGCCACGGCTTTCCCGCCGGCCCGGGGGACCTGAGGCCCTCAGCCCGCCGGCCGCCAGGCGGCCGCCACCGCCTCCGCGGTGGTGACGGTGGCCACCAGGGAGAGGGAGTTGCGGAGCACCTCGGCGGTGTACGCAGCCGGCACGCCGGCGATCGCGTCGGCCGGCACGACCACGGTGTAGCCGAGGTTCACCGCGTCGAAGACGGTGTTGGGGACGGCCACGTTCGAGGAGACGCCGGTGACGACGAGCGTGCGGCAGCCGAGGTTGCGCAGCAGCGGGTCGAGGTCGGTTCCGGCCATCGGGGAGAGCCCGTGCAGCCGCCGCACGACCAGGTCCTCCTCGGCGACCTCGACGGGGTCGGCCACCCGTACCGCCGGGCTGCCGCTGAGCTGCTGCACGGGCAGCCGGCCGGCCGCCCGGAACAGGCGGGCGTTGTCGTTGGCCCCGCGCCCGTCGGGCCGCCGCTCGGCCACCGCGTGCACCACCTGGACGCCGGCCAGGTGCGCGGCGCGCACCAGTGCGGCCACCCGCTCCAGCATCCCCGACTCCCGGGCCTCCTTGGCGAGTTCGGGGAGGGCGCTGTCGGGTCCCACCACGCCCTGCTGGCACTCGACGGTCAGCAGGACCGTGCGGGCGGGGTCGAGCAGGGCGGCGATCCGGTCGTCCGGGTCCATGGCGGTTCTCCCCCTGTGCGATTGCGCCGCTGCGGCCGATCCCCCATGCTTCCTGACACACAGTCAGATGTGAAGGGGTGGCGGGCAGATGGACGAGACCCAGCGGCACGGCCGGCGGATCATGATGACCGGCGAGGAGGTGGACGCATTCCTCGCGGAGCAGCGCACGTGCCGGGTCGCGACCGTCTCCCCCGACGGCAGGCCGCACGCGGGCGCCCTGTGGTTCGCCTGGGACGGCACCTCGCTGTGGCTGTACTCGCTGACCCGCAGCCGCCGTTGGGCCGACCTGCGCAAGGACCCGCGGATCTCGGTGCTCGTGGACGCGGGCGAGTCGTACGACGAACTGCGCGGGGTGGAGCTGACGGGCACGGCCGTGTTCGTGGGCGAGGCCCCCCGCACCGGGGAGCCCTGCCCGGAGCTGGCGGAGGCCGAACGGATCTTCCCCGCCAAGAACTTCGGCATCCCGGACATGCCCCACGACGGGCGGCACGCCTGGATCCGGCTCACCCCGGAGTCGGTGGTCTCATGGGACTTCCGCAAGCGCTGAGGGCGGGCCCGTGCCGGGCGGTCACGTCCACTCGAAGAGCCGGGCCGTGACCTCGCCGCTCTCCTCGGTGTCGAACTCGAACAGCACCGAGATGCCGGTGAGCCCCTCGAACCCGCCGGCGGCCGCCTCGTAGAAGATGGCGCCGCGCCAGTTCACGCCGCCCGGTTCGGTGAACCGCCCGACGCCGGAGCCGTGCCAGGTGAGCACCTCGCCGCTGCCGGTCGTGACGACCCCCTGGCCGTCGCCGAAGAGCGTGCCGTCGGCGCGTACGACCGACTCGTAGGTGCCCATGTCCTTGACCGGCTTGCCCCGCAGGGCGCCGGCGCCCTGGAACGAGGCCCCGACCACGGCGTGCCCGCCGTCGGCGGCCAGCACGCGCATGCCGGTGATGCGGCCCTGTTCCTCGCCTATCTGCTCGCCCGGCATGACGGACTCCACTCCTGCCCCTGGCGGGGCGGACGGGTCCCCCCTTGCGGACTACGCCTGCCGCCCGGGGCCGTCAAGCCGGGGCAGGTGCGGGGTGCGCGGCGCCGGCCGCCTGCAGGGCGGCCAGGGCGGCGCGCACCGAGGGCCGCCGGTCGGCGTCGGCCCGCCAGACGGCGTAGATGTGCCGCCGGACCGGATCGCGCACGGGCAGCAGCCGCACCCCCTCCGGTACGTGCCCGCGCCCCAGTCGCGGGGTCACGCAGACGCCGAGACCGGCCGCGACGAACGCCAGCTGGGTGTGGTGCTCCTCGGCGATGTGCTCGATCCGCGGCTCGATGCCCTCGCCGCGCAGGGTGAAGACGAGCCATTCGTGGCAGAACTGGCCCTCGTTCCAGGAGATCCAGTCGTCCTCCGCGAATTCCGCGAGGGAGACCTCCGTACGGCCGGCCAGCGGGTGGTCCGCGGGCACGGCGACGTCGGCGAGGTCGTCGAGCAGGGGCGCGCGCAGCAGTCCGCCGGGCACCGGCATGCGCTTGTTGTGCCAGTCGATCGCGACGGCGAGATCGAAGTCACCGCGGACCAGTGCGGCCAGGCTCTCTTCCGGTTCGGCCTCGCGGGTGCACACCCGCAGGTCCGGGTGGTCCCGGCGGAGGGCGGCGAGCGCCGTGGGGAAGAGGCCGCGCAGGGCCGTCGGGAAGGCGGCGACGCGCAGCTCGCCGACCGCCCGGCCGCGCTGGGCCTCGACGTCCGCCTGGGCGAGTTCCACCTGGGAGATGATCCGGGCCGCGTGTCCGGCCAGCAGCAGGCCTGCGTCGGTGAGGCGGATGCCGCGGCCGTTGCGGGCCACCAGCGGCTGCCCGACCTCGCGCTCCAGCTTGGCCATCTGCTGGGAGACGGCGGAGGTGGTGACGTGGAGTCCTTCCGCCGCGCCGCTGACCGATCCGTGGCGGGCGAGGGCGTCGAGGGTGCGCAGGCGCTCCAGGTTCAACATGTAAGTAACACTACGCGATGGGGTCCATGAAATCTCGCTTGTGCTAAGAGGTTGACGCCCACAGGGTAGGGGCATGAGCGCACCCGCAGCACCGCAGCACCGGCCGGCCGACCCTGCCTCCGCCTCCCCCTCCTCCGCCCCCGCGCCCGCGGCGCGGGCGGCCGCCACCCCGAAGTCCGCCCTCGACTGGCGGATCCGCTTCGGCGTGCTGTCGGTGATCTGGGGCTTCAGCTTCCTGCTGATCAAGGTGGGCACCGAGGGCTACGCCCCGATGCAGGTGTCGCTCGGCCGGGTCCTGTCGGGCGCGCTCGTGCTCGGCGCCGCCCTGCTGGTCCGACGCGAGCCGCTGCCCCGCGGGCTGCGCACCTGGGGCCACCTGGCGGTGGCGGCCGTCCTGCTCAACGCGCTGCCGTTCACGCTCTTCGCGTACTCCGAGCTGGCCATCCCCAGCAGCCTGGCGGGCATCTGCAACGCCACCTCGCCGCTGTGGGGCATGGCGCTCTCGCTGGTCGCGCTCTCGGAGGACCGGCCCACCCGGCGCCGGGTCGCGGGACTGGGCCTCGGGTTCCTCGGGGTGCTGACGGTGCTGGGCGCCTGGCAGGGCTTCGCGGGGGTGGACCCGGCGGGCACGGCGATGGCCCTGCTGGCGGCGTTCTGCTACCCGGTCGGCTGGATCTACGTGCGGCGCACCCTCACCGGCACCCCGGGCTCGCCCCTCGCGCTGACCGCGGGACAGCTGGCCCTGGCCACCGCGCAGCTGGCGGTCGTCACCCCGTTCGTCACCGGGGCGCCCGCCGGCTTCCCGCTGTGGCCCACCCTCGCGGTGCTGGCGCTCGGCGCGCTCGGCACGGGCCTGGCGCTGCAGATGCAGTACGGCCTGGTCACCGAGGTCGGCCCGACCACCGCCCAGATGGTCACGTACTTCATCCCGGTGATCGCCACCGCGGCCGGCGTGCTGCTGCTGGACGAGAGGGTGGGCTGGAACACCCCGGTCGGTGCGCTGGTCGTGCTCGCCGGCGCGGCCCTGACCCAGAGCCGCGGCCGCGCCCGCGCGGCCTGACCGCACGGCTCCCCCGTCCCGGCCGGTCCGCCCCCGTGCGGCCCGGCCGGGACGGTTCAGTACGAGCGCCCCGGCGGGGCCGGCCGGGCCGCGGCCGCCACCACGTCGGCCAGCGGCTCGATCTCGGCCTCCGTCAGCGTGGACACCGTCAGCCGGATCCCCGGCCCGCTGGCCACCCGGAACCGGGCCCCCGGCGCCACCGCCCAGCCCGCCTGCAGCAGCCGGGTCACCGCCCCCGTCTCGTCGGGCACCGGCACCCACACGTTGAGCCCGCTGCGCCCGTACGCCTCGACGCCCCGCCGGGCCAGCGCCCCGATCAGCGCCTCCCGGCGGCGGCCGTACGAGCGGGCCACCGCGGCCGGATCCACCGCGTGCACCGACCACAGGTGGACCACCGCGTTCTGCAGCAGCCGGCTGACCCAGCCGGGCCCGAGCCGGAACCGGCCGCGCATCCGGTCCAGGGTGGTGGCGTCCCCGGTGACCACGGCCAGCCGGAGGTCGGGCCCGTACGCCTTGGCGGTGGAGCGCACCATCAGCCAGCGCTCGGTGGCCCCGGCGAGGGCGTGCAGCGGCTGGTCCACGATGGCGTGCCCGTGGTCGTCGTCGATCACGAGCACCTGCGGATGCCCGGCCAGCAGCTCCCGGAGGACCGCGGCGCGCTCCGCGGTGACCACGGCGCCGGTGGGGTTCTGGGCCCGGTCCGTGACGACCAGCGCCCGGGCACCGTCGGCGAGGGCCTTCGCCACCCCGTCGGGCTGCGGCCCCTCCTCGTCCATGGGCATCCGCAGGGGCCGCAGGCCCATGGCGGGCAGCAGGTCGAGGAGGGCGCCCCAGCCCGGGTCCTCGACGGCGACCGCGTCCCCGGGCTTGAGGTGGGCCGTCAGGGCCCGCTCGATCGCGTCGAGCGAGCCGGAGGTCGCGGCGATCGGACCGGCGGGCACGCCGTCGGCCTCGAAGCCGGCCCGGGCCAGCCGCTCCAGCTCCGGCAGCACGGAGGCGCCGTGGGCGTAGAGGCCGGGCCGCTCCTCGTTGATGCGGGCGGCCGCGGCGAGGGCCTCGGTGAGCGAGGGCAGCAGCGCCACGTCGGGGTCCCCGGCCGCCAGGTCGCGCGTCCCGGGCAGCACGTCGACCCGGATCGACTCCCGGGGCGCGGTGGCGGGGCGGGCCCGGACCCGGCTGCCACGGCGCCCGTCGGTCTCGATGACCCCGCGCTCGCGCAAGGTCCGGTAGGCGGCGGCGACGGTGTTGGGGTTCACGCCGAGGGTGGCGGCGAGTGCGCGCATCGGCGGCAGCAGGGCGCCGGGCGCGAGCGCGCCGGCGCCCACCCCCTGCTCGACGCTGTCGGCAATCTCCGCTGCACGGCGTCCGGTGATCAGGTACTCTCCTAGCACAAAGCCAAGTATGCACTAGTGCAATGGAGTCCGCAATGTCCGTCGACACCGAACCCCAGACGTCCACCGGGTCCTACGCGCCGACCGACCGCACGGTGCCCACCCGCTCCCGGGAGCGGGCCGCGTACGACCACGAGACCGTGCACGCGATCCTCGACGAGGGATACCTCTGCCACCTGGGGTTCGTCCGCGACGGCGCGCCGGTGGTCCTCCCGACGCTCTACGGCCGGGTGGGCCAGACCCTGTACGTCCACGGCTCGACGGGATCCCGGCCCCTGCGGATGGCGGGCGGCGCGCCCGACCCCGGGCTGCCGGTGTGCCTGACCGTCACCCACGTCGACGGGCTGGTGCTGGCCCGCTCGGCCATGCACCACTCGATGAACTACCGCTCGGTGGTCGTGCACGGCACGGCCTACCAGGTCACGGACGAGGCGGAGCGCCGGATGGCGCTGGACGCCCTGGTCGACCAGGTCGTGCCGGGCCGCTCGGCCGACTCCCGGCCCGCGAACGCCAAGGAGCTCGCCGCCACCGCCGTGATCCGCCTGGACCTCCTCGAAGTCTCGGCCAAGGTCCGCAGCGGCGGCCCGAACGACGACCCCGAGGACCTGTCGCTCCCCTACTGGGCCGGTGTGGTCCCGGTCCCGCGCACCTACGGCACCCCGGTCCCGGCGGCCGACCTGGCCGAGGGCACGCCGGTCCCGGCGTACGTCGGCGCCCTCTGAGCCGGGCGCACCCAAGACGGCCCGGGCAGCCGGACGGGGGTCTGCTGCCCGGGCATCGCCGTGCCTACCCGGCCACCGCCGGGGCCCGCCGGGACTCGGCCACGGTGAGGGCACCGACCGCGGCGAGCAGCAGGAGCGTTCCGGCGACGGTCCCGGTGGTGAGCCGTTCGCCGAGCAGCAGCACCGCGATCACCGCCGCGCTCACCGGCTCGATCAGCATGATCACGGACACGGTGGCGGCGCGCACGGCCGCCGCCCCGGTGAAGTAGAGCGCGTACGCCAGCGCGGTGGGCACGGCGGCGATGTAGACGATCAGCCCCAGCACCCGGCCCGGCGCCTCGGCGTGCGGCAGCAGGCCCTCGACGAGGCCAAGCGGCAGCAGGGCGACGGTGCCGACGGCCAGGGACCAGGCGGTGGTCACGAGCGGGTCGCCGGCGGCTCCGCGCCGTCCCGCCGCCCGGGTGCGCAGGGTCATCCCGGCGTACCCGGCGGCGGACAGCAGGGCGTAGCCGATGCCGAGCGGCCGGACCGCACCGGCGCCGCTGCCGAGCACCAGTACGGCGAGCCCGGCGAGGGCCCCGCCGACGGCGAGCGCCCCGCCGGGCCCGAGCCGCTCCCCCACGCCGATGCGGGCCCCGAGGGCGATCAGCACGGGGCCGGCACCGAGGCAGACCACGGTGGCCACGGCCAGCCCGGTCTCCTGGACGGCAGCGAAGTAGGCGGCCTGGAACAGGGTGAACAGCAGGCCGGTGACGGCCATCGAGCGCCGGCCGGGCCCGGCGGCCGCGGTCCGGCGGGGCCGCAGCGCGAGCGCGCCGAGGAGCAGGAGCAGGCCGCCGGCGCAGCGCCAGAACGTGAGCGCGAGCGGCCCGAGGTCGCTGGCGAGGTAGAGGAGGGAGGCGGCCGCTCCGGCGGTGCCCCAGGCGGCGCCGGCCACGATCAGGGACAGCAGGCTGCGCCCGAGCGGCGACACGGGCAGGGAAAGGGAAAGGAGGCTGGACTTCGACACGGGTGCTTCTCCGCGGCATCAGGAAGGCAGGACGGAAGGTCACTGGGTTCCGACGCGGGCGGCAGCGGCCCGCCCGGGGCCGAGCCCGGGCAGGCTGAAGAAAAACGGAACGCCGGCCGCCCGCTAGGCGGCGGGCGGCGAAAGCACGGTCGAGTACATGTCCAGCACCCTATGCGGAGGTCGGCTCGGGGTCCAGTGCGGCCGGATCGCCATCGGAAGCGGAGGCGGTGGGCCCGCCCGTGGCCACCGGCTCGGCGGGAGCCGCCGCGGGCCGCGCGGTCTGCGCGACGAACGCGCCCACGAGCACCAGCGCGCCGCCGATCATCTGCGGTCCGGACAGCTGCTCGCCGAGCAGGATCCAGCCGAAGACCACGGCCGTGATGGCCTCCAGGAAGGCCACCACGCCGGCCACCTGCGGGGAGAGCCGGCGCACCGAGACCACCCCGGTGACGTACGCGAAGACGGTCGCGACCAGGACCACCCAGCCGAGCAGCGCCAGGGCGGGCACCTCGGTGCCGTTCATCGAGGCCGAGCCGCCGAGCACGTCCCAGTCCATGTTCCAGGGGCGGGCGATGGCGGTGAGGACCAGCGCGCCGACGAGCATGCCGTACGCGATCACGCCGAGCGGGTCGGGCGCGTCCTCCTTGCCGTCGCTGCCCTGGTCGGCGAGGACGAAGTAGCAGGCCTGGCAGCAGGCGGCGGCCAGGCCGAGGAGGACGCCCAGCAGGTCGAGGTTGAGGCCCGCCCAGATCTCGACGACGAAGGCGAGGCCGGAGACGGCGAGCGCGGCGCCGCCCGCGGCGGCCCGGCTGACCGGCTTGCGCTGGACGAACCGGATGTAGCCGAGCAGCAGGGCGGGGCCGAGGTACTCCAGGAGCAGGGCCACGCCGACCGGGATCCGGGATATGGAGGCGAAGTAGAAGGCCTGGACGCCCGCGACGGCGAGGAGGCCGAAGCCGGCGAGAAGTGCGGGGCGGCGCCGGACCAGGGAGCGGTGTTTCCACGCCAGCGGCGACAGCACGAGGGCGGCGCCGGCCACCCTGAGCCACACCACGTGCAGCGGGTCGAGACCCGCTTCGATCAGCGGCTTCGCCGCGACACCCGAACCACCGAAAGCCAGGGCCGAGACCAACGCGAGTCCCAGTCCGGCGTTTCTCCCAGACGCTTGCATCGGGCCATCATGACAGCCGTCGTCAGCACCGTCATCCCCGTGACGCCTGTTGAGACGGGCACCGCGGCAGCCCCCTCCGCACCCGGCTTTTCTGACAGGTCGTCAGTATTGAATGTTCCGGCCGTCCGCACTACGTTCCGCGGCACGAATCGTCGAGAAGGGGTGGTCGCATGGCCGAAGTCACCGCGGAATCACGGATCGAGGCGTCCGCCGCGAAGGTCTGGTCGCAGCTGACCGACTGGAGTGCGTACGGCCGGTGGAGCCAGACCCACACGGGATTCCCGAAGGGCGGCCCGGAGGTCCTGGAGGTGGGCAGCACCTTCGAGGAGAACATGAAGATGATGGGCTTCCCGGCCGAGGTGACCTGGACGATCGAGGACCTGGAGCCGGAGCGGGTGCTCGCCATCCGCGGCAAGGGCCCGATGGGCGTGATCGTCGGCACCCGCTACACGCTCGTCCCCGACGGCGAGGCGACGACGGTCCGCATCGACGGCGAGTTCACCGGCGCGGCGGTCTCGCTGATGGCCGGCAAGCTCAAGGACTCGGCGACCGCCGCGCTCACCGAGTCGCTGCGCAAGCTCGCCGGCCTGGTCGCCTGACCGGCGCACCCACCCCGTTCCACAGACGCGGACGGCGCCCCGCGGACCACCGCGGGGCGCCGTCGCACGCGAGCCGCCCGGACCCTCAGTCCTCGTCGGCCAGGATCAGGTACAGCTTCTTGCGGGCGTCCCCGATCACGGCGACCGCCTTCTGCCGCTGCTCGGGCGAGCCGGTCTTCCAGACCTGCCCGAACGCCTCCATCAGCGCGAAGCCGGCCTGCCGGATCTCGTCCATCGACTCGCGGTCGACGCCCCGTCCGGCCTCCTCCCACGGCGCGTCCGGGCCCGACCCGGCCTCGGCACGCCCCGCCTCGGTGAGCGTGAACAGCTTCTTGCCGCCCTCGCTCGCGCTGGTGATCAGCCCCGCGTCCTCCAGCATCTGGAGGGTCGGGTAGACCGAGCCCGGGCTGGGCTTCCACACCCCGCCACTGCGCTCGCCGATCTCCTGGATCATCTCGTAGCCGTGCATCGGCCGGTCGGCGAGCAGCGCCAGGATCGACGCCCGGACGTCGCCGCGCCGGGCCCGCCGGTGCGGTCCGCCGCGGCCGCGGCCGAAGGGGCCGCCACCGCCGCCGAAGGGCGGGCCGAACGGCCCGAAGGCCGCCCGCCGGCCGTCGAAGTCGGCGCCCTGATGACCCGGCCCGCAGTGGCCGTGGCCCCGTCCGTACTCGTGCCCGTGAACCGGTCCGTGTCCATGTGAACGCATGGCTGCGCTCCTTCCGTCATCGTTTCCGTCGGTGTTCGTCATCACTGTCGCGAAACACTCACAACCGATCATCGACCGATTGCGATGTTTCAACGATATATCGGTACCGCGCTCACGACAAGGCCGCCCGCCCCGGATTGGCCTTGGCGCCCCGGCCGGCCCCCGCTCTAGGTTCGTGACATGCGCATTCGTATCGTCGACGCCTTCACCGACCGCCCCTTCTCCGGCAACCCGGCCGGCGTGCTCGTCCTCGACGGCTGGGAGTTCCCCGAGGCCGGCTGGCTCCAGCAGGTCGCCGCCGAGGTCAACCTCTCCGAGACCGCCTTCGCCCACCGGCTGCCACCGGGCGGCCCCGCGGACTGGGCGCTGCGCTGGTTCACCCCGGCCACCGAGGTCGACATGTGCGGGCACGCCACGCTGGCCACCGCGCACGTGCTCGCCACCACCGGCCTGGCGAGCGGCCGGGTCCGGTTCGCCGCCCGCTGCGGGATCCTGAGCGCCGAGGCGCACGACGACGGCCGGCTCACCCTCGACTTCCCGACCTCGTCCCTCACCCCGGTCGAGGCCCCGCCCGCCGTGGCCGAGGCCCTCGGCGCGGAGATCCTCTCCGTGCACGACACCGCCGAGCACATCGGCGACCTGCTCGTCGAGCTCCGCGACGAGCGGACCGTCCGGGAGCTGCGCCCCGACCTGCACGCCCTGCGCGCGTACGCCCGGCGCGGGGTGATCGTCACCGCCACCGCCGAAGACCCGGCCCGCGGCTACGACTTCGCCTCCCGCGGCTTCTTCCCGGCGTGCGGCATCGACGAGGACCCGGTCACCGGCAGCGCGCACACGGCCCTCGCCCCGTTCTGGGCGGCCCGCCTCGGCCGCACGGAACTCACCGGGCAGCAGGGTTCGGCACGCACCGGCCGGATCCGGGTCGGCCTGCGCGGCGACCGCACCCTCCTGACCGGCCGCGCCGTCACCGTCCTCGACGGCGAACTCCTCACCCGGCCGTGAGCCGGCCGGGGGCTCAGTCCTTCGTCGGGGTGGGCAGCCAGCCGACGTGCCCCGCCAGCAGCGCGTAGCCGACGAAGGCGACGACGTCGAGCAGCGCGTGCGCGGCGACCAGCGGGCCGACCCGCCCCCACCGCCGGTACAGCAGCACGAACACGGCGCCCATCACCATGTTCCCGATGAACCCGCCGATGCCCTGGTACAGGTGGTACGAGCCGCGCAGCACCGAGCTGGCGACCAGCGCGGCCATCGGCGTCCAGCCCAGCTGCCCCAGCCGGCGCAGCAGGTAGCCGAGCACGATGACCTCTTCGACCACCGAGTTCTGCACGGCGGACAGGATCAGCACCGGGTACTTCCACCACACCTCGGGCAGCGCCTCCGGCACCACCGTCAGGTTGAAGCCGGAGGCCCGCGCGATCAGGTAGAAGGCCAGGCCGGCGCTGCCGATGCCGGCGGCGACGAGTGCCCCGTGCCCGAGGTCGGGCCACGGCCGCGACCGGTCGAAGCCGAGCGCGCGCAGCCCGCCGGCACCCTCCCGGGTCAGCAGGTGCGCCACCAGCAGGACGGGAACGAGCGCGGTCGCGATCCCGAACAGCTGCCAGGCCAGGTCCAGCCACGGCCGGCCGGGCGCGTACGAGCCGTTCAGGGTCGCCGCCTGGTCCTTGAGCCCGCCGGGCCGGGTCAGCGAACCGACGAAGCTGATCAGCGCCGACACCCCGCTGGCGCCCAGCGACAGCCCGAGCACGAGCAGCGTCTCCGACCTGAGGATTCCCCGCTCGGACCCGGCTTCGAGCGAAGATCCGACGTCCTGTCCCGGCTGTGCCCGCACAACTGACTCCAGTTCAGCTTTCCCGTTCCATCCGCCCCGGCACCCCGCTAGGGTCTCGCCAGCGCGTACGAAGATCGCGCACACGAGCGGCCCGGCGGAGCCCCGCCTCCCCCATACTGCCCGCCCGTCTCCTCATCGCGGTCCACGGAGGGCGCAACCAGCATGGGACGACACCGCCTGCCCGCAGCTCCCGGCCCGGCCCGCCGCCGGCCGCGCCCCCGCACGCTGGCCGTCGCCACGGCCCTGGCCCTCGTCGGCGCGGCCGGCGCCGCCGCGGCCGCCGGGCTGCTGCCCGCCCTGGACGGGAGGTGCGCCGACGGCACCGTCCGCCTGCGGGTCGCGGCCAGCCCCGACGTGGCCCCGCTGGTCGAGGAGACCGCCGCCCGGGCCCGCGCGGACCGCGTCCTCACCGACGGCAGCTGCCTGGACGTGCGCGTCACCGCCCGCCCCTCGCACGAGGTAGCGGCGGGCCTGGCCGCCGCCGCCGACCCGGACTTCGAGGTGTGGATCCCCGACTCCGGGATCTGGGTGGAACGCGCCCGCCTCCTCCCCGACGCCGTGACCGTCACCGCATCGGGCGAGGTCGCCGCCTCCCCGGTGGTCCTGGCGGCCGCCCCCGCGGCGGCCGGCGCCCTCGGCGGGAGCGGGACGGCCCACACCTGGGCCGAACTCGCCGCGGCCGGGCTGCGCGACCCCCGGCTGCGGACCGGCGCCGCCGACCCGCTGCACAGCGCGAGCACCCTGCTGGCACTCGGCCGGATCGCCGCCTCCGCCGGCCGGCTCGGCCCCGACGGCGACGCGGTGGTGGCCGGCGCCGCCAAACAGCTCGCGCAGCGCACCTCCGCCTCCGACACCCGGGTGCTCGCCACCCTGCCCCGCAACGGGTCGGACGCCGAGCAGACCGACCCCCGCCGCAACCAGTCGCTGATCCTTTCCGAGCAGGCCGCCTTCCGGCACCACTCCCGCCCGGGCGCCACCCCGCTCGACCTCTACTACCCGGCCGACGGGGCGCCCGTACTGGACTACCCGTACACGCTGGTCGACGAGCGGCGGCTGGACCTCACCCACAGCCGGGCCGCCCTGCGGCTGCTGCGGCTCCTCGGTGACGAGGAAGGCCGCCGGGCTCTGGCCCGGCACGGCTTCCGCGACCGGCGGGCCACGCCCACCGCCGGCGTGGTGAAGACCGCCGGGGGCAGCGACCCCCGCCACGCCGCGGCCGTGCTCGCCGAACCGCCCACCGGCCGGGAGGTGCAGCAGATCCTCGCCCTGTGGACCATCACCGTGCAGAACGCCCGGCTGCTCACCGTCGTGGACGCCTCCGGCTCCATGGGCACACAGGTCCCCGGCCATCGCGGCCGCACCCGGATGGAGATCACCCGCGACTCCCTGCTGCAAGGACTCGCCGGCTTCACCCCGCAGGACGAGATCGGCCTGTGGACCTTCGCCACCCGCCTCGACGGCGACCGCGACCACCGCGAACTCGTCCCCGCCCGACCCCTGGGCGAGACCGCCGAGGACGGCAGCACCCGCCGGCAGCGGCTGACCGCCGCCTTCGAGGCACTGGCGCCGGTGCCGGACGGCGGCACCGGCCTGCACGACACCGTCCTCGCCGCCTACCGCGCGGGCCGGGACTCGTACGTCCCCGGCACCTTCAACGCCGTGGTCGTCGTGACCGACGGCGTCAACGAGGACCCCGGCTCACCCGACCGGGCCGCGGTCGTCGCCCGGCTCCGCGAACTCGCCGACCCGCAGCGCCCGGTACCGCTGATCGCCCTGGCCATCGGCCCCCGCGCCGACCTCGCGGAGCTGGGGCCGATCGCCCGCGCCACCGGCGGGGCCGCCTACCGGGTGAGCGACCCCGCACAGATCCACACCGTCATCCTCAAGGCGATCACCGCCGTCGGCCGCGGCTGACCGGCGCCGGCCCGGCCGGGTCCACCTCCGGCACCCCGGCCGGCCAGGTGTGCACCGGCTCGCCCCGGCGCATCAGCTCGGCGTACCGGCGGGTCAGCGCGGCCAGCGCCGCCTCCCGGGACAGCCCGGCCGCCCGTGCCCGGTGGAAGGCGTCCACCTGCCAGGTCGCCCCGTTCACCCGGCGCCGGCAGCGCTCCTCGATGATCCCGAGGTACAGGTCACGGTCGGCCGGCTCGATGCCCCAGGCATCGAGCCCGGCCGCCGCCATCGGCAGCAGCTCGTCCAGCACCAGCCGGTCGGCCGGCACCGTCGCCAGACCACCGCCGCGCCCGCGCCGCGGCCAGCGCAGCCGGGCGTCGATCCCGTACCGGCAGGCCGCGTCGAAGTTCGCGCCGGCCTCGGCGAACGGCATCCGCGTCCACACCGGCCGCGCCTCGTCCGCCAGCGCCCGCACCAGCCCGTAGTAGAACGCGGCGTTGGCGACGACGTCGACGACCGTGGGACCTGCCGGCAGCACCCGGTTCTCGACGCGCAGGTGCGGCACGCCGTCCGCGACCCCGTACACGGGCCTGTTCCACCGGTACACCGTGCCGTTGTGCAGCACCAGCTCCTGGAGCCGCGGCACCCCGCCCTCGTCGAGCACCCGCAGCGGCTCCTCCTCGTCGCACAGCGGCAGCAGCGCCGGGAAGTAGCGGACGTTCTCCTCGAAGAGCTCGTACGCGGAGTCCACCCAGCGCTCCCCGAACCAGGTGCGCGGCCGCACCCCCTGGGCCTGCAGCTCGGGCGGCCGGGTGTCGGTGGCCTGCGTGAACAGCGGCGGCCGCGACTCGCGCCACAGCTCGCGGCCGAACAGGAACGGCGAGTTGGCGCCCACCGCGATCTGCACCGCCGTCACCGCCTGCGCCGCGTTCCACACCGCCGGGAACCGGCCGGGCGTGACCTGGAGGTGCAACTGCACCGACGTACAGGCGGCTTCGGGCACGATCGACGTGGTCGTGCAGGTCAGCCGCTCCACGCCCTCGATGTCGAGCGTGAAGTCCTCCCCGCGGGCGGTCACGATCTGGTCGTTCAGCAGCGTGTACCGGTCCACGTCCGAGAGGTTCGCGGACACCAGATCGGCATGGGCGATGGTCGGCAGAATGCCGATCATCACCACCCCCGCATCGATCTCCGCGGCCTGCCGGTGGGCATAGCCCAGCCCTGCCTCCAGTTCCTCGGTGAGCTGGTCGAAAACCCGCCCCGTGATCCGGTGCGGAACAATGTTGACCTCCAGATTGAACATCCCGAGTTCCGTTTGGAAATCCGGGCTGGCAATACGGTCGAGCACCTGCGCGTTCATCATTCTCGGCAGTCCGTCGGAACCCGCGAGATTCAGTTCGATCTCCAGCCCCATCAGATTCTTCGGGCGATCGAACCTCTTCTCCGCCAGTAGGCGCCCCAGCCCCTCCAGACACTCGTGGAGCTTCCTCCGATACCGTTGCCGATCGGACAGGTCGAAATCGCCTGCCACGACCTTCTCCCCCATCGAAGCGTCCCTCCTCGACTGGGCGGCCCCCTGGATCCCCGGCCGTCGCGTTACGGTCGATGATGCCCCGCGCCGGTGATCGATAACGCCCGGGGCAGTGATCGCGCCGGGAGCGCGCGCCGGTTTGGCCGAAGGGGCGCTACGGCATATTCCCTTTGCATGGCCCGGTCCGCACATTCCCACCGCCTGTGCCGCACCCTGATTACCAGAGCTTTCCAGCCGAGCACCCTTCAGGTAACCTCCGAGCTCAGCGCGGCAATCCCGCGTCCCTCCGACATGAAATCCACCGCGGTGGGTCCGGTATGCGTCTTGTCCGCAATGACGGGGACGGCTAGCCGAAACATCGCGTGAACACGTGTCGTATAAACTCGCAATCGAGGTACAGAGTCGGCGCGCGGCCACTGCCCCTCAGCCCCCCTCTGGCCCCAGAATGCGACAGCGTCGTCCGCACTCTCTGCTGTTCCCCGTTCCCCAGGTCTCCCAAGTGAGAGGCGACCCACCATGCCGCTGCATGTCCCCCCGGCCCCCGCGCCTGCCCTGCGCAGCGTTCTCGCGGCACTCGGTTCACCCCTGGCCGTCCACGAGGCGCACACCCCCGCCCTGCGCGCCCTGCAGGGACCGGTGTCCGCCGAACTCCCGCTCCCCGTCCACGTCCTGGAGCGGCTGAACCTGTCGCGGGCCGCGGGCGGCAGGCCGCCCCGCACCCGGCTGTCGGGCTGGCGGTTCCTCATCCGCAGCGGCGACCGCTTCGTGGCCGCGGCGGACACCCGCCTCACGGCGGACGGCTGGGTCTTCTCCCATTTCTTCGAAGGACCGTACGTGGCCGCCACCGAACGCGCCCTGCGGCAGGCCGAGTCCATCGGTACGCCGTACCAGCCCCGGCTGCTGTCGGTGCCCGAGCTGTACATGCTGACGCTGTGGCTGCACCGGTCCACCGGCGCCGACCCGGCCGCCGGCCTGCCGGCCCCCGCCGACCTGCTGGTCCCCCTGGCGCCCGCACCACCGGGGATCGCCGCCTACCGCCCGCATCCGGTCTCGGAACTGCTCCCGGTGCTGACCCACCGGATCACCCCGCCGGCCCTGGCCACCCCCGCCTGACCACGTACGCCATTCGGACTAGTCCACCCGGGCCAGTCGTGAACCACCCGAAAAGGCAGGGCAGTTGGACTGAACCGCCCGCACGAGTGATGCGTCATCAATCGGTGAGGACAGCTACCGGGAAATCCCTGCGGAACGACCGCCGTGGGGGAACACTGTTGCCGGACCGACCGAATGACGATACGGGGGGCGGCCATGAACACCGCATCGAGCCGCAGCACACTCACCACACCGCAGCGAAAGAACGCATCCATGTGCCAGCACCAGCCACCTTGCCCGTCAGCCGACTCCGCCGACCGGGAGGCCGCCCACCCGGTGGCCCTCCACCCGGAACAGGGCTGGAGCCTGCTGTGCAATGGCGTCCTCCTCTTCGAGGACACCGGTGAGCTGCTGCCGGACGGCCAGATCATCGCCCCGCACCGCCCGCTGGCGGCCTCGCAGGTGATGAAGGCGGCCTGACACCGGCACCCACGACGGCCGAGGGCCGGTACGGGAAGGTTCCCGTACCGGCCCTCGGCCGTCACTGCGTCACCGGTCAGGCGTCGTACTCGTCCAGGGGCGGGCAGGAGCAGACCAGGTTGCGGTCGCCGAAGGCACCGTCGATGCGGCGCACCGGCGGCCAGTACTTGTCCGCGGCGGACACGCCGGCCGGGAAGACGGCCTCGTCGCGGGTGTACGGGTGGTTCCACTCGCCGCCCAGCGCCGCCGCGGTGTGCGGGGCGTTGTGCAGCGGGTTGTCGTCCGCCGGCCATTCGCCGGAGGAGACCCGCTCGATCTCGGCGCGGATCGCGATCATGGCGTCGCAGAACCGGTCCAGCTCGATGAGGTCCTCGGACTCGGTGGGCTCGATCATCAGCGTGCCGGCCACCGGGAAGGACATCGTCGGCGCGTGGAAGCCGTAGTCGATCAGGCGCTTGGCGATGTCGTCCACACTGACGCCGGTCGCCTTCGACAGCGGGCGCAGGTCGATGATGCACTCGTGCGCGACCAGGCCGCCCGGACCGGTGTAGAGGACCGGGAAGTGCGGCTCCAGGCGCTTGGCGATGTAGTTGGCGCCGAGCACGGCCACCTGGGTGGCGCGCTTGAGGCCCTCGCCGCCCATCAGGCGCACGTACGACCAGGAGATCGGCAGAATGCCCGCGGAGCCCCAGGGAGCGGCCGAGATCGGGCCCACGCCGGTCTCCGGGCCCGCGGTGGGCTGCAGCGGGTGGTTCGGCAGGTACGGCGCGAGGTGCGCGCGCACCGCGACCGGGCCGACGCCCGGGCCGCCGCCGCCGTGCGGGATGCAGAACGTCTTGTGCAGGTTCAGGTGCGAGACGTCGCCGCCGAAGTGACCCGGCTTGGCGAGGCCGACCAGGGCGTTGAGGTTGGCGCCGTCGACGTAGACCTGGCCGCCGGCGTCGTGCACCTGGGCGCAGATGTCCGCGACGTGCTCCTCGAACACACCGTGCGTGGACGGGTAGGTGATCATCAGCACGGCGAGCTCGTCGCGGTACTGCTCGATCTTGGCACGCAGGTCGTCCGCGTCCACCTCGCCGTCGTCGGCGGTCTTGACGACGACGACCTTCATGCCGGCCATCACGGCGCTGGCGGCGTTGGTGCCGTGTGCCGAGGACGGGATCAGGCAGATGGTGCGCTGGGTGTCGCCGTTGGCGCGGTGGTAGGCGCGGACGGCCAGCAGACCGGCCAGCTCGCCCTGCGAACCGGCGTTCGGCTGGATGGAGACCTTGTCGTAGCCGGTGACCTCGGAGAGACGTTCCTCCAGCTCGGTGATCAGCGTGACGTAGCCCTGCGCCTGCTCGACCGGGGCGAAGGGGTGCAGCTGACCGAACTCGGGCCAGGTGACCGGCTCCATCTCGGTGGTCGCGTTGAGCTTCATGGTGCAGGAGCCCAGCGGGATCATGCCGCGGTCCAGCGCGTAGTCGCGGTCCGAGAGCTTGCGCAGGTAGCGCAGCATCGCGGTCTCGGAGCGGTGCTGGTGGAAGACCGGGTGGGTCAGGTACTCGTCGGAGCGCAGCAGGCCGGCCGGCAGGGCGTCGGCGACGGTCTCGTCGAGCGCCGCGATGTCGGCGGTCACGCCGAAGGCGGCCCAGACGGCCTCGATGTCGGCCCGCAGGGTGGTCTCGTCCACCGAGGCGGAGACGAGGTCGGCGTCGACGCGGTACAGGTTTACCCCGCGCTCGGCGGCCGCGGCGACGACCTCGGCGGCCCGGCCGGGGACGCGCGCGGTCAGGGTGTCGAAGAACACGTCGTGGACCAGCTCGACCCCGCCGGCCGTCAGGCCCGCGGCGAGGATGCCCGCGTAGCGGTGGGTGCGGCGGGCGATCGTCTTCAGGCCCTCGGGCCCGTGGTAGACGGCGTACATGCCGGCCATGACGGCGAGCAGCACCTGCGCGGTACAGATGTTGCTGGTGGCCTTCTCACGGCGGATGTGCTGCTCACGGGTCTGCAGCGCCAGGCGGTACGCCTTGTTGCCGTCGGCGTCGACGGAGACGCCCACGAGGCGGCCCGGCAGCGAGCGGGCGTGCTTGTCCTGGACGGCCATGTAGCCGGCGTGCGGACCGCCGAAGCCCATCGGGACACCGAAGCGCTGGGTGGTGCCGACGGCGATGTCGGCGCCCAGCTCGCCCGGAGAGGTGAGCAGGGTGAGCGCGAGCAGGTCGGCGGCGACGGTGACGACCGCGCCCAGCTCGTGCGCGCGGTCGATCAGCGGCTTGATGTCGCGGACCGCACCGGAGGCACCCGGGTACTGGATCAGCACGCCGAAGACGCCGCGCTCGGCGACCTCGGCCGGGATGCCCTCGGACAGGTCGGCGACGACGACCTCGACCCCCGTGGGCTCGGCGCGGGTCTCGATGACCGCGATGGTCTGCGGCAGCGCGTCGGCGTCGACGAGGAAGACCCCGCCCTTGACCTTGCCGACCCGGCGGGCCAGCGTCATGGCCTCCGCGGCCGCGGTGCCCTCGTCCAGCAGCGAGGCGCCGGAGGTGGGCAGGCCGGTGAGGTCGGCGACGACGGTCTGGAAGTTGAGGAGCGCCTCCAGGCGGCCCTGCGAGATCTCCGGCTGGTACGGCGTGTACGCGGTGTACCAGGCCGGGTTCTCCATGACGTTGCGCAGGATCACCGGCGGGGTGAAGGTGCCGTAGTAGCCCAGGCCGATCATGGAGCTCATGACCTTGTTGCGCGACGCGAGCGCGCGCAGCTCGGCGAGGACCTCGGCCTCGGTACGGGCGGCGGGGAGGCCCAGGGCCTCGGCGCTCTTGATCACGTCCGGAACCGCGGCGGCGGTCAGTTCGTCCAGGGAGCCGTAGCCGACCTGGGCGAGCATCTTCGCCTGCGCCTCGGCATCCGGGCCGATGTGGCGCTGTTCGAAGGGGATGCCACTCTCAAGCTGGTCGAGCGGAATGCGGTGGGCGGTCATTGCGGAGGCCTCCTGGTCTCGCGACCTACGAGGGGTGCCACGGCGCGGGCACCCGGACGGCCTCCCCCTCTGTCATCTCAACCTGAGAGCTTCACCGGGTCTCCTGGGGGTTGCCCGTGGAGTCCCGGCTTTCACCGTCGGTGAGGAGGGGTTCCGGCACACCGGTCCGACGCCCGCCCCTGCTTTCCAGAGTGGCCTCGTCCGTGCGGTACGTCTGCCTGAGAGATTCCGGGGAGGATTTGCTCCTTCGGCGCCGACGAGGGGCTCTGGAGGAGCTCGCTCGACGGACTCTCCCGCACAGGGTCATCAGCCGGAAACCAGACTACCAGCGAGGCTGCTGGGAACTCCCTCGAGTGGCCCCCTCTCCGAATATGCACTTTCGTAGACATCACGGAGGAGTTGCGACCAAATGGAGGGACCGTGCAGACCGACATCGATCCGCGCAGCCTGATCGGCCGCAAGGCGTTCGACCGCAACGGCACCAAGATCGGCACGATCGACGAGGTGTACCTGGACGACGCGACCGGCACCCCGGAGTGGGCGGCGGTCCGCACCGGCCTCTTCGGCCGGGACGCCTTCGTCCCCCTGGAGCCCAGCGAGCTGGTCGGGGACACCCTGCGGATCCCCTACGAACGGGCCCTCATCAAGGACGCCCCCGATTTCGGCGTCGGCCGCCACCTCTCCCCGGAACAGGAGCTGCAGCTCTACCACCACTACGGGCTCGATGTGGCCCTGCCCGGTGACATCGCCGCCCCGCCCCCGGACCGCGACTTCGGCCGGCTGAGCACCGACGAGGCCTGACCCACCAGCGGCAGCGGCTCCGCCGGCTCCAGGTCGGGATCGTCCACCGGGAAGGTGCGCACCCGGCCCGGAGCCGGGCTGCCGGGCTCCTCGAACCGCACGGTCACCCGGCCCACCCCGCTGCCCTGCACCCAGCCCGCCCCGTACACGGCGTGGCGGACATCACTCCCGGCCGCCCAGCGGCGCCCGGCCGGCGGAGCGTCCGCGGCCGCCTCCGCCGGTTCGGCGGCCGGGGTGCTTCCGGAGGCCGCGGCGCCGTCCGCGGCCTCCCCGGCCGCTTCCTCCGCCGCCGCCTGCGCGAACAGGTCCTCCTGCGTGTAGTCGGCGAGCCCCGACACACCGACGCCCAGCAGCCGCACCCCGCCGGTGGTGTCCACGGCGTCCAGCAGCCGGGCCGCCGCCTCCCGGACCACGCCCGGGTCGTCGGTGGGACCCCGCAGGGTTTCGGAGCGGGTCAGGGTGGAGAAGTCGTACCGCCGCACCTTGAGCACGATGGTCCGGCCGGAGTGCCCGGAGGCCCGCAGCCGTCCGACGCACCGTTCGGCGAGCCGCTGCACCTCGGTCCGGATCCGCACCCGGTCGTGCAGGTCCACGTCGAAGGTGTCCTCCACGGAGACCGACTTCGCGTCCCGCTCGGCCACCACCGGCCGCTCGTCCAGCCCGAGCGCCATCCGGTGCAGGGCCACCCCGTGGGCGCGCCCCAGCAGCCGTACGAGCTCGTCCTCGCCTGCCTCGGCCAGATCGCCCACGGTGGTCATCCCGGCCCGCCGCAGGTGCTCCCCGGTGGCCGGCCCGACCCCGGGCAGGGTCCGCACGGTCATCGGGGCGAGCAGGTCCCGCTCGGTGCCCGGCGCGATGACGACGAGCCCGTCGGGCTTGGCCTCCTCGGAGGCGATCTTGGCGAGCATCTTGGAGCCGGCCAGCCCGACCGACCCGCTCAGCCCGGTGGCCGCCCGGATGTCGGCCCGCAGCCGGAGCGCGACCGCCCGGGCCGCCTCCGTCCCGTCCGCGGCCCCGCCGGCCTCCAGGTCGACGAACGCCTCGTCCAGGCTCAGCGGCTCCACCAGCGGTGACAGTGCCTGCAGCAGCGCCATCACCTGCTCGCTGACCGCCCGGTACAGGTGGAAGCGGGGCACGAGGTACGCGCCGTTCGGGCACAGCCGCCGGGCCTGCGCCATCGGCATCGCCGAGTGCACGCCGAAGCGCCGGGCCTCGTACGAGGCGGTGGCGACCACGCCGCGCGGCCCGAGCCCGCCGACGATCACGGGCTTTCCGCGCAGGCTGGGCTTCGCCGCCTGTTCGACGGCGGCGAAGAACGCATCCATGTCGAGATGCAGGATCGTCGGCGCGGCTCTCACATCTCCGATGCTGCCCTACGCCACTGACAGCGCGCCCGTCCGGCACCCCGCGCCGGGCCGGGCGCCCCGGTCAGACCGCGCGGTTGCGCCGCCGGGCCAGCTCGTCCGCCGGGTTGTGGCCGATCAGCGTCTCGCCGGTGTCGATCCGCTCGCCGTGCAGCTGCGACAGCGCGTTCTCCACATCGCGCCGGACCACTCCGACCGCGATGCCGAAGACGCCCTGGCCGCCCTGGAGCAGGTCGACGACCTCGTCCGGCGAGGTGCACTCGTACACGGTGGCGCCGTCGCTCATCAGCGTCATGCGCTCCAGGTCGGCGAAGCCGCGGTCGCGCAGGTGCTGGACCGCGGTCCGGATGTTCTGCAGCGCGACGCCGGTGTCCAGGAACCGCTTCACGATCTTGAGAACGACCACGTCGTGGAAGCTGTAGAGGCGCTGGGTCCCCGAGCCGTACGCGGGCCGGACGCTGGGCTCGACCAGCCCGGTGCGGGCCCAGTAGTCCAGCTGCCGGTACGTGATGCCGGCGGCGGCGCAGGCCGTCGGCCCGCGGTAGCCGATCGACGCGGACGCCGGGTCGGCGTTGACCACGTGCGGAGCTCCGGTAGGGGCGGCCGCCGGCTCCGGCTGGCGGCGCCCCGCGCCGACCGCCGTGCCGTGCAGCGGATACGGACCGCTCTCCCCCGGACTGCGTGCGGGGATGCCCCCGGTCGTACCGTCGCCGCTGATTCTCACGCCGACCCTCCGTCCTTGACCTGCCATCTCGACGGTAGGCAGTCACCAGGGGTGCGTCAACGATCGCCACACTCGGCACGCCGAGTGATAATCACCCTGAGAGTGGTTTCCCGTTCCCCTCCGTGGGGAAAGGCTACTCGAATGACTTGAGCATTCCTTGAGGGAAAGCGGGGACGCGGCCGGTCCTCACTGGCTGCCGGTGCCGAAGTCCTCGGGCGAGATCTGGTCGAGGAACTCGCGGAACTTCTCCACTTCGTCCTCCTGCTCGTCGGGAATCGCAATGCCGGCGTCGTCCAGCACGCCGTCGCTGCCGTAGATCGGCGTACCCGTGCGCAGGGCCAGTGCTATCGCGTCCGACGGCCGGGCGCTGACCTCCACGCCGCTGGCGAAGACGAGCTCCGCGTAGAAGACGCCCTCCCGCAGGTCCGTGATGCGCACCTCGGTGAGCTCCTCGCCCACCGCCTCCAGCACGTCCTTGAAGAGGTCATGGGTCAGCGGCCTGGCAGGGGCCATGCCCTGCTGGGCGAAGGCGATCGCGGTCGCCTCTCCAGGACCGATCCAGATGGGGAGGTAGCGATCGCCTCCCACTTCGCGCAGGAGCACGATCGGTTGGTTGGAGGGCATTTCCACCCGGACACCCACAACGTCGAGCTCGTTCACACAGCAACCCTAGGACCTGCCCGGCCGGTTTGGGTAGTCGGGGTTCTCCGCCGTCAGCGGATCCGTACTCCGAGGGCGGTCTGGACCAGCGCTTCGTGCAGGCGTACGGAGAGCCCGGCGAGCTCCTTGAGGGTGGCTTCGGCATGCGCCCGGGTCTGCGGGTTGCGGTGCCGCCGCAGCGGTGCCACCACCTGCTCCACCAGCCCGGCTTCGCGGTCGGCGGCCGCCTTCATGGCCCGCAGGTGCCTCGGTTCGAGCCCGAACCGGCCGAGGTCGCAGAGCAGCCGGGCCACGGTGACGGCCTCGGCGTCGTAGCCGCCGCCTTCCGTCTCGGCGATCAGCCCGTACTCCTCCCACTCGGCGAGCTGCGCCGCGTCCACCTCGGCGGCTGCGAGCAGCTCGGACCGCCCTACCCTGGCGACGGTGGGCCGCTCGGGGTCGGCAGGACCGTCGGGTACGGGGGTCGCGTCGCCCTGCGGGGAGGGCGACGGGATGCGCGCCTGCTCGCCGCGTGCGAGGGCGTCCAGGTGCTCCCGGATGACCTTCAGCGGCAGGTAGTGGTCGCGCTGGAGGCGCAGGATGCGGGCGAGCCGCTCGACGTCCTGCGCGGTGAACTTGCGGTATCCCGAGGGCGTGCGGCGGGGCTCGACCAGCCCTTCGGCCTCGAGGAACCGGATCTTGGAGATGGTGACTTCGGGGAACTCGTCGCGCAGCTGGTTGAGCACCGTGCCGATGCTCATCAGCCGCCCGGCCGAGCCGGCGGTGCCGTTTCCGGCACCGCCCGTCGGTGTCAGCAGCATGGACCTTCCCAGGGATGCCCCCGGACCCGGTCCGGGGGAGGGTCAGATGCCTCGCTGGCTCGCATAGAAGACCAGTCGGTACTTGCCGATCTGCACCTCGTCACCGCTGTTGAGCGCGACCGACTCGATCGGCTCGCGGTTGACGTAGGTGCCGTTGAGGCTGCCGACGTCGGCGACGGTGAAACCGCCGTCCTGGCTCCTGCGGAACTCGACGTGCCGCCGGGAGACGGTGACGTCGTCCAGGAAGATGTCGCTCTGCGGGTGCCGGCCGGCCGTGGTCAGCTCACCGTCCAGGAGGAAGCGGCTGCCCGAGTTCGGACCGCGGCGGACGACGAGGAGGGCCGAGCCCGGAGGCAGTGCCTCCACCGCGGCCTGCGCCTCCGGCGAGAGCGACGGCAGGGCGTGCTGCCCCGTCATCTCGGCCTCGTAGGCCTCCAGGCCGGAGATCGAGATCGTCGACGTGGTCTCCGAGGCGCGCTCCGGCGTCAGACCCGGCCGCAGCGGTGCCCCGCAGTGGGAGCAGAAGCGGCTGTCCGCGCCATTGCGGTGCCCGCACCTGCTGCACACCTGCACGGCCGACATGGACGGCTCCTCGCGCCGCGGCTGCCCCGCGGAGGCATTGGTTGCATACGGGTCGGCGGAAAACCCTCCACCCGTACCTGAGGTTGATGGTTCTCCGAAACCTATGCGGCCGGACGCGGCAGGGTCAACAGACGACGCGCCCTGTGCGCCCGTGTTGTCACCCGCCACTTCGTCGCGGAACAGCGGGCGTCCGCCCTGCGCTTCTTCCTCTGCGTGCCGCGAGGCACGGTGCTTGGCCGCGCTGTCCTCGCGGGCCTTCTTGCCGAACAACTTCTCAAACAACTTCACGGGCGATTCCCCTTGACCGAAACAGACCCGCCCGTGGGGCAGGACGAACCCTGAATGCACACACCTGCCGACCCGGACATTCTCACAACGTCCGTAACCACCAGACAGTTTCCACCACGCACCGCTCGTTCGGTGCGCCGACCCCCCGCAAGCAGCCGCGCGCGTGAGGCCCTCCCGTCACTGCTCCGCGTCATGACGAGGACGACCGAGCGTAGTCAGGCTGCTTCGCCGCCCGCAAGGCGTCGACGACGATCTTCGTCGAGCGTACGACCTCCGCGGTGGCCTGCTCCTTCTCCAGCGTCTGGATGACGCCGCCGGGGATGTTCAGCGCAGGTTCGAGGTCCTGGGGCCTGCCGATGACCTTGAACTCGTACGGCTGTGTGATCTTCTTGCCGTCCACGCCCACGCCCCCGTCCTCGTCGGAGAAGTACGTTCCGGCAACCACACGGACCCCGTTGACCTGGATCGCCTCGGCGCCCGCGGCCCGCAGCTCCTGGATCGCGTCCAGCAGCATGTCCGACTCGACGAGGTGCTTGGGGTCGGAGACCGTCAGCGTGATGCCGGGGCCTTCGGCCGCCACCGTACCCGCCAGGATGCCGAGTTGGCGCTCCTTCTCGACGGTCTGCTTGCGCGCCTCCTCGGCCTGGTCGGAGCTGTTCTCCAGCTCCTTGCGCTGGTCCTCCAGGCGCTGCTTCTCGTCCTCCAGCCGCTCGGTGCGGCCGTCGAGCTCGTCGAGGATGCGTACCAGGTCCTCCTGGCGGGCGCCGCGCAGGGCGCTGCTGTCGCTGTTGGAGCGGACCTGGATGGCCAGGCCGAGGCCCAGGACGAACAGCAGCAGCGCGACGATCAGTTGGGCCCGGGTGACGCGCGGCGGCCACAGGCCGGCGGCCAGCCGCTGCCGGCCGGTCATGGCGGGGGCCGTCGGCCCTGGCTGCGGCCCGGGGGCCCCGGCGTCGGCCGGCCGGGGCGCCGGGGGCTCCTGCGGGGTGTTCTCGTCGCTCATCGGCCTCACGCCCTGAACACGTGCCGGCGGATGGCCGCGGCGTTGGAGAAGATGCGGATGCCGAGGACGACGACCACACCGGTGGAGAGCTGGGCGCCGACGCCGAGCTTGTCGCCGAGGAACACGATGAGCGCGGCCACCACGACGTTCGACAGGAACGACACGACGAAGACCTTGTCGACGAAGATCCCGTCGAGCATGGCGCGCAGGCCTCCGAAGACGGCGTCGAGAGCCGCCACCACGGCGATCGGCAGGTAGGGCTCGACCACGGCCGGCACCTCGGGCCGCACCAGTAGTCCGACCACCACTCCGACCACCAGGCCCAGTACCGCGATCACGATGCACCCTTCTTCGGCTCTGCTGTACGAACGATCAGGCTCGACGCGGCGGGCAGCCGGACGTCGTCCTCGGCGGAGATGCTGTAGCGGATCCCGTAGTTCTCCTGCAGCACGTGGAGGTACTGGCCGTCCACGCTGTCCTGGAACTCGGTGCCGAGCCGGTTCTTCGCCCCCACCGCCAGCACCTCGTACGGCGGCACCAGCGGCTTGTTGTCGACCAGTATGGCGTCACCCGCGGCTCTGATGGCCGACAGCGAGGTGAGGCGCTGGCCGTTGATCGAGACGGCTTCCGCCCCGGCCTGCCACAGTCCGTTGACGATGCGCTGCATGTCGCGGTCGCGGACCCGCCCGGTGTCGGAGAACCCGGAGCTTTCGCGCGGTCCGCCGCCGCCGGTGTCGGCCTCCTTGGCGTCGTTCACGACGAGTCTGACGCCCGGGCCGCGCACTTCGGTGGCTCCGGAGAGCAGCGCGACGAGTTCGCCCTGGTCGCCGCCGTGCTGTTTGAGGGCTTCGCGCTGCCGGTCGGCGACGTCGGTGCGCAGCCGCTCGATTTCCTCCTCCAGGGTGTCGGCCGCGGCTCCGGCCCGTTCCACCCGGTCGATCAGTTCCTCGCGCTCCTTGGCCAGCACCGGGGCCTCTATGCGCGCCTGCGCTGCCCCGAGGGTCACCACCATCGCGGCGAGCACCAGGCCGCCGGCCAGCGCGAGCTTCGCCTTGAGGGTCCGGGGCAGCCCGGCGTCTCCGGCTGCCGCGCGGCGGGCCGCGGCCTCGGCGTATCCCTCGTCGAGGCTGTGGTCCATCACGTGCGTCAGCAGCGACATGGACGCGTCCGGGCGTGCCGGCGGCGCCGCCGGGGTCCGGTGGGGGGACGGCTGCGACATGCGGCACATCGTCGCATGTCGGGTGCGCGGGCAACGAATGGGCCCGGGGCCCACGGGATTCCTCCCGCGGACCCCGGGCCGGGTTCAGCGTCCGGCGCCGTCCACGACGGTCGACCACTCGTCGAGCAGTGCCTGGGCGGAGGCGCCGTCGGGGCCCTCGGCCCACAGGTGGGTGACGGCTTCCGCCGGGTCGGGCAGCACCAGCGCCCACCGGCCGTCAGCCTCCACCACCCGCACCCCGTCGGTGGTGTCCACGTGCCGTGCTCCGGCCGCCTCGACCACCCGGCGCATCACGAGGCCCTTGACGGCCCACGGGGTCGCGAGATCGCGCTTGAGCACGTGGGCCCGCGGTATCCGGGCGTCGATCTGGCTCAGGGTGAGCTGGGTCCGCGCGACCACACCGATCAGCCGGACGAACGCCGCGGCCCCGTCGAAGACGCTGCTGAACTCGGGGATGATGAATCCGCCGCGGCCGTCGCCACCGAAGATCGTCGAGTCGGCGGCGCCGACCCGGGTGAGGTCGTCGGGCGAGGTGGTCGTCCACTCCACCTGGGTGCCGTGGTACGCGGCGACCTGCTCGGCGATCCGGGTCGTGGTCACGGGCAGCGCGACCTTGCCGCTGCGGCGCTCGGCGGCGACGAGGTCGAGGAGCACCAGCAGCGCCCGGTCGTCCTCGATGATCCGTCCGCGTTCGTCGACGAGTGAGATCCGTTCGCCGACGGGGTCGAAGCGGACGCCGAACGCGGCCCGGGCGGAGGCCACGATCTCGCCGAGCCGGACCAGCCCGGCGCGGCGGGATTCCGCGGTCTCGGTGGGCCGGGATTCGTCGAGTCCCGGGTTGATGGTCAGGGCGTCGACCCCGAGCCGCCCCAGCAGGCTGGGCAGCACCAGGCCGGCGCTGCCGTTGGAGGCGTCCACCACGACCTTGAGCTGGGAGTCCGCGATCCCGCTGGTGTTGACCCGCCGCAGCAGCGACCCGGTGTACGAGTCGAAGACGCTGGAGGGGAACTGCAGGTCGCCGATCTCGCCGGGGAAGGCCCGCCGGTACTCCTGGCGCGCGTACACGCGGTCCAGCTTCCGCTGGCCGGCCTGGGACAGGTCGGCTCCGGTCGCGTCGAAGAACATGATGTCGACGGAGTCCGGGACTCCGGGAGAGGTCCGCAGCATGATCCCGCCGGCGCTGCCCCGCGCGGTCTGCTGGCGGGCCACCGGCAGCGGTACGTTCTCCAGGTCGCGCACGTCGATCGCACTGGCCTGGAGCGCGGAGATCACCGCCCGTTTGAGTGCACGCGCACCGCGCGAGTGGTCACGCGCAGTGGTGACGGTGGCGCCCTTCTTGAGGGTGGTGGCGTAGGCGCCTGCCAGCCGGACGGCGAGCTCCGGGGTGATCTCCACGTTGAGGATCCCGGAGACCCCGCGCGCGCCGAACAGGTGCGCCTGGCCGCGGGACTCCCAGATGACGGAGGTGTTGACGAACGCGCCGGCCTCGATCGTCTTGAAGGGGTAGACCCGGACGTTGCCCTGGACGATCGATTCTTCACCGACCAGGCACTCGTCGCCGATGACGGCCCCGTCCTCGATCCGGGCGGCCCGCATGATGTCGGTGTTCTTGCCGATGACGCAGCCGCGGAGGTTGCTGTGCGGCCCGATGTACACGTTGTCGTGGACGACGGCCCGGTGAAGGAAGGCGCCGCTCTTGACGACGACGTTGGACCCGACGACGGTGTGTTCGCGCACCTCCGCCCCGGCTTCGACCTTGGCGTAGTCGCCGATGTACAGCGGCCCGCGGAGCACGGCGTCGGGGTGCACCTCGGCGCCTTCGGCGATCCAGACCCCGGGAGAGATCTCGAAGCCGTCCATCTCGACCTGGACCTTGCCCTCGAGGACGTCGGCCTGGGCCTTCACGTAGCTCTCGTGGGTGCCCACGTCCTCCCAGTAGCCCTCGGCCACGTACCCGTAGATGGGCCGGCCTTCCTTCATGAGCTGCGGGAACACGTCTCCGGACCAGTCGACCGGCACGTCCGGGTCGACGTAGTCGAAGACCTCGGGCTCCATCACGTAGATGCCGGTGTTGACGGTGTCGGAGAACACCTGGCCCCAGGTCGGCTTCTCGAGGAAGCGTTCGACCTGGCCTTCCTCGTCAACGATGGTGATGCCGAATTCGAGCGGGTTGGGGACCCGGGTGAGGCAGACCGTGACGAGCGCACCCTTCGCCTTGTGGAAGGCGATGAGATCGCTCAGGTCGAAGTCGGTCAGCGCATCGCCGGAGATCACCAGGAACGCGTCGTCCTTGAGGGCCTCCTCGGCGTTTTTCACGCTGCCAGCGGTCCCGAGTGGCTTTTCCTCGTTGGCGTAGGTGAGCTCCATGCCGAGTTCTTCGCCGTCACCGAAGTAGTTCTTGACCAGGGAGGCCAGGAACTGGACGGTGACGACGGTCTCGGTGAGCCCGTGCCGCTTGAGCAGCCTGAGCACGTGCTCCATGATCGGCCGGTTGGCCACCGGCAGGAGCGGCTTGGGCATGCTCGAGGTCATGGGGCGAAGGCGGGTGCCCTCGCCTCCGGCCATCACGACGGCCTTCATGTCGGAAGGATCCTCCTTGAAGAGACGACGGTCCAGCCGATGTCACCCGCCGGACACGGACCCCCCGCCGCTCCCCCGCGACATTGCGGCGAGCTCAATCGGCCGCGGTATCCGCCTTTACGAGTCGGCGGACCTGCACCACGTACAGGATCCCTGCCCACCAATAGAGGGTTGTACCCCATCCAGCGAACGCCCATCCGAAAACAGACGCAAGCCAGCCGAGCCAGCCGTCTTGATCACTGAGAAGGAGCAGCGGGAACGCGTACATCAGGTTGAAGGTCGCGGCCTTGCCCAGGAAGTTCACCTGCGGCGGCGGATAGCCGTGCCGGCGCAGGATCCCCACCATCACCAGGAGCATCAGTTCCCGGGCGAACAGGGCGGCGGTGAGCCACAGCGGGAGGATTTCCCGCCAGGTCAGTCCGATGAGCGTGGAGACGATGTACAGCCGGTCGGCGGCCGGATCCAGCAGTCGGCCGAGGCTGCTGATCTGGTTCCAGCGCCGGGCCAGCTTGCCGTCGAGGTAGTCGCTGATGCCGCTGAGCATGAGCACGAGCAGCGCCCAGCCGTCACTGTTGGGCCCGCCGAACACCGGCCGCAGGATGAGCCAGAGGAACAGGGGTACGCCAACCAGGCGAGCCATGCTCAGGATGTTCGGGATGGTGAGGATTCGGTCCGTCTGGACCCGAGTCTCCTGGACCTCCACCCGGGGGCCTCCACTGTTGAAACGTGCGAACGACCCTCTGACCCTACAGGAGAACATCTGTGCCCTGAACGCAGAAAAGCCCTGCACCGTAACCCGGTGCA
>NZ_JAJAUZ010000052.1 GCF_020532645.1 Streptomyces bambusae
GGCTGGAAATGCCCCGGCCCGGTGGGCGGCCTCAGCCATGCCGGAGGGGCTGGAAATGCCCCGGCCCGGTGGGCGGCCTCAGCCATGCCGGAGGGGCTGGAAATGCCCCGGCCCGGTGGGCGGCCTCAGTCACGCCGGAGGGGCTGGAAATGCCCGGGCCCGGTGGGCGGCCTCAGCCATGCCGGAGGGGCTGGAAATGCCCCGGCCCGGTGGGCGGCCTCAGTCACGCCGGAGGGGGGTTCGCCCCGCCCGGAACGGCCGGAGGCCGGTGCTCCGCCCCCGAGCGGGGGAGCACCGGCCTCCGGTGGGGACGCGAACGCGTCAGAGGATGCGGACCGCGCCGGAAGGACGGTCCCAGTCCAGGGAGTGCTTGGCCACGCCCGCGGACGGGTTCTGCGCACCGACGTACTGGCCGCCACCCACGTAGATCGCGACGTGGTACGAGTTGCTGCGCCCACCCCAGTAGAGGACGTCGCCCGGCTGCAGGTTGCTCAGCGAGACGGCGGTGCCGCGGGAGGACTGCTCGTACGAGATGCGCGGCAGCGTGATGCCGGCAGCGCGGTACGCGGCCTGCACGAGGCCCGAGCAGTCGTACGCGGACGGACCGGTCGCGCCGCGCACGTAGGCCTTGCCGACCTGCGCCAGGGCGAAGTTGACGATGGAGGCGGCGGTGCCGCCGCCCTTGGAGGCGCTGGCCGCGCCGGAGTCCGTGCGGGTGGCGTCGTCGGCGGAGGACGAGTTGCCGCCGCCGTTGCCGAGGGTGGAGCGGGCGGCACTGCGGGAGGCGCGCTCGGCGTCCTTGCGGTCGGCCTCGGCCTGGCGGGCGGCCTCCTGGGCCTCGACCTCCGCCTTCTCGACGGCGGCGACCTTGGCCTTCTTCGCGTCGGTTGCGGCGCTCTTCTCGGCGCTCGTCTCCAGGGCGGCCAGCTCGGTGTCGAGCGCGCGGGCCTGGGCGGCGTCGGCGGACTGCGTGAGGGCGGACGAGACGTCAGCGGCCAGGTCCATGTTCAGGACCGGCATCTCGAGCGTCTCGGTCACGGGCTCGGACGGCGCGGCGCTCGCCGGCCCGGCCATCGCCAGGGTGCTGAGGACGCCACCGGCAACTCCGGCGCGGACCGCGAGCTTCGAGGCGCTGCGGCGGGGCTTCCGGTGGCTGGGTATGTGAGCGGTATGGGACATAGGGACAACCGCTATCAGGGGGTTGCGGTTCCCTTCAAGAAACGTGGCTTGCGCCACAGTTGCCCTCAGATGGCTTGAACCGGGCGTGCCGCGCGTCTTATTGACGCCGTAACGGGCGAATCGGACAGGCCCTCACAAGGCTGTGATCATGGGGTTTCCGCAATAAGTCCGAATTGACCCGAGGCCTACCACCTGGCCGGGTCGATGGCCAAGCCCGGTTTCGCCGGCCGGGACCAGGGGTGACGCAGGTCACATCGGGGCGCCGCGGGAGTCCACCATTCCGCCATCTGCGCTCCGCTCGTGAACGGATGCACGCGATCAAGCTCCCCCGGGCCCGCCCCGGCTCCGCCCGCATCCGCCCGCCGGCCGTCCACCCTCGTCCCTCCGCTGTCATCCGGTCGGGCGACCCCGGTCCCCTTAGCATCCTGGCCAACCTGTCGCAAATTTGCGTGCAGTGCGCACGATTTGATAGTGCGATCACCCTCCGACCTGCGGTAACACCCCCGGATGTCACCTTTGGTGATCACATGCGCGCTTCACGTATGAAGATCACCGCTCATCGGACTTCATGATCGTTCGTCAGGTGGTGGAGATCACAAAGTCGTTGTCGTTACCCGTGTCGCAGATCACAGATGGACAGGCATAGGATGCGGGGCAGTCCGGCTTGTGAACTGCCTCACATGTGCACGATCTTCGCGAGGCGGGACATGCGCCCGGAGATCACGCGGTCCAACGGTCAAGGACGACTGGAAGGAGCGAGGAGCGTGAATGCCTACGCACCCATCCTCGTGCTCGGCGCCCTCGGGGCAGGGTTTGCGATCTTTTCCGTGGTCATGGCCACGCTAATCGGTCCCAAGCGGTACAACCGGGCCAAGCTCGAAGCGTACGAGTGCGGCATCGAGCCCACTCCCACGCCGGCCGGCGGCGGTCGCTTCCCCATCAAGTACTACCTGACGGCGATGCTCTTCATCGTCTTCGACATCGAGATCGTCTTCCTCTACCCCTGGGCCGTCACCTTCGACGCCCTGGGGATCTTCGGGCTCGTCGAGATGCTGCTCTTCGTGCTCACCGTCTTCGTTGCCTACGCGTACGTGTGGCGGCGCGGCGGCCTGGAATGGGACTGAGGGGCTGGATTCCATGGGACTCGAAGAGAAGCTGCCGAGCGGCTTTCTGCTGACCACCGTCGAACAGGCCGCGGGCTGGGTGCGCAAGGCCTCGGTCTTCCCGGCCACGTTCGGCCTGGCCTGCTGCGCCATCGAGATGATGACCACCGGCGCCGGCCGCTACGACCTGGCCCGCTTCGGCATGGAGGTCTTCCGCGGCTCGCCGCGGCAGGCCGACCTGATGATCGTGGCCGGCCGGGTCAGCCAGAAGATGGCGCCGGTCCTGCGGCAGGTCTACGACCAGATGCCCGAACCCAAGTGGGTCATCTCCATGGGCGTCTGCGCCTCCTCCGGCGGCATGTTCAACAACTACGCGATCGTCCAGGGCGTCGACCACATCGTCCCGGTCGACATCTACCTCCCCGGCTGCCCGCCCCGGCCTGAGATGCTGATGGACGCCATCATCAAGCTCCACCACAAGATCCAGTCCTCCAAGCTCGGCGTGAACCGGGAAGAGGCGGCCCGCGAGGCGGAGGAGGCGGCCCTCAAGGCGCTCCCCACCATCGAGATGAAGGGGCTCCTCCGGTGAGCGACACCCCCGACACCCCTGCCGGCAACAACGTCCCCGCCCCCCGCACCGACCGGGGCGGCGAGGTCATCGGCGTCCGCACCGGCATGTTCGGCGCGAACAACGGCGGCGACACCAGCGGCTACGGCGGCCTGGTGCGGACCGTGGCCCTGCCCGGCCCGGCCACCCGCCCCTACGGCTCGTACTTCGACGAGGTCGCCGACGAACTCGAAGGCGCCCTGGAAGAACAGGGACTGGTCCCCGAGAACGCCATCGAGAAGACGGTCGTCGACCGCGGCGAGGTCACCTTCCACATCGCCCGCGAGCACCTGGTCCGGGTGGCGTCCACCCTCCGCGACGACCCGGCGCTCCGCTTCGAGCTGTGCACCGGCGTCTCCGGCGTCCACTACCCCGGCGACAAGGGCCGCGAGCTGCACGCCGTCTACCACCTGCGCTCGCTGACGCACGGCCGGCTGATCCGGCTGGAGGTCTCGGCCCCCGACGGCGACCCGCACGTGCCCTCGCTCGTCACGGTCTACCCGACCAACGACTGGCACGAGCGCGAGGCCTACGACTTCTTCGGCCTGGTCTTCGACGGCCACCCCGCCCTCACCCGGATCATGATGCCGGACGACTGGCAGGGCCACCCGCAGCGCAAGGACTACCCCCTCGGCGGCATTCCCGTCGAGTACAAGGGCGCCCAGATCCCGGCTCCCGACCAGCGGAGGTCGTACAGCTGATGTCCACTTCCCCCAACCCGGCCTCCCACGCAGCCTCCCGGGAGACCACCGAAGGCACCGTCTACACCGTCACCGGCGGCGACTGGGACGAGATCGTGCAGTCCGCGGTCAAGGCGGACGACGAGCGGATCGTCGTCAACATGGGTCCGCAGCACCCCTCCACCCACGGAGTGCTCCGCCTGATCCTGGAGATCGACGGCGAGACGGTCACCGAGGCCCGCTGCGGAATCGGCTACCTGCACACGGGCATCGAGAAGAACCTCGAATTCCGCACCTGGACGCAGGGCACCACCTTCGTCACGCGCATGGACTACCTGACGCCGTTCTTCAACGAGGCCGCCTACTGCCTCGGCGTGGAGAAGCTCCTCGGCATCACCGACCAGATCCCGGACCGCGCCTCCGTCATCCGGGTCCTGCTCATGGAGCTCAACCGGCTCTCCTCCCACCTGGTGTGCATCGCCACCGGCGGCATGGAGCTGGGCGCCACCACGATCATGATCTACGGCTTCCGCGACCGCGAACTGATCCTCGACATCTACGAGCTGATCACCGGCCTGCGCATGAACCACGCGTTCATCCGCCCCGGCGGCCTCGCCCAGGACCTGCCCCCGGGCGCCGTCGACCAGCTCCGCGACTTCGTCAAGACCATGAAGAAGAACCTGCCGGAGTACGACAAGCTCGCCACCGGCAACCCCATCTTCAAGGCCCGCATGCAGGACGTCGGCTACCTCGACCTCGCCGGCTGCATGGCCCTCGGCGCCACCGGCCCGATCCTGCGCTCCGCCGGCCTCCCGCACGACCTGCGCAAGTCCGACCCCTACTGCGGCTACGAGACGTACGAGTTCGACGTGCCGACCGCCGACAGCTGCGACTCGTACGGCCGGTTCCTCATCCGGCTGGAGGAGATGCGGCAGTCGCTGCGGATCGTCGAGCAGTGCCTGGAACGCCTGGAGCCCGGGCCGGTCATGGTCGCCGACAAGAAGATCGCCTGGCCGGCGCAGCTCGCCCTGGGCCCCGACGGCCTCGGCAACTCGCTCGACCACATCAAGAAGATCATGGGCACCTCCATGGAGGCCCTGATCCACCACTTCAAGTTGGTCACCGAAGGCTTCCGGGTCCCGCCCGGCCAGGCCTACGCGGCCGTCGAGTCCCCCAAGGGCGAACTCGGCGTCCACGTCGTCTCCGACGGTGGCACCCGCCCCTTCCGGGTCCACTTCCGCGACCCGTCCTTCACCAACCTGCAGGCCATGGCCGCGATGTGCGAAGGCGGCCAGGTCGCCGACGTCATCGTCGCCGTCGCCTCCATCGACCCCGTGATGGGAGGCGTCGACCGATGACCGAGCAGATCAGCCTGGGGATGCCGCAGCTCCCCGCCCCCGAGTTCCCGGCCGAGGTCCAAGGCCGGCTGGCGGCGGACGCACGGGAGGTGATCGCCCGCTACCCCGACAGCCGCTCCGCGCTGCTGCCGCTGCTGCACCTCGTGCAGTCCGAAGAGGGCCACGTCTCGCGCACCGGCATCCGGTTCTGCGCCGAGACGCTCGGCCTGACCACCGCCGAGGTCACCGCGGTCGCCACCTTCTACACCATGTACCGCCGCAAGCCCTCCGGCGACTACCAGGTCGGCGTCTGCACCAACACCCTGTGCGCGGTCATGGGCGGCGACGCCATCTTCGACGAACTCAAGGCGCACCTGGGCGTCGGGAACAACGAGACCACCGACGACGGCAAGGTCACGCTGGAGCACATCGAGTGCAACGCGGCCTGCGACTTCGCCCCCGTCGTGATGGTCAACTGGGAGTTCTTCGACAACCAGACCCCCGAGTCGGCGAAGGCCCTCGTGGACGACCTGCGGGCGGGCCGGCCGGTGGAGCCCACCCGCGGCGCCCCGCTGTGCACGTACAAGGAGACCGCCCGGATCCTCGCCGGCTTCCCCGACGAGCGCGAGGGCGCGGTCGAGGCGAGCGGCGGCGCCGGACCCGCCTCCCTGACGGGCCTGAAGATCGCCCGCGGCGAGACGCCGCACACCACGATCGTGCACCCGCGCGGCGAGGCCGGCACCGAGGGAGGGGAGTGATGACCGTGACCTCCGAACTCAACGACGGGGGACCCGGCCGGCCCGGCGCCGGCGGGACCGGCCCCGAGAAGCTGCTCGCGCCCGTCCTGTCGGCGTTCTGGGACGACCCCCGGTCGTGGACCCTGGACACCTACCGCCGGCACGGTGGCTACGAGGGCCTGCGCAAGGCGCTCGCGATGACCCCGGACGACCTCATCGCGTACGTCAAGGACTCCGGACTGCGCGGCCGCGGCGGCGCCGGCTTCCCCACCGGGATGAAGTGGCAGTTCATCCCGCAGGGCGACGGCAAGCCGCACTACCTCGTCGTCAACGCCGACGAATCGGAGCCGGGCACCTGCAAGGACATCCCGCTCCTCTTCGCCAACCCGCACTCCCTCATCGAGGGAATGATCATCGCCTGCTACGCGATCCGCTCCCAGCACGCCTTCATCTATCTGCGCGGCGAGGTCGTGCCCGTCCTGCGCCGGCTGCACGAGGCGGTCCGCGAGGCGTACGAGGCGGGCTACCTCGGCGAGGACGTCCTCGGCAGCGGCCTGAAGCTCGACATCACCGTGCACGCCGGCGCCGGCGCGTACATCTGCGGTGAGGAGACCGCCCTCCTCGACTCCCTCGAAGGCCGGCGCGGCCAGCCCCGGCTGCGTCCTCCGTTCCCCGCGGTGGAAGGCCTCTACGCCTGCCCCACCGTGGTGAACAACGTGGAGTCCATCGCCTCGGTTCCCGCGATCCTGGCCAAGGGCAAGGACTGGTTCAAGTCGATGGGGACCGAGAAGTCCCCCGGCTTCACCCTCTACTCCCTGTCCGGACACGTCGCCAGTCCCGGCCAGTTCGAGGCCCCGCTCGGGATCACGCTGCGCCAGCTCCTCGACATGAGCGGCGGGATGCGGCCCGGGCACCGGCTGAAGTTCTGGACCCCGGGCGGCTCGTCCACCCCGATGTTCACCGACGAGCACCTCGACGTGCCCCTCGACTACGAGGGCGTCGGAGCGGCCGGGTCCATGCTCGGCACCAAGGCGCTCCAGTGCTTCGACGAGACCACCTGCGTGGTCCGCGCCGTCACCCGCTGGACCGAGTTCTACGCCCACGAGTCCTGCGGCAAGTGCACCCCCTGCCGCGAAGGCACTTACTGGCTGGTCCAGTTGCTCCGCGACATCGAAGCGGGCAAGGGCGTGATGTCCGACCTCGACAAGCTCAACGACATCGCCGACAACATCAACGGCAAGTCGTTCTGCGCCCTCGGCGACGGCGCCGCCAGCCCCATCTTCTCCTCGCTCAAGTACTTCCGCGCGGAGTACGAGCAGCACATCACGGGCAAGGGCTGCCCCTTCGACCCGGCGAAGTCGACCCTCTGGGCCGACACGGAGGTGACCGCATGACCGTGACCACACCGGCCGCCGGCGGCGGGGCACCCCTTCCGCCCGAGGACCTGGTATCTCTGACCATCGACGGCGTCGAACTGTCGGTGCCCAAGGGCACCCTCGTCATCCGCGCCGCCGAACAGCTCGGCATCGAGATCCCGCGCTTCTGCGACCACCCGCTGCTCGACCCGGCCGGCGCCTGCCGCCAGTGCATCGTCGAGGTGGAGGGCCAGCGCAAGCCGATGGCCTCCTGCACCATCACCTGCACCGACGGCATGGTGGTCCGCACCCAGCTCACCTCGCCGGTGGCCGACAAGGCCCAGCGCGGCGTGATGGAGCTCCTGCTGATCAACCACCCGCTGGACTGCCCGGTCTGCGACAAGGGCGGCGAATGCCCCCTGCAGAACCAGGCGATGTCCCACGGGAACGCCGAATCCCGCTTCGAGGGCCGCAAGCGGACGTACGAGAAGCCGGTGCCGATCTCCACGCAGGTGCTGCTCGACCGCGAGCGGTGCGTGCTGTGCGCGCGCTGCACCCGGTTCTCCAACCAGGTCGCCGGCGACCCGATGATCGAACTCGTCGAGCGCGGCGCCCTCCAGCAGGTCGGCACCGGCGAGGGCGACCCGTTCGAGTCGTACTTCTCCGGCAACACCATCCAGATCTGCCCGGTCGGCGCCCTCACCTCGGCCGCCTACCGGTTCCGCTCCCGCCCCTTCGACCTCGTCTCCACCCCGAGCGTGTGCGAGCACTGCTCCGGCGGCTGCGCCACCCGCACCGACCACCGGCGCGGGAAGGTGCTGCGGCGGCTCGCCGCCGAGGACCGCGAGGTCAACGAGGAGTGGATCTGCGACAAGGGCCGGTTCGGCTTCCGGTACGCCCAGCGGCCCGACCGGCTCACCACCCCGCTGGTACGCGGCGCCGACGGCGTGCTGGCACCGGCGAGCTGGCCGGAGGCGCTGGCCGCCGCCGCCCGCGGGCTGGCCGCCGCGCACGGCCGGGCCGCCGTCCTCACCGGCGGCCGCCTGACCGTCGAGGACTCCTACGCCTACGCCAAGTTCGCCCGGGTCGTCCTCGGCACCAACGACATCGACTTCCGGGCCCGCGTGCACAGCGCGGAGGAGGCCGACTTCCTCGCCGCCACGGTCGCCGGCCGCGGCCACGACCTGTCCGGCACCGGGGTCACGTACACCGCGCTGGAGCAGGCTCCCGCCGTGCTGCTGGCCGGCATCGAGGCCGAGGAGGAGGCCCCCGGGGTCTTCCTGCGGCTCCGCAAGGCGCACCGCAAGCGCAAGCAGCGGACCTTCGCCCTCGCCCCGTTCGCCACCCGCGGCCTGGAGAAGGCGGGCGGCACCCTGCTGCCCGCCGCCCCCGGCACCGAACCCGAGTGGCTCGACGCCCTCGCCTCCCGCACCGGCCTCGAAGAGGGCGGGCACGCGGCGGCCGAGGCGCTGCGGGCCGCCGGCTCCGTCATCGTCGTCGGCGAGCGGCTGGCCGCCGTGCCCGGCGCACTGACCGCCGCCGTCCGGCTCGCCGCCGCCTCCGGCGCGCAGCTGGTGTGGATCCCGCGGCGGGCCGGCGAGCGCGGCGCCGTCGAGGCCGGTGCGCTGCCGTCGCTGCTGCCGGGCGCCCGCCCGGCCACCGACCCGCGGGCCCGCGAGGAAGTCGCCGAGGCCTGGGGCCTGGCCGAACTCCCGCACCGCTACGGCCGCGACACCGGCCAGATCCTGGCGGCCGCCGCCAGCGGCGAGCTGGGCGCGCTGGTCGTCGCGGGCGTGGAGCCCGCCGACCTGCTGGACCCGGCGCGCGCCCGGGTCGCCCTCGACGAGGCGTTCGTCGTCTCGCTGGAGCTGCGTCCCGGCGAGGTCACCGACCGGGCCGACGTGGTCCTGCCGGTGGCCGCGGTCGCCGAGAAGGCCGGCGCGTTCATCAACTGGGAAGGCCGGCTCCGCCCGTTCGAGGCGGCGCTCAAGCCCGACCAGATGACCCGCCGGCTGGCCCCCGCCGACGCCCGCGTGCTGCACATGCTCGCGGACGCCGTCGCCGAGGAGACCGGCAACTCCGCCCGCCTGCTCGGCCTCCCCGACCTGCCCGCCGTACGGGCCGAGCTCAACCGGCTGGGCCACTGGACCGGAGAGCGGGCCTCCGAGCAGTCCGCCCACCGGCAGCCGGCACCCCGCCCCGCGGCCGGCGAGGCGGTCCTCGCCGGACACCGGCTGCTCCTCGACCAGGGCCTGCTCCAGCAGGGCGACGACGCGCTGGCCGGCACCCGGCACGCGGCGGACGCCCGGCTGTCGGCCGCCACCGCCGCCGAGACCGGGGTGAAGAACGGCGACGTCCTCGCCGTCACCGGCCCCGCCGGCAGCGTGGAACTCCCGCTGCGGATCACGGAGATGCCCGACCGGGTGGTCTGGCTGCCGCTGAACTCGGCGGGCGGCGGGGTCCTCTCGGACATGGGCGCCCGGCCGGGCGACCTGGTCCGCATCGGCCCGGCGGTACCGCCGGCCGACGTCAGCGACACGACGCCGGAGGTGCGCGCGTGAACCCGGCACACAGTCACTTCGTACAGACGGCCGCCGAGGACCTCTCCCTGTTCGGGCGCGACGTCTGGTGGCTCGTCGTCATCAAGGCGGTGTTCTGCTTCGCCTTCCTGATGGTGACCGTGCTGTTCTCCATCGTGTGGGAGCGCAAGGTCGTCGCCTGGATGCAGCTGCGCATCGGCCCCAACCGGCACGGCCCCTGGGGCTTCCTCCAGTCCCTCGCCGACGGCGTCAAGCTGATGCTGAAGGAAGACGTCATCGTCAAGCGGGCGGACAAGGTCGTCTACGTGCTGGCGCCGATCGTCGCCGCGATCCCCGCCTTCATGGCGATCGCGGTGATCCCGTTCGGCCCGGCCGGCAACGAGGTCTCGATCTTCGGCCAGCGCACCACGATGCAGCTGACCGACCTGCCGATCGCGATGCTGTACGTCCTCGCGGTCGCCTCGGTCGGCATCTACGGCATCGTCCTCGCCGGCTGGTCCTCCGGATCCACGTACCCGCTGCTCGGCGGCCTGCGGTCGTGCGCGCAGATGATCTCGTACGAGATCGCCATGGGTGCGGCCTTCGCCTCGGTGTTCCTCTACTCCGGGTCGATGTCCACGTCGGCGATCGTCGAGGCCCAGCAGGACCGCTGGTTCATCGTGCTGCTGCCGGTGTCCTTCATCATCTACGTGATCACCATGGTCGGCGAGACGAACCGGGCGCCGTTCGACATGCCGGAGTCCGAGGGCGACCTGGTCGGCGGCTTCAACACCGAGTACTCGTCGATCAAGTTCGCGATGTTCATGCTGGCCGAGTACGTCAACATGGTCACCGTCTCGGCCGTCTCGGTCACCCTCTTCCTGGGCGGCTGGCGGGCCCCGTACCCGATCAGCACCTTCTGGGAGGGCGCCAACCACGGCTGGTGGCCGCTGCTCTGGTTCGTCATCAAGGTGCAGCTGCTCCTCTTCTTCTTCATCTGGCTGCGCGGCACCCTGCCCCGGGTCCGCTACGACCAGCTGATGAAGCTGGGCTGGAAGGTCCTCATCCCGGTCTCCGTGCTGTGGCTGATGCTCGTCGCGAGCGTCCGCGCCCTGCGGAACGAGAACTACGACTTCCAGTCGATCGTGCTCTACGTCGGCGGGGCCGTCGTCGCCATCCTGCTGATCTCCCTGGTCGCGGACGTGTTCCGGGACCGCCGGGCCGGAAAGGCCGGGGCCGCGGCCGCCGCGGAACCCGAGTTCGACCCGATGGCGGGCGGCTTCCCGGTGCCGCCGCTGCCCGGCCAGACCCTTCCGCCGGTACCGCGCCGACGGCCCCGCCACGAGCGGGAGCTGATCGCCAGCGGCGGTTCCAACTCCGACAGCGACCGAGAGGAGGGTGCTGGGAATGCCTGAATCCGAGGAGAAGTGGCAGAACCCGGTGGCCGGCTTCGGCGTGACCTTCAAGGCCATGTTCAAGAAGCGGCTCACCGAGCAGTACCCGGAGCAGCAGAAGACCACCGCTCCGCGCTTCCACGGCCGGCACCAGCTCAACCGCCACCCCGACGGCCTGGAGAAGTGCATCGGCTGCGAGCTGTGCGCGTGGGCCTGCCCCGCCGACGCCATCTACGTCGAGGGCGCCGACAACACCGAGGAGGAGCGGTACTCCCCGGGTGAGCGGTACGGCCGCGTCTACCAGATCAACTACGCCCGCTGCATCCTGTGCGGGCTGTGCGTCGAGGCCTGCCCGACCCGCGCGCTGACGATGACGAACGAGTTCGAACTCGCCGACTCCAGCCGCGAATCGCTGATCTACACCAAGGAGCAGCTGCTCGCCGGTCTCACCGAGGGCATGGTCGAAGCCCCGCACGCGATGGTCCCCGGCACCGACGAGGGGGACTACTACCGCGGCCTGGTGACCGGCGCCGCCCCCGGTACGGAGCGGCAGCAGGCGGTGTCGAAGGGCGAGGAGCCCGCGGACGCCGAGGGGGTGGGGGCATGAGCGCCACCGCCGCCGCCTCGCTCACCTCGACGGGTGAGGCCGTCCAGTTCTGGGTGCTGGGCATCACCGCCGTCATCGGCGCGCTGTGCACGGTCCTGATGAAGAAGGCGGTGCACAGCGCCCTGTGCCTGGCCGGGACGATGATCATCCTGGCCGTCTTCTACCTCGCCAACGGCGCGTACTTCCTCGGCGTGGTGCAGATCATCGTCTACACCGGCGCGATCATGATGCTGTTCCTCTTCGTGGTCATGCTCGTCGGCGTCACCGCGGCGGACTCCCTCACGGAGACCCTCAAGGGGCAGCGCTGGCTCGCCGCCCTCTGCGGCCTCGGCTTCGGCATCCTGCTGATCGCCGGCATCGGGAACGCCGGGCTGAAGACCTTCAACGGACTCGGCCGGGTCAACTCCGGCGGGCACGTGGAGGCCCTCGCCGCACTGATCTTCACCAAGTACGTCTTCGCCTTCGAGATCACCGGCGCGCTGCTCATCACCGCCGCCGTCGGCGCGATGGTGCTGACGCACAAGGAGCGCACCGAACGGGCCGCCACCCAGCGCGAGCTGGCCGAGCGCCGGGTCCGCGAGGGCGTCCAGCTGCCGCCGCTCCCCGCGCCCGGCGTGTACGCCCGGCACAACGCGGTGGACGTCCCCGGCCTGCTGCCGGACGGCACCCCGTCCGACCTGACCGTCAGCAAGACGCTGCGCGCCCGCGGCCAGGTCCGCGACGTGTCCGCCGAGGCCATCGAGGACCTGAAGGCGCTGGAGCAGCGCTCGGCGGAGCGGCTCGGCCGTGAGGAGGCGGCGAAGTGAATCCGGTCAACTACCTTTACCTGGCCGCCCTGCTGTTCACCATCGGCGCGTCCGGGGTGCTGATCCGGCGGAACGCGATCGTGCTGTTCATGTGCGTGGAGCTGATGCTCAACGCCTGCAACCTCGCGCTCGTCGCCTTCTCACGGATGCACGGCAACCTCGACGGCCAGATCATCGCGTTCTTCACGATGGTCGTCGCCGCCGCGGAGGTCGTGGTGGGCCTCGCGATCATCGTGTCGCTGTTCCGTACCCGCCACTCGGCCTCGGTCGACGACGCCAGCCTGATGAAGCTGTAAGGGGTCGCTGTGGAGAACCTGATCGCGCTGCTCGTCGCAGCGCCACTGCTCGGAGCGGCGGTGCTGCTCTGCGGCGGCCGCCGCCTCGACAAGGCCGGGCACTGGCTCGGCACCCTGCTCGCGGGCGCCTCGTTCGCCGTCGGCCTCGCCCTGTTCGCCGACATGCTGGGCCGGGACGCCGACGACCGGCTGATGACCCAGCACCTGTTCAGCTGGATCCCGGTCGAGGGCTTCCAGGCGGACCTCGCCTTCCACCTCGACCAGCTGTCGATGACGTTCGTCCTGCTGATCTCCGGGGTGGGCACGCTCATCCACATGTACTCGATCGGGTACATGGAGCACGACGAGCGCCGCCGCCGCTTCTTCGGCTACCTGAACCTGTTCCTCGCGGCCATGCTGCTGCTGGTCCTCGCCGACAACTACCTGCTGCTGTACGTCGGCTGGGAGGGCGTCGGCCTCGCCTCGTACCTGCTGATCGGCTTCTGGCAGCACAAGCCCAGCGCGGCCACCGCCGCGAAGAAGGCCTTCCTGGTCAACCGGGTCGGCGACATGGGCCTGTCGATCGCGATCATGCTGATGTTCACGACGTTCGGCACCTTCGCCTTCGGGCCGGTGCTGGGCGCCGCGGACGAGACGAGCGAGGGCCGGCTGACGGCCATCGGCCTGATGCTGCTGCTCGCCGCCTGCGGCAAGTCGGCCCAGGTGCCGCTGCAGTCCTGGCTCGGCGACGCGATGGAGGGCCCGACCCCGGTCTCCGCCCTCATCCACGCCGCCACCATGGTCACCGCCGGCGTCTACCTGATCGTCCGGTCCGGCGCGATCTTCAACGGGGCGCCGGACGCCCAGCTGGCCACGGTCGTGGTCGGCGCCGTCACGCTCCTCTTCGGTGCGATCGTCGGTTGCGCGAAGGACGACATCAAGAAGGCCCTGGCCGGCTCGACCATGTCGCAGATCGGGTACATGGTGCTGGCCGCGGGCCTCGGCCCGATCGGCTACGTCTTCGCGATCATGCACCTGGTGACCCACGGCTTCTTCAAGGCCGGGCTCTTCCTCGGCGCCGGCTCGGTCATGCACGGCATGAACGACGAGGTCGACATGCGCAAGTACGGCGCCCTGCGCAAGCACATGCCGGTTACCTTCGTCACGTTCGGCCTCGGCTACCTCGCCATCATCGGCTTCCCGGGCCTGTCCGGCTTCTTCTCCAAGGACAAGATCATCGAGGCGGCGTTCGCCAAGGGCGGCACCGAGGGCTGGATCCTCGGCGGCGCGGCCCTGCTGGGCGCCGGCATCACCGCGTTCTACATGACCCGCGTGATGGTCCTGACCTTCTTCGGCGAGAAGCGCTGGCAGCCCGACGCAGACGGCCACGCGCCGCACCCGCACGAGTCGCCCAGGAGCATGACCGTCCCGATGGTCCTGCTGGCCTTCGGCTCGGTGTTCGCCGGCGGGTTCTTCAGCATCGGCGACCGCTTCCTCGGCTGGCTGGAGCCCGTCACCGGCTACACCCACGGGCACCCGCCGGTCAGCGCCCTGACGGTCACCCTGGCCACCATGGTGGTCCTCGCGACCGGCGTCGCCATCGCCTGGGCCATGTACGGGCGCAGGCCGGTCCCGGTCACCGCCCCGCGCGGCTCGCTGCTCACCCGGGCTGCCCGCCGCGACCTCTTCCAGGACGACTTCAACCACGTCGTGCTGGTGCGCGGCGGCGAGCACCTGACCCGCTCGCTCGTGTACGTGGACCACACGCTGGTCGACGGGGTGGTCAACGGGACGGCCGCCTCGGTCGGCGGCCTCTCCGGCCGGCTGCGCAAGCTGCAGAACGGCTACGCCCGCAGCTACGCGGTCTCGATGTTCGGGGGCACGGCGATCCTGATCGCCGCGACCCTGCTGATGAGGGCGGTGTGAAATGAGTTTCCCGCTTCTGACGGCCACGGCCGCAGTGCCCGCGGTCGGCGCGATCCTGACGGCGGCCGTCCCGGCCGCCCGCCGGACCGCCGCCAAGTGGCTCGCGCTGCTCTTCTCGCTGGCCACCCTGGCCCTCGCGGCCGTGGTCGCCGTCCGATTCGAACCCGGCGGCGACCGCTACCAGCTCACCGAGTCGCACGCCTGGATCAAGGACTTCGGCGTCCGCTACGAACTCGGCGTCGACGGCATCGGGGTGGCGCTGATCGCGCTGACCGCGCTGCTCATCCCGTTCGTCATCGGCGCCGGCTGGCACGACGCCGACCCCCTGGAGACGCACTCCTCCCGGTGGCGGCCCACCCAGGGCTTCTTCGCCCTGATCCTCATGGTCGAGGCCATGGTGATCATCTCGTTCGAGGCCACCGACGTCTTCCTCTTCTACATCTTCTTCGAAGCCATGCTCATCCCGATGTACTTCCTCATCGGCGGCTTCGGGGACCGGGCGCACACCGGCACCGACGAGAACGCGGCCGCCCAGCGCTCGTACGCGGCGGTCAAGTTCCTCCTCTACAACCTCGCCGGCGGCCTGATCATGCTGGCCGCCGTCATCGGGCTGTACGTGGTGGCCGGAAGCTTCTCCCTCCAGGAGATCACCGCCGCCCGCGCCGCGGGCACCCTCGACATCGCGACCAACACCGAGCGGCTGCTGTTCCTCGGCTTCTTCTTCGCCTTCGCGGTGAAGGCGCCGCTGTGGCCGCTGCACACCTGGCTGCCCAACGCGATGGGCGAGGCCACCGCTCCGGTGGCCGTGCTCATCACCGCGGTGGTCGACAAGGTCGGCACCTTCGCGATGCTCCGGTTCTGCCTGGGCCTGTTCCCCGAGGCCAGCAAGTGGGCCACCCCGGTGGTCCTGGTCCTCGCCCTGATCAGCATCGTCTACGGCGCGCTGCTCGCGGTCGGCCAGCGGGACATCAAGCGCCTGGTGGCCTACGCCTCGATCTCGCACTTCGGCTTCATCATCCTGGGCATCTTCGCGATGACCTCCCAGGGCCAGTCCGGCGCCACGCTCTACATGGTCAACCACGGCCTGAGCACCGCGGCGCTGATGCTGGTCGCCGGCTTCCTGATCTCCCGCCGCGGCTCCCGGCTCATCGCGGACTACGGCGGCGTGCAGAAGGCGGCGCCGGTGCTCGCCGGCACCTTCCTGATCGGCGGCCTCGCCACCCTGTCGCTGCCCGGACTCGCCCCGTTCGTCAGCGAGTTCCTGGTGCTGGTCGGCACCTTCGCCCGGTACCCGGTGGCCGGCATCGTCGCCACCCTCGGCATCGTGCTGGCCGCGCTCTACACCCTGGTGCTGTACCAGCGCACCATGACCGGGCCCGTCAAGGACGAGTCGATCCGCACGATGCCCGACCTGAAGTTCCGTGAACTGCTCGTGGTGACCCCGCTGATCGTGTTCCTGATCGGCCTGGGCGTCTACCCGAAGCCGCTCACGGAGATCGTCAACCCGGCCGTCGAGCACACGATGTCCGATGTGAAGCAGCACGACCCCGAGCCCGAAGTGGAGGCGGCGAAGTGAGCTCCCTGACTGCTGTCCACGGCCTGTGGGCGGTGGCCGCCGACCCCGTCGAGCGGATCCCGGCCCCGCACATCGAGTACGCCCAGCTCGCGCCCACGCTGATCGTGGTGGGCGCGGCCATCCTGGCCGTCCTCGTGGAGGCGTTCGTCCCCCGCACGTCCCGTTACTACGTCCAGGTGTTCCTGTCGGTCGCCGCGCTCGCCTCGGCCTTCGCGGCCGTGGTGGCGCTGGCCGCCGGCGGCTACGGCTCCACCAAGGCGCACATCGCCGCGATGGGCGCCATCGCCGTGGACGGTCCCGCACTGTTCCTCCAGGGCGTGATCATCCTGGCCGCCGCGGTCTCCGTGTTCACGTTCGCCGAGCGGCGGCTCGACCCCGCGGCACACGGCAACCGCGTGGACTCGTTCGCCGCGCAGGCGGCCTCGGTGCCCGGCAGCGACAGCGAGCGGGCCGCCGTCAAGGCGGGCTTCACCACCACCGAGGTGTTCCCGCTGGCGCTGTTCGCGGTCGCCGGCATGCTGATCTTCCCGGCGGCCAACGACCTGCTGACCCTGTTCGTCGCCCTGGAGGTCTTCTCCCTCCCGCTGTACCTGCTGTGCGCCGTCGCCCGCCGGCAGCGGCTGATGTCGCAGGAGGCGGCCGTGAAGTACTTCCTCCTCGGCGCGTTCTCCTCTGCGTTCCTGCTCTTCGGCATCGCCCTGGTCTACGGGTACGCGGGCTCGGTCTCGTACGCCCGGATCGCCGACGTCGTCGACGGCACGGTCACCTCCGTGGACCCGGCGCTCGCCGGCACGATGGGCAACGACGCGCTGCTGCTGATCGGCGGCGCGCTGATCCTGATGGGCCTGCTCTTCAAGGTCGGCGCGGTGCCGTTCCACATGTGGACCCCGGACGTCTACCAGGGCGCGCCGACCCCGGTGACCGGCTTCATGGCGGCCGCCACCAAGGTCGCCGCGTTCGGCGCGCTGCTGCGCCTGCTGTACGTGGTGCTGCCGGGGCTGCGCTGGGACTGGCGGCCGGTGATGTGGGGCGTCGCGATCGTCACCATGCTGGCCGGTGCGGTGATCGCCGTGACCCAGACCGACGTCAAGCGGCTGCTCGCGTACTCGTCGATCGCGCACGCCGGGTTCATCCTGGCCGGTGTGATCGCCACGTCGGAGGAGGGCGTTTCGTCCGTCCTCTTCTACCTGCTGGCCTACTCGTTCGTGACGATCGGCGCGTTCGCCGTGGTCACGCTGGTGCGGGACGCGGGCGGCGAGGCCACCCACCTGTCGAAGTGGGCGGGACTGGGGCGGCGTTCGCCGCTGACCGCGGCGGTGTTCGCGGTGTTCCTGCTGGCGTTCGCGGGCATCCCGCTGACCTCCGGCTTCTCCGGCAAGTTCGCCGTGTTCAAGGCGGCGGCGGAGGGCGGTGCCGGGGCGCTGGTCGTGGTCGGTGTGATCTCGTCGGCGATCGCCGCGTTCTTCTACATCCGGGTGATCGTCCTGATGTTCTTCAGTGAGCCGAAGGCGGACGGTCCGACCGTGACCGTGCCCTCGCCGCTGACGATGACGGCCATCGCGGTGGGCGTGGCGGTCACGGTGGTGCTGGGCGTGGCGCCGCAGTACTTCCTGGATCTGGCGGGGCAGGCGAGCACGTTCGCCCGCTGATCCCGCTGATCCCGTCGGCACGTCGAAAGGCCCGGTCTCCCCTCCGCGGGGAGGAGACCGGGCCTTTCGGTGTCCGTACGGGTCAGACCGCGGGGGTGATGCGGCCGGTGACCTCGCCGAGGGCGAGGCGGGTGCCGTCCGGGCCGGGGGCCCAGGCGGTCATGGTGACCTCGTCCCCGTCCTCCAGGAAGGTCCGCTTGCCGGCGGCGAGTTCGAGCGCGTCGCGGCCGTTCCAGGTGAGCTCCAGCAGGGAGCCGCGCTGGCCGGTCTCGGGGCCGGAGACGGTGCCGGAGCCGAAGACGTCGCCGGTGCGCAGGGAGGCGCCGTTGACGGTCATGTGGGCGACCTGCTGGGCCGCGGTCCAGTACATGGTGGCGAACGGCGGGGCGGCGACCTCCTCGCCGTTGATCGCCACGGAGATCCGCAGGTCGAAGCCGCCCGGGCGGGCGTCGGCGTCGTCGAGGTAGGGCAGCAGCGGGAAGTCGCGGGCCGGCGGGGCGGTGCGGGCGGCGTCGAGGGCCTCCAGCGGGGTCACCCACGCGGACACCGAGGTCGCGAAGGACTTGCCGAGGAACGGGCCGAGCGGCACGTACTCCCAGGCCTGGAGGTCGCGGGCGGACCAGTCGTTCAGCAGGAACAGTCCGAAGACGTGGTCCTCGAAGGCGCCCAGCGGGACCGGGGTGCCCATCGTGGACGGCGTGCCGACGACGAAGCCGACCTCGGCCTCGATGTCCAGCTTGATGCTCGGGCCGAAGACCGGCGCCGGGTCGGCGGGGGCCTTGCGCTGCCCGGAGGGGCGGACGACGTCGGTGCCGGAGACCACGAGGGTGCCGGAGCGGCCGTGGTAGCCGATCGGGAGGTGCTTCCAGTTCGGGGTCAGCGGCTCGCCGTCCGGGCGGAAGATCCGGCCCACGTTGGTGGCGTGGTGCTCGCTCGCGTAGAAGTCGACGTAGTCGGCGACCTCGTACGGCAGGTGCATGACCGCCTCGTCGAGGGGGACGAGCAGCGGCTCCACGGCGGCGCGGTGCGCGGGCTCGGTCACCCAGGCGGTGAGCGCGGCGCGGACCTCGGTCCACACCGGGCGGCCGGCGGCGAGCAGCGGGTTCAGGGAGGGTGCGGCGAGCAGGTCCGCGTGCGCGGAGCCGAGGGCGGCCGCCGCGGCGCCGGCGTCCAGCACGTGGCCCCCGATGCGCACGCCGATGCGCCGGCGCTGCGGCTCGGCCGCGGTCGTGAAGACGCCGTAGGGGAGGTTGTGCGGCCCGAACGGGTCGCCCTCGGGGAGGTCGAGGGGGCTCTGCTGCGGCATGGGGTGCTGCCTCGCTTCCATCAGGTCGACGGTGGTCGCCGTGCCGGCGGGGCGCCGGGTTCCGGGGCGTCCCGGGGATTCCTGTGCAAGACCATAGGTTACGGGGCGGGCGGGGTGTGCGGGAGGCCGGATTCGCGCCCTATTTATAGGACTTGTACCGGCGGGTCCGGATCTCCGTCCGTATCCTTGGCGGGTGTCATACGCCTTGATCGCCACCGACCTCGACGGCACCCTGCTCCGCGCCGGAGACACCGTCTCACCCCGCTCGCACCGGGCGCTCGCGCGGGCGCGCGCGACGGGCGCACAGCACGTCGTGGTCACCGGGCGGCCGGTCCCGCAGGTCCGCCACGTGCTCGACGGACTCGGCTACCGGGGGCTCGCCGTGTGCGGTCAGGGGGCGCAGGTCTACGACGCGGCGACGGGGCGGATGCTGCACTCCGTGCCGATGGACCGGGAGCTGGCGGACGTCGCCCTCGGCAAGATCGAGGCGGAGATCGGGGAGGTGTACGCGGCGGTCAACCAGGAGGGGCTGGACGCGGAGATGCTGATAGGGCCGGGGTACCGGATGTGGCACCCGCACCTGCCGACCGTGCGGGTGCCGCGGCGGGCCGATCTGTTCTCCGCGCCGATCAACAAGGTGCTGCTGCAGCACCCCGTGCTCGACGACGACGCGCTGACGCGGGTGGCGCGGGCGGTGGTGGGGGACCTGGTGAACGTGACGATGTCCGGGGAGCACACGGTGGAGCTGCAGCCGCCGGGGATCGACAAGGCGGGTGGCCTGGCGCTGGCCGCCGCCGCCCTCGGCCTGTCGGCCGACACCGCGATCGCCTTCGGTGACATGCCGAACGACATTCCCATGTTCGCCTGGGCGGCGCACGGTGTGGCCATGGCCAATGCGCATCCGGAACTGCTGGCCGTCGCCGACGAGGTGACCCTCTCCAACGAAGCCGACGGCGTGGCCACGGTCCTGGAACACCTCTACCCCTGACCGTGCTCCCCACGGGAACGGGGCTCCGCCCCGGACCCCGCGCCTGGCCCTGCCCGGACTCCGGCCGAGGGCTGGATGCTGCGGGGCAAAATCCAGCCTCGCCGGCGATTGAGGCGCGGGGTCCGGGGCGGAGCCCCGATCCTTGAGCCGCGCCGGTCATCGAGGCGGCCATCGAGGCGACTAGCGCTCGCGGGGGATGCGCCGCTCCCACGTGCGGTGGAAGACGATCTCGGCCCCGTCCCGGCAGACGAGCTCGTCCGAGGTCAGGAACGCACCCCCGTCGCAGCGGATCTCCGACCGGGACTCGACACGCGTGTCCCACCCCCGGTCGGGCCGGTGGAGGCGGATGCGCCACTCGGAGCGGGTCCGGGCCGAGACCGGGTCCGACTCCTGGATCTCGTACGTCTCCAGCGCGTCCTCCGTGTACTCCAGCCCGTCCGGATACACCCGCGTGCCGCCGTACTTCGGGTCCACCTCCAGCCGCCACAGCCCGGCCGCCACATCCCGCACGACCACCCGCTCGGGCCGCGGCTCGTCCAGCGTCTCCGGGAAGACCACGCCCAGCGGCTCCGCCTGCTCCGGCGCTTCGAAACCGATCGCGCCGTCGACCTCCGGCTCCGGCGTCCGCACCGGCAGCTCCAGTGCGCTGCCCGCCGGATCCAGCGTCCACCCCGCGTCCGACCCCGGCTGGGGCCACAGCCACGGCCAGTACGCCGACGACAGCGCCAGCCGGATCCGGTGCCCGGGCGGAAACGCGTGCCCGATCCCGTTCAGCTCGAACGACACCTCCTGCACCGCACCCGGCGGCCACGACACCACCCGGTCCCGCCCCGCCCGCGCCGACAGGTTCAGCGCCCCCCGCGTCACCAGCGTGGACGAGCCGTCCGGGGCGACGTCGCACAGCCGGGCCGCGATCTGCCCGTGCGGCACGTCCATCCGCAGCCGCACCACCACCCTCGGCCGCCCCAGCACCTCCACCGGCTCACCGGCCACCGGGAACTCGAAGCACACCGACTTCGCGTCCTCCTCCCGCTGGTCCGGCGGCAGGTCGGCCGCGTTGCCGAACGGGAAGAACCGGCCCGCGTCCAGCCCGGTGTGCTGCGGCGAGGCCACCGGCACCGGCGCGCCCTGGAGCGCGTACCGGACCGGCGTGACGGCGGGGGAGGGCCACGCGGTGTCCCCGGTCCAGCGGCCCGGCAGCCGCTCGTACGTGGTGGCAGGCCGGTGCGAGCCGCTGATCCACGACCGCAGCAGCGGCTCGGCCATGATCCCGGTGTCCTCGCCCTTGAGCCAGTGGTCCCACCAGCGCAGGGTCTCCTGGAGGAAGCCGATCGCCGGCCCCGGCGGCAGCCCGCGGTCCGGGTACTGGTGCGACCAGGGACCGATCAGCCCCCGCACCCGGTCCGCCGGCAGGTGCTCGACCAGCCGCAGCACGGTGTCCCGGTACGGGTCGTGCCAGCCGCCCACCGCCAGCACGGCCGCACCGATCGCCCCGTAGTCCTCGCAGACGCTGCCGTGCCGCCAGTACGCGTCCCGGGTCTGGTGCGCCAGCCAGGTGTGGACGAGCGGCTCCACCGCGTCCAGCCGCGACAGCCACTGCTCCCGCCAGCCCTCGCCCGCGTACTCCGGGTCCGGCGGCCGGGCTGCGAACGCCAGCATGGTGGCCGCCCACGCGTGCATGTCCACCGCCAGCACCGAGCCGCCCAGGTAGTGCACGTCGTTGTCGTACCGGTCGTCGGAGGAGCAGACCGTCACCACCGCCTTCAGCGGCTCCGGGGCCAGCGCCGCGATCTGCAGCGCGTTGAAGCCGCCCCAGGAGATGCCGAACATGCCCACCGACCCCGTGCACCAGGGCTGCGCGGCCAGCCACTCCACCACCGCCACCCCGTCCGCCAGTTCCTGCGCGTCGTACTCGTCGCCCGGCCGCCCCTCGCTGTTGCCGTGCCCGCGCAGGTCGACCCGGACCGAGGCGTAGCCGTGCCCGGCGTACCAGGGGTGGCGCTGCCGGTCGCGCGGCGCCGTCCAGTCGGTCAGCCGGTACGGGAGGTACTCCAGCAGCGCCGGCACCGGAACGTCCGTCACCGGGCGCCAGATCCGCGCGTACAGCCGGGTGCCGTCCGGCAGCGGGATGCGGACGTCCTCGTGGGTGGTCTCGTGGGGGAAGGAGGTGCGGATGATCATCGGCGTCGCCTTCGCGGGGCTGAGGGGGGAGGGGACCCGTCAGTGGACGGGGTGCATCGTGCGCCGCAGCCACGGGGCCGGGGCCGTCACGCCCGGGCCCGCCCGGGTGGCGGCCGAGGTGGGGACGGCCCTCGCGCAGTGGCGGCGGGCGAGGGGGACGCCGCCGCACAGGACCGCGCGGTACGAGCCGGGGATCCGGTCGGCGAGCCAGCCGCCGCCGACGGACACGGGGTGGACCATGGTTCCGTACGCCGCCGGCTCCCCGGGTCCGGTGCCGGTCACTGTTCTCGACAAAACGCTCACTCCCGTAGCTTTCAGCTGTCATCGAACATACCGGGCTCTTCGGGCATTGCGTGTGACCGGGCGCCCGGGCCCTCTCCGTGATCGAAAATGGACCGGATACGCTGACTTGAGTGATGGCAGCGACACATCGACAATCCGTGTGATCGTCAGCAGACAGGAGTACCCCTCGTGACCGTCGTCGGGCCGTTCGGACTGAGCGTGCGGGACCAGGCTCTTGAGACCGATGTCCAGGCCGGACTGGCCGCCGTCGAGGAAGGTCTGCTCGAAGCCACCAAGAGCGACGTGCCCTTCATCACGGAGGCCGCGCAGCACCTGGTCCGCGCCGGTGGCAAGCGCTTCCGCCCTCTGCTGGTGATGCTGGCGTCCCGGTTCGGCGACCCGTACGCGCCCCGGATCGTGCCGTCCGCCGTCGTCGTCGAGCTCACCCACCTGGCCACGCTGTACCACGACGACGTCATGGACGAGGCCGACGTGCGCCGCGGGGTGCCCAGCGCGAACGCCCGCTGGGGCAACTCCGTGGCCGTCCTGACGGGTGACTTCCTGTTCGCCCGCGCCTCGCACATCCTGGCCGACCTCGGCCCGGAGGCCGTACGCATCCAGGCGGAGGCCTTCGAGCGGCTGGTCACCGGCCAGATCCTGGAGACCGCCGGCCCGCGCGACGGCCGCGACCCGGTCGAGCACTACCTCGACGTGATGGCCGGGAAGACCGGCTCGCTGGTCGCCGTCTCCTGCCGGTTCGGCGCCATGATGGCCGGCGCCGACGAGGGCGTCGTCGACACCCTCACCCAGTACGGCGAGCGGCTCGGCGTGGCCTTCCAGCTCGCCGACGACGTCCTCGACATCGCCTCCGACTCCCACGAGTCCGGCAAGACCCCGGGCACCGACCTCCGCGAGGGCATTCCGACGCTCCCGGTGCTGCGGCTGCGCGAAACGGCCGAGCGCGAGGGCCGTCCCGAGGACCTGGACCTGGTCCGGCTGCTCGACGGCGACCTCACGGACGACGCGCGGCACGCCGAGGCGCTGGCCCGGCTGCGGGTCCACCCCGCGCTGGAGCAGGCCCGCAGGGACACCGTCCGGTACGCCGAGGACGCCCGCGCCACGCTGGCCCCACTGCCCGACTGCTTCGCCAAGTCCGCGCTCGTGGAGCTGTGCGACGCGGTGGTGCACCGGGCCGGCTGAAGCCCGCCCGCAGGCAGCCGCCCGCCCGCCGGGGGACGGCCGTCCCCTACGGGAAGGGGAGGGAAACCCCCTCCGGTGTCATCCCTGCGTAGTACGCGGAGTTGAGTCCGCGGTCTGACGCCTTGCGGCGCCCGATTTGGTCAGATGGATACACCATCCCCACCGGATCAGGTGACGCAGGCGGCGCGGGGTGGACGTGTACACGTACATACGGGTAGGCGCCGCCGTACACACATAGGTAGGGCATTCCATGGCAGCGAACGCACAGACCCCCGTCGACGGCCCCGAGGCGGTCGAGGACCTCAGGGCGGGCCGCCGCAAGGCATCCCGGTACGTCGTACCCCTCGCCGTGGCGGGTGTGGCCGCCGCATCCATCGCGGCCGTCCCGGCCCTGGCCAACACCGGCAACCCGGACCTGCCGAAGGTCACCGCGCAGCAGCTGATCGAGAAGGTCGCCGCCTCCGACGTGGAGACGCTGTCCGGCACCGCGAAGATCAGCACCGACCTGGGCCTGCCGTCCCTCACCGAGGGCATGCTCGGCGGGCTGGCCGGCGGCGCCTCCCGCGGCGGTGGCGGCGGCACGGCGAGCCCCGAGCAGAAGCTGACCGAGCTGGCCACCGGCTCGCACACCCTGCGGGTCGCGGCCGACGGCCCGGACCGGCAGAAGCTCACCGTCCTCGACGGCAAGGACGAGTACAGCATCGTCCACAACGGCACCGACGTGTGGGCCTGGGACAGCAAGGCGAACGAGGTCCTCCACGAGCGCACCGAGGCCGCCCCGGCCGGCGGCCACGGCAAGAAGACCGCGGACCGGATGCCGGGCAACCCGGCCGAGATGGCCCAGGAGTTCCTGAAGGCCGCGGGCCCGACCACCGACGTGAAGGTGGGCGACACCGCGCAGGTGGCCGGCCGGGACGCCTACCAGCTGGTCCTGACGCCCAAGCAGAGCGGTTCCACGGTCGGCTCGGTGCAGATCGCGGTGGACGCGAAGAACGGCGTCCCGCTGCGCTTCCGCGTGCTGTCCTCGGGCGGCGGCAAGCCGATCGTCGACGCGGGCTTCACCAAGGTGGACTTCGGCAAGCCGGCCGCGGACACCTTCCGCTTCACCCCGCCCAAGGGCGCCAAGGTGACGGAGGGTCTGGCCGAGGAGGGCAAGGGCGCCGGCCACGAGGAGTGGAAGGGCGCCGGGCCGCTGGAGTCGCTGCCCGGCCTGGACGCGCTGACCGGCGGTGCGGCCGGCGCCGCGGGCCCGGAGGACGTGAAGGTGCTCGGCGAGGGCTGGGCCACCATCGCGAAGATCACCGTGCCCGGCGGCAAGGGCCTGAACGCCGTCGAGGAGAGCAAGGACGTCCCGAAGGAGGCCCAGCAGTTCCTCGACGCGCTCGGCGACAAGGTCTCCGGGAAGTTCGGCGAGGGCCGGGTGTTCTCGACCCGCGTCGTGAACGCCCTGATCACCGACAACGGCACGGTCTACGTGGGTGCCGTCACCAAGGACGCGCTCCTGAAGGCCGCCGACTCGGCCAGGTGATCCGGTCGGCCCGGGGCCTCGCGCCCCGGGCCGCCGCCCCCTGGGACGTCCCCTCCCGCCGTACAGCAGGGCCGCTGTACGGTGGAGGCATGTCGAGACACGTCACCATCCGCCTGGACGAGGAGTTCCACGACCGCCTCAAGGCGCGTGCGGCGGCCCTGGGGACGACCGTCACCGCTCTGATCACCGAGGTCACCGAGCGCGAGCTGGACGAGGACCGCCGGAGCTTCCTCGCCGGGGTCGAGGAGTTCGCCGACCACTGGGGCTACTTCCAGGAGCGGTTCGGGAATTGAAGATCACCATGGAGTGGGCCTGGACCGCTCTGGCCCACCACCTTCCGTCCGACCCGGCCGTGTGGGACCCCTCCGGGGTAGAGGCCGCCGTCGCAAGGCACCAGAGCGACCTGGTGCTCGTACCCGAACAGCCCGCCCCGGACACGGCCTGGCGGGCCGCGGCGTTTCTGCACACCCTCGCGGTCTGCCCGGCGCTGGCCTCGCCGATGAACGAGTTCTACGCGGCCGCCGCCACCCGCTCGTACCTCAGGGTGGCCGGCGCCCGCAACCTGCCCTCGCCGGAGGACCTCGGCGACCTCGTGGAGGCCGCCAAGCTGGGCCACGCCGACATCGCCGCGGTGGCCGAACAGCTCCGCGCCCGGATCCAGGCCCCGGAGCGGGACCCGGACCCGGGCGAGGGGATCCGTAAGTGACGGCGGATCAGGGCGCGCCGCCGGTCGGCGACCGGCGGCGGCCGCGGCTCAGAAGGTGATCTTCCAGCTGTTGATGTAGCCGACGTCCTGGGCGGCCGCGTCGCGGACGCGCAGGTTCCAGGTGCCGTTCGCGACCTCGGAGGAGGCGTTCACGGTGTAGCTCTGGACCAGGTTGTCGGCGCTGCCGCCGCTGCGGTTGTGCAGGTTGTAGACCGAGCCGTCCGGGGCCACCAGGTCGACGATCAGGTCACCGCGGTAGGTGTGGACGATGTTCACGTCCACCTTGGTGGTGGCCGGCGCGTTGCCCGTGACACCGGAGACCGCGATCGGGGAGTTCACCGCGGCCGCGGGGGAGTCCGGGATGTTCACGTCCGTGGTGCTCTCGAAGGACGGGCCGGGCGGGACCGGGGTGGCGAAGCCGAGGTTCCAGATCGCGTAGGCCACCGCGTCGCTGTTGCGGTCCAGCGCGGTGTCGTTGATGTTCGAGGTGTTGTCGCAGGAGGAGTGGTAGCACCGGTCGAAGGACTGGCCGGCGGTGCCGCCCCACTTCTGGGCCTGGGCGCTGGTCTTGGTGTTGCTGGCGCCCGTGAACAGGCCGCCCACCGGGATGCCCACGTTCTTGAACGACGCGTGGTCCGAGCGGCCGTCGCCCTCGGTCTCTATCTCGGTCGGCACGCCTATGCCGGCGAAGTACGTCTTGAAGGTCTGCTCGATCGTGGGGTCGTCGTCGTAGACGAAGTAGCCCGGGTTCGGCGAGCCGATCATGTCGAAGTTCAGGTAGCCGGAGACCTTGGCGCGTTCGGCGGTCGGCAGCTGGTTCACGTAGTACTTCGAGCCGATCAGGCCCAGCTCCTCCGCGCCCCACCAGCCGAACCGCAGGTGCTTGGTGGGCGTCAGGCCGGACCGGGAGACGGCGAGCGCGGTCTCCAGGACGGCCGCCGAGCCGGAGCCGTTGTCGTTGATGCCGGCGCCGGAGCTGACGGAGTCCAGGTGGGCGCCGGCCATCAGCACGGAGTTCGGGTCGCCGCCCGGCCAGTCCGCGATCAGGTTGTAGCCGGTGGCGCCGCTGGAGGTGAAGGTCTGGAGGGTGGTCGTGAAGCCGGCCGCGTCCAGCTTGGCCTTCACGTAGTCGATCGAGGCCTTGTAGCCGGTCCGGCCGTGGGCGCGGTTGCCGCCGTTGGCCTGGGCTATGGACTGGAGCTGCGTCAGGTGCGCCTTGACGTTGGCGACCGGGATGTCCGGCGGGGTGGGCGCCGCGGTGACCGCGGTGGGGGCGGCGAGGGCGCCGGGTGTGGCGGAGGCGAGCAGGCCGGCGGCCGCCAATGCGGCGGCAGCGGCCAGACGCCCGGAAACGGAGAGGCTCATGTGGGGGCTCCGGGATTCCGTACGGGGATGGGAACGGAACGTGCGGGGATAGAGCGTCTGTGCGAGCCCGATGTTCAGTGAGAGCGTGACACTCCGTCAAGGGCGCAATCCGGTCAGGATTGTTCGGCAAACGGACAGTCGCCCGCACCAGTGGTGGTGCGGGCGACTGACGGGGTGTATGAGGCGGTTACGCGGGCTCGTGCGCGGCCGCCGGAGCGGTTCCGGCGGGCTCGGCGGAGGGGTTGGTTCCGGAGGTCGGCCGGGGGAGCGCGGCGGTGGCTCCCGTGGCCGGTGCGGCTGCTGCGGCTTCGGCGGCGGCCGCCCGGGTGCGTCGTACGGTCCGCAAAGCGTCCCAGGTCAGCATCATCAGCGCGGCCCACACGAGCCCGAAGCCGGCCCACCGCTCGGGCGGCATCGCCTCGTGGAAGTACAGGACGCCCAGGCCGAACTGGAAGGCCGGTGCCAGGTACTGGAGCAGTCCCAGGGTGGACAGCGGTACCCGGATCGCGGCGGCCCCGAAGCAGATCAGCGGCACCGCGGTGACCACGCCGGTGGCGGCCAGCAGGGCCAGGTGGCCGGGGCCCTCGCTGGTGAGCGTGGACCGGCCGGCCGCCGACAGCCAGACCAGGTAGCCGAGGGCGGGCAGGAACTGCACGGCGGTCTCGGCGGCCAGTGATTCCAGGCCGCCGATGTTGACCTTCTTCTTGATCAGCCCGTACGTGGCGAACGAGAACGCCAGCACCAGCGAGATCCACGGCAGCCGGCCGGATCCGGCCGCCAGCACGACCACCGCGGCGAAGCCCACGCCGACCGCGGCCCACTGCACCGGCCGCAGCCGCTCGCCGAGGAGCAGCACCCCCATGGCGATCGTGACCAGCGGGTTGATGAAGTAGCCGAGCGAGGCCTCGACCACCTGGCCGGCGTTGACCGCCCAGATGTACAGCCCCCAGTTCACGGTGATCACGGAGGCGGCGAGGGTCAGGTAGGCCAGTTTGCGCGGCTGCCGGAGCAACTCGGGTATCCACGCCCAGCGGCGCACCACGAGCAGTGCCAGGGCCACGAAGCCGAGGGACCAGACCATCCGGTGGGCGAGGATCTCGATCGCACCGGCCGGCTTGAGCAGGGGCCAGAACAGGGGGACCAGCCCCCACATGCCGTAGGCGCCGAAACCGTAGAGCAGTCCGGTCCGCCGCGCTTCGGTGCCTGACTTCACGGGCCCTCCTCGGACGACTTCAAGCCAACCTGACGACCGTAGCGCCGCAGAACCTGTCCTGTCATGCCCAAACCAGCGAGATACTCATGACACTTTCGGGTCCCGCTCAAGCACCGGCCGCCTTCTCAAGCGCCGGCCGCCGTGGGGGCCGCTGCCGCTCAGGCGTTCAGGGCCGCGGTGATCGCGTCGCCCACCGGCGTGGTCGGGCGGCCGATCAGCCGGGCCAGGTCCCCGCCGGTGGCGGCGAGCCGGCCGCGCGCGATCGCCGCGTCCACGTCCACCAGCACCGCCGCGAACGGCTCGGGCACCCCGGCGCCGGTCAGCACCGAGAGGTGCGCCTCGGCGGGCAGGTCCCGGTACGCGACCTCCCGGCCGGACCGGGCCGCGACCTCGGCCGCGTACTCCGCCAGGCTCCAGGCGGTGTCCCCGCTCAGCTCGTACACCCGGCCCAGGTGGCCCTCGCCGGTCAGCACCTCGGCCGCCGCGGCCGCGTAGTCGGCGCGCGCCGCGGAGGCGATCCGGCCCTCGCCCGCACTGCCGACGACGGTGCCGTGCTCCAGCACCTGACCCAGCTGGGCGGTGTAGTTCTCGTGGTACCAGCCGTTGCGCAGGAAGGTGTGGGGGAGGCCGGAGTCGAGGACGGCCTGCTCGGTGGCCTTGTGCTCGGCGGCCAGGTCGAAGTCGGCCGCGGGCCCGCCGAGGATGCCGGTGTAGGCGAGCTGTGCCACCCCGGCCGCCCGGGCGGCCGCGATCACCGCGGTGTGCTGCGGGATGCGGCGGCCGACCTCGCTGCCGGAGATCAGCAGCACCCGGTCGCCGGCCCGGAAGGCGCCGGCCAGCGAGGCCGGGTCGTCGTAGTCCGCGATCCGCAGCTCCACGCCCCGCGCGGCGAGGCCTGCCGCCTTCTCCCGGTCCCGCACGACGGCGGCGACCTGCTCGGCGGGAACCCGGGTCAGCAGCTCCTCGACGACGAGGCGGCCGAGGGCTCCGGTGGCTCCGGTGACGACGATGCTCATGGCAGTGCTCCGTTTCGACGGGGGTGCGGCGCTACGACGGGTGCGACGGCCGCGGCGGGTCCGGCGGCAGGGCGGTCGGGCGCCGGGTCGGGCATGACACGAGCATATAGAAAGCGCTAACCGTTTGAAAGTGCAACCGGGGTCCCGTCCGGCCCGGCGGGCGGAAGGGGCACCCGCAGGCACGCGAAAGGGCCCGGACCTCCTCGTGGAGATCCGGGCCCTCGGGCGCTGCGCCGGCAGGTCAGCCGACGACGGTCCAGGTGTCGTTGCCCGTGAGCAGCCGGCCCAGGTCGCCCTTGCCGTTCTGCTCGATGGCGGCGTCCAGCTGGTCCGCCATCTGCGTGTCGTACACCGGCCGCTCCACGCTCCGGAACACGCCGATCGGCGTCCGGTGCAGGGTGTCCGGGTCGGCCAGCCGGGACAGCGCGAACGCGGTCGTCGGGCTGGCGGAGTGCGCGTCGTGCACGAGGATCCGGGACTCGTTCTCCGGGGTCACCTCGACCACCTGGAGGTCGCCGGTGGCCGGGTCCCGCACCACGCCCTTGTGCCCGCCGGCGCCGAACCGGATCGGCTGCCCGTGCTCCAGCCGGATCACGGCCTCCTGCGCCGTCTCGCTGTCCTTCAGGGCGTCGAACGCGCCGTCGTTGAAGATGTTGCAGTTCTGGTAGATCTCCACCAGCGCCGTGCCCGGGTGCGCGGCGGCCTGCCGCAGCACCTCCGTCAGGTGCTTGCGGTCCGAGTCCACCGTCCGGGCCACGAACGAGGCCTCGGCGCCGATCGCCAGCGACACCGGGTTGAACGGCGCGTCCAGCGAGCCCATCGGCGAGGACTTGGTCAGCTTGCCGACCTCCGAGGTCGGCGAGTACTGGCCCTTGGTCAGACCGTAGATCCGGTTGTTGAACAGCAGGATCTTCAGGTTCACGTTCCGGCGCAGCGCGTGGATCAGGTGGTTGCCGCCGATGGACAGCGCGTCGCCGTCACCGGTGACCACCCAGACGCTCAGGTCGCGCCGCGAGGACGCCAGGCCCGTCGCGATCGCCGGGGCGCGGCCGTGGATCGAGTGCATGCCGTACGTGTTCATGTAGTACGGGAAGCGGGAGGAGCAGCCGATGCCGGAGACGAAGACGATGTTCTCCTTGGCGAGCCCCAGCTCGGGCATGAAGCCCTGGACCGCCGCGAGCACCGCGTAGTCACCGCAGCCGGGGCACCAGCGGACCTCCTGGTCCGACTTGAAGTCCTTCATCGACTGCTTCCCCTCGGCCTTGGGCACGAGGGAGAGCAGGGAGTGGTGGGAGGCGGGTTGCGCCGTCGTCTCAGACATCGATGGCCTCCTTGAGAACCGTGGCGAGCTGCTCCGCCTTGAACGGCATGCCGTTGACCTGGTTGTACGACTGTGCGTCGACCAGGTACTTCGCCCTGATCAGGGTGGCGAGCTGGCCGAGGTTCATCTCGGGAACCACTACCTTCTCGTAACGCTTCAGGACCTCGCCCAGATTCCGCGGGAACGGGTTGAGGTGGCGCAGGTGGGCCTGCGCGATGGGCACCCCGGCGACCCGCAGCCGGCGCACGGCCGCGGTGATCGGGCCGTACGTCGAGCCCCAGCCGATGACCAGGGTCTTCGCACCGTCCGGGTCGTCGACCTCCAGGTCCGGGACCTCGATGCCGTCGATCTTGGCCTGCCGGGTGCGGACCATGAAGTCGTGGTTGGCCGGGTCGTACGAGATGTTGCCCGTGCCGTCCTGCTTCTCGATGCCGCCGATCCGGTGCTCCAGCCCCGGGGTGCCGGGCACCGCCCACGGGCGGGCCAGGGTCTGCGGGTCGCGCTTGTACGGCCAGAAGACCTCGGTGCCGTCCGCCAGCTCGTGGTTCGGGCCGGTCGCGAACTGGACGCGCAGGTCCGGCAGGTCCTCCGGGTCCGGGATCCGCCAGGGCTCGGAACCGTTGGCCAGGTAGCCGTCCGACAGCAGGAACACCGGCGTCCGGTACGTCAGCGCGATCCGCGCCGCGTCCAGCGCCGCGTCGAAGCAGTCGCCCGGGGTCTTCGGCGCGACCACCGGGACCGGAGCCTCGCCGTTGCGCCCGTACATCGCCTGCAGCAGGTCGGCCTGCTCGGTCTTGGTGGGCAGACCGGTCGACGGGCCGCCGCGCTGGATGTCCACGATCAGCAGCGGCAGCTCCAGGGAGACCGCGAGGCCGATCGCCTCCGACTTCAGGGCCACACCCGGGCCGGAGGTGGTGGTCACCGCGAGGGCGCCACCGAAGGCCGCGCCGAGCGCGGCGCCGATGCCGGCGATCTCGTCCTCGGCCTGGAAGGTCCGGACGCCGAAGTTCTTGTGCTTCGACAGCTCGTGCAGGATGTCCGAGGCCGGGGTGATCGGGTACGAGCCCAGGTAGAGCGGCAGGTCGGCCTTCTGGCCGGCCGCGATCAGTCCGTAGGACAGCGCCAGGTTCCCGGAGATGTTGCGGTACGTGCCCGTAGGGAACGCGCGGGTGGCCGGGGCCACCTCGTAGGAGACGGCGAAGTCCTCCGTGGTCTCGCCGAAGTTCCAGCCCGCCCGGAAGGCCGCCACGTTCGCCTCGGCGATGTCCGGCTTCTTCGCGAACTTCTGCCGCAGGAACGCCTCGGTGCCCTCGGTCGGCCGGTGGTACATCCAGCTCAGCAGGCCCAGCGCGAACATGTTCTTGCTGCGCTCGGCCTCCTTGCGGGTCAGGCCGAACTCCTTGAGCGCCTCGACCGTCAGCGTGGTGAGCGGCACCGGGTGGACGTTGTACGCCTCCAGCGAGCCGTCCTCCAGCGGGGAGGTCTCGTAGCCCACCTTGGCCATCGGCCGCTTGGTGAACTCGTCCGTGTTGACGATGATCTCCGCGCCCCGCGGGACGTCGCCGATGTTCGCCTTCAGGGCCGCCGGGTTCATCGCGACCAGCACGTTCGGCGCGTCGCCCGGGGTGAGGATGTCGTGGTCGGCGAAGTGCAGCTGGAAGGAGGAGACGCCGGGCAGGGTGCCGGCAGGCGCCCGAATCTCGGCGGGGAAGTTCGGCAGCGTCGACAGGTCGTTGCCGAACGATGCGGTCTCCGAGGTGAAGCGGTCACCGGTGAGCTGCATACCGTCACCCGAGTCACCCGCGAAGCGGATGATCACGCGGTCGAGGCGGCGGACTTCCTTCGCCCCCGAACCTGCGGGCGTGCGCTGCTCGCCGACTACAGCCCCTGCTGCCCCGTCGGCCTGATCGGCTGGGGTACTGACCTGGCTGGTCACTGAACTGGACCTCCTTCGAGGCGTACGCGTCCCAAAAACCACCCTACGTCGGTAAGGGTGGCCTACCCCGGGCCGCTCACATTCCGGACTGCACTTTGAGATGTTGTGCCTCAGGGAGCGGCGGTGGGTTTGTGCCATGCCACAGCTGACAGGGTGTCAGGCGGCTAAGAATTGAGATAGGTGAGCACGGCGAGCACCCGCCGGTGATCCCCGTCACTCGGCGACAGACCGAGCTTCATGAAGATGTTGCTGACGTGCTTCTCGACCGCCCCGTCACTGACGACCAGCTGCTTCGCCACCGCCGAATTGGTCCGGCCCTCGGCCATCAGGCCCAGTACCTCGCGCTCCCGGGGGGTCAGCCCCGCCAGCACGTCCTGCTTGCGGCTGCGCCCCAGCAGCTGGGCCACGACCTCCGGGTCCAGTGCGGTGCCGCCCCGGGCGACCCGCACCACCGCGTCCGTGAACTCACGTACATCGGCTACCCGGTCCTTGAGGAGGTACCCCACGCCCGTGCTGGACCCGGCCAGCAGTTCGGTGGCGTACTGCTCCTCCACGTACTGCGACAGCACCAGCACGCCGACACCGGGGTGCACGGCCCGCAGTCGCACCGCGGCGCGCACCCCCTCGTCGGTGTGCGTGGGCGGCATGCGCACGTCGGCGACGACCACGTCCGGCAGCGCATCCTCGGCCGCCAGCTCTTCTATCGTCTTGAGCAGGGCTTCCGCATCGCCCACACCCGCGACGACGTCGTGCCCCCGGTCGGTCAGCAGCCGGGTCAGGCCCTCTCTGAGCAGCACTGAATCCTCGGCGATGACGACCCGAACCCTGTCCTCCACGATCCCGTGCCCCGCATTCGCTCGTCTCTTGCCTGGTACAGCCAAGCATTCCAGCCTCAAGGTGAGATGGAGTGCAGATCGACCCACCGGAACCGGCCACCGTGCCGGAACGCGCCAGGGCCCCGCCGTGTCCCCGGGGAGCCGGGGACACGGCGGGGCCGTGGGGCCGAAGGATCAGCGGCGGCCGCCGGGGCCGCCGGGGCCGGCGGGCCGGACGCGCCAGGGCAGCTCGGCCGTGACACGGGTGCCGCCGGCCGGCGGCGAGTCCACGATCAGGACGCCGTCCACGGCCCCGATCCGCTCGGCCAGCCCGGCGAGCCCGCTGCCCGGGGCGGCCTGCGCCCCGCCGCGCCCGTCGTCCACGACCTGGATCAGCAGCCGGTCCGCCGCCCGCCACACGTCCACCGCCGCGGTCCGGGCCCGCGCGTGCTTGCCGATGTTGGCCAGCAGCTCGGAGACCGTGAAGTACGCGATCCCCTCGATCGCCTCGGCCGGCCGCTCCGGCAGGTCCACCGAGACGGCGACCCCGCCCGGCACCGGACACCGGGAGGCGATGGCCGACAGCGCCGCGTCGAGGCCGCGGTCGGTCAGGATCGCCGGGTGGATGCCCCGGGCGAGGTCCCGCAGCTCCTGGAGGGCGATCTTCACCTCGCCGTGCGCCTCGTCCACCATGCGGGCCGCGGCCTGCGGGTCCTCGGCCAGCTTCTCCTTCGCCAGCCCCAGGTCCATGGCCAGCGCGACCAGCCGGGCCTGCGCCCCGTCGTGCAGGTCCCGCTCGATGCGGCGCAGGTCGGCGGCGGCGGTGTCCACCACCACCCCGCGGTCCGACTCCAGCTCCGTCACCCGGGCCGCCATCCGCGACGGACCCAGCAGCCCGCGGATCAGGCCCCGGTCCACCGCCGCGAAACCGCGCACCAGCCACGGCGTGACCAGCACGAGGAGCAGCCCGGCCACCGAGGTCAGGGCGATCCGCAGCGGGGAGTCCAGATAGAAGGTGTGGTCGCCGTTTTGGAACAGCTGGAGCCCCGGCATGTCCGTGAACGCCGGGAACACCCAGAACCACAGCGGGTACAGCAGCGCCGCCCAGCCGTAGACCACGAACACCAGCGACACCGTGAACGTGAACACCGCCCACGGGAAGTGGACGAGCGAGTACAGCATGTGCCGCCAGGAGGCCCCGCTCTTCAGCATCGCGACCATCCAGCCGAGCGCCCCGCCCCGGGCCGCCCGCACCGGCTCCGGATCCGCCACCTCCGTGCCCAGCAGCATCCGGGCCCGTCCCCGCTCCACCGCGCCGAAGCCGCGGCACATCGCGAGTGCGGCCGCGAGAACCGGGACGCCGAGGAAGGTCACCAGCAGGCCGGCGCCCAGGGAGAGGCCGGTCAGGGCGAAGGCGAAGTAGAGGCTGCTCAGCGGCAGCCCGAGCATCAGATGCCCGAACTCGCGCCAGGTCCGCGCCTCGAACGGGGCCCGGAGCGCCGGGGGGAGCCGCCGGCGGGTCGCGCCGCCCGTGCTGGTGTCCATGTCTGAGTCCGTCCTGCGGGGGTCGTGGAGTGGTGCCTTCAGTTTCACGGCCGGGTGGGTGCCGGGGCCATGGAGCGCTCCGGCGTCCCGGACGGGGGTTATCCCCACCCTGGGGACGGGGGCGGGCGATGCGGGTACGGCGGGGGATCGGGGCAGGTCAGGGGGCAGGGGAGAAGCGGAACCGGCCGCGCCTGCCGCGCCTGCCGCGCCGGAGGCGAGCACGGCGGCGGTGTCAGTCAGGCCGTGGCCGGGCGGTCGCGCCACGGAAGCTCCGCCGTGACCACCGTGCCCCCGCCCGCCGGCGACTCCACGCGGAACACGCCGTCCACCGCGCCCAGCCGCTCCGTCAGCCCGGCCAGCCCCGAACCGCCGTCCGGCCGCGCCCCGCCGCGCCCGTCGTCCGCGACCCGGATCAGCAGCCGCGTCCCGGAGCGCCGCACCACGACGGAAGCAGTGCTCGCGCGCGCATGCTTGCTGACGTTGGTCAGCAGCTCGGAGACCGTGAAGTACGCGATCCCCTCGATCGCCTCGGCTGGCCGCCCCGGCAGGTCCACCGACACCGTCACCCCGCCCGGCACCGCGCACCGGGAGGCGATGGCCGACAGCGCCGCGTCGAGACCGCGGTCGGTCAGGACCGCCGGGTGGATGCCCCGGGCGAGGTCCCGCAGCTCCTGCAGGGCGATCTTCACCTCGCCGTGCGCCTCGTCCACCATGAGGGCCGCCGCGTCCGGGTCCTCCAGCAGCTTCTCCTTCGCCAGCCCCAGCCCCATCGCGAGGGCCACCAGCCGGGCCTGCGCCCCGTCGTGCAGGTCCCGCTCGATGCGGCGCAGGTCGGCGGCGGCCGTGTCCACCACCACCCCGCGGTCCGACTCCAGCTCGGCGATCCGCCGTTCCAGCTCGTCCGACGGCGACAGCAGGCCGCGGACCATCGCCCGGTCCACGTACGCCATGGCCCGCACCAGGTAGGGGAGCACCGGCCAGAGGACGAACACCGCCACGGTCACCAGCGTGAAGGTCAGCACCCCCCACGGCAGTCGGACCGCATGGAACAGCACGGTCCGCCAGGCCACCGGGTCCTTCAGGCTCGTCCACAGCCAGGGGAAGAAGCCGCCCGCCCGGCCGCTCGCCGGGATCGGCGTCGGCTCGTCGACCCGCAGACCGAGCAGCCACCGCGCCCGGGCTCGTTCGGCCTTGCCCAGCTGCCGTGCCCCGAAGAGGCCGAAAGCGAGCAGCGGAAGACCGATCGCCGTCACCGACAGACCGCCGGCGACACCGACCATGACAACTACGTAAACAAATCCGATGATCGTGAACGGCAGGTTCGTCAGCAGGTACGCCATCTCCCGCACGGTCACCGCCGCGAGCACCGGTCGTACCGGCGGCGGCCGGTCGTCCTGCCGGTCGTCGGGGGCGGCACCGGGGCCGGCGCCGGGAACAGGGGTGGTCGTGGTCATGCCCGACAGCCTGCCGGGTGCCGCACCGCCCGTGCCATGGGCCGGCCAGGAGGCGGTGAACGGGGGATAACCCCACCCCGTGTGAGGCAGGCCCTAGACTCCCGTCCGTAACAGATCGTGGACAGAGGTCAGGGAGCGAGGAGCGGACGTGCCGGACGACCCGACGGTTTCGACCGTCACGGTGCTCGCAGCCGAATATTTCCGGAGCTATTCGGTCGTCGGACTGCTCGCTGTGGTCGGCGTGCTCTTCGTCGCCGTGGCCTTCGGCGCCGGCCGGCTGCTGCGGCCGATGGTGCCGACCCCCGAGAAGCTCCTGACGTACGAGTGCGGCGTGGACCCCGTCGGCGAGGGCTGGGCGCACACCCAGGTCCGCTACTACGTGTACGCGTTCCTCTACGTCATCTTCGCCGTGGACTCGATCTTCCTGTTCCCGTGGGCGACGGTGTTCGCCGCTGCCGGATACGGCGCCACGACCCTGGTCGAGATGTTCGTCTTCCTGGGCTTCCTGGCCGTCGGCCTGCTCTACGCATGGAAGAAGGGCGTCCTCGAATGGACGTGACACCGGACGTGACCCCGGGCGCCGCACCGGAACTGCTGCCCGAGCCCAGGCGGCTGGGGGTGCTCTCCCGGCTCGCCCCGGAGCCGATGAAGGTGGTCCTCAACTGGGGCCGCCGTTACAGCCTGTGGGTCTTCAACTTCGGACTCGCCTGCTGCGCGATCGAGTTCATCGCCGCCTCCATGGCCCGGCACGACTTCATCCGGCTCGGCGTGATCCCCTTCGCGCCCGGCCCCCGCCAGGCCGACCTGATGATCGTCTCCGGCACCGTCACCGACAAGATGGCCCCCGCCGTCAAGCGGCTGTACGAGCAGATGCCCGAGCCGAAGTACGTGATCTCCTTCGGCGCCTGCTCCAACTGCGGCGGCCCGTACTGGGACTCGTACTCCGTCACCAAGGGCGTCGACCAGATCATTCCGGTCGACGTCTACGTGCCCGGCTGCCCGCCCCGTCCCGAGGCGCTGCTCCAGGGAATCCTCAAGCTCCAGGAGAAGATCGCCCGGGAGTCGCTCGACGAGCGCTACAGCTCCCCGAGGCCGTCCACCACCGCCCTGACGAGCGGTCTGGTCACCCCGCCGCCCGCCCCCGAGACCGCGGAGGACCGGGCGTGAACGCGTACGACGGACTGCCCGGCAACGTCGCCGAGCTCTTCGGCGCCGAGGCCACCGCCGAAGCCGCCTACGACCTGCTGACCGTGGACGTGCCGGCCGGCGACTGGATCGCCGCCCTCGAAACCGCCCGCGACAAGCTGGGCTGCACGTACTTCGACTGGCTGAGCGCCGTGGACGAGCCGGGCACCGGCTTCCGCGTGTGCGCGCACGTCGCCGCCCTCGAAGGCGGCCGGGTCCGCCGGCTCCTGCTGCGCACCACCGTGCCGCACGCGGCGGCCGTGCTGCCGACCGCGATCCCCGTGTACGCGGGCGCCGCCTGGCACGAGCGCGAGACGCACGAGATGTTCGGGGTCTCCTTCACCGACCACCCGCACCTGGTGCCGCTGCTGCTGCCGGAGAACTTCGAAGGCCACCCGCTGCGCAAGGACTTCGTCCTGGCCGCCCGCGTGGCCAAGGCCTGGCCGGGCGCCAAGGAGCCCGGCGAGGGCGCCGACCACGGCGGCCCCAAGCGCCGCCAGATGCTCCCGCCGGGCGTCCCCGACCCCAACGACTGGGGTCCCATGAAGGGCCAGCTCCCGCCGGCCCCGGCCCGCCCGGCCCGCACCCCCCGCGCCGCGGGCGAAGGCCCGGCCCGCACCCCGCGCGCCGCAGGTGAAGGCCCGGCACGCGCCCCCCGCGCCCCCGGCGAGGCCCCGGCCCGCCGCACCCGCAGCGTGACGGAGGGCTCCGCAAGCCAGGCCGCGGACCCGGCGGCGGCTCCGGCCGCCGGCCCGGAGACCCCGGCCCGCCCGGTACGCCGCAGCCGCTCCGCTTCGGACGGCTCGGCCAGCCAGGCCACGCCGGCCACGGACGCGGCGCCCACGGACACCACGCCCGCGCAGCCGGAGACCCCGGCCCGCCCGGTACGCCGTAGCCGCTCGGCCGCCGACGGCTCGGCGAGCCAGGCCCAGTCCCCGGCCGCCGCACCCGCCCGCCCGGCCCCCCGCAGCGCGGACGCCCCCTGGCACCACGCCCGCCCGGCCTTCGACGAACCGGCCGCCGGGCCGGCAGCCGAAGAGGCCGCCGGGCCGACGGCCGAACCGGCAGCCGAAGAGGCCGCCGAGCCGGCCCCGAAGCCGGAGGCAGAGTCCGCCCGCGCCGCGGACCGCGAGACCGGGAAACCCGAGACCCCCCGGCCGGACCCGGCCGAGACCGCCGACACCCCCCACGAGACCGACAACGGAGGCACCGCGTGAACGACGTCCTCGACGTCGCGCTGCGACTCATCGTCGTCTTCGCGGTCTTCCTCGTGATGCCGCTCGTCATCGGGCAGACCGAGCACAAGGTCATGGCCCACATGCAGGGCCGCCTCGGCCCCATGTACGCCGGCGGCTTCCACGGCTGGGCCCAGCTCGTCGCCGACGGCGTGAAGTTCGCGCAGAAGGAAGACATCGTCCCGGCCAACGCCGACCGCCGCGTCTTCCAGCTCGCCCCCGCCGTCGCCCTGCTGCCGTACCTCCTCGTCCTGCTGGTGATCCCGGTCGGCCGCGGCGAAGGCGCCGTCGGCCAGGTCATCGACGCCGGCGTGTTCTTCGCGCTCGCCGTCATGGGCGTGGGAGTCCTCGGCAGTCTGATGGCCGGCTGGGCCTCCGCCAACAAGTTCTCCCTGCTCGGCGGCCTCCGTACGGCCGCCCAGCTGCTCGCGTACGAGCTGCCCATGCTGCTCGCCGCCGCCTCCGTCGCCATGGCCGCCGGCACCGTCTCCCTGCCCGGCATCGTCGAGGCCTTCGAATGGTGGTGGCTGCCCTGGCAGATCACCGGCGCCCTGGTCTTCTTCGTCGCCGGCCTCGCCGAACTCCAGCGCCCGCCCTTCGACATGCCGGTCGCCGACTCCGAGATCATCTTCGGCGCGTACACCGAGTACACCGGCCTGCGCTTCGCCCTGTTCCTGCTCGCCGAGTACGCCGGCATCGTCGTGCTCTGCGCCCTGACCACCGTCCTCTTCCTCGGCGGCTGGCACGGCCCGTTCGGCGGCGACGGACTCGGCTGGGTCTGGACCCTCCTGAAGATCGCCCTCCTCGCCTTCGCCGTCATCTGGCTCCGCGTCACCTACCCGCGACTGCGCGAGGACCAGCTCCAGAAGCTCGCCTGGACCACACTCATCCCGCTCGCGCTCGCTCAGATCGCGCTCACCGGCATCGTGAAGGTGGCGATCGGATAATGCCCATCCCCGGATCCGGCCTGGCCAAGGGCCTCGCCGTCACCCTGCGGACGATGACCCGCCGCTCCCACACCGCCCAGTACCCCGACGTCCAGCCCGACCTCCCGCCGCGCAGCCGCGGCGTCATCGGCCTGTTCGAGGAGAACTGCACCGTGTGCATGCTGTGCGCGCGCGAGTGCCCCGACTGGTGCATCTACATCGACTCCCACAAGGAGACCGTGCCCGCCGCCGCCCCCGGCGGCCGCGAGCGCAGCCGCAACGTCCTCGACCGCTTCGCGATCGACTTCTCGCTCTGCATGTACTGCGGCATCTGCATCGAGGTGTGCCCCTTCGACGCCCTCTTCTGGTCGCCGGAGTTCGAGTACGCGGAGACGGACATCCGCGACCTCACCCACGAGCGCGACAAGCTCCGCGAGTGGATGTGGACCGTCCCGGCCCCGCCCGCCCTCGACCCCGCGGCCGAGGAGCCCAAGGAGGTCGCGGCCGCCCGCAAGGCCGTCGAGAAGCTGGAGGCGGCCGCCGCCCAGGCCGACACCCCGACCGACCCCGCCCCCGAGGGAGGTGCAGGCGCATGAGCGCGCTCACCCTCGCCGCCGGCGCAGACCCCGGCTTCCTCTCCCCGACCGGGGTCGAGATCGCCTTCGTGCTCGTCGGCATCGCCACCCTCGGCGCCGCCCTCGTCAGCGTCACCACCAAGCAGCTCGTGCACGCCGCCCTCTGGCTGGTCGTCACCCTCGGCGGGATCGCCGTGGAGTACCTCCTGCTGACCGCCGAGTTCATCGCCTGGGTCCAGGTACTGATCTACGTCGGCTCCGTGGTCGTCCTCCTCCTCTTCGGCCTCATGCTCACCAGGGCGCCCATCGGCCGCTCCCCGGACGCCGACTCCGGCAACCGGTGGGCCGCCCTCGCCGTCGCCCTCGCCTCCGCAGCCGCCCTGGTCTGGGTGGTCGTCGACGCCTTCCGCACCACCTGGATCGACCTCGACGGGCCGGCCCAGGGCAGCACGAAGGTGTCCGGCGAGATCCTCTTCCGCCACTGGGTGCTGCCCTTCGAAGCGCTCAGCGTCCTGCTGCTGGCCGCCCTCGTCGGCGCGATCGTCCTGTCCCGCCAGAGCCCGGCCGACGCACCCGCCGGCCCCGACGCACCCGCCGGCCCCGGCGCATCCGCCGGCTCCGACAAGGAGCACCGCTGATGCACCTCGCCTACCCCGCGGTCCTCGCGGCCCTCCTCTTCTGCACCGGCCTCTACGGAGTCCTCGCCCGCCGCAACGCCATCCTGGTCCTGATGTCCGTCGAGCTGATGCTCAACGCCGTCAACCTCAACCTGGTGGCCTTCGACGTCTGGCTCCGCGACACCCTGCACGCCGGCCAGGCCCTCACCCTCTTCACCATCGCCATCGCCGCCGCCGAGATCGGCATCGGCCTCGCGATCGTGCTGATGGTCTACCGCAACCGCGGCACCGCCGACATCGACCGGCTGCGGGACACCGCCGAAGGCCACGAGCCCGCTCCGACCACCGACGCCGCCCCGACCGCGGACCGCGCCACCGGAGCCGCCGCGTGAGCACCACGACCCTCGCCGTCCTCGTCCCCCTCCTCCCCTTCCTGGGAGCCGTGGCCGGACTGCTGCTCGGCCGCACCGCCCCCGGCTTCGTCCGGCCGCTGGCCCTGCTGCCCACCCTGGCGGCCGCCGCCCTCGCCGTGACCGTCGCCGTCCGCCAGGGCGGCGGCAAGGCCGTCGACGCCGCCACCGAGCTGACCCCGACCGGCTCCGTCCCCGTCGAGCTCGCCCTGCACCTCGACGGCTTCGCCGTGCTCGCCGCCGTCCTCGTCGGCATCGTCGCCACCTGCGTCCAGCTGTACTCGACGGCGTACCTCCGCGAGGACCCGCGCTACCCCTCGTACGCGGCCCTGGTCTCGCTGTTCACCTCCGCCATGCTGCTCGTCGTCTACTCCGGCGACCTGATGGTGCTGCTGGTCGGCTGGGAGATCATGGGCATCTGCTCGTACTTCCTGGTCGGCCACTACTGGGAGACCGAGGCCGCCCGGTCCGCCTCCCTCAAGGCCTTCCTCGTCACCAAGCTCGGCGACGTCCCGTTCCTCATCGGCATGTTCGCGCTCGCCGCCGACGCCGGCTCCTTCCGGATCACGAAGATCCTCGGCGCCGTCGCCGCCGGCGGACTCGACCACCCGACGCTGATCGCCCTGCTCCTGCTCGCCGGAGTCGCCGGCAAGTCGGCGCAGTTCCCGCTCCACACCTGGCTCCCGGACGCCATGGCCGGCCCCACCCCGGTCTCCGCGCTCATCCACGCGGCGACCATGGTCGCCGCCGGCGTCTACTTCATCGCCCGCCTCCTCCCCGTCTTCACCGCCTCCGCGGCCGCCCTCGTGGTCATGGCCGTGATGGCCGCCGTGACGATGGTCGGCTCGGCGCTCGCCGCCCTCGCCCAGGACGACATCAAGCGCGTCCTCGCCTACTCGACGATCGGCCAGCTCGGCTACATGACCGGCGCCCTGGCCGTCGCCGACCGCGGCGCCGCCGTTTTCCACCTCCTGTCCCACGGGTTCTTCAAGGCCCTGCTCTTCCTCGGCGCCGGCGCCGTCATCCACGCCGCCGGCACGAACTCCCTGACCGCCATGTCCCGCATGGGCGGCCTCACCCGGCGCATCCCGGACGCGTTCTGGACGATGACGGTCGCACTGCTCGCCCTCGCCGCCCTGCCGCCGTTCGCCGGCTTCTTCTCCAAGGAAGCCGTCCTCGTCGCCGCCGAGCAGGCCGCCGCCGGCCACAGCGAGCTCGCCCCGACCGCCGCCGGCTGGACCGTCCTGACCGCCGGCGTCCTGACCGCCCTGCTCACCGCCGCGTACGCCACCCGGCTGTGGCTGATGGCCTTCCGCGGCACCGGTGAGCCGGCCCCCGACCACGGCCGCCAGCCGGTCGCCATGACCGGTGTCCTGTGGGTGCTCGCCGTCCCGACCGTCGCCTTCGGCCTCGCCTCCGACGTCATCGGCGACTGGTTCGACGGCGGACAGTTCCTCCCGACGCTGCTCACCTCCGTCCTCGGCACCGGCGCCGCCCTCCTCGGCGCCGTCCTCACGTACGGCCTCTGGCAGCGCGCCTCGGCCCCCGCCCCGCGCGTCCCCGCCGGGACTGCCGCGACCGCCGCGACGCCCGGGACCGCCGGCACGCCCCGGTCCGGCGAGACCGCACAGGTCCCCGCCGCCCGCCCGGTCGCCGACCCCGGCCGCACCCTGCTCGGCCCCCTGCACCCGCACGCCGCCGCCGGCTTCCACCTCGACGCCTGCTACGCCGCGCTCTTCGTACGCCCCGTGCAGGCCGCCGCCGGACTCGTCCGCTTCCTCGACCGCGAGGTCGTCGACACCTACGTCCGCGGCGCCGGCACCGGAACCCGCCTGCTCGGCACCCTCGTCCGCCGCGCCCAGACCGGCAACGTGCAGACCTACCTGAGCGCCCTGCTCGCCGGAACCGTGGTCCTCGCGGTCGCCGTCGCCGTCCTTGCCAACGTCAACGCCGGATCGTGAGCCGTGAGTCAGCCGTGATTGATATCAGCGCATCCGTGATGCAGTACCTTCTGGCGTTCACCGTGGCCGCACCCCTGCTCGGCGCCGCCGCGGCCCTCCTCCCGGCCCCGCCCGGGCTGAAGGGCCGCAGCCCCGGACAGGCCGTCCTGCGGCACGGCGTCACCGTCACCGGCGCCGTCCTCGCGGCCGCCGTCGTCCTCGCCCTCGGCTTCGACCACGACGCACCCGCCCGCTTCCAGGCGACCACCGACATCAGCTGGATCCAGGCACTCAACGTCCGGATCCACCTCGGCATCGACGGCATCTCGCTCCCCCTCCTCGTGATGACCGCGCTGCTCTTCTTCCTGTGCGCGCTGTACAGCTACTTCAAGCTCCCCGCCGGCCCGTCCCCCAAGGCCTTCGTGGCGCTCCTGCTCGTCCTGGAGTCCGGCACCCTCGCCACCTTCGCCGTCCTCGACCTGCTGCTGTTCTTCCTCGCGTTCGAGATGGTGCTCATCCCGATGTACTTCCTCATCGCCCGCTGGGGCGGTGACCAGCGCCGCGCCGCCGCCTGGAAGTTCATCCTCTACACGCTGCTCGGCTCCGTGGTCATGCTGCTCGGCCTGCTGCTCATCGGACTGAACGCGGGTACGTTCGACATGGTGGCACTCGCCACCGACAACGGCCGCGAACTCACCCACACCACCCAGATCCTGGCCGTCCTCGCCATCGGCACCGGCCTCGCCGTGAAGACCCCGATGTGGCCCCTGCACAGCTGGCTGCCCGCGGCCCACACCGCCGCCCCGACCGTCGGCTCGGTGCTCCTCGCCGGCGTCCTGCTGAAGATGGGCACGTACGGGTTCGTGCGCATCCTGCTCCCCGTCACCCCCGACGGCATGCGGACCTTCGCCCCGTACCTGGGCGCCTTCGCCGCCGTCGGCATCGTCTACGGGTCCCTCGCCTGCCTCGCCCTCGCCCGCAAGGGGTCCAAGGGCGACCTCAAACGGCTGATCGCGTACTCGTCCGTCGGCCACATGGGCTTCGTGCTGCTCGGCATCGCCACCATGACCCCCACCGGCGTCAACGGCGCACTGTTCGCGAACATCGGCCACGGCCTGATCACCGGCCTGCTCTTCTTCCTGGTCGGCGCCCTCAAGGACCGCTACGGAACCAGCGACCTCGACACCCTCGCCGGGGCCACCGGCGCCGCCCTCTACGGCCGCGCCCCCCGCCTCGGCGCCCTGCTCGCCTTCGCCGCCGTCGCCTCCCTCGGCCTGCCCGGCCTCGCCGGGTTCTGGGGCGAGATGCTGGCCCTGTTCGGCGCGTTCGACCCGGCCGACGGTCTCAGCAGGCCCGCGTTCCTCACGTACATGGCGATCGGCGGCTTCGGCACCCTGCTCACCGCCGCCTACCTGCTGATCGTCGTCCGCCGCGTCTGCATGGGCGAGCACCTGCCGGCCGACCCCGAGGCCCACCCCGAGGCCCGGCCGGACCACCTGCCCGCCCCGCTCGCCGACGTCCACGGCTACGAGTTCGCCGCCTGGACCCCGCTCGTCGCACTCACCGTCCTCGCCGGCCTGTGGCCCGCGGTCCTCCTCGGCCTCACCGATCCGGCCGTCCAGAAGCTCCTCGCAGGAGGCAACGCATGACGGCCCAGCCCCTGGCCGCCGCCGACCTGGTCCAGTCCGTCGACTGGGCGGCCATCGCGCCGCCGCTGATCGCGGCCGCCGTCGGCCTCGCCGTCCTGGTCGCCGACCTCTTCGTCGCCGACCGCAAGAAGGCGCTCCTCGGCCGGCTCGCCACCGCCGGCCTGGCCGGCGCGCTCGTCGCCCTGCTGCCCCTGCGCGCGGGCGACCGCAGCACGTTCTGCCTGACCACCGACCCGGCCGCGTGCAGCTACGTCGCCGACGACTTCACCCTCGTCGTCCAGTTCCTGGTCCTCGCCGGCGCCCTGGTCACCGCCCTGCTGTCGGTCACCCTCGCCGAAGAGGGCCGGCTGCCCGCCGGCGAGTACTGGTTCCTGCTGCTCTCCGCGACCGCCGGCGCCGCCCTGCTGCCCGCCTCCCGCGACCTCGCCACCCTCATCGTGGCCCTCGAAGTCGCCTCGCTGCCCGCCTTCGCCCTCGTCGGCATGCGCCGCGGCGACCGGATGTCCTCCGAGGCCGCCCTCAAGTTCTTCCTGTCCTCGGTCACCGCCACCGCCGTCTCCCTGCTCGGCGTCAGCTTCGTCTACGCGGCCACCGGCAGCATGCACCTGGGCCGCATCGCCGACGGCCTGGAGCACGTGCCGGCCGCCCTCGACACCCTCGCCATGGCGGGCGTCGCGCTCACCCTGATCGGCTTCGCCTTCAAGACGGCCGCCGTCCCCTTCCACTTCTGGGTCCCCGACACCTACGTCGGCGCGCCGCTGCCCGTCGCCGCCTACCTGTCGGTGGTCGGCAAGGCCGTCGGCTTCACCGGCCTGGTCCTGGTGACCGTCCTCGCCTTCCCCGCGTACTCCGATGTCTGGGGCCCCGCCCTCGCCGTCCTCGCCGCGCTCACCATGACCCTCGGCAACGCCGCCGCCCTCCGCCAGGCCACCGGCCGCCGGCACAGCGCCGTCCGCCTGCTCGCCTGGTCCTCCGTCGGGCAGGCCGGCTACCTGCTGGTCCCGATCGCCGCCGCCGCGTACGGGGGCCGCGACCAGATCGGCTCCACGGTCGCCTACGCGCTCATGTACGCCGCCGTGAACCTCGGCGCCTTCGCCGTCGTCGCGCTCGTCGCCCGCAGCGCCCCGGGCAACCGGATCGACGACTACCGCGGCCTGTACGCCCGGCGCCCGTTCGCCGCGCTGTCCCTGGCCTTCTTCCTGCTCTGCCTGGCCGGTCTGCCGCCGGGCATCGTGGGCCTGTTCGCGAAGGTCGCCGTCTTCCGCTCCGCGGTCGACGCGGGCCTCGGCTGGCTGGCCGTGGTCATGGCGGTCAACGTGGTCGTGGCGCTCTACTATTACCTCCAGTGGACGGCGGTCCTGTTCCGCGCCCCGGAGCCGGACGCAGAGCAGACCGAAGCGTCCGATTCCGCTCCGGCGGCCCCGGGCCCGCGCATCCCGGTCCCGGTCCCGGTCACCGTCGCCGTCGCCCTCACCGCCGCCGTCGCCGTCGCCCTCTCCGGCGCCCCCCAGCTCATCCTCCGCTTCGCCACGGGCACCCTCTTCCCGCAGTAGCGGGCAACCTCCGGCAGGTACGGCAGCCTGACCGCCGGCAGGGCAACCTCCGGCCCCGCCGGCGTTCGAGGCGCGGGTCCGGGGCGGAGCCCCGGTCTTCCTGCCCCGCCCCGTCGCCCGTACGGCGTAACGCCGCCCGCCCCACCCCCGCCGCCCCAGGGGCAGCGACAGGGAACCCCCGGTCCTCGCGTGGCGTTGACCAGGAAGGGAGGGTCCACTGGACCGTGGACCCTCGCCAGGGTCCCCCTGCCGCACCACTTGGAGGGCGTACCGTGCACCGCCGGCACAACGGGCTGAAGACCGCCGTACTCCTCGGCGGACTGTCCGCACTCATCATCGTCATCGGAAGCTTCTTCGGGCGCGGCGGCCTGATCGTCGCCGTCCTCGTCGCCCTCGGCACGAACGCGTACGCGTACTGGAACAGCGACAAGCTGGCCCTCCGCGCCATGCGCGCCCGCCCCGTCAGCGAATTCGAGGCCCCCGCCCTCTACCGCATGGTCCGCGAGCTCTCCACCGCCGCCCGCCAGCCCATGCCCCGCCTCTACATCTCCCCGACCGAAGCCCCCAACGCCTTCGCGACGGGCCGCAACCCCCGCAACGCCGCCGTCTGCTGCACCGACGGGATCCTCCGCATCCTCGACGAACGCGAGCTGCGCGGCGTCATCGGCCACGAGCTGAGCCACGTCTACAACCGCGACATCCTCATCTCCTCCGTGGCGGGCGCGCTCGCCTCCATCGTCATGTTCCTCGTCAACTTCGCCTGGCTGATCCCGGTCGGCCGGTCCAGCGACGACGAGGGCCCCGGCCTCCTCGGCATGCTGCTGATCATGATTCTGGGGCCGGTGGCCGCCTCGATCATCCAGCTGGCCGTCAGCCGCTCCCGCGAGTACGAGGCCGACGCCTCCGGCGCCCAGCTCACCGGCGACCCGCTGGCCCTCGCCGACGCCCTCCGCAAGCTCGACGCGGGCACCAAGCAGCTGCCGCTGCCGCCCGAACCGCGGCTGGAGGCGGCGAGCCACCTGATGATCGCCAACCCGTTCCGGCCCGGACAGGGCCTCTCCAAGATGTTCTCCACCCACCCGCCGATGGCCGAGCGGATCGCCCGCCTCGAACAGATGGCGGGCCGTCAGCACTGAGCACCGCGGCCCTGCCCCGGTTCCGTCGTAAAGCCGTCACAGTCCCGTCGCCCAGGCCCTTCGAGCGGCCCCCACCAGGGAAGATGGACCGATGAAGACAATCCTGAACGTCATATGGCTCGTGCTCAGCGGCTTCTGGCTGTTCCTCGGCTACTGCCTCGCGGGCCTGCTGCTGTGCATCACGATCATCGGCATCCCGTTCGGCATCGCCGCGTTCCGCATCGCGGTGTACGCGCTCTGGCCGTTCGGCTACACGACCGTGGAGCGCCACGACGCCGGCGCCCCGTCCTTCGTGGGCAACATCTTGTGGCTCCTGCTGGCCGGCTGGTGGCTGGCCCTCGGCCACATCTTCACGGGCATCGCCCTCTGCATCACGATCATCGGGATCCCGTTCGGCATCGCGAACTTCAAGATGATCCCCATCTCTCTGCTCCCGCTGGGCCGCGAAATCGTCCGCACGGACGCCCCCTTCGCCTCCCGCTGACCCGGCATCGGGCCCGTCCGGCCGTGCCCCGCAGGCCGGACCCCGGCCCGTCAGCCGGGCCCGGGCAGGTCCTCGCCGCCGGCGTCCGCGGGCCCGGCCCGGTCGGCCGTACCCACCCCGCCGGGACCCCGGACGCCCCCGCCCGCCGGCCCGTCGAGAGCACCCACGGGGGTCCGCACCGCCCCCGCGTGCTGCCGCTCCCAGGCCTCCAGCGCCGTCAGGCAGGCGTGGTCGAGGTGGCGCAGCCCGTTCAGGTCGAGGTGGACCGGGCGGCCCCCCGGCAGGGCCTCCAGGGCGTCGAGCAGCCGGGGCAGGCGCAGGAACGTCGCATGGCCCAGCACCCGCACCCGCAGGACCTCCCCGTCCGGACCGGGCTCCACCACCGTCTCGATGTGCACGTGCGACGTCTCCCATGCCGACTTCGCCACCGCCAGCCCCAGCCCCACCAGCACCCCGTCGAACAGGTCCGTCGCCACGATCGCCGCCGCCGTCACCACCAGCACCACGGCCTCCCCGCGATGGCTGTCCCACAGCGCACGCACCGCCCGGACCGGCAGCAGCTTCCACCCCGCGTGCAGCAGCACCCCGGCCAGCGCCGCGAGCGGCACCACCTCCAGCGTCTGCGGCAGCAGTACGGCGAACAGCAGCAGCCACAGCCCGTGCAGCACCCGCGCCGCCCGAGTCCGCGCCCCCGCCTCCACGTTGGCCGCACTGCGCACGATCACCGCCGTCATCGGCAGTGCCCCGAGCAGCCCGCACAGGGTGTTCCCGACCCCCTGGCCGACCAGCTCGCGGTCGTAGTCCGTACGCGGCCCCTCGTGCAGCCGGTCCACCGCCGCCGCACTGAACAGCGTCTCCGCCGACGCGATCAGCGCCAGCGCGAGCACCGTCGCCAGCGCCCCCGGCGACCACAGCGCGGCCAGCTCCGCCGACCCCGGCGGCGCGATCGTCGCCAGCACGCCGGTGACCTCCACCTTCGCAACCGGCAACGCGAAAACCGCGCTGACCGCGGTCGCCGCCGCCACCCCCGCCAGCGCCCCCGGCACCGCCCGCGCCGCCCCCGCAGGCAGCCGCCGCCATCCCACGGTCACCGCGATCGTGCCCGCGCCCAGCGCCACCGCCGCCCAGTCCAGCTGCCCGCCGAGCCGGACCAGCCCGGCCAGCTTGTCGAGCGTCCGGCCCGGCGCGGCCACATCGCCGAGCGCGTACAGCTGCCCGGAGATCAGCACCAGCCCGATCCCCGCCAGCATGCCCTGCACCACCGCCACCGAGATGGCCCGGAACCACCGCCCGAGCCGCAGCGCCCCCATGCCCAGCTGCACCACCCCGGCCGCGCACACCAGCGCGCCCAGCACCCGTACCCCGTACGCCTGCACCGCCTCGTACACGAGCACCGTGAGACCGGCCGCCGGGCCGCTGACCTGCAACGAGCTGCCCCGGAACCAGCCGGTCACCAGCCCTCCGACCACCCCGGTCACCAGCCCCAGCTCGGCCGGCACCCCGGAGGCGACGGCCACCCCCACGCACAACGGCAGCGCCACCAGCGCGACGACCACCGAGGCACCGAAATCGGCGCGCAGCGTGCCTGCCCCGGGCATGTGAAACCCCCTGTCCACGCAATGACGGATGTCACCAAGCGTGGTGGGCGCACGGCCCACGGCCCAAGGGCCCACAGGGGGTGGTTCACGGTTCACACGCCGCACGCGCGCCGCACACGTCCCCCCTGCGCCGGGGGCGCACCCGGGGGGCGTACGACAAGCGTCCGGACGGACTAGCGGTAGTTCACGAACTGGATCGCGAAGTCCAGGTCCTTGCCCTTGAGGAGCTGCTGGACGGCCTGGAGGTCGTCGCGGCTCTTGGAGCTGACGCGCAGCTCGTCGCCCTGGACCTGGGCCTTGACGCCCTTGGGGCCCTCGTCGCGGATGATCTTCGCGACCTTCTTGGCGTTCTCCTGGGAGATGCCCTCCTCGATCGAGGCGAAGATCTTGTACTCCTTGCCGGAGAGCTGCGGCTCGCCGGCGTCCAGCGCCTTCAGCGAGATCCCGCGCTTGACCAGCTTGGTCTCGAAGACGTCGAGGACGGCCTTCACGCGCTCCTCGGAGTTCGCCTCCATCAGGATCTTGTCCCCGGACCAGGCGATCGACGCGCCGGTGCCCTTGAAGTCGTAGCGCTGCGAGAGCTCCTTGGCGGCCTGGTTGAGGGCGTTGTCGACCTCCTGCCGCTCGACCTTCGAGACGATGTCGAAACTGGAGTCGGCCATGTCCTGTGGCTCCTTGATGTCGGCTGTGATTGCTCAGAGGGGTGCGGCCCGGACCGTGCCGGACCACCCGCCAAAGCCTAGCCACCGGCGACGCCCGAAGTGCTGATCAATCCGGTGGCGAAGCACCCCGGAGCATCGGGTATTGTTTACGTCGTTGCCAGGGAACACCGCGCAAGCGGCCCACCGAAGCAACATTCCCATGGCGGTGTGCCCGAGTGGCCAATGGGAGCGGACTGTAAATCCGTCGGCTTAGCCTACCCAGGTTCGAATCCTGGCGCCGCCACGCGAGAGAAGTCCCCCTGACCTGCGGAAACGCGGTCAGGGGGACTTCTTCGTTGTTCGAGCGCAGGCCGTCACTGTCTCGCCGTGTCTCGCTCAATCCCGCTCTCTACCAGGGGTTCTGGACGAGACGTGGACGGGATTCAGGGCGAGGCCGGGCCGCCGGCGCCGTGCTGGTTCAGGCGGGCCGAGATCTTGGCGTTCGCCGCGTCGTCGCCGCCCTTGAGGAACTTCGCGTACACCCGGAAGAGGACGGCCACGGAGTGACCGGCCCGCTGGGCGACGAGCTGCGGTTCCACGCCGGCGCTGAGCCAGGCGGAGACGCCCGCGGCGCGAAGGTCGTACGCCCGCTTGGCGAGTTTCTGCTCATCCCCGACCCAGGCCAGGTATGCCTGCTGGCTCTCTTCACGCATCCGCTCTGCCTCTCGTGTGAGGAAGCTCTCACGTGCGAGAGCCCAGACCGCGCCGTATCCGCTCTCCTGCACCATGCCGCCGCGGGCCGTCCGGAAGAGCCGGCCGTCGTCTGCCACGCCGTACGCGTCCACGTGCCGACGGAGCATGGCCACCAGCTCCGGCGGGATCGGGACGCGCCGGACGGTCTTACGCGGCCGGTGCTTGAGCCCCCGCCGGTCGTGCGCCTCCCCGGAGTCGGTCCACGCCCGCCCGGAACGGGCCCGGCTCTCGCTGAGCCGGAGCAGTCCCCACCCTTGCTCGGGGAGGTCGCAGTCCTTGAGCCGAAGGCCCACGACTTCCCCCGGCCGGGCCGCCGCGTAGTAGATGCAGCCGAAGAACGCCTGCAGGTGCTCCCCGCGCTGTCCCTGCCGCCGGACGGCCGCCAGCAGCCCGGCCGCCTGCTCCGGGTTCGGGACGGCCTCGGGGTCTACTTCCTCGTCCACCTTCTCCGGCGCCTTCCACTTGATGGTGGAGACGGGGTTCTCGCTCAGCAGCTCGGCTTCCACGGCGTAGCCGACGGCCTGGTGGAAGATGGCGCGCTTCCGGGCGATGACCGCGCCGGACGAAGTCGCACCGTCCAGCCGGCGGGCGCACGCGTCCAGCGTGCGCCGCACAAGCATCCGGTCGGCCAGCTGCGACGTCGGCACGGACTTCCGCTCGATCCAGGCGAGCATCGAGGCGACGTCCGCCGGCGGTTCCTCCTTCCAGCGGTGCACGTTGAAGCCCCAGGTGTAGAGCGCCCGGCGGACGGCCTTGTGGTCGGCCATCCCGTTCGTGTCCTTTACTAGCGCGAGCGTCACGGTGGCCATGGCCTCGGCAAGGTTCCGGCGGGTGGAAGCGGGGGAGTGGTCCCACTTCATCTCCACGTAGTTCCTGGCGTGCTGGTACCAGGAGATGTCCTTGGCCCTCTGGACCATCGACTTCGGCAGGCCGCTGTCGACGTCCCACGGCTCGCCCTCACGGCTCGCGGTGATGAACTGCGCCCGCCTGCTCTCGGCCAGCCCGAGCGTCAGGAAGGACTCGGAGAAGGGCTGCGTGCCCACCTGCCAGCGGAGCTGGTACGGCTTCCGGTACGGCCGCTTGCGGATGCTCCAGATCCGCACGGTGTAGCTCCAGTTGGTCACGCGGTCTCCAGTTCGTTCTTGAACGCGTCGAGCGCGCGGCGACTGATGCGCAGGCGCCCGTTCGGTAGGCGCTGCATCTCCGGGGCATAGCCGCGGTTGCGCCAGCGGTAGTACGTGGCTCGGGTGATGCTGAGTTCGGTGAGTACGGCCTCCAGCGGGAGCAATTCGTCGGCGGGCTGGCGGCGGGTGGTGGTGCGTGCCATCTGGTCCCCTCCTCGGGGTGTCAGGCGGAGCGGGGTTCCGAGGTATCGCGGTGGAGCGGTCCTGTCCGACGTCCGGATTTCTGCGTCACCGTGTCACTTGCGTCATTC
>NZ_JAJAUZ010000053.1 GCF_020532645.1 Streptomyces bambusae
GCGAGGGAGGTCAGCAGCAGCGGCAGGGCGGCCACCGCGGCGAAGGCGGTACGGCGGCGCGTGGTGCGGGGTGTGGCAGGCACGGGAGGTGTTCCTCTCGGAGGCCCGGGGGTGCGTACGTGCGGATCAGCGGTCCGGATACGCGGCCGGGCGGGCTTTTCGTCTTCGGCGGTGCGGGGCGCGCATGCGGTGCGCGTACGTCAGGCCGCACATCGGGCCACCCCGCCCTGGCCGCTGCCGAGGGCGCCGCTGCCCACGCGGCCGCCCTCCTTGGCGAACGTCGAGTAGATGTCGGGCATGGTCAGAAGTCCCAGCCCTCGTCGTCCTGCACGGCCTCCTCGCCACGGGAGGCGAAGGACTCGCCCGCCATGCCCGCCGCCAGGGTGGTGCCGTCGGCCGGGTCGATCAGGAGGAACGATCCGGTGCGTCGCGAGTCGGCGTACGCGTCCAGCGCCAGCGGCTCCGCGGTGCGCACGACGACCCGGCCGATGTCGTTGGCCACCAGCTGCCCCGGGTTCGGGTGCTGGGAGAGGTCGTCCAGCGTCAGCCGGGACGGGATCTCCTTCACGATCGCCTTGACCGTCCGCGTCGTGTGCTTGATCAGCACCCGGGCGCCCACGCTCAGCGGCTGGTCCGCCACGTGGCAGACCGTCGCCACGACGTCCTGCGTGGTGGCCGGCGCGCTCGCGGTCGGCGCGATCAGGTCGCCGCGCGAGATGTCGATGTCGTCCGCCAGCCGCAGCGTCACGGACTGCGGGGCCCAGGCGATGTCCACGCTCTCACCGAGCGCGTCGATGCCCGCGATCACGCTGGTCCGGCCCGACGGCAGCACGGTGACGGCCTCGCCCACGCGCAGCACGCCGGAGGCGATCTGGCCCGCGTAGCCGCGGTAGTCCGGGTGCTCGGCGGTCTGCGGCCGGATCACGTACTGCACCGGGAACCGGGCCGGGCAGGACGCCAGGTCGTGGCTGACCGGGACGGTCTCCAGGTGCTCCAGCACCGTCGGGCCGCCGTACCAGTCCATGTTGGCGGACGGGTCCACCACGTTGTCGCCGGCCAGCGCCGAGATCGGGATCGCGGTGATCTCCGGGACGCCCAGCTCGGTGGCGTACGAGGTGAACTCCTCGGCGATCTCCGCGAAGACCTCCTCCCGGTAGTCCACCAGGTCCATCTTGTTGACGGCCAGGACCACGTGCGGCACGCGCAGCAGGGCGGCCACCGCCGCGTGCCGGCGGGTCTGCTCGACCACGCCGTTGCGGGCGTCGACCAGGACCACGGCCAGCTCGGCGGTCGAGGCGCCGGTGACCATGTTCCGGGTGTACTGCACGTGCCCCGGCGTGTCGGCCAGGATGAACCGGCGGCGCGCGGTGGCGAAGTAGCGGTACGCCACGTCGATCGTGATGCCCTGCTCCCGCTCGGCCCGCAGGCCGTCGGTCAGCAGCGCCAGGTCGGGGGCGTCCTGGCCGCGGTCGGCGGACACCCGCTCCACGGCCTCCAGCTGGTCCTCCAGGACCGACTTGGAGTCGTGCAGCAGACGGCCGACCAGGGTGGACTTGCCGTCGTCGACGGAACCCGCGGTGGCGAAGCGCAGCAGCGTGGTCGTGCTGAGCTGCTCGGTGGTGCTGGTCATGGCTAGAAGTACCCTTCGCGCTTGCGGTCTTCCATCGCGGCCTCGGACAGCTTGTCGTCGGCGCGGGTCGCGCCCCGCTCGGTGAGGCGGGAGACGGCGATCTCGGCGATCACCGCGTCGAGCGTGGTGGCGTCGGAGTCGACGGCGCCGGTGCAGGACATGTCGCCGACGGTGCGGTAGCGGATGAGCCGCTTCTCCACCGTCTCGGTGTCCTTCGGGCCGCCCCACTCGCCGGCCGTGAGCCACATGCCGTTGCGCAGGAACACGTCCCGCTCGTGGGCGAAGTAGATCTCCGGCAGCTCGATGCCCTCGCGGTCGATGTACTGCCACACGTCCAGCTCGGTCCAGTTGGACAGCGGGAAGACGCGGACGTGCTCGCCGGGGGCGTGCCGGCCGTTGTAGAGCTGCCACAGCTCGGGGCGCTGGCGGCGCGGGTCCCACTGGGAGAACTCGTCGCGCAGCGAGAACACCCGCTCCTTGGCACGGGCCTTCTCCTCGTCGCGGCGGCCGCCGCCGAACACCGCGTCGAACTTCAGCTGCTGGATCGCCTCGGTCAGCGGGACGGTCTGCAGCGGGTTGCGGGTGCCGTCCGGGCGCTCCTTGAGCTTCCCGGCGTCGATGTACTCCTGCACCGAGGCCACGTGCAGCCGCAGGCCGTGCTCGGCCACGGTGCGGTCGCGGTACTCGATGACCTCGGGGAAGTTGTGGCCCGTGTCGACGTGCAGCAGTGCGAAGGGCACCGGAGCCGGCGCGAACGCCTTCAGCGCCAGGTGCAGCATGACGATCGAGTCCTTGCCGCCGGAGAACAGGATCACCGGCTTCTCGAACTCGCCCGCCACCTCGCGGAAGATGTGCACCGCCTCGGACTCGAGGGCGTCGAGGTGCGACAGCGCGTACGGCGCGTCCGCGTCGGCGGCGGTGTCATGCAAGTGCGCGGCGGTGGTCATGCTGCGTTCCCTTCGTTCGCTTCTCCGCCCGCGCGGCGCGCAGCTGCGGCTTTCGTGGTCGTCTGCGGCCCGGTGGCCGCGCGTGCGTCGCTCACGCGAGCCCTTTCTCAGCAAGCAGCGCGAACAGAGACGCCGCGGACTCCTGGACGGTCTGGGTGTGGGACTCGATGCGCAGGTCCGGGGACTGCGGCGCCTCGTACGGGTCGTCCACCCCGGTGAGGCCGGAGATCTGGCCCGCGGCCTGCTTGGCGTAGAGGCCCTTGACGTCGCGCTCGGAGCACACCTCGACCGGGGTGGCCACGTGCACTTCGAGGTAGCCGGTGCCGGCGGCGGCGTGCCGCTCGCGGACCGCCTCGCGGCTGTCGGCGTACGGGGCGATCACCGGGACGAGCGCCTTGACGCCGTTGCTCGCGAGGAGTTCGGCGACGAAGCCGATCCGCTGCACGTTGGTGTGGCGGTCCTCGCGGGTGAAGCCCAGCCCGGCGGAGAGGAACTCGCGGATCTCGTCGCCGTCGAGGACCTCCACCCGGTGGCCCTCGGCACGCAGCCGCTCGGCCAGCGCGTACGCGATGGTGGTCTTGCCGGCGCTCGGCAGACCGGTCAGCCACACCGTGGCCCCCTGGCCGGTCACGCTCATCTGGTTCTCCGTGGTGTCCGTAACGTCGGTCGTCATCAGCCGTGCAGCCCGCATTCGGTCTTGGTCCGGCCCGCCCAGCGGCCGGCCCGGGCGTCCTCGCCCGCCGCCACCCGGCGGGTGCAGGGGGCGCAGCCGACGGAGGCGTAGCCGTCCATGAGCAGCGGGTTGGTCAGGACGCCGTGCTCGGCCACATAGGCCTCGACGTCGTCCTGGGTCCAGCGGGCGATCGGCGAGATCTTGACCTTCTGCCGCTTCTCGTCCCAGCCGACCACCGGTGTGTTCGCCCGGGTCGGGGACTCGTCGCGGCGCAGGCCGGTGGCCCAGGCGTCGTAGCCGGCCAGGCCGTCTTCGAGGGGCTTGACCTTGCGCAGGGCGCAGCACAGGTCCGGGTCCCGGTCGTGCAGCTTCGGGCCGTACTCGGTGTCCTGCTCGGCGACGGTCTGCCGCGGGGTGAGGGTGATGACGTTGACGTCCATCACGGCCTCGACCGCGTCCCGGGTGCCGATGGTCTCCTCGAAGTGGTAGCCGGTGTCGAGGAAGACCACGTCCACGCCGGGGAAGGCCCGGGAGGCGAGGTGGGCGACCACGGCGTCCTCCATGGAGGAGGTCACGCAGAACTTCGCGCCGAAGGTGTCGGCGGCCCACTTCAGGATCTCCAGCGGGGCGGCGTCCTCCAGGTCGCGGCCCGCCTGCTCGGCCGTCCCCCGGAGTCCGGACTTCTGCTGAGGGCTCGTCATATCTCTTCCCCTCCGGTGCCGTTGGACTGAAAACCGCGGGCCAGCAGCCCGAGGTACTTCAGCTGGAAGGCCCGGTTGCAGGCCCGGCATTCCCAGGCGCCGTGGCCCTGCTCGCTCGGGAACAGGTCCTCGTCGCCGCAGTACGGGCAGTAGAACGGGGCGGCGCGCTCGCTCATGACAGGGCCTCGTCGCTGGCACGGCCGACCCAGGTGGCGAACCGCTCGCCGTCCTCGCGCTCGGCCTCGAAGCGCCGCACGACCCGCTCGACGTAGTCGGGCAGCCCCTCGGAGGTGACCTTCAGGCCGCGGACCTTGCGGCCGAAGCCGGCCTCCAGGCCCAGGGCGCCGCCCAGGTGCACCTGGAAGCCCTCCACCTGGTTGCCGTCGTCGTCCAGGACCAGCTGGCCCTTGAGGCCGATGTCGGCGACCTGGATGCGGGCGCAGGCGTTCGGGCAGCCGTTGATGTTGATGGTGAGCGGCTGGTCGAACTCCGGCAGGCGGCGCTCCAGCTCCTCGATGAGGGTCTGGCCGCGGCCCTTGGTGTCGACGATCGCGAGCTTGCAGAACTCGATGCCTGTGCAGGCCATCGTGCCGCGCCGGAACGGGGACGGATTGACCCGCAGGTCCAGCGACTCCAGGGCGGCGACCAGCGACTCGACCTGCGGCTCCTCGACGTCGAGCACGATCATCTTCTGCTCGGCGGTGGTGCGCACCCGGCCGGAGCCGTGCTGCTCGGCGATGTCCGCGATCTTGGTGAGCGTGGTGCCGTCCACCCGGCCGACGCGCGGCGCGAAGCCGACGTAGAAGCGGCCGTCCTTCTGGCGGTGCACGCCGACGTGGTCGCGCCAGGTCTGGACGGGCTGCTCGGGCGCGGGGCCGTCGGCCAGCTTCCGGCCGAGGTACTCGTCCTCCAGGACCCGGCGGAACTTCTCCGGGCCCCAGTCGGCGACGAGGAACTTCAGGCGGGCGCGGTTGCGCAGCCGGCGGTAGCCGTAGTCGCGGAAGACCGAGATGACGCCGGTGTAGACGTCCGGGACCTCCTCCAGGGAGACCCAGGCGCCGAGGCGGACGCCCAGCTTGGGGTTGGTGGAGAGGCCGCCGCCGACCCAGACGTCGAAGCCGGGGCCGTGCTCGGGGTGGTCGACGCCCACGAACGCCATGTCGTTGATCTCGTGCGCCACGTCGAGGAGCGGCGAGCCGGAGACCGCGGACTTGAACTTGCGGGGCAGGTTGGAGAAGTCCTTGTTGCCGACGATCCGGCGGTAGATCTCGTCGATGGCGGGCGTGCCGTCGATGATCTCGTCCTCGGCGATGCCGGCGACCGGCGAGCCGAGGACGACGCGCGGGGTGTCGCCGCAGGCCTCGGTGGTCGACAGGCCGACCGCCTCCAGGCGGTTCCAGATCTCCGGGACGTCCTCGATGCGGATCCAGTGGTACTGCACGTTCTGGCGGTCCGTGATGTCGGCGGTGCCGCGGGCGAACTCCTCGGAGATCTCGCCGATCACGCGCAGCTGCTCGGTGGTCAGCCGCCCGCCGTCGATGCGGACGCGGAGCATGAAGAACTCGTCGTCCAGCTCCTCGGGCTCCAGGATCGCGGTCTTGCCGCCGTCGATCCCGGGCCGGCGCTGCGTGTACAGGCCCCACCAGCGCATGCGTCCGCGCAGGTCGTTGGGGTCGATCGAGTCGAAACCGGCCTTGGAGTAGATCGTCTCAATGCGTGTCCGCACATTGAGACCGTCGTCGTCCTTCTTGAACTGCTCGTTTCCGTTGAGGGGCGTGAAGTGGCCTACGGCCCACTGGCCTTCGCCGCGGTGACGCGTGGTCTTGCGGCGCGTTGCAGCGGTCGGCTTCTCGGGGATGGCGGCCATGGCAATACGTCCTTCGGTGGCGGCTCAAGGCAGGGGCGGGGGAGTGCTGAGACAACCCCTGTACTGCGGTGACCTGCGAAGATGTGCTTGCAGGTGCGGCAAAGCGAGGCCCCCCGGCGGTGTGCGGGGCAGCTTGCGGCCTCAGGGGTTCGACGCGTCCGCGACGGCGGGGACGGCGAGGTGTGTGGCGGTGCTGGTTCCGTCAGCGCACGCGACAGATGGCGCTGGCCATGCGGCCGAGGTCGACGTGCCGCCGACTCACCAAGGCAATTCCAGCTCCATTCATGCCCGAAGCGTGGCATGCGGGTCTTGGAGGAGTCCACTAGTGTCCATCATGCGGACCAAAGCGTCTCGATGTGTGGGACGCTGTGGCGTGGGTCACTTTCCGTGGCGGCCGGGACGGCCGTGGCGTACGGGCGTTACGGGCGATTCCCGCCGGCCGGCGGAAGAGGGCGCGGGGCGGGGCCGGGCGGGGCCGGGCCGGCGCAGCCCGGGCCCGCGCCGCCCCGCCGCGCGGGGGCGTACGCCAGGAGGACGTCAGGCCCCGGGCCAGGGTCCCGGCGTCGGCGGCTGCGTCTTCTCCTCGGTCTCGGTCCGGAACACCCGGAAGCCCCGCCGCAGGTAGTTGTCCATCGCCGTCGGCCCGTCCCAGCTGCACGTGTGCAGCCAGACCCGCTTCGTCGGCTCCCGGTCCGGCCAGCGCTCCGCCAGGTCCCAGGCCCGCGCCGTGCCCACCGACAGCAGGTGCCCGCCGATCCGGCGGCCCCGGAACGCCGGCAGCAGCCCGAAGTACACGATCTCCACCGCGCCCTCCGGCTGCGCCTCCAGCTCGACGTACCCCGCCGGGGTGCCCCGGTCGTACGCCACCCACGTCTCCACCCCGGGCCGCTCCAGGTGCTCCCGCCACTGGGCGTACGTCAGCCCCAGCCGGTCCGTCCAGTGGATGTCGCCCCCCACCGACGCGTAGAGGAAGCGGCTGAACTCCGGCGAGGGGACCGCGGCCCGCTCGATCCGGATGTCGTCGCCGTCCGGCTCGACGGCGGGCCGCAGGTCCGCCGGCGAGGTCTGCTCCAGCGACCAGGTGGTGAGATCGGTGTCCATACCCGTCAGGGAATCACGACTCGCCGCCGCGCCCCAAGCGGGCCCTGATCACCGACGGCGCCTGCGAGTGCGGCAGCAGCTCCGCCGCCTCCCGCGGCACCCTGACCTCGACCTCCACCCCGTCCGCGAACCGGTACGGCCGGTGCGCCAGCACCCCCGCCAGATGCCGCCGGACCCGCGACAGCTCCGCCCGTACCGTCACCGTCCGGCCCGGGTCCCCGAACACCTCGGCGGCCAGCTGCGCCGCCGTCCGCCCGCCGGGGTGCTCGGCCAGCAGGAACAGCAGCTCCGCATGGCGCGGGCTCAGCTCCTGCCCCCAGCTGCCGGCCGCCCCGTGCACCGCGACCGACCAGCGGCGCGGCCCGGACAGGTCCAGCACCACCCGGCCCGCCACCGCCGCGGCGCCCGCCCCGTCCACCCGTATCAGCCAGCCGCCCGGCAGCGGCTCCGCCGTGCAGTGCCCCAGGTTCGGCAGCCACACCGGACCGGCGGCCATCTCCTTCGGCAGCGGCACGCGCTCCACCGGCGCCAGGCCCGCCACCGCCGCCGTCCAGCCGTGCGGGTCCACCACCAGCGCCCGCCCCGGCAGCCGCGCCAGCAGCGGCGCCGCCACCGCCCGCAGCCCGCCCAGCGCACCCAGGTGCCGGATCCGCAGCTCGCTCTCCGCCAGCCGGGCCACCGACGACACCCACGACAGCGTCGCCGGGTGCATCGTCGCCAGCGGGCCGCTCACGTCGATCACCCCGAGCAGACGTCCGTCCCGCGGATCGTGCACCGGGGCCCCCGCACAGGTCCACTCGTGGTGGCTGGAGACGAAGTGCTCCGCCGAGAACACCTGCACCGGCCGCCGGGTCACCAGCGCCGTCCCCACCCCGTTGGTGCCCACCACCGACTCGTCCCAGTGGGCCCCCACCTCGAACCCCAGCCGGTCCGCCTTCCGCAGGATCGACGCGTGCCCCTCCCGCCACAGCAGCCGCCCGTCGGCATCCGCGACCACCATGATGTGCAGGGCCTCGTCCAGTGCCGGCAGCAGCCCCTCCCGCAGCACCGGCAGCACCTCCCGCAGCGGCGACTCCCGCCGCCGCTGCTCGGTCTCCGCCACCGACAGCGTCCGCGACCGGGCGTCCACGTCCGGATGCACCCCGCCCGCCAGCATCCGCCGCCACGAGGCCGCGATCTCCGGCCGCGGTGCCGCGGGCGGCCGCCGGCCCGACAGCGCCGCCTCCCGCACCCCCTTCAGCAGACGCGCCGCCTGCCGGGTGTCCATGGCCGAAAGCTGTGTCAGGCCGAGCATGGAACTGGTCACCGGATCCTCCCCGTACGAACCGGACGTGCCGTGCCGCCGGACCCTCCCACCGGCCGGTGCCACACCCCTGGCACCACCGCGGGACGGAACCGGCCCCGACAAGTGCAACGCCTTGCAACCCTCGCCGACTCCCGGTCCGCCGACCGAAACTGTGCGGGCGCCGCACAGCGGCGCGCAGCTCCTCCTCGGGGCTCTCTGCGGCAGGGGTGGTGCCGAGTCGGCGCGGCGCCACCTCCGTCCGCACCGGGCCCGGATCCGGGGCCGCGGCGGTTGGGGCCGCCGTCAGCCAGGGATCCGCGCCCGCTCCACCACTGCCCCCAGGCCGAGCGTGTGCGGCAGCGTACCGAAGGCGCCGCCCCAGTCCCCGCCCAGCCGCGAGGCACAGAACGCGTCGGCCACCTCGGGCGGCGCCCAGCGCACCAGCAGCGCCCCCTGGAGCACCAGCGCCAGCCGCTCCACCACCCGCCGGGCGCGCGCCTCGATCCCCTCCAGGTCGGCGAGCTCCGCCAGCAGGTCCCGGATCGCCCGGTCCAGCCGGTGGTCGGCGCCCCTGGCCCGCCCCACCTCCTGCAGGTACGCGTGCAGCGCCATCGGCTCCCGCTGCAGCGCCCGCAGCGCATCCAGGGCCTGCACGTTGCCCGAGCCCTCCCAGATCGAGTTCACCGGCGACTCGCGCAGCAGCCGCGGCAGGCCCGACTCCTCCACGTACCCGTTGCCGCCCAGGCACTCCAGCGCCTCCGCCACCATCGGCGTGCACCGCTTCGTCACCCAGTACTTCGCCGCCGGCACCGCGAGCCGCAGGAAGGCCCGCTCCTCCGCCGTGTCCGCGTCGCAGGCCGCCGCCAGCCGCAGCATCAGCACGGTCGCCGCCTCCGACTCCACCGCAAGGTCCGCCAGCACGTTGCGCATCAGCGGCTTGTCGGCCAGCTTCCCGCCGAACGCACTGCGGTACGAGGTGTGGTGCACCGCCTGGGTCAGCGCCTGCCGCATCACCGCCGCCGAACCCGCCACGCAGTCCAGCCGGGTCGCCGCCACCATCTCGACGATGGTCCGCACCCCGCGGCCCTCCTCGCCGACCCGCTGCGCCCACGTACCGTCGAACTCCACCTCGGCCGACGCGTTCGACCGGTTGCCCAGCTTGTCCTTCAGCCGCTGGAGCAGGAACACGTTGCGGCTGCCGTCCGGCAGCACCCGCGGCACCAGGAAGCAGGTCGGCCGCCCCTCCCCGGTCCCGCCCGGGCCCACCGCCTGCGCCAGCACCAGGAACGCGTCCGACATCGGCGCCGAGCAGAACCACTTGTGACCCGTCAGCAGGTACTCGCCCGGCGCGTCCAGCGGCACCGCCCGCGTGGTGTTCGCCCGGACGTCGCTGCCGCCCTGCTTCTCGGTCATCGCCATCCCGAACAGCACCCCGGACTTCTGTGCGGGCGGCCGCAGCCCCTGTTCGTACACGTGCGACGTGAGCAGCGGCTCCCAGCGCGCCGCCAGCTCCGGATCGGCGCGCAGGGCGGGCACCGCCGCGTGGGTCATCGACACCGGGCAGCCGTGCCCGGCCTCGGCCTGCGACCACACGAAGAACCCGGCGGCGCGCCGCAGGTGGCCGTACTCGCGGCCCCACGCGTCGGTCAGCCCCGAGGACACCGCCTTGCCCAGCAGCCGGTGCCAGGCCGGGTGGAATTCCACTTCGTCGATGCGGTGCCCGTACCGGTCGTGCGTCCGCAGCTCCGGCGGGTGTGCGTTGGCGAGCGCCGCCCACTCCTGGACCTGGGCCGAGCCGGCGGCGTGGCCGAGCAGGCCGAGCTCTGCGGCCGATTCCGCTTGTACCTCGGCGGGTGCCCCGGCCAGATGCCGGGCCATGCCCTCGACGAGGACCCGGTCGTCGCCGTACACGTTGTGACCCGCCAGCGGCGGGGCCTGGTTGCTCACGGTATGGGTGGTGGCTGCCATGCCGATACGGTAAAGACGTGCAGCCAGCAAATGAAACACCCGAGCGTCCCCCCGGCATGCTCCACCGGGCCCGCTCCCTGTACCGCAACGTCTCGAAGCGCAAGATGGCCTGGCTGCTGCTCAAGGACACCGTCAACTCGTGCATCGAGTACCGGATCCTGGGCCTCGCCGCCGAGGCCGCCTTCTTCACCCTGCTGTCGCTGCCGCCGCTCTTCCTCGGCCTGCTCGGCCTCCTCGGCTACGTGGACAACTGGACCGACACCACCACCGTCGCCAGCATCGAGGAGAACATCCTGCGCGCGGTCGGCACCGTGCTCTCCGACCGCGGCGTCAACGACATCGCCAAGCCGCTCCTCGACGACGTCACCAGGCGCGGCCGCCCCGACATCATCTCCCTCGGCTTCGCGTTCGCCCTGTGGTCCGGCTCGCGCGCCGTCAACGTCTTCATCGACACCATCACCGTCATGTACGGGCTCGACGGGCAGCGCGGCATCGTCAAGACCCGGCTGCTGGCCTTCCTGCTGTACATCGTCGCCCTGCTGATCGGCGCTGTCGTGCTGCCGCTCATGGTGGCCGGGCCGGACGCCGTGGTCCGGCTGGTGCCCTGGGGGACCGAGGTGATCGCGGTGCTGTACTGGCCGACCGTCACCCTGCTGTCGATCGCCTTCCTCACCACCCTCTACCACGTGTCCGTGCCCGTGCGCTCGCCGTGGATCGAGGACGTGCCCGGGGCGCTGGTCGCCCTCGCCATGTGGGTGCTGGGCAGCTTCCTGCTGCGCCTCTACCTCACCAACACGGTCGAGGGCCCCACCATCTACGGCTCGCTGGCCGCGCCCGTCGCCGTCCTGCTGTGGATCGGCATCTCCGCCTTCGCCGTCCTCGTCGGTGCGGCCGTCAACGCGGCCATCGACCGGGTGTGGCCCTCGGTGGCCACCGCCGCCGCCCGCGAGGCCAACGAGCGGGTCCGCGAGGCCGAGGCCGCCCAGCTGGTCGCCCGCGCGGCCGCCTGGCGGGCCCTGGCCGAGGGCGAGTCCGAGGACGACGAGGACTCCGGCATGCCCTCCGAGTTCCCGGAGCGCTGGTCGAGGTTCCTGCCCCCGGACGACTACCAGTCGCGGCTCCGCAAGCACACGGAGCGGCACCCGCACTGAAGGGGAGGGCACCCGTTCAGCGGGGTGTACGCCGGTGCCCGGCCGGGCTCCGCGATTAATTCGGTGGCGCCCCGCGCGGCGCCCTCCGTACCATCCGAGACGCACGTCCCCGCGGACGGCGGTCCGGACCGACGGACCGCGCCGCGCGCACCGGAACCAGGAGGTGGGACTTCGATGACTGTCGCCACGCAGGGCACCGCCCGCATTCGAGCCTTCATCCCCGCTTCTTCCGTGGCTTCCGGCTGACACCGACCTGCGACACCCACCGCATCTCGCCGGGGCCGCCCTCCGAAGGGTTCCCCCTTGTCTCACGAGACGTTCGACCTCTCTGCTTCTGCTTCTGCTGCTTCCTCCGCCCCCTCCGACGCCCTCGCCCCCTACGGCTGGGACGCGCAGTGGGCTGCCGAGTTCGCCCCGTACGCCGCCCAGGGCCTGGTGCCCGGACGGGTGGTCCGGGTCGACCGCGGCCAGTGTGACGTGATCACGGCGGACGGGCCGGTCCGCGCCGACACCGCCTTCGTCACCCCGCACGACCCGCTGCGGGTCATCTGCACCGGCGACTGGGCGGCCGTCGATCCCGCCGGCAACCCGCGCTACGTCAAGGCGTACCTGCCGCGCCGTACCGCCTTCGTCCGCTCCACCTCCTCGAAGCGCTCCGAGGGCCAGGTCCTCGCGGCCAACGTGGACCACGCCGTCATCGCCGTGTCCCTGGCCGCCGAACTCGACCTGGGCCGCATCGAGCGCTTCCTCGCCCTCGCCTGGGAATCCGGGGCCCAGCCGATGGTCGTCCTGACCAAGTCGGACCTGGTGCCGGACCCGGCCGCCCTGTCGTACCTGGTCCAGGACGTCGAGCAGGCCGCGCCCGGCACGCAGGTCCTGCCCGTCTCCTCCCACAGCGGCGAGGGCATGGACGTGCTGGGCGCGATCCTGGGGGAGGGCACCAGCGTGCTGCTCGGCGTCTCCGGCGCCGGCAAGTCGACCCTGGCCAACGCCCTGCTCGGGGCGGACGCCATGGAGGTCCAGGAGATCCGCGAGGTCGACGGCAAGGGCCGGCACACCACGACCACCCGCAACCTGCTGCGGCTGCCGGGCGGCGGGGTCCTCATCGACACGCCCGGGCTGCGGGGGGTGGGGCTGTGGGACGCGGAGACCGGCGTCGGGCAGGTCTTCTCGGAGATCGAGGAGTACGCGGCGCAGTGCCGGTTCCACGACTGCGCGCACGAGGCGGAGCCGGGGTGCGCGGTGCTGGCCGCCCTGTCCTCCGGTGAACTGCCGGAGCGGCGCCTCGACAGCTACCGGAAGCTGCTGCGCGAGAACCAGCGCATCGTCGCCAAGACGGATGCGCGGCTCCGCGCGGAGATCCGCCGCGACTGGCGCCTCAAGTCGGCCGAAGGCCGCGCCAACCACGCCGCCAAACGAGGCCCCGTCCGCTGACCTCCGCCCCGCCGGCGCCCCAAGCGCCGGCGGGGCTTGAGGCGCCGTGCGGCCGGCAGTCGAAGTCCGGGCGGGGGAAAATCCAGCCCGTCCGGCGTTCGAGGACCGGGGTGCGGGGCGGAGCCCCGGGGCTTGGGCCTTGCCGGGTACGGAGGCGTGGGGGCCTCCGGGCAGGGGAACAACCACCCGCTCACCCCCACAGCACCGCCCCCAGCCACGCCCCGACCACCACCAGGCACCCGAACAGCTCCACCAGCACGCTCGTCCCCACCGCCCGCATCACCACCCGCGTCCCCGCCACCGCCTCCCCGTGTCCCCCCAGGCGCACCCGCTCACACAGATAGATCCCGCCCACGAACCCCGGCACCGCCCCCACCACCGGCAGCAGGAAGAACCCCAGCACCGCCCCCACCCCCGCGTAGACGGCCATCCGCCGGGTCACCCCGGTCCCCCGCAGCCGCCGCACCGGCAACTGCCACTTCACGACCTGCACCACCAGCAGCAGCCCGGTCGCCGACACGAGCAGCACCCACGCCAGCCCCGTCTTCTCGTGCAGCGACCACCACAGCAGGGCCGCCCACACCAGCAGCGTCCCCGGCACCCCCGGCACCATGACCCCCGCCACCCCGAGCAGCATGACGAGCCCCACCAGGAATTGCTGAGGCCCATCCACCACCCCAGCCTGACCCACGCCCCCACCCGCCGCGACTCCGACCGCCGTGGCAGCCCGCCCACTCCGCGGGCTCCGCCCCCCCGGCCCCGCCCCGCCCCAAGCGCCGGCGAGGCCGGAGTGGCCACGCCGGGCGATCCCGCCGGGCAGATCCAGCCCCGCCGGCGTTCGAGGCGCGGGGTCGGGGGCGGAGCCCCGAAGCCCGGCGCAGCCGGGGACTACCGGGCCACCCAGCCCCGCTCGTGAGCCTGCCAGCCCAACTGCAGCCGCGTCGTCACCCCGGTCACCTCCATCAGCCCCTTCACCCGGCGCTGAACCGTACGCAGCCCCAGATCCAGATGCTTCGCGACGCTCGCGTCCGTCATCCCCGCCAGCAGCAGCGACAGGATCTCCAGATCCGTCGCGTCCGGCGCCGGCGCGTCCTCCGCCACCACCCCCGCCGCCCCCAGCCGCAGCGGCAGCGCCTGCCGCCACACCGCCTCGAAGAGACCCATCAGGGACTCCAGCAGCCCGCTCGCGTGGACGACCAGCGCCGCCGGCTCCGCGTGCGCCCCGCGGGCCGTCAGCGGCACCATCGCCAGGCTGCGGTCCGCGATCACCAGCTTGGTCGGGACCTCGTCGACGACCCGTACCTGCTCGCCCCGGTTCAGCGCCGCCGACGCCTCCGTCAGCCCGTCCGGCAGCGACAGCACCTCCCGCTCGATCACCACCCGGAACTCCACCCCCCGGTGCGCGGCCTGCTCCTCCGCCTCGTTGTCCATCCCCGTGACCACCTGCGGCCGCCCGCTGACCAGCGCACACACCTCCTCCACGGCCCCCAGCTGGAGCTGCACGAAGCGGTGCGCCACCGCACTCGCCCCCGTGACCACCTCCACCAGGTCGTGCACCGCAGGCTCGGCGGCCTCCATCCGGTACTCCTCGGCCAGCAGCGCCGCCGCCAGCTCCGCCTGCTCCAGCTCGTGCCGCTGCTGCGTCAGCAGCGCCCCCAGCGCCACCCCCGGCGGCGCGGCCACCCACCGGCCCGGCCGGGCCGAGGACTGGGCCGCCAGCCCGTGCCGCTCCAGGTGCCGCAGCGCCCGCTCGGTCTGCCGCACCGGCAGCGTCAGCCGGTGCGCCAGATCCGGCACCTCCGCAGCCCCCAGCGCCACCAGAGCCCGGTAGGCCGACTCCTGCCCCTCGTCCAGCCCTATCGCACCCAACACCCGGACCACCCCATTCCGCACGTTCGCCTGGCGGGAAACGGCCACGGCGCAAACCCGCCGAGGACATCATCACCGCACCCCCCGCCCCTCTGCCAAGGTCGAGCCACCGCAGCACCAACATCCGCTGGCCAGAACCCATTTGTGCGGCTGCTTTGCCGTGCAATGAGCGCTTGGCCGGAATTCACCTGGGGAGAGCGATGCGCCCGATATCGCGCACGGCACTGGGGGCGGCGACAGCCGCGGTCCTCGCCGTCACGGCAGTCGCCCCGTCGTCGGCACAGCCGCACGGCGGGACGTCGGGGAAGAGACCACTCGTCGGCAGCGCGGCGGCCGGAAAGCAACCCTCCGGCCCCGTCACCGTGACCCTCGTCACCGGTGACCGGATCCTGGTCTCCACCGACGCCGCCGGCCGCACCGCCGCCACCGCCATGCCCCGCGCAGACGGCTCCCAGCCGCTCGTACAGACCCGCCGGACCGGCAAGGACCTGTACGTCTACCCCCAGGCCGCCACCGCGGCCCTCGCCGCCGGCCGGGTCGACGAGGAGCTCTTCAACGTCACCGGCCTCATCCGGCAGGGCTACGACGACGCGCACACCGGGAAGCTCCCGCTCATCGCCGTCTACGAGGACACCCCGGTCACCGCCCGCAGCGCCCCCGCCGCCCCGCGCGGCGCCGCCCGCACCCTGGTCCTGCCCTCCGTCGGCGGCACCGCCCTCAGCGCCGACAAGGCCCGCGCCGCCGACTTCTGGTCCGACGTCACCCGGCCCCGCGCCCGCGCCGCCGGGCAGCTGAAGAAGCTGTGGCTCGACGGCAAGGTGCAGGCCACCCTGGAACACTCCACCCGGCAGGTCAACGCCCCCGCCGCCTGGGCCGCCGGCCTCGACGGCACCGGCACCAAGGTCGCCGTCCTCGACACCGGCAGCGACCTCGGCCACCCCGACCTCAAGGGCCGGATCGCCGCCGCCGAGAACTTCACCGACTCCGACACCGCCGAGGACCGCCAGGGCCACGGCACCCACACCATCTCCACCGTCGGCGGCTCCGGCGCCGCGAGCGGCGGCGCGAAGAAGGGCGTCGCCCCGGGGGCGCAGCTCCTCAGCGGCAAGGTCCTCAACGACCACGGCCACGGCCAGGACTCATGGATCATCGCCGGCATGGAATGGGCCGTCGCCCAGCGGGCCGACGTCGTCTCCATGAGCCTCGGCAACCCGTCCGAGACCGACTGCACCGACCCGATGAGCACCGCCGCCGAGAAGCTCGCGCAGACCAGCGGCACCCTCTTCGTCATCGCCGCCGGCAACTCCGGCCCCGGCAACAACACCGTCTCCTCCCCGGGCTGCACCCCCGGCGTGCTGACCGTCGGCGCCGTCGACCGCGACGACACCACCGCCTCCTTCTCCAGCCGCGGCCCGGCCGGCCTCGCCCACACCCTCAAGCCGGAGATCACCGCCCCCGGCGTCGGGATCTCCGCGGCCGCCGCCGGCGGCCGGGGCGTGTACGCGTACCAGTCCATGTCCGGCACCTCGATGGCCACCCCGCACGTCGCCGGCGCCGCCGCCGTCGTCAAGCAGCGCCACCCCGACTGGACGCCGCAGCAGATCAAGGCGGCCCTCACCGGCTCCGCGCACACCGCGATCCCCGGCGACGTGCGCCAGACCGGCGCCGGGCGGCTCGACGTGAAGGCAGCCGCCCGCACCACCGTCACCGGCGCTCCCGCCGTCCAGGGCGGCACCCACCGCTGGCCCCAGCACAGCAGCGACCGCACCACCGTCGACCTCCCGTACACCAACCACGGCGCCCGGCCCGTCACCCTCCGGCTGGCCGTCGCCAAGGTCACCGGCAACGACGGCTCCGCCGTCCGCAGCCCGCTGGCCCGCCTCGGCCGCAGCACCGTCACCGTGCCCGCCGGCGCCACCGTCAAGGTCCCGCTGGCCCTCGACCCGGCCGCCCGCCTCGACCGCGCCCAGTACGGCGACGTCACCGGCCGGGTCCTCGCCACCGCGGACGGCGTGCGCGTCTCCACCCCCTTCGCCCTGTACGTCGAACCGCAGACGGTCACCCTGCGCGTCAAGCTGACCGACCGCGCGGGCAAGCCGGCCGCCGGCCCCTCGTCCGTCGACGTCATCGGCACCGACGACGCCTCCGGCGAGCGCCGCTTCAACGAGGGCGCCGCCGAGCAGGTCTACCGGATCCGACCCGGTGCGTACTTCCTCTCCGCGTTCGTCGCCACCCCCGACGCCGGCGAGGGCGCCGAGCTGATCGACTCGCTCACCTACCTCGGCCGCCCGCAGGTCGAGATCCGCAAGGACACGACCGTCGTCCTCGACGCCCGCACGGCGTCCCGGCTGCGGATCGCCGCCGACCGGCCCACCGAGGCCCGCTCCACCACCCTGTCCTTCGCCCGCAGCTGGGACGACACCTGGCTGCACTCCGGCACCGCCATGGGCGGCCGCACCATCCGCGGCTACTACGCCTCCGTCGACGGCCGCCCGGCCGACGGCGGGTTCGAGTTCGGCAGCCACTGGCGGGCCAGCGCACCGCAGATCGCCGCGCTGAAGGTGGCCGGCGGCCCGGTCCTGCACCCGCTGACCGCCTCCCTCGGCAGCGACAACCTCGACGGCACCGGCAGCGCCCCGCTCGTCGACGCCGGCACCGGCACCCCCGCCGAGCTGGCCGCGGCCGGCGCGAAGGGGGCCGCGGTCCTCGTCAAGGCGACGGACGGCGGCCTCGCCGGCCTTGCCCGCGACGCCAAGGCCGCCGGTGCCCGGGTCCTGATCGCGCACCGCGACGCCCCCGGCCGCTGGACCGGCTTCACCGGCTACGGCGGCGGTGCCCTGCCCGCCCTCACCATCGAGCGCACCGAGGCCCGCGAGGTCCTCGGCCGCCTCGCCACCGGCCCGGCCACCCTCACCTGGACGGCCACCGCCAACAGCCCGTACGTCTACAACCTCGCCCAGACCGAGACCGGCGCGGTGCGCGGCGACCGGACCTACCGGGTGCGCGACCGCGACCTGGCCGCCGTCCGCGCCCGCTACGGATCCATGGGCGTGGCCGCCGACTACGTCGACGTCGTCGGCGCCTACCGGCCGCTCGGCAACGCCGTGTTCTTCGGCGCGCTGGAGACCGTCGCCGCGCCCTCGCAGCGCACCGAGTACTACAGCGCCGGGGACACCTCCTGGGACCACCTGGTCTCGTCCAGCTTCCCCTGGGGCGAGTTCATGACCGACCGGCAGCGCACGTACGCCGGGGGCGAGCGGCGCAGCGAGCGCTGGTACGACGGCGTGATCGCCCCGGTCGCCGCGCGGGACAGCGCCGGCAGGCGGATGCTCGCCGCCGAACGCCAGGGCAACCTGATCGGCTTCGGCTCCGCGATGTGGGGCGACAGCGGCCACTACGCGCAGCAGGGCGGCTTCGGAGACATCGGCAACGTGGTCCTCACGCGGGACGGCGAGCAGATCGGCGAAAGCCCGTACCCGTCCGGCGTGTTCGAGGTGCCTGCCGAGCCGGGACGCTACGAACTCACCCAGTCCGTCATGAAGTTCGGCGCACCGGCCCGGGTCTGGAAGCGGTCCACCGCCGTGCGGACCACGTGGGCGTTCACCTCGCGGCTCGACGAGTCCGCGTACTCGCAGCCGCTGCCGGTCCTCTTCCCCGGCTACGCGCTCCCCGAGGACGGACTCAAGACGCTCGCGGCCGCCGACGGCCAGGTCATCGGACTGACCGTCACCGGCCACGGCGGGTACGCCCCGGCGCCGATCGCCGCCGCCCGGCTGTCGTACTCGTACGACGGCGAGCACTGGACCGCGGCGAAGGTCACCGAGCGCCACGGCCGGTGGACCGCGCTGGTCGACCACGCCGGCGCAGCCGGCAAGCAGGTGTCCCTCAAGGCCGAACTGACCGACAGGAACGGCGCATCCGTCACCCAGACGGTGGAACGCGCCTACGACGTGCGCTAGTCGCGTCCGCACAGGCGGATCCGCCGGGTGGCCTTCCCGTGGGGGGTGTGGCCGCCCGGCGGATCTTTTCTGCTGCATCACGGTGCCGCGGATTTTGCCGATGACCCGTTTTCACCCGCCCCGTGCGGCCGACAATAAGGGCATGAGTCAGCAGGAGGGCACGGACGACTGGTGGCAGCGCCTCTACGCGGACCCCGCCCCGGACCCCGCCCCACCCCCGGCCCCCCGCGAGCCCGCACCCCCGGACACGGTGGACACCCGCTTCGCCACCGCCGCCCGCCTCGTCTCCGACACCCCCCTCCCGCCCGAGCCGGACGGAGCCCCGGCCGATCCTCCGCCGCAGCCCGCGGCTGCGCCGGGCGCGGATCCCGTCGTCTCGTCCGCCGGGCAGGGCGTGCCCGGGCCGGTTGGAGGCCCGGCCGATCCGCCGGTGACCCCGCCGTCGTCCGCGGCTGCGCCGGGCGCGGATCCCGTCGCTACGTCCGCCGGGTATGGTCCACCCGCGCGGGGCGGCGTCCCAGCTGATCCGCCGGCGCCGGCTCCCGGCGTCGCGTCGACCGCTCCGCATGCGGGCCACGCCCTGCCCACGCCGGGCGCGGGTCCCGCCGGCTCGCCTCCCGGCTTCGGTCCGGCCGTGCCCGGCGACATCCACGCCGACCTGCCCGCGTCCCCGCCGGACGCAGAACCCGCAGGCCTGGACGCCGGGTTCGGCCCGCCCGTGCCCGGCGACATCCCCGCCGACCTGCCCGCGTCCCCGCCGCAGTCCGCGGCGGCGCTGGGTGTGGCTCCCGCCGGGTACGGCCGGCCCGCGCCGGGCGGCGTTCCCGTCGGCACCCCCGCACCCCCACCGCACCCCGCGGCGGCTCCCGCCGGGTACCGCCCGCCCCCGTCTGGCGGGGCCACTGCCGGCCGGGTCCCGCCCGGGGAGGGGAAGGTCCCCGCCGGTCCGCCGCGGTCGGCGGCCGCGCCCGGTGCCGGGAGCGCCCCGGCCGCGCCCACCGCTCCGCCACTGGTTCCGCCGCAGCCCGCTGCGCCCGTGGCCGGGTACGGCCCGCCTCCGGTGATGCCGGAGGCGACGGCCCGGCACGGCGCCGAGGACGCGCTGCGTGCGGCGGACCGAAGTGCCGCCGAGCCAGGGGCGGTTGCGCCGCGGAGCGCAGCCGCCGGAGATGCCGAGACGGTGGGGGACGCGTTGTCCGGACAGACGGTACCGGCGCCGGACGGGACGCCCGCCGGTCCGCCGCTTCCTCCGGCGGAGCGCGACGCGGACGGACCGGGCCCGCGGACCGCGACACTGCCCGACGGCGCCCTGGCCGTGGGCGGCACCGGGCAGGGCGCGCCGCCGGGACCGGCCGCTGACGGCCCGGCGGCCGTGCCCCGGCCGCCCGCGCCCCGCGCCGCCCCGGACGACGACCCCGCCGCATACCCGCGCGCCGCCCCGGAAGCCCGGCCCCTCATCCCCCCGCAGCAGGGCCCCGTCGCCGACGGGACCGGGTTCGCGTGGGGGCGGCTGAACCTGCCGCCGGCGGAGGCGGCCGGGCGGGGGGAGCGGTTCGACGTACGGCACCTGGGGGAGCGGCCGCCCACCTACGAAGGGGAGCCTGGGGCGCTGCCGTACGCCGATGCCGCGGACCTGGACGCCCTGGTCCCGGACACCGTCCTCGAAGGGGCCCGGCACGGTACGTACACCCTGCGGGCCGTGTCCGTGCGCGGGGACTCCGCCCGCTACCGCGGCGAGGCGCGCCGGGACTTCCTGCTCACCGCCCGCTTCGGCACCGGCGACGACGCCCTGGTGCTCATCGCCGCCGCCGGCGGGGACCGGGCCGCCGAAGGGGCCCGTGAGGCCGACGCCGAGCTGTGCAGGTGGATCGCCGGGGCCATCGGCCGCAGCCAGCAGCGGCTGGGCGCCGACATCCGGGCCGGCCGTCGCGACGACCTGCGGTCCGGGCTCCAGCGGCTCACCGACCGCGGCTACGGCCGGCTGCGCGCGGACGGCGCCCCGCAGCCCGCCGGGCTCCGCTGTCTGCTGCTGCCCATCGACCCGGAGTGCCGCACCCGCATCGCCTTCGGCACCGGTCAGGGCGGCCTGTTCCGGCTCCGTGACGGCACCTGGCAGGACCTGGAGAACCCGGCCTCCGCCGAGGACGCCTTCCGCTTCCGGGCTTCCGTGGCCCGGGCCGGCGACACCCTGCTCCTGTGCACCGGCGGCCTCGCCGCACCGATGCGCGAGGAGCCCGTGTTCCCGGCCGAACTCGCCACCCGCTGGGGCCCGGACTCCGACGTCCCGCCCGGCCTCGCCGCCTTCCTCGCGGACACCACCGTCCGCCTGAAGGGCTACGCCGACGACCGCACCGCAGTCGCCGTCTGGGAGACATAGACCGCCGGCCCGGCCACCGCCGGGTCCCCGTTGCCGGGTGGGAAATTTCCTCCCCCTCGTGCAGTACGGCCGCCCCGTCCGAGAAGTCCGGTCCGGCGGCCCGGCCCCCGGGGCCGGCCGGACCGCCCGCCGGCACCCGTCGCATCCCGGCCGCGCCCGCAAAGGCCCTGCTCCCGCGGGCGTCGCGGCCGTTCGAAGGGCCCCCGGCGCCCCGCCGGCGGCCGGTGCCGGGCCGGCTGCCCGGCCGCTGCTCCGGACCTCCGGCCCGGCCCGTGGAATGTGCCCAGGCCATAGGCCGCCCGCCGGCCACCGGCGGCGCGCCGTGACCCGGTCGTTACCGGCAGGAGTGGGCCCGCCCGAGCGGGGCATGCATCCCGTAGACCTGTTCGACCAAGGGGATGTGAGTCGCCGTGCGGGTGGGGGCGAAAGCCGGAAGCCAGCCAAGGAGAGCGCGACCGGCGGCACGGGAGCCGGCCGAGGGTGAGGGCACGGAAGTGGAGGGGGTGACGGGGAGTCGCGGGAAGCAGCCCGGCCGCCGGCTGAGCCGCTCGGTGCGGAAGGCCGACCTGCGGGCCGTGGGCGAGGTCCGCAGGGCGTTACGGGAACTCCTGCGGCACGGCGGCCGGTCCCCGTGCACCTCGGTGGCCGAGCTCCTGACCACGGAACTCGTCACCAACGCGCTGGTCCACACCGACCAGGGTGCCGAGGTCACCGCGAGCCTCGTCGGCTCCCGGCTCAGGGTGGAGGTCCGGGACTTCACGACCCGGCACCCCCGGCCCTACGTACCGTCCGCCGACGACGGTACGCACGGCAGGGGACTCCTCCTGGTCGAGTCGCTCGCCGAGGCCTGGGGCGTCAGCGCACTCGGCTCCGGCAAGGTCGTCTGGTTCGAACTGGACGGCTTCGGGCCCGGGTCGGACCACGAGCACCACAACGGCAGCGGCACGAGCTGACGTCCGGGCGTCGCCGGAGCAGCCGGCGACGCATCAGGGGTCCGGCCCGGGCGAGCACCCGGTCCGGACCCCTCTGGGCCGCACGCCTGCAGGATCAGCCGAACTGCTGCTCCAGATCCTTGAGTTTGCGCTCCAGCGAGTCGAGCCGCGGAATCGTCTGCGTGTCGTCCTCAGCGGTGAGGTCGACCGTCCGCGGCCCGTCCTGGCCGTTCCCGCCGACGGCCTGCAGGGAGGGCCGGCCGGGTGCCCCGGAGGCGGGCAGCGGTGAGAGATGGGGCAGTTGTCCCGACTCCGCTATGGCGGGCTCCGCGCCGACCGGCGCGGAGCCCGACCCCGAGGTGAGTTCCGGGATGTCCAGCTGCCGGGCCCGCTGCCGCCCGAACGCCCGGTGCTGGCGCCCCAGCGCCCTGATCCGGGCCCGGTCGAGCCGGTGCTGCTCGCGGCGCCGGTGCCGGTCCTGCTCCTTCTCCCGCTTGTCCTCGCGCACTTCCTCGACCGCCTCGTCGAGTGTCCGTACGCCCTCCAGCAGCATCAGCGACCAGGCACCGAACGTCTCGCGGGGGGCGCGCAGCCAGCGGACCATGCGGATCTGCGGCAGCGGCCGCGGGATCAGGCCCTGCTCGCGCAGTGCGGCCCGGCGGGTCTGCTTGAGCGCCCGGTCGAAGAGCACAGCCGCGGAGAGGGACATCCCGGCGAAGAACTGCGGGGCCCCGTCGTGGCCGATGCCGCGGGGCGCGTGCACCCAGTTGAACCAGGCCGCCGCCCCGGCGAACATCCACACCAGCAGGCGGGAGCCGAGGGCCGCGTCGCCGTGGCTGGCCTCGCGGACTGCGAGCACCGAACAGAACATGGCGGCGCCGTCGAGGCCGAAGGGGACCAGGTACTCCCAGCCGCCGGAGAGGTTGAGGTTCTGCCGGCCGAAGCCGACGAGTCCGTGGAACGAGAGCGCCGCCGCGACCGCGGCGCAGCAGAACAGCAGCACGTACGAGGCGGTCCCGTAGATCGCCTCCTTGCGGCGCCGGCGCTCCTCGCTGCGCTCCCAGCTGTCCTCCGCCGCCGCCTTCTCCCCCTCGCGCTTGCCGCGGGCCAGCACCGCCACTGCCGCAAGTACGCCCAGGATCAACAGGCTGCCGGGAAGCAGCCAGTCCAGCGATATGTCGGTCAGTCTCATCCGGTGTCCTTGCCTCGCGACTGCGGCTTTCCGGGCGCCATAGTGGCGGATCGGATCAGGGCCGCATGCGGGATTCGGGGCAAGAGGACGCCTTCGGGGGGCGGGGCCCTCCGGATAGGGTGATCTGTTCCGAACTGCTTCTCGAATGCTCGGAGTTGCGTTCGAATCGGGGTCGCCCGGGCGGGTGGCGTGAGACCCCGGAGGACTACGGGGTGGCGGCCGCGGACAGCCGTGCGATCCGGTCCGCGTCGCACGTGCGCGGGCAGGTGGTGCAGGTGTCCTCGGGGCGGACTGTGTAGAAGAAGCAGCAGCTGGCCCGGTCCCGGGTCGCCAGCTCCTCGCCCTGCGGCCCGGTCAGCTTCCGGAACGCCGCGCCGCCCGTGTACGGGGCGGTCGAGCCGGGCAGCAGCAGCTCCAGCTCCGCCATGGCCCGCTGCTCCTCGCCGAGCAGGTGCGCCACGTACCAGAGGCTCTCGGCGACCTCGTCGGTCACCATGCCCCACAGCGCCCGCCGGCCCCGCCGCATCCGCGGGCCGAATCCTTCCAGCACCGGTTCGAGGTGCCGGGACACCGCTGCCCGCACCTCGCCCCGCAGCGCCTCCTCGTCGGCGACCACCCGTGCCCGCGGGCTGTCCGCCAGCGGGTCGGAGGGCAGGCACGCGAAGGTCCCGGCGCGCACGGCCATCCGGCCGCGCACCCGGTGGAAGGCGACCGCGTCCACCGGCAGGTCCGGCACCCGCCGGTCCAGGAACCAGGGCACCGTCACCAGCAGGCAAGCCGGCCAGGCGTACCGGTGCAGGCCGAAGCCCGCCACCACGTCCGGCCGGGCCTGCCGCCCGTAGTCCGCCAGCACCTGGGCGTTGTCCCAGGCCAGGAAGGCGTCGAGGGCCGGGCCCCCGGCCGCCAGCTCGGCCGCGCCGACCCAGCCCGCACCGCACGGGAGGGAGGCGTCCGCCGGGAGTTCCACGACCCGCAGGCCCGAATAGACCCCGGCCATGCGTGCGTACGCGTCCGCCGCCGGAGAGCCGGCCGGGGCGGAGGTGACGGGGAGCAGAGCGGGGACGGTCATGGCAGGACCACCGAATCGCACGATCGTTAACAGGTTAGCCTTACCTTACCCGAATCCTGGCCGGTCCTATCAACGCCGTCCCATATCCTCGGAACGTGCACAGCGAAGCATCCGTCCCGGCCCAGAAGGTGGTCCGCCACTCCGTACGCGGTCAGGTCCTCGAAGCCCTGCGCGCGGCGCTGGTGGACGGCGACCTGGTGCCCGGCGAGATCTACTCGGGGCCGGCGCTGGGGGAGCGGTTCGGGGTCTCGGCGACACCCGTGCGCGAGGCCATGCAGCAGCTGGCCCTCGAGGGCGCCGTGGAATGCCTGCCGAACCGCGGCTTCCGGGTGATCGTACGGACCGCCCGCGAGCTCGCCGAGCTGGTCGAGGTCCGGGCCCTGCTGGAGGTCCCCGTCATGCTCCGGCTGGCGCGTACCGCCCCGGTCTCGGCCTGGACCGCCCTGCGGCCCGCCGCCGCGGCCACCGCGGCCGCCGCCGCGGCCGGGGACGTGCCCGGCTACGCGGAGTCCGACCGCGCGTTCCACCGCGCGGTGCTCTCCCTGGCGGGCAACGAGCAGCTCGTCCACGTCGCGGACGACCTGCACCGGCGCGCCCAGTGGCCCGCCCCCGGCGCCCCGCGGATCCGCCGGGCCGACCTGGTCGCGGACGCGGCGGAGCACTCCGCCCTGCTGGAGGCGCTGATCGCCCAGGACCTCCAGGTCGTGGAATCACTCGTACGGGAGCACTTCACGGGCGCGCCGCGCTGACCCGGGCCGCCGGGCGCCGCCCCGGGCATGCCGAACGGCCGTCCGGCCGGTCGGCCCCCGTACCGTCGACGGGACGGGGACCGGCAGGCCGGCGGCCGCCGACGCGCCGTGCTAACCGCGGCCTCACCCGCGCCTCACCACAGCGCCCGGTAGATCCGGGCCCACGGGCGCGGCCGCTCCGCCTCCCGGACCCCGGCTTCGGAGTACCGCCCGGTCAGCAGCGACCAGTCGCGGGTGGCCCGCATCCAGTCCTCCATGCAGCGCACCAGGGTGCGCACCGCCTCCTCGTCCTCGTCGGTCAGCCGGTACTCGTGGCACAGCTCGGGAATGCCGGCGGCGAGCGTCCGGAACTCGGCGACCCGGACGGCAACCATCCGGACCGCCTCCGCGGCGGCCTCCTCCGCCGTACAGCCGGTCGCGGACTGCAGCACCGGCACGATGTTGTGGAACTCGCCCGAGGCCAGCTCCTTGCCGAGGGAGGCCAGGTCGTTCGTGAGCGCCACCACCTCGCTGCTCAGATCGGCCATCCGGGTGAGCCGGGCCGAGCGCCGCACCTCCGCGGGCACCTCCAGCCCGGTCAGCCGCTCGACCAGGTCGAAGCAGGAGTCGGTGCCGATCGTCGCCCGGCGCACCGCCATGTACCGGGCCGGGGCCGGCGGGCCGGGCGCGTCCCGGTCCGCCGCCTCGCCCGCGTACCCGCCGATGAAGCGGGTCCAGCTGGCCCGGTGCCGTTGCCGCCACCCGGGTGACATGCCGACCACCGACCGCTCCCACAGCTCGCGGAAGGCGTCCTTGAGGGGGTCGGGCGGCCCGCTGCGCGGCCCGCCGTCCATGACCTCGACCGTGGCGGCGGCGATCTCCGCGACCCGCGCGGGATCCCGCCCCAGCGGACTGTCGAACTGGTCGTCGAAGACGAAGTACCAGCCCATCCAGTCCGTCATCAGGTCCAGCGAGGCGCCGGTCGCGAACGGGTACGCGCGCGCCGCGAGCTGGTCCAGCCGCAGCACGTCGTACGCCGCCAGGTCCCGCTCCGACAGCAGCGCGCGGTCGCGCATCCAGCCCAGGCTGCGCCGCCGGGCCCGGTCCGCGTCCGGACTCACCCGCTCCGGGAAGGGCAGGTCCAGTTCGTGGAGGTGTCCCCGGGTGTCCACCGGGTCCCTGCGTATCGTGCTCACCGCGCACGCAGCCGGATGCCGAGCCGGCGTGGCCGCAGGATGGTCGCCAGCCGGGCAGGGCGCAGGTCCGCCCCGGGAGCCACTTCCAGCCGCCAGCGGCTCACCGTGCTCGCCAGGGCCAGGGCCGTCTCGCCGAGTGCGAAGGTGTCGCCGATGCACTTGCGGGCCCCGCCGCCGAAGGCGGAGAACGCGCCGCGCGGCAGCCCCGCGGCCCGCTCCGGAAGCCACCGGTCCGGGTCGAAGGCGTCCGGCTCCGTGTACAGGTCGGCCCGCCGCTGGACCACGTACGGGCTGAAGACGACGGTGCTGCCGGCGGGGATCCGGCGGCCGGCGAGTTCGGCGCCCGCGGGGGCCGTCATCCGGGTCAGGAGCCAGCCCGCCGGGTACAGGCGCATCGTTTCGGTCAGCACCCGCTTGGTGAACTCCAGCCGCGGCACGTGCTCCCAGCGCGGTGATCCGCCGTCCAGGACCTCGTCCACCTCGGCCCGCAGCCGGTCCTGCGCCTCGGTGTCCTGGGCGAGCAGGAGGCAGGCCCAGGTGAGGGTGGCGGCCGAGGTCTCGGAGCTGGCGGCCAGCAGGGTCACCATCTGGTCGTGCAGCTCGGTGGGGGTGGGCTCACGGCCCATCCGGCCGCCGGAGGCGAGCACGACGGAGAGCACGTCGCCGTGGTCCTCGCCGGTCTCTCGGTAGTCGGCGATCAGTTCGTCGATGGCCCCGTGCAGGTCGGCGATGGCCTCGGCGTAGCGGCGCCGGCTCGGCGTGGGCAGCTTCTGGAGGGGGCCGGGCACCAGCATCCGGGCGAAGATGTTGCCGAGCATGACGTTGAACGACTGCTCGATCCGGTGGGCCGTCCCGGCGGCTATCTCCGTGGAGAACAGGGCGCGCACGGCCGTGCCCAGGGTGAACCGGTACCAGGTGCTGAAGGCGTCGATGACGCACCCGTCGTACCAGGACTCCTGCAGCGGGCCGAGCCGCTTCTCCATGGCTGCGCCGTACTGCGCCAGCCGGTCCGGGCGGAACGCCGGCTGGAGCAGGCGGCGTTGGGCCCGGTGCTCCGAATGCGGACAGCTGCCGAGGCCGTTGCCGAGGAAGTCCCGGGCCTTCTCGTAGAGCAGGCCGCCCTTGTCGAACGTGCGGTCGTCGGCCAGCACCTGGTGGAGCAGGTCCTGGTGGCAGGGGACGTACGCGGTCTGCGGGCCCAGCTTGATCTCGACCAGGTCGCCGTACCGGGGGAGTTCCGCGAGGAACTGCAGGGGACGGTGCAGCAATTGCCGTCCGTGTCCGACCAGGGGGAGCGCTCCGGGGGCGCTTCCCGCCGTGAACTGCGTCTTCACTGACATGCCTGGCAGGGTGCCCAACAGTCCCGCAGCCACAAACACTGATCTTGCGGCGCATGGGCGCCCGCGGAGGAGCACGGTGCACCCGAGCGCCCCCGGGCCCCCGGGGGCGCTCCCTGCCCGTCCGGCACCGGGCCGGACCGGCCCCGATGCCGGAACGTCCGGGTCCGCACGAGGCCGGACCGGCGCGCGGCAGGCGTCGCGCGCCGGTCCCGGACCGTCCCCGGTCAGGCCGTGGACGGCGACAGGCTCGCGGCCAGCCAGGTCGGCACGCCGCCCAGCAGGTGCACCAGCCGGCGGGCCTCGGCCCGCAGCCGGCCCGCCTCCGGCTCCTCCTCCGCCTCCGCGAGCGCGGCCAGCGCCGGTGCGGTCCCGATCAGGTAGCCCAGCTCCTCGCGCAGCCGCAGCGACTGGGTGAACCCCTTGCGGGCCTCGCCGAGTTCGCCGTTGCGCAGCGCCAGCCCGGCCAGGTGGCGCCAGGTGAAGGAGAGGAGCAGGGCGTCGCCCTGGGCCGCGGCCGCGGTGTGCGAGCGGTGGTAGGCGGCCCGGGCCGCCTGCGGGGAGCCCGCGATGTTCTCCGCGACCAGTCCGCGCCGGAAGTCGAGCAGCGCCCGGCGCGGCGAGGCCAGCGGGATCAGGGTGGCCGCCCGGCCGAGCGCGGACCGGGCCTCGTCGCCGCGGTCGCGCACGCCCAGGAGGGTCGCCGCGTACGCCAGGTAGCCGCGTTCGCAGGCCGCCTGGCCGCGCTCGTCGTCCGTACCCGCGGTGGCCTCGGCGGCCCGCAGGGCCTCCTCGGCCTCGGTCCAGCCCGCCTCCGTGTAGAGGCACCGCTCGATCAGCAGGGACGCCCGCTGGAGGGCGGGTCCCGGGGCGGCCGCGTGCGGCTCCAGGAGGGCCGCGGCATCCGTCCAGCAGCCGCGGGACCGCAGCCGCCATATCGCCCGCTGCAGGGGGTCGTCGCCCCCGGCCGTTCCGGTTTTCGACATGGCGGTGTCCGCCACATTGCCCTCCCCAAAGCGCGCCGTTGAGCCCTGGGGCGAATCCCAGCACACACCGGCGTGACGCGCCAAGGGGTCTGGTGAACCCTTTCACAAAGTCTGAATCAGACCATGTGATCATCCGTCAGGCGGTACCGGTTCCCCGTCAGCTCATACGCAGGGCGAGGAAGAAATCGAGCTTGTCCTCCAGCCGCGAGAGGTCCCGCGCCGTCAACTGCTCGATTCGCCCGACGCGGTAGCGCAGGGTGTTGACGTGCAGGTGCAGACGGGTCGCGCAGCGGGTCCACGAGCCGTCGCAGTCGAGGAACGCCTCCAGCGTCGGGATCAGCTCGGCGCGGTGGCGCCGGTCGTAGTCCCGCAGCGGGTCCAGCAGCCGCGCGGTGAACGCCCGGCGCACGTCGTCCGGCACGAACGGCAGCAGCAGCACGTGCGAGGCCAGCTCGTGGTGCCCGGCCGCACACACCCGGCCGGGGCGGGCCGCCGCCACCCGGCGGGCGTGCCGGGCCTCCTCCAGCGCACCGCGCAGCCCCTCCGCGGAGTGCACGGCCGCACTGACGCCCAGCGTCAGCCGCCCGTCGTCGGCCAGCCCGGCCGCCAGCGGCTCGCGTACGGTCGCCAGCAGCGCGTCCGCGTGCAGCGCGGCGGTCTCCGCCTCGCCCTCGCCGGCCAGCGCGGGCAGCGGCACCAGCGCGATCGCCTCGTCCCCGGAGTGCGCCACGGCGATCCGGTCCGAGGGCTCGGGACCCGAGACGCCCGGGTCGACCAGGATCTCCTCCAGCAGCGACTGGGCCACCGGGCCGCCGGGGATGTCCCCGCCGTCCCAGTCGACCCGCGCCACCACGACCTGCCAGTGCGGGGCCGTGCCCAGCCCCGGCAGCAGCACCGGGGCCGCCACCCGCAGGCGGGCCGCGATCTCGGCCGGGGGGGCACCCGTCTGGACCAGCTCCAGCACCTCCTGGGCCAGCCGGCGGCGCACCGTGCGGGCCGCGTCCCGGCGGTCCCGCTCCACCGCGATCAGCTGGGTCACGCCCTGCAGCAGGTCCAGTCGCTCGGCCGGCCAGTCGCCGGCGTCCGCCTCCACGGCCAGCAGCCAGTCCGACAGCACGCTCTCCCGGACGTCGCGCACCGCGGGGGCCGCTCCCCGCGCCTGTCCCTTGATCGGGAAGAGCGAGTACGTAATACCCTGGATGGAGATCCGGTGCGGCCCCCTGCGGCCGGTCCGGACCGCTGCCAGGTGCTCACTGGCGAGCGCCGCGCACACGCCCGGCGTCAGGGGCTCTCCGGCCCCGGCGATCTGCCTGCCCGTGGGGGACAGCACCCACGCGCGCAGATCGAGGTCGGTGGTGAGGAGATCGAGCACCACATCCGGACCGCCGCCGGCGGGACCCGAGGTCATGAGCCGCCGGTGCCGGTCCACGACGGCCGCGAGGTCGCCCGCGCGCTCCCCGGACACCTGCCGGACCACGTACTCGGTGATCGTGGCGAATGCAACGTCCTCGTTCACTGCGAACAGCGGCAGGCGGTTGCGGCGGCAGGCCGAAACGAGGTCGTCGGGAATGTCCCCCAGCTCCGCCTCGCCGGCCGCCAGACCCGCGACCCCCGCACTCGCGAGGATTCGTACGAACGGCTCGGAGTCGGCCGAATTCTTTCGCCAGGCGAGCCCCGTCAGCACCAATTCGCCGCCCGAGAGGTACCGGCTCGGGTCACGGAGGTCGGTCGTCATGACCCCGCGAACCGTGCGGTCGAGCTCCTCCTCGCCGCCCAGGAGCCGCAGGCCCAGTGCCTCGGTTTCCAGTAGTGCGCGCAGCCTCATGGGGTCGCCGCCGATCTGTCTCGATGTTGCCGTTGAAAATCGGAGAGGCTGCTCGGCCTCGCCTTTCATACGAATCTACAAGACAGGGGAGGTGCCCAGCCAACTCCTTCATGGTTTCGGTGACTGCACCCGAGGGACGCGCGGCTTGTGTACTGACTCCACACCGCGTTAACAGCACGTGAACGACCAGTCGAGGGCCTTTGGGCCTCCTGGCTTGAAGTGAACGACCCGATTAAGAAGAAGAGAGCCGACATGGACTTCCTTCGCCCCGCCAGCTGGGAGGAGGCGCTCGCCGCTAAGGCAGAGCACCCCACAGCTGTGCCGATTGCGGGTGGCACCGACATCATGGTCGAGATCAACTTCGACCACCGCCGTCCGGAGTACCTCCTTGACCTCAACCGCATCGAGCTGCTGCGGGAGTGGGAGGTAGGCGAGGAGGTCACCCGGATCGGTGCCTCCGTCCCATACACCCAGATCATCGAGAACCTCCGCGCCACGGTGCCGGGGCTCGCGCTCGCCTCGCACACGGTCGCGTCCCCGCAGATCCGCAACCGCGGCGGTGTCGGCGGCAACCTGGGCTGCGCCTCCCCGGCCGGCGACTCGCACCCGGCCCTGCTGGCCGCGGGCGCCGAGGTCGAGGTCGAGTCGGTGCGCGGCTCCCGCCTCATCCCGATCGACGAGTTCTACACCGGCGTCAAGCGCAACGCGCTGGCCCCGGACGAGCTCATCAAGACCGTGCACGTGAAGAACGCGGACGGCCCGCAGCAGTACTCCAAGGTCGGCACCCGCAACGCGATGGTCATCGCGGTGTGCGCCTTCGGCCTGGCCCTGCACCCGGAGACCCGTACGGTCCGCACCGGCATCGGCTCCGCCGCGCCGACCCCGATCCGGGCGAAGGCCGCCGAGGAGTTCCTGAACGCCGCACTCGAAGAGGGCGGTTTCTGGGACAACGGCAAGGTCGTCACGCCGTCGATCGCCAAGCAGTTCGGTGAGCTCGCCTCCGGCGCCTGCAACCCGATCGACGACGTCCGCGGCACGGCGAAGTACCGCCGTCACGCCGTCGGCATCATGGCTCGCCGCCAGCTCGTCTGGACGTGGGAGCAGTACCGCGCCGGCAACGGCCGCACGCTGGAAGGAGCTGCGTAACCATGCGCGTCAATTTCACTGTCAACGGCCGCCCGCAGGAAGCGGACGACGTGTGGGAGGGCGAGTCCCTTCTCTACGTGCTGCGCGAGCGCCTGGGCCTGCCCGGCTCCAAGAACGCCTGTGAGCAGGGCGAGTGCGGCTCCTGTACGGTCCGCCTCGACGGCGTGCCGGTCTGCTCCTGCCTGGTCGCGGCCGGCCAGGTCGAGGGCCGCGACGTCGTGACCGTCGAGGGCCTGGCGGACTTCGCCAAGCAGCGCGAGGAGCACGGCCACGCGTGCGGCACCGGAGCGTGCGGCGGCGCCCAGGGCGTCTCCACCGACGAGGCCAAGCAGTGGACGGCCAAGGGCACCGACTCCCAGACCGGCGAGGGCGTCGAACTCTCCCCGATCCAGCAGGCGTTCATCGACGCCGGCGCCGTCCAGTGCGGTTTCTGCACCCCGGGTCTGCTGGTCCAGGCCGACGCCCTGCTGGAGAGCAACGCGTCGCCGTCCGACCAGGACATCCGCGAGGCCCTGTCCGGCAACCTCTGCCGCTGCACGGGCTACGAGAAGATCCTCGACGCGGTCCGCCTGGCGGCCGCCCGTCAGGGAGAGGCGGTCTGATCATGGCCAACACCCGTACCACCCCTTCCGGTACGCCGACGAACGTCTCCCAGAAGCACAACCAGGGCGGCATCGGCGAGTCCACGCTCCGCCCGGACGGCACCCTCAAGGTCACCGGCGAGTTCGCGTACTCCTCGGACATGTGGCACGAGGACATGCTGTGGGGCCAGACCCTGCGCAGCACCGTCGCCCACGCCGAGATCGTCTCCATCGACATCTCCGAGGCGCTGGCCATGCCGGGCGTCTACTCGGTCCTGACGTACGACGACCTGCCGGCCGAGATGAAGAACTACGGCCTGGAGATCCAGGACACCCCGGTGCTCGCCAACGGCCGGGTACGCCACCACGGTGAGCCGGTCGCCCTCGTGGCCGCCGACCACCCGGAGACCGCCCGCCGCGCGGCCGCCAAGATCAAGATCGACTACCGCGAGCTGCCGGTCGTCACGGACGAGGCCTCCGCCCTCGCCCCCGACGCGCCGCTGATCCACGAGGGCCGCGACGACCACCACTCCGGTCACGTCCCGCACCCGAACATCGTGCACCGCCAGCCGATCATCCGCGGCAACGTGGAGGAGGCCCGCAAGCGGGCCGACGTGATCGTCGAGGGAGAGTACACCTTCGGCATGCAGGACCAGGCGTTCCTCGGTCCGGAGTCCGGCCTCGCCGTGCCGTGCGAGGACGGCGGCGTCGACCTCTACGTGGCCACCCAGTGGCTGCACTCGGACCTCAAGCAGATCGCCCCGGTCCTCGGCCTGCCCGAGGAGAAGGTCCGCATGACGCTCTCCGGCGTCGGCGGTGCCTTCGGCGGCCGCGAGGACATCTCGATGCAGATCCACGCCTGCCTGCTGGCCCTCGCGACCAACAAGCCGGTCAAGATCGTCTACAACCGGTTCGAGTCCTTCTTCGGTCACGTGCACCGCCACCCGGCGAAGCTCTACTACGAGCACGGCGCCACCAAGGACGGCAAGCTCACGCACATGAAGTGCAAGATCGTCCTGGACGGGGGCGCCTACGCGTCGGCCTCACCGGCGGTCGTCGGCAACGCCTCCTCCCTCTCCGTCGGCCCGTACGTCATCGACGACGTCGACATCGAGGCCGTGGCCCTCTACACGAACAACCCGCCCTGCGGCGCGATGCGCGGCTTCGGCGCCGTCCAGGCCTGCTTCGCGTACGAGGCCCAGATGGACAAGCTCGCCGCCAAGCTGGGCATCGACCCGGTCGAGTTCCGCCAGCTGAACGCCATGGAGATGGGCACGCTCATGCCCACCGGCCAGGTCGTCGACTCGCCCGCCCCGGTGGCCGAGCTGCTGCGCCGCATCAAGGCCCGCCCGCTGCCGCCCGAGCGCCAGTGGGAGACGGCCGGCGAGAGCGCGGACGTCCGCGCCCTGCCCGGCGGCCTGTCGAACACCACCCACGGCGAAGGCGTCGTCCGCGGCGTCGGCTACGCGGTCGGCATCAAGAACGTCGGCTTCTCCGAGGGCTTCGACGACTACTCCACCGCCCGGGTCCGCCTGGAGGCCATCGGCGGCGAGCCCGTCGCCATGGTCCACACGGCCATGGCGGAGGTCGGCCAGGGCGGTGTCACGGTGCACGCCCAGATCGCCCGTACCGAGCTGGGTGTCACCAACGTGACCATCCACCCGGCCGACACGCAGGTCGGTTCCGCCGGCTCCACCTCCGCCTCCCGGCAGACGTACATGACCGGTGGCGCCGTGAAGAACACCTGCGAGGCCGTCCGCGAGAAGCTCCTGGAGATCGGCCGCCGCAAGAACGGCTCCTACCACCCGGCGTGGGCCACCGCCGAGCTGCTCCTGGAGGGCGGCAAGGTCGTGACCGACGGCGGCGAGGTGCTGGCGGACATCGCCGACATCCTGGAGGGCGAGGCGATCGACCTGGAGCTGGAGTTCCGGCACCGGCCGACCGTCGCCTTCGACCTGGTCACCGGCCAGGGCGACGGCCACGTGCAGTACACCTTCGCCGCGCACCGCGCGGTCGTCGAGGTGGACACCGAGCTCGGCCTCGTCAAGGTCGTCGAGCTGGCCTGCGCGCAGGACGTCGGCAAGGCCCTCAACCCGCTCTCCGTCGTCGGCCAGATCCAGGGCGGCACCACCCAGGGTCTCGGTGTCGCGGTGATGGAAGAGATCATCGTGGACCCGAAGACCGCGAAGGTGCGCAACCCCTCCTTCACGGACTACCTGATCCCGACGATCCTCGACACGCCGAGCATCCCGGTCGACTACCTGGAGCTCGCCGACCCGAACGCGCCGTACGGCCTGCGCGGTCTCGGCGAGGCCCCGACCCTCTCGTCCACCCCGGCCGTGCTCGCGGCCATCCGGGCGGCGACGGGCCTGGAGCTCAACAAGACGCCCATCCGTCCCGAGGCCCTGACCGGCACCCTCTAGGGACCAAGGCTCTCCGGGCGGTGTGACGGGGAACGTCACACTTCGCGGTCACACCGCCCGGAGCACGAAGTACCGCACCGCTCGCGGTCCGCTTCCTCTGCACCACCGCTTAACCCCCGCAGCACCCCGCAGGTAGAGCAGTAGAGCAGTCAGTGCACCACAGCAGTACCCGCTTCGTCTCGGGCCGTCACCCCGGGTCGTGCAGCCAACGTTTCATCCCAAATCCCGCGCTTTCCCCCTTCCCCAATGCGGGTGCCCCTTTGAACCTTGGGAGTTAGGCACCATGACCCAGTCGTCAGTGGAGCCCAAGACCACCGCGGAAGACGCGGGCTCCGGCTCGCCCACCCCCGCCGGACGGTCCTGGCTCGACCGGTACTTTCACATAACCCACAGAGGATCCAACGTCGGCAACGAAGTCCGTGGCGGTGTCACGACCTTCATGGCGATGGCCTACATCCTCCTGCTCAACCCCCTGATCCTGTCGGGCAAGGACGTCGCGGGCGACACCCTGAGCCAGAAGGCCCTCATCACGGCCACCGCGTTCGCCGCGGCCGTGACCACGCTCCTCATGGGCTTCGTCGGCAAGGTGCCGCTGGCCCTGGCCGCCGGCCTCTCGGTGTCCGGCGTGCTGGCCTCGCAGGTCGCCCCCGAGATGACCTGGCCGCAGGCCATGGGCATGTGCGTGATGTACGGCGTCGTGATCTGTCTCCTGGTCGTCACCGGCCTCCGCGAGATGATCATGAACGCGATCCCGCTCGCGCTCAAGCACGCGATCACCATGGGCATCGGCATGTTCGTCGCCCTGATCGGCCTGGTGAAGGCCGGGTTCGTGCACGCCTCGCAGGGTGGCGGCCCCGTCACCCTCGGTCCGGCCGGCGAGCTCGCGGGCTGGCCCGTGCTGATCTTCTGCATCACCCTGCTGGCCATCTTCATGCTGCAGGCCCGCAAGGTCCCCGGCGCGATCCTGATCGGCATCGTCGGCGGCACCGTCCTCGCGATGATCCTCAACGCGGTGGCCGGGATCGACCCGAAGGCCTGGCGCAGCGGCCCGCCGGAGCTGTCCGGCTCCGCGGTCTCCATGCCCGACTTCTCGCTCTTCGGGAAGGTCGAGTTCGGCGGCTGGGGCGAGGTCGGCGCCATGACGGTCGGCATGATCGTCTTCACCCTGGTGCTGGCCGGCTTCTTCGACGCGATGGCCACCATCATCGGCGTCGGCACCGAGGCCAAGCTGGCCGACGACAAGGGCCGCATGCCCGGCCTGTCGAAGGCCCTGTTCATCGACGGCGCCGGCGGCGCCATCGGCGGCGTCGCGGGCGGCTCCGGCCAGACCGTGTTCGTCGAGTCCGCCACCGGAGTCGGCGAGGGCGCCCGTACCGGCCTGGCCTCCGTGGTCACCGGCCTGTTCTTCGCCGCCTGCATCTTCTTCACCCCGATCACGCAGATCGTCCCGGGTGAGGTCGCCTCCGCGGCCCTGGTCGTCATCGGCGCGATGATGATGCAGAACGCCCGCCACGTGGACTGGGCGGACAGCTCGGTCGCGATCCCGGTCTTCCTGACCGTCGTGATCATGCCGTTCACCTACCAGATCACCGCCGGCGTGGCCGCGGGTGTGATCTCGTACGTCGCCATCAAGCTCGCCCAGGGCAAGGCCCGCGAGATCGGCGGCTTCATGTGGGGCCTGACCGCGATCTTCGTGGTGTTCTACGCACTGCACCCGATCGAGGGCTGGCTCGGCATCAACTGAGCCGAGACGCCGTCCGGGCCCCCGACAGGGCCCGGACGGCGCCTTCGCCGGCCCGCATCCGATACTGGAAACCAAGCGCCGAGGAGGCCGACATGCTGGACATCGCCGAAGAGCTGAACCGGTGGGTCGAGCAGGGACGAGACTTCGCCGTCGCCACCGTCGTGGCGGTGGGCGGCAGCGCGCCCCGGCAGCCCGGCGCGGCCCTCGCGGTCGACGGCGAGGGCACGGCCATCGGCTCGGTCTCCGGCGGATGCGTCGAAGGGGCCGTCTACGACCTGTGCCGGCAGGCGCTGGAGGACGGCGAGACCGTCCTGGAGCGCTTCGGCTACAGCGACGACGACGCCTTCGCCGTGGGCCTGACCTGCGGCGGCATCATCGACATCCTCGTCACCCCGGTCCGGGCGGACGACCCGCAGCGGGCCGTGTTCGCCGCCGCGCTGGCCGCCGCCGCCGCGGGCGAGCCGGCCGCCGTGGCCCGGATAACCGCCGGCCCGGCCGAGCTGACGGGCCGCGCCGTGCTGGTCCGCTCCGAAGGCGGCTTCGAAGGCGGCCTCGGCGGCCACCCCGAGCTGGACCGCACCGTCGCCGAAGAGGCCCGCGCCATGCTGGACGCCGGGCGCACCGGCGTGCTGGAGATGGGAGCCGACGGAAGGCTCTGCGGCGAGCCGGTCAAGATCCTGGTCGAGTCCAGCGTGCCCGCCCCCCGCATGATCGTCTTCGGGGCCATCGACTTCGCCTCCGCCCTCGTGCGGATCGGCAAGTACCTCGGCTACCACGTCACCCTCTGCGACGCCCGGCCCGTCTTCGCGACCAGGGCCCGCTTCCCCGAGGCCGACGAGATCGTCGTCGACTGGCCGCACCGCTACCTGGAGTCCACCCCGGTCGACGGCCGCACCGTGCTGTGCGTCCTCACCCACGACGCCAAGTTCGACGTGCCGCTGCTGGAACTCGCCCTGCGCCTGCCGGTGGCGTACGTCGGCGCCATGGGCTCCCGCCGCACCCACGAGGACCGCAACGAGCGGCTGCGTCAGGTCGGCGTCACCGAACTGGAACTCGCCCGCCTGCGCTCCCCGATCGGGCTGGACCTCGGCGCCCGCTCCCCGGAGGAGACCGCGCTGTCCATCGCCGCCGAGATCGTCGCCAACCGCCGCGGCGGCAGCGGCGCCTCCCTCACCGGCGCCCACACCCCGATCCACCACGACAGCTCCGAGACCACGGTCACCCGGATCGGCGTCGTCGCCTGAAGAGCACCGGGCCCCTGACGGCCCGGGCCCGCGGCAAGCGGGCCACCGGGGCGCAACCCGCACGGGTTGTGCCCTTGCGCCGCCCGGGTTGCCCGGCTTGACCCGCCCGCCGGGCCTGCACCAGCGTCGGCTGCCGTGCACCACCGACACCTCGCCCGGGCCCTGCTGCCCGCCGCCGCCCTGGCGGCCGTCCTGCTCCCCGGCGTCCCCTCCGTGCCCGCCGTACCCGCGGTGCACCGCGAGGCCGCCGCACCGGAGCTGCCCCTCTACGCGCCGCCCGCCAACCCCGAAGCGCACGCCCAGGCCCGCCGGCTGCGCGCCGCCGGCCGCGGCCGGGAGGCCGACGCGCTCACCGCCATGGCCGCCACCCCGCACGCCGTCTGGCTCGGCGACCAGAGCCCCGCCCAGGCCGAAGCCGAGGCCCGCGCCACCACCATGGACGCGGCCCGCCGCCAGAGCCTGCCGGTCCTCGTCCTCTACAACGTGCCCGGCCGCGACTGCTCCCAGTACTCGGCCGGCGGCGCCACCGGCACGGCCGCCTACCGCGACTGGATCGACGCCGTCGCCCGCGGCATCGACGACCACCGGGCCATCGTCGTCCTGGAACCCGACTCGCTGGCCCTGCTGCCACGCGAATGCCCGCCCGGCGCCGCCGGCGGCGACGAGCTCGCCCGCACCCGCACCGCCGCCCGCTACACCGAGATCGACTACGCGGTCCGCGTCCTGGAGTCCAAGCCCGCCACCGACGTCTACCTCGACACCGGGCACGCCACCTGGCACACCGTCAACAACATCGTGCCCCGGCTCCGCCAGGCCGGCATCGCCCATGCCACCGGTTTCGCCGTCAACGTCTCCAACTACAACACCGACGCCGCCAACGTCTGGTTCGCCTACCTGGTCTCCGTCTGCCTCGCCCACACCGAGGCCGGCGGCAGCAGCGCCGACTGCCCCGACCAGTGGCGCCCCCACCCCGAGGCCCAGGCCTGGATCGACTCCCGCGCCGCCCGGGCACTGGATCCGGCCAGGATGAAGCACTTCATCACCGACACCAGCCGCAACGGACTCGGCCCCTGGCAGGCCCCGGCCGGCCGCTACCGCGACCCGCAGGACTGGTGCAACCCGCCCGGCCGGGGCCTCGGCGCCCGCCCCAGCACCCGCACCGGATACGTCCTCCACGACGCCAGACTCTGGATCAAGACCCCGGGGGAGTCCGACGGGGCCTGCCTGCGCGGCACCCGCGGCCCGCTCGACCCGGAGCGCGGCGTGCAGTCCCCGAAGGCCGGCGACTGGTTCCCCGAGCAGGCCCTCGAACTGGTCCGACTGGCAAATCCGGCCATTATGGGGTGAGCCGTACCCAATGAGGGATTAGGGTCCGATCATGGTGGACATCCGTGACGTACCCGACGACGACATCGACCGCGCACTGGAGCTCGGCCACCTGGTCTTCCACGAGCGGCCCGGGGAAGAAGAACGCGCACACCACCGGGAACTCCTCGCAGGCTGCGAGCGGATCGGCGCCTACGACGGCGGGACGCTGGTGGGCCTCATGGCGGCCCACCCGTTCCGCCTGTCGGTGCCCGGAGCCGAACTGCCCTGCCCCTCGCTGGCGTCGGTAGCCGTGGCCCCCACCCACCGCCGGCGCGGCGTGCTCTCCGCGCTGATGGCCGAGCAGCTGGCCCGGGCCGCGCGCACCGGCCGGCCGCTCGCCGCGCTGTGGGCTTCCGAGGCCGCCATCTACGGCCGGTTCGGCTTCGGAGCCGCCACCCAGGGCGTCGCGGTCGAGATCGACTCGACCCGGCCGCTGGCCCTGCGCATCACCCCCGACGACCGGCCGCTGCGGCTGGTCGACCCGGCGCAGGCGCCCGGGCTGCTGGGCCCGTACTACGACCGCACCCGCGCGGACCGGGCCGGCCGGCCCGCCCGGTCCGCCGAGCGCTGGCGCACCGAGTGGCTGCGCGAGAAGGACCCCGAGGACGACACCCTGGGCCCGCCGCGGATCCTGGCCCTCGGTGAACCCCTCGCCGGATACGCGGTGTTCCGCACCAAGGGCGAGGACGACAGCGGCCCGGTACGCGTCCCCGGCGTGGTCCGCGTCGACGAACTGGAGGCCGACACCCCGCAGGCGGCCGCCGCGCTCTGGCAGTGCCTGGCGGCCGTCGACCTCACCGGCCGGGTGACCGCCTGGGGCCGGCCGCCAGACGACCCGCTGCTGCTCTTCGCCGCCGACCGCGACCAGGTCCGCACCACCGGGCAGTACCCTGCGCTGTGGCTGCGGCTGGTCGACGTCCGCGCCGCCCTCACCGCCCGTGCCTGGGCGGCGCCGGTGGAACTCGCCCTGGACGTCACCGATGCACAACTCCCCGCCAACGCAGGCCGGTTCCGGCTGAAGGCGGACCCCGGCGGCTGCACGTACGAGCCGTCCCGGGCCCCGGCCGATCTCGCCGTCGAAGCCCGCGACCTTGCCGCCTGCTACCTCGGCGGCACCCGGGCCGGCGACCTGGTCCGGGCCGGCCTGGCCGCCGAACACACCCCGGGCGCCGCAGCCGCCCTCGACGCCGCCCTGCGGACCCCCCGACTCCCGCACACCCTGGAGGACTTCTGATGCCGCCACGGTGGAACAGGAGCCTCCGCCGGGTCTGTGTGATCATCCTCCGATGACTTCTGAGGCGATCCCTGCACCCTCGTCCGCATCCCCGTCCGCGGCCGCATCCGGCAGCTGGACCCTGGGCGACCTGGTCGTCCACCGCATCGGCTTCGGCGCGATGCGCCTCCCGCAGACCGGCGAGGCGTTCGCGCCCGGCGCCGCGCCCCGCGACCGCGACCAGGCGGTGGCGGTGCTCCGCAAGGCCGTCGAACTCGGCGTCAACCACATCGACACCGCCGCCTTCTACTTCTCCTCCCTCCGCTCCGCCAACGAGCTGATCAACCGGGCACTGGCCCCGTACCGCGACGACCTCGTCATCGCCACCAAGGTCGGGCCCGGCCGCGGCCCCGCCGGGGACTGGCTGGACCACGCGGGCCCGGCGCAGCTGCGCGGGCAGGTCGAGGAGAACCTTCGCCAGCTCGGCCGCGACCACCTCGACCTGGTCAACCTCCGCGTGCTGGGCACGGCCTCGGTCGCGGAGCGCTTCGGGGTCCTCGCCGAGCTGCGCGAGGCGGGCCTGATCCGGCACCTCGGGGTGTCCAACGTGAGGCCCGAGCAGCTCGCCGAGGCGCAGGCCATCGCCCCGGTGGTCTGCGTGCAGAACCGCCACGGCCTGGGCGTCGCCCCCGAGACCTACGCGTTCGTCCGGCACTGCGGCGAACAGGGCATCGCCTACGTGCCGTTCTACTCGATCGCCGGTGCCGGGCGGGAGGCGGGCAAGACCGCCGCAGAGGCCGAGGAGGTGCTGACCGTGGCCCGCGCCCACGGCGCGAGCCCCGCCCAGATCCGGTTGGCCTGGTCCCTGCACCAGGGGCCGCACGTCCTGGCCATCCCCGGCACCGGTGATCCGCGGCACTTGGTGGACAACGTCGCCGCCGGTGCGCTGAAGCTGACGGCGGAGGACCTGGCCCTGCTGGACTCCGTCCACGCCAGGGCCGTGTGACCCCCCGGGGCGGAGCCCCGGGGCGGGCAGGCCCCGCAGGGTCAGGGGAGGCGGGCCGCGGCCCAGCCGAGGGCCGGGCTCCAGGCGCCGGGGGCCAGCCCGGTCGGCCGCTCGTACAGGTCCTCCTCGCGGTAGCGGCGGGTCCGCTCGTGCCAGAGCTGCACCCCGGCGAACCAGTTCTCCAGCCCGTGCACGTAGCCGTCCACCGCGGCCCGGTCCGCCGCCCCCAGCCGCAGGTCCTCGTACAGCACCGGCAGCCGGGTGGCGGCGATGTGCCGGAACTCCTCCAGGCGCTGGAGCAGCAGCCGGTGGCAGATGTGCACCGCCTCGGGGGCGCCGATGCCGAAGAAGTTGCGGGTGACGAGCACGTGGTTGTGCAGCTCGCCGTCCACCTCGATCTCCTTCTGGTACGACCAGAGGTCGTTGAGCAGGCAGCCGGCGTCGGCGACCGCGTTCTCCAGCGACCGGACCGCGCCCGAGTCCAGCGCCTGCACCGGGACGGCGTGCGCCGTCCGGGCGAGGTGCATGGTGAGCGGGGAGCCGAAGGTGCGGCGGCGCATCTCCGCGTAGTCCACCGGGTCCGGGATGCGGTTCTGGAACTCGTTGCCGAGCTCCCACAGCCAGCTCTCCAGCATGTCCGCCACGGCGGCCCGGAACGCGGCCCGGCCGGCCGGCGCCATGCCCGGTGCGGTACGCCCCCACAGGTCGGCGAGGGCGCGCTCCATCGCGGTGACCGGCTCGGGTGCGCCGTCCGGCTCGTCCGCGGGCATCAGGGCGGTCAGACGGTCGACGGCCAGCCGGGCGCCCGGCAGGTCGTTGCCCCGCCCGAACACCAGCGGGAAGTAGTCGTCGGCGTACGTCCCCCAGGTCAGCCAGGCGGCGTTGAGGAACAGCTCCTCCGGGGCGGCGTCCGGGGCGATCCCGGCCGAGCAGAGGGCGAAGTCGTAGCCGCGGAGCCGCCGTTCGGTCCAGATCGCGGAGCCGGGATCGCCCGGCTGCGGGTCGACGAGCCCCATCCGGCGGGCCCACGCGACGGACTCCTCACGGGCCCGTGCGTGGTGCGGGCTGAGCCGCAGCGGGAACGGCGCGGGCACCTCCGGCACCACGGACGGCCCGGTCCGCTCGTACGGCACGTGGCTGAAGGACCGCCGCCGCAGGGCGGTCGAGCGGGGCGTGACCACCGACCGGAGGTCCAGAGCACTGGTCCCCAGGCCCTTCGGCAGGAAGGGCAGCGTCAACGGGGCGGTGGGCCGGGCCCCTTCGTTCATGTAGCGGCTGGAGACCATGTGCCACTCGTGGCCCCCGGACTGCCAGTCCTGCAGCCCCTTCGCGTACGCGAGGACCGCCGCGGTCTCCGCCGGGGTGAGGGCCTCCTCGGCGCACAGCGCGGGGAGTTCGGTGAGCGCGGTGTGCTCGAACTGGTGCAGCCGCGAGGTCAGCAGGTCGTTGCAGATCTCGGCGGCCTCCTGCGTCGGACAGCCGAGGAAGGTCTCCAGCACCAGGACCGCGTTGGACAGCTCGCCCTCGTCGGTCACCTCGCGCTCGTAGGAGAACAGGTCGTTGCGCAGGTGCACGGCGTCCGAGAACGCGTCCCGGAGCACGGTGAGCGGCCGCGAGCGGGCCACCCTTGCCGGCACCTCGGCGGCGGCGTACTCCACCAGACCGGCCGACCACGGGGCGCCGCCCACCTTGCGGCGCATCTCGACGTACTCCAGCGGGTTCGCCACCCGCCCGATGTCGATGTTCGCGAGCTCCCACATCGACTCGTCCAGCAGGTTGCGGGTGCTCTCGGAGAACCGTTCCCGCCAGTCCGCGGTCATCGCCGGGACGGTGCGCGCCCACAGGTCGGCGAGGCCCGCCTCCACCGGATTGGTCGCCTCGGGGAAGCCGGCGGCGAGGTCCGCCGGCATGAACGCCGCCAGCCGCTCCAGGTAGGCCTGGGCGCCCGCCCGGTCCTGGGTGCGCTTGAACACCTCCAGGAAGTGGTCGTCGAAGAAGAACACCCACACGTACCAGTCGGTGATCAGCGACAGGACCGCCGCATCGCAGTCCGGGTGGGTGTGCGCACACAGCAGGGCGTAGTCGTGGGCTTCGAGGTCCTCCGCGGTCCACACCCCGGAACCCTCCAGCATCCCCATCCCGCGGGCCCACCGTCTGGTGTGCTCCCGCGCCTCCTCCAGGTGCGGGTTGAGGCGCGCCGGATAGGGCACGTAGAACTCCGGCAGTCGGAACGGCTGCGTCACTTCGGGCTCGGCCTTTCGTCTGAGGGCGCGGGAGCCGGCGCACCCCCGCGCGGGAGCCGTGCCGTGCGCCCCCGCACGAGAATCAGCGGGGCACTACCCCCACCGGCCGTGCCCCATGGGGGAATTCACCGCATCAGGTGACCCGGGCGCCGATCCCGGGTGCGGCGGGCCGGTGACGGGGTACGGAAGAGGGGCGGAGCCGCCACGGCCCCGCCCCTCACCTGCTCCGACCGGTCAACCGGTCACGCACACGGCGGACTTACTCCGCCTCGCCCTCCAGGCTGCCCTCGGTGTCGAGGAACACCTGCCGCAGCGCCTCCAGCGTCTCCGCGTCCGGCTTCTCCCACATACCGCGGGACTCCGCCTCCAGCAGCCGCTCCGCGATGCCGTGCAGCGCCCACGGGTTGGCCTCCTGCAGGAACGCCCGGTTCTCCGGGTCCAGCACGTACGTCTGCGTCAGCTTGTCGTACATCCAGTCCGCGACCACGCCCGTCGTCGCGTCGTACCCGAACAGGTAGTCCACCGTCGCGGCCAGCTCGAAGGCACCCTTGTAGCCGTGGCGGCGCATCGCCTCGATCCACTTCGGGTTCACCACCCGGGCCCGGAAGACCCGCGAGGTCTCCTCCACCAGGGTGCGGGTGCGCACCGTCTCCGGGCGGGTCGAGTCACCGATGTACGCCTCCGGAGCCGTGCCCCGCAGCGCCCGCACCGTCGCCACCATGCCGCCGTGGTACTGGAAGTAGTCGTCCGAGTCCGCGATGTCGTGCTCGCGGGTGTCCGTGTTCTTCGCGGCCACCGTGATCCGCTTGTACGCGGACTCCATCTCCTCGCGCGCCGGACGCCCGTTCAGCTCCCGGCCGTACGCGTAGCCGCCCCACACCGTGTACACCTCGGCGAGGTCGGCGTCCGTGCGCCAGTCCCGGCTGTCGATCAGCTGGAGGATGCCCGCACCGTACGTGCCCGGCCGCGAGCCGAAGATGCGGGTGGTGGCCCGCCGCTCGTCGCCGTGCTCCGCCAGGTCCGCCTGCGCGTGCGCCCGCACGAAGTTGGCCTCCGCCGGCTCGTCCAGCGAGGCCGCCAGCCGTACCGCGTCGTCCAGCAGCCCGATCACGTGGGGGAACGCGTCACGGAAGAAGCCCGAGATGCGCAGCGTCACGTCGATGCGCGGCCGGCCCAGCTCCTCGTACGGGACGGCCTCCAGGCCGGTGACCCGGCGCGAGGCCTCGTCCCACACCGGGCGAACGCCCAGCAGGGCCAGCGCCTCCGCCACGTCGTCGCCCGCCGTGCGCATCGCACTCGTGCCCCACAGCGACAGGCCCACCGACGCCGGCCACTCGCCGTTGTCCGTGCGGTACCGCTCCAGCAGCGAATCGGCCAGCGCCTGCCCGGTCTCCCACGCGAGGCGCGACGGCACCGCCTTCGGGTCCACCGAGTAGAAGTTGCGGCCCGTCGGCAGCACGTTCACCAGGCCGCGCAGCGGCGAACCCGACGGGCCCGCCGGCACGAAACCGCCGTTCAGCGCGTGCACCGCGTGGTCGATCTCGTCGGTCGTCGCGGCCAGCCGCGGCACCACCTCACGGGCCGCGAACGCCAGGACGTCGGCCACGCCCTGCGGGTGCCCGGCCGCCACCGAGGCCACCGCGTCCGGCGCCCAGCCGGCCGCCTCCATCGCCTCGACCAGGGCCCGCGCCGTCTCCTCCGCGGCGTCCGCGGTGGTGCGGGTGGCCGCCGACTCGTCCAGGCCCAGCGCCTCGCGCAGGCCCGGCAGCGCCGTCGTACCGCCCCAGATCTGGCGGGCCCGCAGGATCGCCAGCACCAGGTTCACCCGCTCCGGGCCGGTCGGCGCGCCGCCCAGCACGTGCAGGCCGTCGCGGATCTGCGCGTCCTTGACCTCGCACAGCCAGCCGTCGACGTGCAGCAGGAAGTCGTCGAAGCCGTCGTCGTCCGGACGCTCCTCCAGACCCAGGTCGTGGTCCAGCTTCGCGGCCTGGATCAGCGTCCAGATCTGCGCCCGGATCGCCGGCAGCTTCGCCGGGTCCATCGAGGAGATCTGCGCGTACTCGTCGAGGTGCTGCTCCAGCCGGGCGATGTCCCCGTAAGAGTCGGCGCGCGCCATCGGCGGCACCAGGTGGTCGACCAGCGTCGCGTGCACCCGGCGCTTGGCCTGGGTGCCCTCGCCCGGGTCGTTCACGAGGAACGGGTACACCAGCGGCAGGTCGCCCAGCGCCGCATCGGGCGCGCACGCCGCAGACAGGCCCGCGTTCTTGCCCGGCAGCCACTCCAGGTTGCCGTGCTTGCCCAGGTGGATCATCGCGTCGGCGCCGAAACCGCCGTCCGCGGCCGCGGCCTGGATCCACCGGTACGCCGCCAGGTAGTGGTGCGACGGCGGCAGGTCCGGGTCGTGGTAGATCGCGATCGGGTTCTCGCCGAAGCCGCGCGGCGGCTGGATCAGGATCAGCAGGTTGCCGCGGCGCAGCGCCGCCAGCACGATGTCGCCGTCCGGGTCGCCGCCTCTGCCCACCCGCGAACGGTCCAGGAACATCTCGCCCGGCGCCGGACCCCAGTGCTCCTCGACCGCCTCGCGCAGCTCCGCGGGCAACCCGGCGTACCAGCGGCGGTAGTCCGCCGCCGGGATCCGCACCGGGTTGCGGGCCATCTGCTCGTCGGTCAGCCAGTCCTGGTCGTGACCGCCCGCCTCGATCAGCGCGCGGATCAGCTCGTCGCCGTCGCCCGAGACCAGGCCGGGGATCTCCTCCTCCGGACCGAAGTCGTAGCCCTCGGCGCGCAGCCGGCGCAGCAGCGCCACCGCACTCGCCGGGGTGTCCAGGCCGACCGCGTTGCCGATCCGGGAGTGCTTCGTCGGGTACGCCGACAGCACCAGCGCGATCCGCTTCTCCGCGTTCGGGGTGTGCCGCAGCTTCGCGTGCCGCAGCGCGATGCCCGCCACCCGGGCGGCCCGCTCGGGGTCGGCCACGTACGCCGGCAGGCCGTCCCGGTCGATCTCCTTGAAGGAGAACGGAACCGTGATCAGGCGGCCGTCGAACTCCGGCACCGCGACCTGGCTGGCGGCGTCCAGCGGCGACAGCCCCTCGTCGTTCTCCTCCCAGGCGCTGCGCGACCCGGTCAGGCACAGGGCCTGGAGGATCGGCACGTCGAGCGCGGCCAGCGCACCCGCGTCCCAGGCCTCCTCGTCACCGCCTGCGGAGGCGTCCGCCGGGCGGGTGCCGCCGGCGGCGAGCACCGTGGTGACGATGGCGTCGGCGTGCGCCAGTTCGGCCAGCAGCTCGGGCTCGGGGGTGCGCAGCGAGGACACGTACAGCGGGGCGGGCGTGCCGCCGGCCTCGGTGATCGCATCGCACAGGGCGTGCACGAAGGCCGTGTTCCCGCTCATCTGGTGGGCGCGGTAGTACAGCACCGCGATCCGCGGGCCGTACGCGCGGACCGGGGTGCGCTCCAGCGGGCCCCAGGTCGGGGCGGCGGCTGGGGCGTCGAAGCCGTGGCCGGTCAGCAGCACGGTGTCGGAGAGGAACCGGGCCAGCTGCGCCAGGTTCGCGGGGCCGCCGTGCGCCAGGTAGGCGTGGGCCTCGGCGGCGATGCCGATCGGCACCGTGGAGGCGGCCATCAGCTGGGCGTCGGGGGCCTGTTCGCCGGTGAGGACCACCACCGGCCGGTCCTGGCCGGGCGCCAGCAGCACGTCCAGCCCCTCCTGCCAGGCGCGCAGGCCGCCGAGCAGCCGTACGACGACCAGCTCCACGCCGTCGAGCAGACCGGGCAGGTCGTCGAGGGGGAGCCGGGAGGGGTTCGCGAAGCGGTACGGAACCGGGCCCTCCGCAGCGCGGGCGCTGAGCAGATCGGTGTCGGACGTCGACAGCAGCAGGATCATGCGGCGGCAGGCCTTCCTCGGGGTTTCCGCGCCCCGGGCAGTGAGGACGACGGGAGTTCCTGACTCACCCGGCCGCCGCAGGGGCAGCCGCCGGGCTCACAGTGGCGGGACCGCGCCGGAGTCTCACCGGGCTTCCTCCCATGTCGCCGTCCTCGGCGATGACGGACCAGTCGGCCCGCCGAGGGGCATCCTATGCGCCGCCCGCACCGTGCGGGAGAGGGGGTTGTCCCAGGTCGAGGCGCGACCCGGGGGCACGGGAGGTGGCGTCGGCCACAGGCCGGGCCCGCGGAATCGTGGGTATGCTCGCCGCCATGCCACCGCCCCCCTCCGACGCATCCCGTGACGAACCCGTCATACGGGAGCGCGGCGACGCCTGCCCCGGTGCGCTGCGACTGCACGCGGCGGACGACGGGTTCCTGGCGCGCGTCCGGATCCCCGCCGGACTGCTCGGCGTACGGCAGGCCGGACTGCTCGCCGACGCTGCGGACCAGTTCGGTGACGGGCAGCTGGAACTGACCTCCCGGGGCAACGTGCAGCTGCGCGGCCTCGCCGACGGCTGCGTCGCGGCCCTCGCCGGCCTGCTGGACGAGGCCGGACTGCTGCCGGCACCCGGCCACGAGCGGATCCGCAACATCGTGGCCGGTCCGCTGTCGGCACCCGGCGATCCGCAGTGGCCCCACGTGCGGCCCTGGGCGCTGGAGCTCGACCGGCTGCTGTGCGCCAACACCCGGGTCACCGCACTCTCCGGCCGCTTCCTGTTCGCCTTCGACGACGGCCGCGGCGACGTGGCGGCACTCGGCCCCGACATCACCGTGCTGGGCCGTCCGCAGCAGCGCGCCCTGCTGCGGACGGGAGCCGCCGCCGACGGCGTCGAGGTGGCCGCCGCGGACGCGGCCCGGGCCGCGCTGATCGCCGCCGAGTACTTCCTCGACGCCGCCGAAGCGGCCGGCACCCGGGCCTGGAGGGTCCGCGAACTCCCGCCTGAACACGGCCTTGCCGCAAGGGAGTTGGCGGACCGACTGGAGGCTGCCGGGATCGCCGCCGAGCCGGTCGGCACCGTGGACTGGCCGCGGTCGGGGGCACCCCGGCCGGGAGTGGCGCGGGACGGCTCGCTCTGCGCACTCGTCCCCCTCGGGCGGCTGACGTCAGGGCAGTTGAGGCTGCTCGCGCGGGCCGCCGCCGAACGCGGCGGAGAGCTGCTGATCACCCCGTGGCGGAGCGTGGTCCTGCCGCCGGGAGCCGGATCCGGGTCCGACGCGGGCACCGGAGCCGGGAGCGGCGTGGCCGACGACCTGGTCCGCGGTGGGCTCGTCGTCGCCGGCGGCAGTGACTGGCAGGGCGTCACCGCCTGTACGGGCCGGCCCGGTTGCGCCAAGGCGCTGGCCGACGTACGAGCCGACGCCGCCGCCGTCGCCCCCCGGTCCCGCGGGCCGCTGCCCGTCCACTGGTCCGGCTGCGAACGGCGCTGCGGTCATCCGCAGGGCACCGCCTGGGTCGATCTGGTGGCCACCGGCGGCGGGTATGAACTCGCCGTCCATGGGCAGGAGTTGTCCGCCGCACCCGCATCCGTGCCCGACCTGGCGGCGGCCCTGGCCGCCGCCCGCGCCACCCCGGCACCCGGCTCCGCCGGGCTGCCCGTTTGCCCGCCGAGACCGGCACCTCCCGCAGGACCGGCAGGCACGGCACGTCCCGAGAGTTCCGCAAGTTCCGAATCCGACGCAGTGCAGAGATGAGCGAGTACACAGTGTTTGAGTACGAGAAGGACGGGGCGGCCATCTACCGCCAGTCCTTTGCCACGATCCGCGCCGAGGCGGACCTCGCCGGGCTGCCGGCCTCGGTCGCGCAGGTCGCCGTACGCATGATCCACGCCTGCGGAATGACGGACCTCACCCGCGACCTCGGCTACACCGACGACGTCGTGCTGAACGCCCGCGCGGCGCTGCACGCCGGCGCGCCGGTCCTCTGCGACGTGCAGATGGTCGCCAGCGGCGTCACCCGCAAGCGGCTGCCCGCCGGCAACGACGTGCTGTGCACCCTCTCCGACCCCGAAGTCCCGGCGCTCGCCGCCAAGATGGGCACCACGCGCAGCGCCGCCGCGCTCGAACTCTGGCGCGACCGCGGCCTCCTGGAGGGCTCCGTCGTCGCCGTCGGCAACGCGCCGACCGCCCTGTTCCGGCTGCTGGAGATGATCGAGGAGGGCGCCCCGCGCCCGGCCGCCGTCATCGGCGTCCCCGTCGGCTTCATCGGCGCCGCCGAGTCCAAGGACGCGCTGGCCGCCCACTCCTCCGGCCTGCAGCACCTGATAGTCCGGGGCCGCCGGGGCGGCAGCGCCATCGCCGCCGCCGCGATCAACGCGATTGCGAGCGAAGAAGAGTGAGCGGGCGTCAGGCAAACGGCGAACAGCAGCCCGGCCGTCTCTACGGCGTGGGCCTCGGACCCGGCGACCCCTCGCTGATGACGCTGCGCGCCGTGCAGATCATCGCCGAGGCCGACGTGATCGCCTACCACAGCGCACGGCACGGGCGGTCCATCGCCCGCTCCATCGCAGCCGAGCACCTGCGCGCCGACCACATCGAAGAGCCGCTGGTCTACCCGGTGACCACCGAGACCACCGACCACCCCGGCGGCTACCAGGGCGCCATGGACGAGTTCTACGCCGCGTCCGCCGCCCGGCTCGCCGCCCACCTCGACGCCGGCCGCACGGTGGCGGTGCTCGCCGAGGGCGACCCGCTCTTCTACGGCTCGTACATGCACATGCACAAGCGGCTCGCCGACCGCTACCCGACCGAGGTCGTGCCCGGCGTGACCTCCGTCAGCGCGGCCGCCGCCCGCCTGCAGACGCCGCTGGTCGAGGGCGAGGAGGTGCTGACGATCCTGCCCGGCACGCTGCCCGAGGAGGAGCTCACCGCCCGGCTCGCCGCCACCGACTCGGCCGTCGTCATGAAGCTCGGCCGCACCTTCCCCGCCGTGCAGCGGGCGATGGACAAGTCCGGCCGGCTGGCCGAGGCCCGCTACGTGGAGCGCGCCACCATGGCGGGCGAGCGCACCGGGATGCTCGCGGACACCGACCCGGAGACCGTGCCGTACTTCGCGGTCGCCGTCGTGCCCAGCCGCGTCGGCAACCCCGGCACGCCCGGCACGCCCGCGGTGGAGCCCGGTCCGGGCGAGGTCGCGGTCGTCGGCACCGGGCCGGCCGGCCCGCTGTGGCTGACCCCCGAGACCCGGCGGGCCCTCGCCGACGCCGACGTCCTCGTCGGCTACACCACCTACCTCGACCGGGTGCCCCGCCGCCCCGGCCAGATCCGGCACGGCTCCGACAACAAGGTGGAGTCCGAGCGCGCCGAGTTCGCCCTCGACCTCGCCCGCCGCGGCCACCGGGTGGCCGTGGTGTCCGGCGGCGACCCGGGCGTGTTCGCCATGGCCACCGCCGTGCTGGAGGTGGCCGCGCAGGACCCGTACCGCGAGGTGCCGGTGCGGGTGCTGCCCGGTGTGACGGCGGCGAACGCGGCGGCCGCCGCGGCCGGCGCCCCCCTCGGCCACGACTACGCGACCATCTCGCTCTCCGACCGCCTCAAGCCGTGGGACGTCATCGCCGAGCGGCTCACCGCGGCCGCCCGCGCCGACCTGGTGCTCGCGCTGTACAACCCGGGCTCCCGCAGCCGCACCTGGCAGGTGGAGAAGGCCCGCGACCTGCTGCTGGACCTGCGCTCCCCGCAGACCCCGGTGGTCGTCGCCCGCGACGTCGGCGGCCCCGAGCAGTCCGTCCGCATCGTCACCCTGGCCACGCTGGAGCCGACCGAGGTCGACATGCGCACGCTGCTGCTCATCGGCTCCTCGCAGACGCAGGTCACCGAGCGTGCCGACGGCAGCCGGGTCACCTGGACGCCCCGCCGCTACCCGGAGGCCTGACCTCCGGCGACGGCGTCGGGCGGCACCTGCCGTGCCGCCTGACGCCGTCCCGGTTCAGCACTGCCAGAGGAACGCCGCGCGCCCGCACGGCTCGCACGCGTGCAAGTACGCCGTGCCCGAGCCGAAGTTGGGCGCGGTGAGCGGGTCAGGTCCCTCGTCCAGCTGGGCCACGAACGCCATCGGCGTGCCGCAGCCCGCGCAGCCGGGCGTCTCGTCGAACTGCAGCCAGTCCGGCTCCCCGCCGAGCTGCCCCAGCACCTCGCTCTGCGGCCGGCCGGTCCGCGCCGACCAGGCCGCCGCGGCGTCCTCGTGGCCTGCCGGGTCCACGCGTACCGGCTCGGCGATGCGGACCGCACCGAGCAGCCGCACGTCCTCCGGCTCCGCCGGGTCCGCCGGATGCATCGGCACCAGGCCGGCCGCCGGGAACAGGAACGCCCGGTTGCCGCCGGCGCCGGCGTCCCACTCCTCGCACATGCCGGGGTCGTTGGCGCACATGAACGCCGAGACGACGCCGCGGTCGCCGTCCAGGACGATCTGCGCGATGAACTGGAGTGCGCCCAGGCACGACGCGCACACCGGCCAATCCGTCCCGGCGGGCACCAACGGCACTCCGCCGACCCGACTGACCGCCGCATCGGCCTCGCCGGCCCCACCGTGAATCAACAACGTGGCAATGCTCATACCCCGACCCTATGCGCCCCCACCAACACCCCCAAACCCCCGCCTCCCGGCGTCCGCGACGCATGCCCAGGACCCCGCCGCCCCCAGCCCCACCGGCGCCCCCGGCGCGGGGCCCGGGCTCCGCCGCACCCTTCAGCCTGTCCGGCGCTCGGGGCGCGGGGTCCGGGTTCCGCTGCACCCTCCGGCCTGTCCGGCGCTCGGGGCGCGGGGTCCGGGTTCCGCTGCACCCTCCGGCCTGTCCGGCGCTCGGGGCGCGGGGTCCGGGTTCCGCTGCACCCTCCGGCCTGTCCGGCGCTCGGGGCGCGGGGTCTGGGCTCCGCTGCACCTTCCAGCCCGTCCGGCGTTTGAGGCGCGGGGTCGGGGCTGCGCTGCACCCTCCGGCCTGTCCGGCGCTCGGGGCG